>DASUZL010000037.1:0-61229 GCA_036376895.1 Solirubrobacterales bacterium
GCCTGCATCCAGTGCGGCGCCTGCGTCTCCTCCTGCCTCTCGATGGAAGCCGACCCCGACTTCATCGGCCCCGCGGCTCTGGCCAAGGCCTACCGCTTCGTCGGCGACCCGCGCGACGCCGAGACCAAGGAGCGGCTCCACGACCTCGCCTACGACCCGCACGGGATCTACGACTGCACCCACTGCTTCAGCTGCATCGACGCCTGCCCCAAGGGGGTCGCGCCGATGGACCAGATCATGCGCCTGCGCCGCAAGGCCGGCGAGGAGGGGATCGTCGACCCCAACAACGGACACAACCACGTCAACGCCTTCGTCAAGATGATCGAGAAGAAGGGCACCAACGACGAGGCGCTGCTGGTTCAGGAGTCCTACGCGCCAGGCGTAAAAGGCAAGCTGAAACCGAGCAAAGCTGCGATCAAGGGGCTGGTCGAGTCGTTGCCGACCGTCCTGCGCGCGATCAAGACCGGCAAGGCGCGCTCACCCTCGAAGGTGATCCCAGGCATCCACCCGAAGCTGCCCGGCGGCGCCCAGGACGATGTCGAGGCGATCTACAAGCACGCCGAGGAGCACCGCGAGGAATTCAACCTCTACATCAAGGGCGAGGACGAGGATTTCGTCGAACCGGAGCCCGATGAGATGACGGACGAGGCGCTGACGGCGGAGGCCGCCGCGGCGGCGGAAAGCGAGGAGTCGTGAGCGAGCAGATCAAGGTCGCCTACTGGCCGGGCTGCGTCTCACGCGGTTTCACCAGCGAGCTGCACGGCTCGATGGCGATCGTCGCCGAGCGGCTCGGAATCGAGCTGGTCGAACTGGACCGCGCCAACTGCTGCGGCGCCGGAATCATCGCCGAGCACAACCAGGAGCTGGCGGACACGCTCAACGCGCGCACCTTCGCGCTGGCCCAGCAGACCGGGCTCTCGATGATGAACATCTGCTCGACCTGCCAGGGCGCTCAGTCGGAGTGCCAGCAGCGGCTCGACGCCGACTCCTCCTACCGCGCCCACATCAACGAGGTCCTGAGCGGCCAGGGACTCGCCTACGAGAAGGGCAAGGACGGCTTCACCAACAAAAACTTCCTCTGGCTGCTGGTCGAGGACTACGGTCTCGACAAGCTGGCCGAGAAGGTCGTGCGGCCGCTGTCGGGCCTGCGGGTCGGCCCCTTCTACGGCTGCTACATCGTCCGCCCCAAGGACCGCCTCGGCTACGACGAGTTCCCCGACCGCGACATCTACCTGGAGAAGACGATCGAGGCGCTCGGCGGCGAGGTGGTCGAGTACGACGGCGCCCGCAAATGCTGCGGCTTCCCGGTGATCACGATGAATCGCGAGACCTCGCTGAAGCAGGCCGGGACCCACGTCGGCGACGCGATCGACGCCGGTGCCGACTGCCTCGTCACCCCCTGCCCGCTCTGCCACCTGAACCTCGACATGCAGCAGCCGGAGGCAGCCAAGGTCGTCAACCGCGACCTCGGCCTGGCCGTCCTGCACCTGCCACAACTGGTCGGGCTCGCCCTCGGCGCCTCGCCGAAGGAACTGGGAATGAGCAAGCACATCGCCTCGACCGGCTGGGTCGAGGATCGCCTCAGCGCCGCAGTTCCCGCTTAGCCCTCGCGCGGAGAATTCCTTACTTTGCATCGTTGACGATGCAAAGTAAGTCTATATGGCTACAATGCATCACTGACGATGCATTATGGCTATTCGCGCGCAAGAATCCGACGCAGCAATCCTCGAACAGCTCGGCTCTCGGCTGCGCCAGCACCGACTGGCGCGCAACCTGAGCCAGGCCCGGCTCGCCGAAGAGGCGGGCATCGGCCGGGTGACGCTGCAAAGGATCGAGGAGGGCAGCGCCGCGGCCTCGCTGCCGAGCCTGATCCGCATCCTGCGGGCGCTGGGCCTGACCGAGGGCTTCGACCAGCTGGTTCCCGAGGTGGCGCCGAGTCCGATCGAGGAAGTCCGGCGACGGGGCGCCGAACGTCGCCGCGCCGGCTCACCCCGGGGCGCCGAGAAAGCCGAGCCGACCCCGGAGTGGGAATGGGGAGACGAGGGCCCTGAGTGAACTCCCACGCCGAGGTCCACCTCTGGGGCCGGCAGATCGGCGCGGTCACGCTGGCCGATGCGAGCGCGGCAGCCAGCTTCGAGTACGAGCCCAGCTTCCTCGCCAGCGGCATAGAGGTGGCGCCGATCGAGATGCCACTGGCAGCGGGGCCGGTCTTTCGATTCCCAGCCCTCGCCCGAGAAAGCTTCAGCGGGCTGCCTGGCCTACTGGCTGACTCGCTCCCCGACCGCTACGGAAACGCCCTGATCAACGCTTGGCTGGCGACCCGCGGGCGCAGGCCAAAGAGCTTCGACGCGGTCGAGCGGCTCAGCTACGTCGGGCAGCGAGGGATGGGAGCGCTCGAGTTCAGGCCTGCCAGGGGCCCGAAACCCTCGACCAGTCACAAGATCGACGTCGAAGCGCTGGTCGAGCTGGCCGGTGAGGTGCTCGCCAACCGTGAAGGCCTTGCCACCTCACTGCAGCGCGAAGGGAGGCGGGAAGCCCTGCGAGAGATCCTCCGGGTCGGGGCATCCGCCGGGGGCGCCCGCGCCAAGGCCCTGATCGCCTTCGACTCCGGCACCGAAGAGGTGCGCTCCGGCCAGCTCGAAGCCGACGCGCGGTTCGAGTACTGGATCCTGAAGTTCGACGGCGTCGAGGACGGAACCCGCGACCTCGGAAACTCCCGGGGCTACGGAGTGGTCGAGTGGGTCTACTCGAAGCTGGCCAGCCGGGCCGGTATCGAGATGAGCGAATGCCGCCTGCTGGAAGAGGGCGGGCGCAGCCACTTCATGACCCGCCGCTTCGACCGCGGCCCGAGCGGAACGAAGATCCACATGCAGTCGCTCGCCGCCCTCGCCCACCTCGACTTCAACCAGGCCGGGGCCCACTCCTACGAGCAGGCCTTTCAGACGATCCGCGAGCTCGGCCTACCGCACGAGGCGAGCGTGCAGCAGTTCCGGCGCATGGTCTTCAACATCGTCGCCCGCAACCAGGACGACCACGTCAAGAACATCGCCTTCCTGATGGACCGGCGAGGCCGCTGGTCCCTCTCCCCCGCCTTCGACGTGGTCTACGCCCACAACCCTGAAGGCAGCCAGACCCGCTGGCACCAGATGTCTCTCGGCGGCAAGCGGGACGACTTCACGGTTGAGGATCTGCGCCGGGTGGGAGAGCTGGCCGCGCTCAAGCGCGGCCAGGCCGAGGAGATCCTGGCCGAGGTCACCGCGGCGGTCGAGGCGTGGCCGCAGCTGGCGCGCGATGCCGGCCTCGACAAGCCTCGGATCGAGCGCATTCGGCGCGACCATCGCCTGCGCCTGCCCAAGCGCTGACCGTCGAAGGAGCGCCTCAGTGTCGGCGGGGCGGACGATCCGAGTCGATGTAGGCGTAGCGGACGCGCGGCCGGCGACGGCGCGGCTTCAGCGAGGCTGCGGCGGCCAGCGCCATCAGCACCGCGATCGCCGGGACCACGCGCAGGAAGACCCCCGAGCCGGAGGAGTGCTGGCCGGCCAGCACCGCCGGCGGCCGCGCCGGGTGCTGTGCGGCAGCCATGTGGTGGACGAGGTCGAAGGCGGCCTCCTCCTCTTCCTCGGGCTCGGGCGCGGGGACCGGCTGGGTCACCGGCGAGGTCCCGCTGGGCGGCGTCGTCTGCGCGGTCGGCGGCGGTGGCGGCGGCACGATCACCGGCACCGGGGTCAGGACCGGCGCCGGTGGCGGCAGGAAGGCTGCCGAAAGAGGCAGCGGGGGCGGATTGGGGGCCGGCGCAGGGGCCGGCGTGGGCGTCGACACGGGGACCGGGGGCGGCGGCAGGGTCGGCGGCTGCTCGAATTCGGGCTGCGGTTCCTGCGGGATCGGCGGCGGCGGGGCCGGTGGGTCGATCGCGGCTTTTTCCCGCAGTGGCGTCGTCCCGCAGGGCCGGTTGACGCTGCCTTTCTGCACCGTCACCGGGGTCGAGTAGGAGAGGCCGCCGGCGCTGATCGTGACGACCGTGGTGCCGGCGTTGAAGGCGCAGAGCAGGCCCGAGGTCGGGTCCGCGATCGGCTTGTCGTTGCCGCCCAGCAGCACCGCCCGCGGGTTTGCCGAACCGGGATCGACCTTGACGAAGTCGGCGATGTCGGGCTTGGAGGAGCTGAAGCTGTACTCGGGGAAGATCCCGGTGGCGCAGTTCGGTCCCTGACAGCGGCTGGGAATTTTCAGGTAGGGATCGGGCAGCAGCACTTCGCATTCGGGCGCGTTCTGGCCGAAGCAGGCGCCGCCCGCCTGGGGGCGACGGGCGAGGCCGCGGAAGAGCGCCGGCTGGCTGCGGCGCAGCAAGGTCCCGTCGGCGGATTCCAGCGCCAGCTCGCCGAGGCTGGGGATCAGGCGGACGCTGACCGGGGCGACGTTGGTGGCGGCGTCGCGCTCGGCGACGTCGATCGAGGCCAGCAGGAAGCCGCTGGCGCCGGCGACGTCGGTCTGCGCTCGCGGCGTCACGTAGCCCAGCGTCCCTGCCCCGAAGGCCGGGATCGAGCGGGCACCGGAGATCAGGCGGTAGCTGCGGTTTTCCTCCGGGAAGTCGAAGAAGTAGGCGGAGGCGGCGGCCGGGTTGGGGTTGGCGCAACCCGCGGATTTGAGTTTCGGGTTGGTGCCGGTGACGAGGATCTGGGCGACTTCGGAGGCGTCGGCGGCGCGGTCCTGGGTCGAGCCGACGCGGTTGCCGAGGTCGCGGTTGCCGACGACGATCGCCGGCCGCCCGGCCAGCTTCGCCGCTTCCAGCTGCTGCGCCAGCCAGCAGCTCTGCGCGTTGCCGTTGCGGGCCGTGTCGAGGCGGCGCGAGGGGTCGGAGTAGTCGAGCACGAGCACCCGCACCGGGCCGCCGGCGCCGTTGGAGTCGAGCGCGTAGTAGCCGCGGGCGAGTTCGGCACCCGCAACCGGGGAAACGCCGCCGACCACTGAGGCGAAGGTGGTAAGCGAGTTGGCGCGGTCGAGGTCGGACTGCGCGGGGGCGGCGAAGATCGGCAGCGGACTGGATCCAAGCCGCTCTGCGTAGGCGGCCTGCTCGCGGGCGAAGGCGAAGCGCCCGAAAGCGCTGGATCCCCCGACTCCTTCGGCAACACCCTTGCCGGTGTAGAGGAAGCCGCGCACGCCGGCGATCCCGGCCGCCCTGCGAGTCGCCGCCGGCAGCCACACCTCCGGCCCGATCCCGGTCCCGGCCTGGTCGGCGCAGAGCGAGGCGCACTGGGCGTTGCCGCCGACGGCGAAGGTCGCCACCCCGGGCTCGCCGGGGATCGTCTTGGTGGTGAAGTTGACCGGCGGCGCCGCATCGGCGCCATAGCGCCAGACCGCCGCAGTCTGGACCGTCTGCGGCTGCGCCCGCACCCGTTCACCGGTTTCGCCGCCGACCACCCAGCCGCGGCTGCCGTCGGGGGCGAGCGCCATCGCCAGCACCGGATCGGGTTCGAGCGGCAGGTCCGAGGGGTTGCTGTTGGGCGGCGGCGGGTAGGCGCCGTGCTGTTCGTCCCGCCAGCCGCCTGGGACCTGGCGCACCAGGAAGCCACGCGGCGCCAACGGGTAAGGCGGGGTGAGCAGAGGCGCCTGGCCCGGCGCCGGCTGGGCAAAGACCTGTTCGCTGTCACTCGACCAGCCAAGCGCGGTCGCGTCGGAGACCACCGAGACCGCGACCGCGACCTGGCCGCCTTCGCGGAAAATCCCCAGCGCCGCCGGGAAACCGCCGATCGGCTCCGGCGCCAGAGTCCACGCCGCCCCCGGCGCTTGGCGCTCGGCGACGAGGAATTCTTCGGCGTCCTGGCCCACCGGGCCCTTCTGGACAACCGCCGCGGCGCCGCCATCCGGCAGCCCGGCGACCAGCATCGGCGTGCCCGGGATTCCGGGTTCAAGCCGCCAGCCGGAGCCGTCGTTGGCGAGCAGGCCGCCGCTGTAGGCGCCGCTCGCCTGCAGCGGGACTTTGTAGCTGGCCAGCGCCTGGTGGCCGGCGAAGGCGATTCCGGTGAAGTTCGCTTCCGGGTTGAGACCGGCCGGCAGCGGATCCTGAGTCCACTGCTTCTCGGCCAGGGAGAGCAGCAGCCCCTGCTTGCCGACGGCGAAGCCGCGCGCCGGTTCGCTCGGGTCGAAGGCGATCCCGGTGAAGTTGCCGCGGACCAGGTTCGGGGGAGCGCCGGCGTCCTGTTCCCAGAGCCCGGCCGAGCCGCGCCAGACCCACATCGCGCCATCGTCGCCGACTGCATAGGCGAAGCCCGGTTCGGGCCAGGCGACGGCGCGCAGCCGCGGCCGGGCGCGGACGCCGGAGCTGGTGAGGAGCGGTTCGGTCGCCCAGCCTTGGCCCGGGAGGTAACGCGCGACCTGGCCCTCGTCGCCGACCGCCAGCGCTTCCGAGGAAAGCCCGCCAACGGGGGCGCCGGGCTCGGGCGCGATCGCGGTCAGCGGCCGCCGGAACGGGACCGGCCAGGGCTGCAGAGCCGAGGGTGCCGGCTGCCGGGTCAGCCGCAGCGGACCGCCCGGGTTGCCCAGCCAACCTTGGTCAGGGGCGCTGAGGGCGGCGCCGAAGTCGGCTCCGGTCTGGCCGCCGACCAGGGGCACCCGTTCAAACGAGGAGCCGGTGAGAATCAGCATCGCGCCCTGGCCGACACCGGTTATCGCCCGCTGGCCGAACCCGGCCCCGCCCGTGGGCCAGGCGAAGCTGCGCCCCTGGCTCGCGGGCAGCTCAGAACCGAGCGGGGCGCCGCAGAGGGCGGCACCGGCTTCGGGCGCGTCGCACCAGGACTGCTGGACCTGGCCGCCGGCGTAGTAGAAGGTGGCGTCGAAGCTTTCGGTTTTGACTTTGATCGTGGAGTCGACCCAAACCCCGGCATCGGTCACGGTCAGCGCCTGGCCGTTGCCGCGGGCGGCGACGGTGACTCCGACCAACGGCGTCGATTTGCCGAAGAGGGCGCCGAGGGCGCCGCCGAGCGGGCGCTGCTTCCAAACGCCGCCCGTTTCGCGGGTGAACAGCTCGATCCCGTCGCCGGCGACGGCGCCGCGGGTCAGCAGCCAGGGGTTGCCGGGGCCGCTGGCGTCGATCGCCAGAACCCGGAAATTCAAGCTCGGCGCTTTGGTGCAACCGGCGTCGACGCAGAGCTGCTCGCGGGTCCAGGCGCCGCCGTCGAAGCGGAGGATCCCGTCGAGCGCGCCAACCCTTGGAGACGGGACGACGTAAGCCCCGGTCTTGCCGCCAGCAGCGTCGACCGGGGCCGCCAGCAGCGTCGCCGGACTTTCGCCGAACAGTTCCTCGCCGTTGGCGGCGAAGAAGGCTTCCTTTTCTTCCGGCGTCGGCTGGGCGTCGTATTCGACCAACCTGGCGGCGCTCAGCATCAGCGTCGGGTCCGGCGCCGGCAGCGCCTGGAAGACGCCGCCCGGGTCGCGGGCGAGCAGCAGCTTCTGGCCATTGCCGGTCGCGGTCACCAAGACGCCGCCGGCCGGAGTCGTGCGACCGGCGAGGGCGCCAAAGGGCAGGTTGAGGTCGGCAATCGGCTGGCCTTCGCCGTCGACCGGCGTCGGCATCTTCTGCCACCCGGTCGCGTCGGTGTAGCGGGCGAGGCCTTTTTCGAAGGCTGAGCCCCAGACCTCGCCGGCGGCCTCGCCGGGGGAGGCACCGAAGAGCCGGGTGACCCCGGCGGCGGTGCTCTTCAGCACCGGTTCGGCGGAGAGCTGGCCGGGTGCGGTGACGGCGTCGGCGGAGCTGCGGATGCCGACCGCGAGGACCAGGCCGAGAGCGAGGGCGCCGAAGGCGACGACGCTGCGCCGGCGCACGAAGACGAGCGGGACCGGGCGCCTCACCGAGCACCTCGCTTGCTCACCGGGCGCACCTTGAAGTCAAGGTTGGTCGGCCAGCGGTCGGGATCGAGCCGCAGTCGCAAGCTGTGACGGCCCTTGCCCATCGTCTGCCGCGGCGTCTTCGCCACGACATGGCCGGAGCGCCGGGCCAGCAGTTGGACGTGCGCGGTGGCCTTCAGCGTGAAGGAGAGCTCGAGCACGTTGCCGTCGAGCACCCGCTGCTTGACGCCGACGACCAGCCGGTGCGCCTTGCGGTTCGATTCCCTGCCTTTGTCCCCGGCCTGCTCGGGAACGGGAAGTTCGGAACCGGAGTCGTCGATCGGCAGCTCGGCCGGCGGCACCGCCGGGCAGCTGCCGTCGCAGGGCCGTTCCGCAATCAGCGTGTGCATTGCCGGGTCGGTGTCCTGGGGCAGGGCGTCACCGAGGTGAAAGAGCCAGCCACGCCCGGTTGCCATCCAGCACTGGTCCACTGCCGAGCAGGCGATCGGCCCGGCGGAGCCGCGGTGGGTTCCGCCTGGCTCAGCCGGCAGCAGGGTCGCCGCTTCGACCGTGCCGTCGGCGCCGATCGCGGTCAGCCGCGCCGGCAGGATCCCATTGCCTTCGCCGCCGGCGTGGCGGAAGGAGACCCAGATCCGCCCCGCCCCCGGCTCGGCGGCGACGCCGGAGACACGGTCGGAGGGGGTGAAGGTGGAACCGGGATCGCTGAGCGAGACCTGAGAGAAGACGCCGTCCTGGAGCCGCACCGCGGTGACCTGCGCCGGGGCTTCGCCGGCGGCGCCGGCGATCGCCCAGAGCCGGCCGCCGAGTTCGGTGAAGCGGAAAGCCCCGAGGTCGCGGCCGCTGACCCCGGTCCCGTACTGCAACGGCTGCGGAGTGAAGAGCTGCGCGAACGGCGTCGCGCTGGCGGGGTCCAACCCGTGCAGGAAGGAGGGCTGCTGGGGGTCGGGCTCGCCCGGAATTTCGCCATCGGCGGCGGCGACCTGGACGCTCTCGTAGAAGCGCCCCGCGTGGAAAGCGAGGTCGCGGACGGCGCGGGCCGGGTCGGCCAGCTCGGGCTGCGGCGCGGTCAGCGAGGGCACCGCCGCCAGCCCCAACCCGTTCCAGTGCAGATGGAAAGCGCCGGCGTTGATCGTGCCCGGGAGGCGGTCGCCACCGAACCAGCAGTCGTCGGGGCCGTTGCAGGCGGCGGCGTTGATCCGCGAAAAGGTCGTTTCGAGACCGAGCGGTTCCGCGTAGGAGGCGACCACCTTGCCTTCCTTGAAGTGGCAGAGGGAGCGGTTGAAGAACTGGAATTCCTGGTTTTCGCCGACCACGTCTTCCTGGCCCAGCCGCTGGTCGGAGATCGTCCAGAACTCGGTCGGGCCGGCCCAGGCGATCCGGCCTTCGTGGCCGCCGCAGACGGTCGAGTAGAGGTGCCAGCCGCTGCCGTCGTATGCGTAGACCCCGGCCGGCATGCCGCCGTTGCCCTCGGTGATCAGCATGCCCCGGTTCGGCGCCCAGAACTCGATGTCCCCGACCGGGCCGAGCGGGACCGGAACCCCGGCGCCCGCGGCGACCGGCTGCTCGGAGTGCCACTGAGACGCGCCCGCGGCGGCCGGCAGCGCCAGGGCCGCCAGAACAGACAGGACCGCGGCGAACCGCCTCATCGCGCACCCCTCCCCTGGGCCCGAAAGCGCACGTCGATGCTTTCCCGCAGCGGCCGCCCACCCGGTCCGCGAAAGGAGAGCCTGACGGTGGCTTCCAGGCCGGCATCGGAGTGGACCAGCCGGTGCAGCTTGGCCGCGGGACGCAGTTTGAGGATGAGGACCGCGGCCCGCTTCGCCCGCCGGGCCGCGGCGGCGACCTGGCGACGCTTGCCGGCATCACCGATCGCGGCGAGCGCCTGCCCCCGCAGTCGTCCCCGACCGGGCACACCGACGGCGACGCGGACGCTGCCGTCGCGGTCGGAGACGGCGCTCACGGTGAGGACCCAGCGGCCCTTCGTGCGCAGCGCCGGCGGCGGCGTCGATATCCCGACCAGCCCGCGCTCGGTCGGGGGCGTCTGGTCGGTGACGAGGAAGGCATCGCTGCCCGCTTCTGCGATCTGGGGACCGCGGTTGCCGTCGGCGGCAACCAGGTTGTTGGCGAGCGAGGCGAAGGACAGCGTCTCGCCGTTGCCGCTGAAGCTGAGCGCGGAGGCGCCGCCGAGGCTGAGGTCCGGGATCAGCCCAGCGACGACTTTCGACGGTTCGCTCGGCGCCGCCAGGCCGTGCGTGACCCGCTCCAGCGTCTGACCGCCCAGGTCGACCCTGTACAGCTCGGCGACGCCCATCCCGGCCGGCGGCCCGCCGACCAGGTTCGGCGGCGCCAGCGGGAACTGCTGGCGCTGGGTGGCAAAGGCGACCCTGCGGCCATCGGCGGAGACAGCGGTCGCGGTGATGTCGCCGGCACCGGCCAGGAGGGAGGGTTCCGAGGCGCGGCAGGCGTCGTCTTCGCGGATCGGCACCTCGCGGGTCAGCTGGCGCACCGCCCCGGCGCCCGCGGCCCCTGCGGTCATATCGGCGAAGAAGACGTTGGCGTAGCCGTTCGGTTCGCCGATCATCGCGACCGCGCCGCCATCGGCGCTGAGCTTGGGCACGTAGTCGAGCCGCGCCCGTCCCGCGATCCATCCGTTGAGCGGCCCGCACTGGTTTTTGTCGAGGTTCGGATGGCCGTCGGC
The DNA here is from genome assembly GCA_036376895.1 of Solirubrobacterales bacterium. Taxonomy (GTDB): domain Bacteria; phylum Actinomycetota; class Thermoleophilia; order Solirubrobacterales; family 70-9; genus VAYN01. The sequence goes on from DASUZL010000037.1 coordinate 10,538, forward strand.
GAGCGCCGGGAACTGGCCGCCGCCGACGACGCGCCGGGTCGGCGGCGCCGGGTCGGCGGCGCTCGGAACCCGCCGCCAGAGCGGCTCGTCGTAGACGAGCCCAAATCCCTCGCCGGTGGCGATATTCTGACCCTCGTCGGCGAGCAGCGGCACCTGCGCGGGCAGGTGCATGCCCAACCAGGCGACGGTGCTGCCGTCGGCGGAGAGCGCGGCGCCCGGCTCCACTTTGCTTGCCCCCGGCAGGGTGGTGCTGACCAGGGCGCCTTCGGACACCGGCATGCCGGGTTCCATCGTCCCGGTGAGCGAGTTGCGGGCGACGCTGACGAGCGCGGTCGAGTCGGCGGCGAGATCGCGGACGGCGACCTGCAGCGGCGGCGTTTCCAGATTCGCCGGGTTGCCGGTGAGGTTGGAGTTGGCGATAGTGATGAAGGCAACCCGGCGCCCGTCGGCGCTGAGCGAGATCCTGCCGGTCGCGAGCGCGCCCGGACCACCCGAGTAGGCAAGCCCGGCGCTGGTGCCATCGCGGGCCGAGGCGAGCTCGTAGCTCGGCGCGGGACCGCCGAGGTCGGCGACGTAGACGTCGGAGGAGGAAGCGGCCTGGTCGTTCTGGGGGTCGAGCTGGGCGTTGGTCGTGAAACTGACGAAGCGGCCGTCGGCGGAGATCGAGGGTTCGCTCGCGGCGGTCGCGGCCGGGGCGGGCGCGGCGTAAGCATCGCCACCGACCACCAGCTCCACCGCGCCGCTCGCCAGATCCTTGCGGAAGATCCCCAGCAGACCCCCGATCGAGCCGCGGAAGGCGACGTAGCGGCCGTCCGCGGAGATCGCCGGTTGTTCCGCGAAGTCTGCCTGGTCGGCGGCGTTCTTGGAGACCAGCTCGATCGGGCCCCACTCCGCCTGCGCCGGCACGGCCGCAAGTGCTCCGACGACGGCGAGCACGAGCATCAGGCCGAGCAGTCCGCGCCGCTCCCTCATCCCACCCTCACCTCGAGCAGGCGGCGGATCCGGTTTCCCGCCTTGTCGCGCTCGCGCACGGTGATCGTGTGGCGGCCGGCGCCGGCATAGCTGTGGCGGCAGGAGCGGCGGCCGCGCACCGGCTTGGAGCCGTCGCCGAACTCACAGGTCGCCGCTTTGACGCCGGAGTCGGCGTCGCGCAGCTTGACCACGGCCACTGTTCCCTTGGCTCGAACGACGGCCGTCGGCGGTTCCTGGTCGACCCGCAGCCGCACCGGCCTGGTCGTGAACTGGCCACCGAGGGCGTCGGTCGCGACGATCCGCACCCGCCGCACGCCGCTGCCGAGCAGCGCCGGCCGCGGCCGCAGGCGCCGGCCGCGCATGCCGCTCTTGATCAGGCGGCCGTCGATCAGCACCCCGTAGGTGACGCCGCCGACCGCACTCGGGGCGACCTGCCAGCGCAACCGCGCGTCGGGCGGCCGGACCCAGCGTTCGGGGACGCTGGCGGTGAACTTCGCCGGCGCCGCCGAGGCCCGCGTGACGACGATCTCGAAGTGGCCGGGCTCGCCCTGAAGGAACCCGATCAGCGCGTCTCCCACACCGGAGCGGGCGCCGCTGAGCTGCGAGACCGGGCCGGTGAAGGGGCCGGAGATCAGGCCCGCCTGAGCGGAGCCGTTGGCGAATTCCTGGCGCACGGCGACGGCCGGGCGGCCGGCCGAGTCGGCCGACTCGTAGGCGATGAAACCGCCGCCTTCGGGGTTGACCGCAGCGACGACCTCGGCGTCCGGCAGCGGCGCCGGGCTGGAGGCCGAGCGCAGCAGCACCGGGACGCCATCGTCGTCGACCCCGACCTGGCGCACCTCCCCCCCGGTCGCGAAGGCGAGCCACATCGAGCCGTCGCCACCGCCGTCATCGCTGGCGCCAACCGCGGGTGGTCCGACGCGACCGGACAGCGGGGCGATGCCGGCGCCGTCGGCGAGGACCGGCCCCTCCAGGCCGGAGGCATCCTCGGCGTAGTTGGGGCCGAGGGTGCCGAGGAAGAGACGCGGCACGCTCAGCGCCGCGGCACCGCCGGCGGCAACGCGAGCGGCGATCCGGGCCTGGTCGAAGGGGGTGACGTCGAGCGCCAAGGCGTCGGCGTCGCCGCTGACCGGCTGGCCATCCCAGAGCGAGGGGCTGGCCTGCAGCGGCGGGCCGACGGTGGTGCCGAAGATCCGCCGGACCCAGATCCGTGCCGCCCCGAACTGGTCGGGCTCCTGCCAGGCGACGACCGCGTTGCCGCCGGCGCCGATCCCCACCTGGGGTGCGTTGGCGGCAGCGGGAGGGCGCATCGAGCTCGCCGGGTTGCGGTTGATCGCGCCGACCCGCGACCAGCGCTCGCCGCTGAAACGGGCGAGGCGGATGTCCGCCATCACGTCGCCCGGCCGCAGCTGCACCGCGTCGGTGGCGGCAGAGTTTGCGGTGAAGTCATTGGTGACCACCCGGTAGGCGACGGCAGCCTTGCCGGCGACCACCCCGGCCAGCGAGGGGTCGACCCCGACACCGGCGCCGACGTTGGGGTCGACGAGCAGGGCCGGGCCGAAGGCGGCCGCCCCGGGGCCGAGCCGTGCCGAGAACAGCCCCTGCCGGACGCGGCCGGCGACGGTCGCCACCGGCGCCACCCAGACGACGAGCAGCTTGCCGCGATCATCGGCGGCGATCCGCGGCTGCGTGGCGTCGAGACCGGTCGCCGGGTCCACCTGCAGCGGCGGGCTCCAGTGGGCGCCGTCGTAGCGCGAGACGAAGACGTGGGGCGCGCCGCCCGACTCCTTCGTGTAGACGACCCCGCCGCTGCCGTCGGAAGCCATCGCGACGCCGCCGAATTCAAGGATGCTCGGCGAGGGGCCGTCGATCGTGGTCGGCGGCAGCAGGCGTGCGGTCGCGGTTCCCGAGCTGAGCGCAACGGTTGCCACGATCGCCGCTACGGCGGCGGGCAGCCTCAACTGGATCCGGTGGCGACGCGAACGGGCATCGCCGCCGATTTTGCCTCTCCCTATGGCTCAATTGTGAACATAATGAAAACCAGTTTCGTAAACACACGATTAGCAAAAAGGAAACAAGCGCTCGCATGTGATCGGGAAGGCTCGCCCGGTCCAAATCACACTCCCGGTCGCAGTCGACCGGGCAAAAAAAGAGGAGCAACGGATGAGAAAGTTCACGCGCCTGGCGGTCGGAGCCGCCCTGGCCTCCCTGGCACTCGCCGCGCCTGCCGCGCAAGCGACGCCGCCAGCCCCGCCGTACGCGGACTTCGCCGGCTGTCCCACCCCGGCCGAAGACCCCGCAGCGCTGACCTGCACGAAGGTGGTCTTCCCCAACGGCCACATCCAGTTCGGCAAAAAGAACGTCCCGGTGACGAACCCGATCGTCCTCCGCGGCGCGATCCAGCAGATCACCGGCGAATTCGTCCACACCAGCGAAGGCGGGATCGTGCCCGTGCAGCAGACGCTGGACGGTGGCCTGATCGGGATCACCGGCTTCCAGTGGCTCGATGAACTGCTCAGCACCAAAGACAAACTGAAAGTCTTTGTGACGGTCGAGCAAGCCGGGCAGCCTGCGGGCCTCGAAGAATTCCCGATCTCGCTTCCGGTCAAACTCCACCTGCAGAACCCCCTGCTGGGCAGCAATTGCTACGTCGGCTCCAATGCAGCGCCGATCCAGCTCAGCCTGGGGACCGGGACGACGAGCCCGCCGCTCCCGAACCAACCGATCACCGGCAAAAAAGCCGCGAAATTCGCCCCGGAGCCGGAGAGGCCCGAAGTACTCACCGCCAAAGGAGGCACCCTCGTCGACAACGCCTTCGCGACCCCGGCCGCCAATGGTTGCGTGCTGAAACTGGGTCCCTTCGGGATCCCGATCGACGAAGTAGTCGACGCCGCGGCCGGCCTGCCGGCAGCAGCGGGCACCAACGAGGCCGTCCTCGGCTACGACTTCTCGATCGTCTCCCAGGAAGTCGTCTTCCCGTAGGCACTCGAGGCAAGCAGCACCGAAAAGGGCCGGGCAATTGCCCGGCCCTTTTCTTTGTGCGCGTACCCCTGATGAAGTGGAGGAATCAGTGTTTCTTCTTCTTCTTTTTGACCTTCACGCACTTCAGCTTGCCGTTGACTTTCTTCTTCTTGAACCCCTTCTTGCAGTGGAAGGGTTTCGTCGGCTGCGTGGGTTGAATCTTCGGACACAGCGACGGGTCCGTGAGGCAGGTGGGCTGAGGCAGGGCGACCGCGTTGAAGGTCGCGGTCACCGATTTGGCCGCGCTGAGGGTGACGACGCAGGTTCCCGTCCCCGAGCAAACGCCACCCCAGCCGGCAAAGGTCGAGCCGGCGTCGGCCATGGCGGTGAGGGTCACCAGCGTCCCGTCTTTGAAGGAAACCAAGCAGGTGGGCCCGCAGTTGATGCCCGCGGGAGAGCTGAACACCGAGCCCGCCCCTGAGCCGGCCTTGGTCACCGTCAGGGCGTGGTTTACAGCCTCGAATTTGACCCCGACCGTCTTGGCCGCGCTCATCGTCACTTTGCAGGTGCCGGTGCCGGTGCAGGCACCGGTCCATTCTTTGAATTCGGAGCCCGCTGCCGCGGCTTTGAGGAGTTCGACTTCGGTGCCCTGGTCATATTCCTGTTCGCAGTCGGCGCCGCAGTTGATCCCAGCGGGATTCGAGGTGATCGTGCCGGCTCCGGTGCCCGACTTGGAGGCGGTGAGCTTGAATTTGGGTTTCGGCGCCAGGTCGAATTTCGCCCCGACCGTTTTCGCCGCGCTCATCGTCACTTTGCAAGTGCCGGTGCCGGTGCAGGCGCCGGTCCATTCTTTGAATTCGGAGCCCGCGTTGGCGGTTTTCAGCAGTTCGACTTCGGTGCCCTGGTCATATTCCTGTTCGCAATCGGCACCGCAGTCGATCCCGGCCGGGTTGGAGGTGACTTTGCCGCTGCCCGTACCGCCGTTGCTGGTGACCGTGAGCTTGTGTTTCGCCGCCGGCGCGAGATCGAATTTGGCCCCGACCGTTTTCGCCGCGCTCATCGTCACTTTGCAGGTGCCGGTGCCGGTGCAGGCGCCGGTCCATTCTTTGAATTCGGAGCCCGCTGCCGCGGCTTTGAGGAGTTCGACTTCGGTGCCTTCGTCGTATTCCTCTTCGCAATCGATGCCGCAGTTGACGCCGGCGGGGTTGGAGGTGACCGTGCCGGTACCGGTGCCGCCGTTGCTGGTGACCGTGAGCTTGTGTTTGGGGGCCCCACCCTGGACCGTGAGTTTCCGCGCCTTGGCTGCGAAGACCTGGTTGGCCCGGACGGGGTATTCGGTGCCGGAGACTTTCATCAGCATCCGGATCGTGTACTCGCCGCCACTGGCGAAGACATGGTCGAGTTTCAGCGGATTCGGGTCGCTGCTCGGCACGGTCTGTTCGAACGGCCCCCCGGGCCCCTCGATTTTCCAGGTGACGCTGGTCAACGTCGGGCTCTGCAGGGTGCCGACTTCCGAAGCGGTGCCATCGAGCGTGACGCTGCTGCCCGCCGGCACGCTCGAGACTTCGGTAGCGCCGGATTTGAGTTTGAACGAAGCGCCCGGAGCCGGGCACCCGGAGCCGCCGGCGCCGAAGCGCAGGACGTGCACTCCGTACAGCGGTTCCGTTTCAAGCTGGCCGGGGTCGAGGACCACCAAGTCGTCACCGACGGAGGCCAGGGGTGCTGCTGCCGTTTGGATCGTGCAACTGAGCTCCTCGCCTTTTCCACCGAAGAGCGTCGTGGTGTGCCGATCGGGAATCGAGTATTTCCGAACCAGATAGTTCCCGGGTTCTTCTGAGGTGCTGTCGAGCGCGGAGAGCCGCTCCTTCCAGTAGAGGGCGTCGCCCTCGGCGGAGATCTCCGCCTGGGGACCAAAGCCGGGCCCCCCTGCTGCCGACGGCAGTTCGGAGATCACAAGGCCCATTTTCTCTTCGGCGACAGCGGCGGTGAAACCGGGAAGCGCCGTGGGCGCCCCGGAAAGATCCGCGGCCAGGGTCCAAGCCCGGAGGGTTTCGGTTTCTCCCAGTTTGCTCGTGATGATGTAGGTGGTTCCATCGGGACCGACCGTGAAGAGCCCGGTAAGAGCGCCGGCCGCGGTGGTCGCTTGGTCCAGTTCGGCCGTCTCCGTGGTTTCGGTGTAGCGGGCACCGATCGAGCCGCTGCCGCTGGTGCCGATCCGCTGCAGCACGAAGTTTCCAGTCCGGTCTTCGGCAGAGATGATCAGATCGCCGCTTGCGGGGTCGAGTGCGAGCTGCTGCGGATTGTCGAGCGCGTTCGCTTCGGTCGGGGACGGGACCGGCAGGGTGGCCGGTCCGCCTGCCGGGGCGACGAGATTGCCGCTTCCATCAGGCACGGTTGAGAAGACATGGATCAGCTGTGCCGCGGTTTTGCCGTTGGACGTGTCGGCTTGGTTCCTGTACTGAAGGAGGTAGATCCGGTCTTTGACCGAGTCGACGACGATGCCCTGGAGTCGGATGCGTTTGCCGCTTTCCAACGGGAGTGGGATTTCGACCGATGCCTGGACCGCTCCCGCGGCGGAGAACTTCTGGATTCGTGCGTTGCCGAGAGTTTCGGGGTAGTCGCCGACGTAGACGCTTCCGTCGCCGGGATCCACTCCGAGCAGTGCGGGTTGCATGATCTGACCGGCTTCGGTTCCCTTGGTTCCCCAGGCGTCCGACTGCCCAAAGACCGAAGCGTCAACCGGCGGCGCCAGGGATCCGCCAATCGCGGCGGTTGCCGCAAAGGCCAGCATGGCCATCGATACCCGGCGCGCCAGCGGGCTGCGCAACAGCAACTCCGAAAAGTTCATCCTGCTCCCTCTGCTCATCGTTGTCGAGACGGCGAGCATGCTCATCGCTACCGGCGATCAACTTGTGAACATAAAGAGAACTCCCTGATGAGTAGGCATGGGCGACGGGCCTCGGCCCAGAAAAAGGGGCCGGGCGATGATCGCCCGGCCCCTTTCTCAGCAAAGCGTGCTTTGCCAGTACTTACGGCATCTGAATCTGCAGCGACGCGTATTCCGCCGCCATTTGCACGTTGCTGCTTTCGCCGGTGCCCGCGGGCAGTGCCGCGTACCACTTCTTCACCGTCGGAACTGTCGGGTTTGTAACAATTGTGTGAATGTAGTGTGTAACGCTTTTCCCTACTTCTTCGCCGCTCGTGTACCCAGCGGTTTTGTAGTCGTCCCACGCCAGGTCATAGGTCAGCGTGCAGATCGGGTAGGTCGTGCCGGCGATTTTCGGGTTGCCCCCGAAGACACCGGACCAATCGACGTTTTCGCCACTACCGCTTGTCTGGCCTGCGGCCGGAACGGCGTAGACCGCTTTGGCACAGTTGGCATTGCCTTTTTTGCCGCTTTCTTCTTCTTCGACGCCGGGGGCGGCGAATCCGGTCGGTTCCCCGCCCGCTTCCGCGTTCTGGACTTTGAGGATCACCGGGGTGCCGTTAGCCGGGTTCTTGGCGTCCGGCAGCGCCGCGTAACCGATGCGGCCGTTGTTGGCGGTCGCGGTCACAGCTTTGACGACGCCGCTACCGCCCGCACCCGTCACCGGAGCGGTTTTGCCCGCGCAGGTCGGCCAGGTGATGTTCGGTTTTTCTTCGGTGCCGATTTCCTGCAGTTCCGACCATTTCGTTTTGCCTTCAGTCGTGCAAGGCAGGTTGGCGCTGATTTTGCTCAGGTAGTTCTTGAACTGGAAAGTCGTACCCGAACCTTCGGCGCGGACGACGCGGGTCAGAGAGCCCGTGCAGCCGGCTCCCGAAGCGGTAGACAGTTCCGACCATTTGGTGATCGTCCCGTCCATCGCGTTCTCCAGGTCTTTGTTGGTGATTTCGGTGATCGTGCAGCTCGCCGGCGGGTTGGCGACGACCGCGATCGCAGTCTGCGCGACCGGGACAACGAGGACGTTGGCGTTGTTGGCCTGTTCGCGAGCTGTCGTGATCTGAGCCGCGGCGGGGGCGTCATCGGTGCCGATGAAGTGGCGTTCTTTGTTGACGCCTTCCATCGCGGTGAAGCCCCAGGCTTTCAGGCCCGGGCCCGAACCGGTTGAGATGTATTCCGGTTTGCGTGTTTTCGAGCCTTCCGCGCCTTCACACACTTCTTTGTTGAAGTGCGGGATCCAGATTTCGTTCTGGGCCACGTTCTGCAGGGACGCGCCCTGGCCGACGATCGTGCCGGTGCAGGCCGCTGAGGCGCTGCTGGCGCCGACGCCGCTGATCGCGAGCATCGCCGCAATGGCGCTGGCGAGGAGCGCGGCGCGAGCGCCGGTCTTCGTCAGCTTCTGCTTGAAAGCAGGCATTGTTTCCTCCTGTTAACTGGGTGTCGCCCCACGGCCCATCCGCGAGGCCGCTCGCGATGTTCCCTGAACACTCAGCAGGATATGTGAACATAAAGAGAATTCTGAGCAAACACAGAGGAAATAGACAGGCACGGCGAATGCGGTTTCCACGCCTTTTGCGCAGCAAAGCCGGACACAGAAGTTCACGAAACGGCAATCCCCTTCCCGCCATCGGCCCTACCCTGAAAAGGGTGCAGCGGGAATCGACGCTAGGGCGGGCGCTTTGGATCGCGCTCCTGGTCGTGCTCGGCGGCTACGTGGTCGCCGACTTCGTCCGCCCGCCCTTCCTCGCCGGCAGCGGCTCGGCCGCGGTGCGCCCGGCCGAGCTGACGCTCTGGAGCGCCGCCGGCGAGGCCAGCGGCGAGACCGGAGCGGTCGTCCAGGGCGCGGCGGCAGCACTGGAGCTGAACGGCCACACGAGCGTCGTGAAAACCCTCGAGGGCGGCTCCTCGCAGGCGGTCGCCGAGTTCCTCGCCGACCCTCCCCACGGCGACGGCGCCCCTCTGCTCGTCGTCTCCAGCTCCACTCTTGCCAATCTCGCCCGCGACCGCCGCGACCGGCTGATCCCGGGTGCGGCCGAAGAAGCGGCAAAGGCGCGGGAGCTGCTGCGGCGCTCGATCCCGCTCGGGTTGATCGAGAGCGATCCGCTGGCAATCGTGGTCGCCAGGGACTCGGGCGTCGAGAGCTCGGCCGAGCTGCTCTCTGAGCTGCGCGAATCGCCCTGGATGCGGCGCTTTGCGATCGCCGACGACATCTGGTCGCGGGTGCAGCTGGCGGCGATGGTCAACCGCGCCGGGGTCGACGGGCACATCCCCTTCAGCGTCTTCCAGTCAGGGGCCGAGACCGGAGAGGCGATCGTCAACGGCGCCGCCAACACCGCGGTCGCCACCCGCGGCGCCCTGCGCGAAGACGTGCAGGCCGGCCGCCTGCGTGAACTGCCGTGGCCCTTCGCCGGCGAGGCCCCGCGCTCCTGGGTCGTCCTGGTCGCCGCGCCGGGCACCGCGCCCGCCCGGGTCGCCGGGCTGCGGCGCTGGATCGCCGACCTCAGCCGCGACCCGTCCTGGCGGCGAGAGCTGCGCCACTCCGGTCGCATTCCCGGCGACCCCGGCAGCGTCGATCCCGAGCAACTGCTGCGTGGCGGCACGGCGCGGGCCGACCAGTTGGAGCTGCTCGCGCAGCGCGTCGAACAGCGCTAAGGCCTGCTTAGAACGCCCGCCCAGAGTCAGGCGTCGCAAACAGGCGTTTACGACGCCTGACGGTTGCGTGTTCTCAATCTGTTTACACGCCCCTACGCCCGAGACGGGATGTTTCGGCTTCCGAACCTGTCGCTAAGGAGGCCTGCCCGTTCCCATGTCCAATCCCCGTCTAGCGTCGAAGACCGGCGCGCACTCCCGCGGTCAAGCCGCCCTCGAGGGCGCCCGCAACTTCCTCGCACCGGTCTGGCGCTTCCTCACCCGCGACCTGCTCTCGACCTTCCTCCTCGTCGCCTCGCTGGTCCTGCTGATCCTCTTCTTCTCCCTGCTCGGCTCGCTCGGCTCTGAGGGGACGGGCCGCCAGGTGCCGCTCTCGACCCTGAGCCGGCTTGCCAGCGCCCAGCGCGTGCGCACCGCGGAGATGCTCGACTACGACCACCAGGCGATCGTCACCACCGACTCCGGGATCGAGCTCTACTCCGACTATCCGGAATCCGACGCGGCGACCCAGGACCTCTACCGGACCCTGGTCAAAGGCGGGTCGCGGGTTCGGTTCAACCCCCAGAGCGGCAAGTCCGAGCGCGTCATCGTCGTCCAGTTCCTGCTGCCGATCCTGCTGCTCGTCTGCCTCTTCGCCTTCTTCATGCGCCAAACCGGCGACGGCTCCGGCGGCATCGGCGCCTTCTCCGCCTTCCGTGGCAAAGGCAAAAAGAGGAAGAAGGGACAGACGTCGGCGATCACCTTCGACTCCGTCGCCGGCGCCGGCGAAGCGGTGGCCGAGCTGCGCGAGATCCGCGACTTCCTCGACGACCCCTCCAAATACCTGGAGATGGGCGCCGCGGCGCCGAAGGGCGTGCTCCTGGTCGGCCCTCCCGGTACCGGCAAGACGCTGCTCGCCCGCGCCACCGCCGGTGAGGCCGACGCCTCCTTCTTCAGCGCCTCCGGGGCTGAGTTCGTCGAGTCGCTGGTCGGCGTCGGCGCGGCCCGGATCCGCGACCTCTTTGCGAAAGCGCGCAAGTCGGCGCCGGCGATCGTCTTCATCGACGAGCTCGATGCCGCCGGGCGCAAGCGTGGCGCCGGCGTCGGCCAGGGCAACGACGAGCGCGAGCAGACGCTGAACCAGCTGCTGGTCGAGATGGACGGCTTCGGCGGCGACGCCGGCGTCGTCGTGATGGGCGCGACCAACCGTCCCGACATCCTCGATCCCGCCCTGCTGCGGCCGGGCCGCTTCGACCGCCAGGTCGTGATCGACGTCCCCGACGTCCACGGCCGCTACGAAATCCTCGAGCTGCACGCCAAAGGCCGCAGCTTCGCTCCCGGTGTCGACCTCAACGAGATCGCCAAACTCTGCCCGGGATTCTCCGGCGCCGAGCTCGCCAACCTCGTCAACGAGGCGGCGCTGCTGAGCGTGCGCGAGGGCTTCGCCGAGATCGACCAGGCGACCCTGGAGGAGGCGATCGACCGGGTCGTCGCCGGGCCGGCGAAGAAGACCCACATCCTCAACGAGGCCGAGCGCTGGCGGATCGCGATCCACGAGTCCGGCCACGCGGTGGCGACGCGCTCGATCGGCCAGGTGGTCAGCGCCCAGAAGCTCTCGATCGTCGCCCGCGGCCGCCAGCTCGGCACCTCCGCCGCGATGCTCACCGACCGCGATGCGGTGATGCACGCGCAGTCCGACCTGGAGCGCCACTTGGTCGCAATCATCGCCGGCACCGCCGCCGAGTGGCAGGAGTTCGGCGAAGGCTCGACCGGCGCCGCCGACGACCTCCACGCAGCGACCAAACTCGCCCGGCAGATGGTCACCAGCTACGGGATGAGCCCGGAGCTGGGCTCGGTGACGATCGGCGAGGCGGGCGGCGAGGTCTTCCTCGGCGCCTCGCTGCAGGACCTCGGCTCAGTCGGCCCGCACACCCTCGACGTGATCGACGAAGAGACGGAGCGGTTGGTCGAGGAGGCAAAGGTGCGCGCCCTTTACGTCCTGCGGTCGAACTGGGCCAGCGTCCAGGAGACCGCGCAGGCGCTGCTCGAGCACGAGACGCTCTCCGGCCACGCGCTCGACGCCGTGCTCTCGACCGTCGAGCACTTCGAGATGGCGGTGCTGCCGCTGCCAGAGCCAGAGGTGCACCGCGACGGCGACGCGTGAACACCCGGCGCCGAGGGCGGCGCCGGCGCCCCGCCAGGCCGCCCGGATGACGCTGGAAAGCGAGGACCTGAAGCGCCTCTACGAGCGCTACGCCAGGGCGCTCCTCGCTTTCTTCCAGCGCCGCGTCAACGACCCAGAACTGGCAATCGACCTGATGTCCGACACCTTCATGCTCGCGCTCGAACGCCGCGACCAATTCCGCGGCATGACCGACAAGCAGCTCTCCGGCTGGCTCTGGTCGATCGGCCAGAGCGTCCTGCGCGAACACGAGCGGCGCGGCGAAACGGCTGCCCGCAACAGCAGCCGGCTGAGCCGCGAACGCCGCGGGCTGACAGACAGGGAGATCGAACGGATCGAGGAGCTGGCCTCCTCGGAGAACCTGCGCGCCGCCGTCGCCCGCAGCCTCGAACGGCTGCCGGTGGAGCAGCGCGACGCGGTGCGCCTTCGGGTCGTCGAGGGCCTCTCCTACGCCGAGATCGCGCGACAGCTCGGGATCACCGCCTCGGGGACGCGGACGCGGGTGACGCGGGCGATGCGGGACCTGCGCGGCATGCTCGAGCGCGACTTCGAGCGCGAGGAAGGAGGCTCGATATGACCAGCGCCAAAGCCGACCTGCCGATCCTCGACGAGATCGGGGCCGAGTTCGCGCGCCTGGTCGACGCCGAGTTCGCCCAGCCCCAGCACGAGCGGGCGCGGCTGCCGGTGCCGGGCGCTCCCGGCCGCCGCGGGCGCGGCGCTCGCAGGGTGGCGCGGCGCGCATCCCTCGTCCTCGTCCTCCTCTGCCTGGTCGGCGGCGTCGCGATCGCGGCCCGCTTCGGCGGCGGCGGCGATCGGCCCATGCACACCGCGCCGGCGCTGCTCGGCCAGAGTGCGAATGGCAGCTGGCGGCTCTTCGCATACCGCGACCGCGACCGCCTCTGCGTGCTCTTCGCCGCCGCCGGCGAACCGGCTGCCAAGTGCGGCGGCGAACCGGCTGCGAACGGCCTGCGGGCGACCAGCGCGATCGCCGGCCAGCGCTTCCTGATCGGCCTGACCGGCGGCGAGGTCGACTCCGTCGCCGTGCGCGTCGGTGGGGCCGAGAGCGTTGTCGCGGCGAAGGCCGTCGAGGATGCAGCGGCGACGGCAGAGGCCGGAGTACCCGCCGGCACCCGCTGGTTCGTCACCCCCGTCAACTCGGCCGCAGGCGGGCTGCACCGCGGGCCCGCCCAGCTCACTCCGCTCGACGCACAGGGGCGCCCGACTGGCGCCGCTTATCTCGACTGCAGTCTCGGCCTGGTCGGGCCGGCTTGCGAGCGCCAGGTGCGGCGCTGGGCAGCACGCGCAGCCCGTTAGACAACTGCGTTTTCAATTACTGAGCAACTCTCGCAATGGACTCTTGTGTTAATCCGGTGAACAGATGAAGCGTTCTGCTGGCTCATGCCTCATACTTGCCGCGAACGCCGATGAGCCCAGCTGTAGAGCAGATACGCAAGACCGTCGAAGACCGAATTCGTGAGCTCGGGCCGGTTATCGCCGAGCTGGAGCAGCTGCAGAGCATCCTCTCCCTGCTCGAGAACAGCGATCATCGCGGCAACGGCAACGGCGCCAGTACAGAGGACATGGCCGCCCTGCTCGCCCAGGTCGGCCTCGAGTCCGGCCCGGCAGCCGCGGCCCCCGCTCCGATCCGCCGCAGCCGCCGTGGCACCAAGCCCGGCCGCGACGGCAGGGCGCCGCAGGGCGCCAACAAGCAGCGGATCATCGAAGCGGTCCTCGACGACCCCGGCGTCACCGCAACCGAAATCTCCGAGCGCACCGGGGTCAAACGCACCGTCGTCTCGGCGACGATCAACCGGCTCAAGCGCAACGGCGAACTCGAAGCCGACGGCCAGGGCGTACGCGTCCCGGTCGCGCGCGAGCCCGTCGCGGTCGGCTAGAGCCACAGACCCCAGCGACCTCTGATCAGGCTCCAGCCGCTCGGGCGATCGAGAAGGCCCAGATCGCGATCACCTCGAGCCAGGCGATCGAGACCAGCACCCTGCCCCAGAGCTCGAACCGGCGATCCTTCTCCTCGCGCCTTTCCCGCTCGATCCGTTCGACCCGCTTCTCGAGCCGGTCGATCCGCGCTTCGTTTCGGTCCCATGCCATGCTCCGACAATAGCAGACAACAAGTTTCTGTGGACAACAAGTTGCGAGGAGAGCATGGATCCGGGCGCTTCACAGGCAAGAAGTAGCCTGCGGCAGTGCCCCTGCCGCTAGCCGCCGCCGGCGACACCGCCTCGGTCCTCACCGACCTGTTCTTGGTCCTGCTCGCAGCGAAGCTCGGCGACGAGGTCTTCAAGCGGATCGGGCAGCCGGCGATCGTCGGCGAGATCCTCGGCGGGGTCCTGATCGGCCCTTCCGTGCTCGGGCTGGTCGAGGTCGGCGAGGTGCTGCGGGTCTTCTCGGAGCTCGGAGTCGTCTTCCTGCTCTTCTGGGTCGGGCTGGAGACGCGGCTTTCGGAGATGCGGGCAGTTGGTCGCGTCGCAGTCGCGGTCGGCAGCGCCGGGGTCGTCGTCCCCTTCCTCGCCGGAGTCGGGTTCGGGCTGGCGCTGGGCGAGAGCAGCGAGACCAGCATCTTCCTCGGCGCGGCGCTGGCGGCGACCAGCGCCGGCATCACCTCGGCGACCTTCCTCGACCTCGGAATCGCGCGGACGCGGGCTGCGCGCACCGTGCTCGGCGCCGCGGTCGTCGACGACATCCTCGCCCTGATCCTGCTCTCGGTCGCGGTGGGGATGGCGGCCGACGGCGGCATCGACGGCGGCAAGATCGCCCTGGCGCTCGCGGTCGCAATCGCCTTCGTCGTCTTCGTCGCGCTCGGCGGCACGCGGCTGCTGCAGAAACGGCCGCGACTGCTGGAAGCGCCGCGCTTCGCCGAGTCGCCCCTGCTGCCGGCGGTGCTCCTCTGCCTCGGCCTTGCCGCCTTCGCCGCCAACATCGGGCTCGCGGCCCTGATCGGCGCCTTCCTCGCCGGGATGGTCGTCGCCGAGACCAAGAGCCAGAGCTCGATCGAGGCAGAAGTGAAGCCGCTCTACGCGTTCTTCCCGCCCTTCTTCTTTGCCTTCATCGGGATCGAGCTCGACCTCGGCGCCCTGTTCAACGGCCACGCGCTCTGGCTGCTGGCGGCGATCACGGTGCTGGCGGCGGCGACCAAGCTGGTACCCGCCTACTGGGCGGCGCGCGGGCTTGGCCGCAGCGAAGCCGCGGTCGTCGGCGTCGGGATGGTGCCCCGCGGCGAGGTCGGGATCGTCGTCGCCTCGATCGGGGCCGCGGAGGGAGTTGTCGACGCGGAGCTGTTCGCGGTCGTCGTCGGGATGGCGGTCGCGACGACGCTGATCGCGCCCTTCGGCCTGAGGCGTCTCAGCCGCGAGTGAGCAGACCGCGCTCGACCAGCAGCTCGGCCAACTGGACCGCGTTGGTGGCGGCGCCCTTGCGCAGGTTGTCGCCCACGACCCACATATCGAGCGCGCGCTCGTTGCCGGGGTCGCGGCGAATGCGGCCGACGAAGACCTCGTCGCGGCCGGCGGCGTCGATCGGCATCGGGTAGCGGACCGCCGCCGGGTCGTCGACCACGCTCACTCCCGCCGCCGCGGCCAGCAGCTCGCGGGCGTGCTCGGGGCTGAGCGGCTGCTTGGTCTCGACGTTGACCGCCTCGGAGTGGCCGGTGACGACCGGCACCCGCACGCAGGTGGCGCTGACCCGGATCCCCTCGTCGCCGAGGATCTTGCGCGTCTCGTTGATCAGCTTGCGCTCCTCGTCGGTGTGGTCGTCCCCCTCGGCGAAGTTGCCGGCGGCGCCGATCACGTTGAAGGCGATCGGGTGCGGGTAGATCTCGGCCACCGCCTCGCCGCCGTCGAGCACGGCGCGGGTCTGCTCGCGCAGCTCGTCGATCGCCGCCTTGCCGGTGCCGGAGACCGCCTGGTAGGTGGAGACGACGAGGCGCTCGATCCCGGCCTCCTGGTGCAGCGGCGCCAGCGCCACGACCATCTGCATGGTCGAGCAGTTGGGGTTGGCGACGATCCCGTTGTGGCCCTCGATCGCCTCGGGGTTGACCTCGGCGACGACCAGCGGCACGTCGTCGCGCATGCGGAAGTAGCTGGTGTTGTCGACGATGGTTGCCCCCGCCTCGACGATCTTCGGCGCCCACTCGGCGCTGACCGAGCCGCCGGCCGAGGAGAGCACCAGGTCGAGGCCCTGGATCGAGTCATCGCCGAGCTCCTGGACGGTGACGGTGCCGCCGTTCCAGCTCAGCTCGCGGCCGGCGGAGCGGGCCGAGGCGAGCGGGACCAGCTCGGCGACTGGGAACTCGCGCTTCTCCAGTAGCTCGAGGATCGTCGACCCGACCAGTCCGGTCGCGCCGAGAACTCCGACTCTGTATCCGTCGCCAGCCATCGCAGAAGTATGGCCGTGCTCAGCCGGCGACCGTGGGCCGGTGATCGGAACCAGTCGGGTCCTCCGGCTGGATCGCGTCGGCGCCCAGCTCGAAGGCCGCGTGCAGGGCATTGACCGCGTCAGTGACGCGGTCGGCGGAGATGACGCAGGAGATCTTGATCGGGGAGGTGGAGATCATCTCGATGTTGATCCGTTCCGCCCCCAACACCTCGAAGACTTTGGCGGCGACGCCCGGGTGGGAGCGCATGCCGGCGCCGACGATCGAGACCTTGCCGATCCGCTCGTCGGTGCGGACGCCGCTGGAGACCTCACCGAGGCCGGCGATCACGTCTTCGGCGGTCCTCAGGTCGGCGCGGTCGACGGTGAAGGAGAGGTCGGCCAGTTGGTCGCCACCCACCGGCTCGTTCTGGATGATCACGTCGACGTTGACCTGCTTGTCGGCCAGCGCCTGGAAGATGCGGCCGGCGACGCCGGGCTCGTCGCGGACGCCAGTCAGCGTCACGCGGGCCTCCGCGTCGGAGTGGGTGACTGCGGTTACGAAAGGTTGCTCCACGGTCTGCTCCTCTGAGGCCGCTTTGGCCTCTTCCTCTGAGACGACGAGGGTACCGGGACCGTCCTCGAAGCTGCTGCGGCAGTGGATGCGGACGCCGTGGTTGCGGGCGTACTCGACCGAGCGAAGCTGCAGCACCCGGGCCCCGGAGGCCGACATCTCCAGCATCTCCTCGAAAGAGACAACCGGCAGCTTCTGGGCGCTGGCGACGATCCGCGGGTCGGAGCTGAAGACGCCGGTGACGTCGGTGTAGATCTCGCAGACGCTGGCGCTGAGCGCGGCGGCCAGCGCCACCGCGGTCGTATCGGAGCCGCCGCGGCCGAGCGTGGTGACGTCGCGGCTGTCGGTCGAGACCCCCTGGAAGCCGGCGACGAGCACGATCCGGTCCTGCCCCAGGGCGTCGGAGATGCGGTCGGCGCGGACGTCGATGATCCGCGCCTTGGTGTGGGAGGAGTCGGTGACGATCCCGGCCTGGGACCCGGTCAGCGAGATCGCCTGGTGGCCGAGGTCGTGGATCGCCATCGCGCAGAGCGCGCAGGAGATGCGCTCGCCAGTGGAGAGCAGCATGTCCATCTCACGCGGGTCCGGGCGCTCGGAGATCTCCTGCGCCTGGGCGACCAGTTCGTCGGTCGTCTTGCCACGGGCCGAGAGCACCGCGACCACCCGGTTGCCCGCCTCACGGGCAGCGACGATCCGCCCAGCGGCGCGCTTGATCTGCTCCGGTCCGGCGACCGAAGTGCCGCCGAACTTCATCACGACGATGTCCGCTCCCGCTGCGCTCATGGATGCCTGAGGATAGTCATCGACCAGCCTCGCCACAGCGGTGCGACTTATGCCCCCTCAAGGGGGCAAAAGGAACACCGATTTCAGCCGCCGCCCCCGAGGTTCCCCAGCATCGCCTGCTCGGCCATCCGGATCAGGCCGAGCCCGCTGTGCGGCCGCATGTCGCTGCTCCGAACCCGCACATGCGACCCGTGCGGCCCCACCACCTCGACGATCGTGCAGACGTCACCGATTTCGCAATCGTCCCCGTAATCCCCTTCGATCGCCTCCATCTGCTCGGCCACCACCCGTCCGATCTTGCTCTGATCAAGCGACATCCGGTCCCCTTTCTCGAGTTTGCTCCCCGCGTGGGGACGTGGCTGACGATAAGCCATCGAATCGGGAGGAAAAGAGTGCGCATGATCACACTTCCGGATATATCGGGGAGATATATCTATCGGCGTGGAGAACTTGAGCCCTACGGCCTATGTGATTCTCGGGCTGGTCAGCAAGGAGCCGCGGTCTGGGTATGAGATCAAGGCGGTGGTGGACCGGACTACGCGGTTCTTCTGGGCGGCCAGTTACGGGCAGATCTATCCGGAGCTGAAGCGGCTCTCGGAGGCTGGGCTGGTGGTCGGGGTCGATTCGCCCACCGGGGGGCGGAAACGGACTCGGTATGAGATCACCGCCGATGGCCTGGAGGAGCTGAAGGACTGGCTGCGGAAGCCGCCGGAGACCTTTGAGATGCGGGAGGAGGGGCTGCTGAAGCTGTTCTTCGCCGGCGTCCTGCCGCGCGAGGAAGCGGTGGAGATCGTGCGCTCGATGCGCCGGTACCGCGAGTCGGTGGCGGCGCAACTGCGTTCGATGGAGAAGTCCAAAGCTGAGATGGAGGACCCGTTCCCGATGATCGTTCTGCAAGGCGGGATCGAGTTCAACGAGTGGTTCGTCGATTGGTGCGAGCGGATGGAGGCCGAGATCCTCGCCGCCGCGCCCGAGCAAAGGAGAAGCTGATGTTCGACTCCCTGGCCCGCCTCGCAAACGGTCACGCCCGCCGCGTCGGCCTGATCGCGATTGGCTTCTTCCTGATCGCCGTCGCGCTCGGCGGCTCGGTCGCCGACCGCCTCGACCCCTACGGCGCCGACGACCCGGCGACCGAGTCGGTCAAGGCTGAGGAACGGCTGCAGGACGCGGGCCTGCGGCCGCCGGCGGTGATCGCCGTGGTCGACGCGCCGGTGAAAGCGCCAGGCAGCCGCGCCCGGGTTGAGCGCCTCGAGAACGAAATCCGCGAACGCGAGGACGTCGCCGCGGTCAACGGCTACTACGACACCCGCTCCCCCGCCTTCGTCTCCACCGACGGCGAGAAGACCTACTTCGCGGTCTCGCTGAAGGCGACCGGGGACAAAGAGGTGCAGGAGGCCGGCGGCGACATCGCCGACCAGCTCTCGGCCCACCCCGGTGTCGTCGTCGGCGGCTTCGCGGTCGCCCAGAAGCAGGTCAACACGCAGGTCGAGGAAGACCTGAAAATGGCTGAGATCATCGCCTTCCCGCTGCTGTTCCTGCTCTCGCTGCTCTTCTTCCGCAGCCTCGTCGCCTCGGTGCTGCCGCTGATGATCGGCGGCCTGGCGATCGTCGGCACCTTCCTGATCCTGCGGCTGGCCAGCGAATTCGGCTCGATCTCGATCTTTGCCCTCAACCTGACCACGGCGCTGGGCCTGGGGCTGGCGATCGACTACAGCCTCTTCATCGTCTCCCGCTACCGCGAGGAGATCGCCAAGACCGGGCCCGGGCTGGCGGCGATGAGACGGGTGCTGGCGACGGCCGGGCGCACCGTCTTCTTCTCCTCGCTGACCGTGTCGGCGGCGCTCGCTTCGCTGCTCGTCTTCCCGCAGCGCTTCCTCTACTCGATGGGCCTGGGCGGCGCCCTGGTGGCGCTGTTCGCGGCGCTGATCTCGCTGACCGTGCTGCCGGCGGTCTTGACCCTGCTGGGCCGACGCGTCAACGCCGGCGCCCCGCGCTTCCTGCAGCGGCGGGCCGAGGCGGATGCGACCGCCACCCAGAGCGGCTTCTGGTACCGGCTCTCGCGCTTCGTGATGCGGCGGCCACTGCCGGTGGCGACGCTCAGCGCCCTCTTCCTGATCGTGCTCGGCCTGCCCTTCTTCGGGATCAAGTTCAACACCGTCGACCCGACCGTGCTGCCGGAGTCGGCCAGCGCCCGCCAGGCCTACGACACCGTCAGCACCGAGTTCCCGCCCTACCACGAGACCCCGATCTGGGTCGCCGTCGAAGGCGGCGGCCCGGGCGCGGCGACGCGGGTCGCGGCGCAGGTGCGCCGGGTCGAGGGCGTCGCCGAAGTGGCTCCGCCGCAGAAGCTCGGCGGCGAGGTCACCGCGGTGCAGGCGATCTCCGCCAACCCGTTTGCCTCCGAAGAGAGCGAGGCGTCGGTGAAGGCGATCCGGGCGATCGAGCCGCCACCGGGCTCCGAAGTCCTCGTCGCCGGCGCCACCGCCGACTTCGTCGACTTCCAGTCGAGCCTCTCCTCGCACCTGCCGATCGCGCTCGGGATCGTGATCGTCGCGACCCTGGTCATCCTCTTCCTGATGACCGGCTCGGTGATCCTGCCGATCAAGTCGCTGCTGATGAACTTCCTCAACCTCAGCGCCGTCTTCGGCCTGCTGGTGCTGATCTTCCAGGACGGCCGACTGGAGGGCACCCTCGACTACACCTCTCCTGGAGCGATCGAGCAGACGATGCCGATCCTGCTCTTTGCCGTCGCCTTCGGGCTCTCCACCGACTACGCGGTCTTCCTGCTCTCGCGGATCAAGGAGGCGCGCGACAACGGCGCCTCGGACTCCGAGTCGGTGGCCATCGGGCTCGAGCGGACCGGCCGCATCGTCACCGCGGCGGCGCTCCTGTTCGCGGTCGCGATGGGCGCCTTCGCCACCTCCCAGATCATCTTCATCAAGGAGAACGGCGTCGGCACGGCGCTGGCGGTGCTGATCGACGCCAGCATCATCCGCGCCCTGCTGGTCCCCTCGCTGATGGAGCTGCTCGGCAAGTGGAACTGGTGGGCGCCGGCGCCGCTGCGACGCCTGCACGAACGCTGGGGGATCGGCGAGACCTCAGGTGACGAGTCTGCATTAGCACCCGCTATGCGGGGCTAAATGCAGACGCGTGGAGCTCAGTCGCCGAGCTTGCGGCCCTGGGAGCCCTTGGCGTAGGCGCAGCGGAAGTTCTCCGCCTTGCCGACCGGGGCGCCGCCGGCGAAACCACCGAGGTTGTGGTTGTCGTAGACGGTCACGTAGTTGAGCGTTTCCGGCAGCGGGTCGGCGGGCATCGGCACCGGGTCGGGCTCGCCGAGGTTGCCGACGCCTTTGGAGCCGACGGTGACGCCCTCCGAGCCGGCGGAGCGCGAGCCGGAGGCGACGGTGGTGAGGTCGCCGCTCATCTCGCGCTTATCCTTGATCCCGTTTTTGGCGTCGGGGAACTCTTCGGCGCCGGAGGTGAGGATGCTGTCGTCGATCGTGCTCTGCAGCTTCGCCCGCGGCGCCGCGCCGATCAACTGGGCGGCGCTGGGCAGCCAGCCGCCGGCTTTGACGCAGGCCTGGGTCGCGTAGAGGTAGTCGTTCTTGCCGGTGTCCTTCGGCGGCACCGGGTAGAGGCCGCTTTCAAGGCACCAGGTGCCGAGGTCGATCGCGTTCGGGATCGGGCAGTTGACCGAGAGTTTGCCGCGGGTCGCGCCGCCGAGCTTCTTCGCGTTCTTCGCCGCTTTGACCAGCGGGATGTACTTGGCGGGGATCTTGCCGTTCTTGCCGACGACGACGACCTGGCCGCCCTTCGCCGGCGCCAGCCCGCCCATCGAGAAGACCAGCGCGATCAGCGCGACAAACAGCGCCGCGAAGGAGAACAGGCGCGGCAGCGGGTCGCGGGTGGGGGTCGGTGCAGGGTTAAGCGAGCTCATCGGGCCGGCCCATCCTCGCCGCCGTTCGTGGCGGAGATGTGAAGAAGGCGAAAACGCGGCGCCGGGCTCATTCGGCCACCTGCGGGACCAGGTCGCCCTGGGTTGCGCCGGCGTCGTCGGCGCCCTTGGTGCGCTCGTCGCTGGCCAGGCCGGTCAGCTTCAGCGCCCCGCCGGCTTCGATCGCGGCGGTGGCGGCGATCGAGTCGCCGGGCTTCAGGGCCGAGACGTCGATCGAGCCGGGCACGGTGACGACCATGTCCTTGCCCGCCTCGCGCAGGTCGTCGCCGGAGATCAGCAACTGGCCGGGGCAGATCGCCATCACCACGCCGGCGAGGTCGCTGGAGGCGAAGGGGGCGCCGTCGGCGTCGATCGTGCGCTGCCAGAGCGCGGCGACGGGTGCGGGCGGCACCGGCGCAGGCACGGCGGGGTCGGGAGCGCAACTGGGCGGCGCCGGGGGCGGAGTGCCCGGCGGCAGCGGCAGTGGCGGCACCAACGCCGCCGGCGGCGCTTCGACGTCGACCTCGACGTTCGCGTAGGCGCCGAGCACTGGCAACGGTGGCACCACTCCGGTCGGGTCGGGATGGACCCGGACCAGCACCGAGGTGCCGCGTTTGGAGACGGCGTAGGAGGGCGCCACGGGATCGGCGTTGACGAAGGTGACGGTGCCGGAGATGCTGGCCACCTGCTTGGTACCGGTCCGTTTGCGGGTACCGGCCTCGGCGTTGGTGCCGTTGGCGAGGATCCGCGCCGGGACTTCGAGCTTGGTGCCGGGGGCGGGCAGCTTGGGCGCGTGGACGGCGGTCAGCAGGCCGCCGGTTTCGACCAGGGTGTAGCTGCCGGCGGCGGGGTTGGCGTGGACGACGATGCCACTCAGCGTCTGGGTTTCTTCTTCGGGCTCTTCGTTCGGGTCTTCAACCGGTTCTTCTTCGAAGGTTTCTTCCGGCAGCGCTTCTTCTTCGAACGGTTCTTCGAAGAATTCTTCGCTCGCTTCTTCCGGGAACGCTTCTTCTTCGCCGCCGGCTTCTTCTTCGAAGCCACCTTCTTCTTCGGCCGCGGGTTCTTCGGCTTCGCCTTCTTCGGTCGAGCCGGCGAGGGCGATGATCTGCGGCGCGGTGGCGCGGCCGCCGGAGGTGCCGGGGCTGATCGCGATCCCGGCAAAGAGGCCAAAGCCGAGCGCCAGCGCGCAGAGCGGGGCGGCCCAGCGGCGGTTGGTCACCGGCAGCGCCGCCCAGCTCAGCACCCGCCGGTAGCCGCGCTCGGGGCGGGGCGGGCGCATCGGGGCAACGACGTCCCAGAAACGCTTCATCACGGGGTGGCCGCCTTGCTCGGCGGCCGGGCGGATTTCTCAGTCTTGTCGCCGCGCGCCATCAGGTCTTTGCCGCACTGCCAGCAGAAGACGGCGCCCTGGGCGTAGAGCGCGCCGCAGTCGGGACAGGAGCCGGCGGCGGCGGCGTTGTCGAGCCGCAGCATCCGCTCGACCTCGGCCAGTTCGGCGTCCACCTGCTGCAGCTTCGCCGCCTGCGCGGTGAGCACATCGAGCCGGAAGTGGTCGCGGATCGCCATCTCGTAGGCGACGCCGCCAAGATCCCACTGCAGCTCCGCCAGTTGCTTCGCCAGCCGGTCGCGGCGGCGCTCGAGATCGGAGCTCATTCGATCGTTTCTCCCCCTTCGCCCGCGCCCGGCGCGACCGATTTGTCGATCGGCGGCGGCGTCCCCGGGGTGGCGATTTTGTCCGGCAGTTTGAGCGCGTTTTTGGCCGCGTCTTCGCCGGTTTCGTTTTCCAGCGCTTCCAGGTCCTCCGAGCTCGCTTCGACCGCGCCTTCCTTGGCCGCTTCTTCCTGCGGCGTGCTCTTCGCTTTCTGGTCGGCGGCGCCGGAGTTGCCGCCGCCTCCGGTCAGACCGCCCCCGCCCGATTTCGAGCCGCTGCCGCTGGCGGTTTCCGACCCGCCCTGGGCGCTGCCGCCTTCGAGCACGACCGGCGCCGGGGCGGGACTGCTGTCGCCGTCGCCGCGGCCGATCAGGACGCCGACCAGCAGCATCAGGCCGAGGATCGCGATGCCGCCGACGGCGGCCAGCGGCGCGTAGTCGCGTTCGGTCTTCGCCGGCTCGGCCTTCTCCTCGGCCGCGGGCTTCTCCGCCCCGTTCGAGGCGGGCTTCGCAGCAGGAGCGCCGGCGGGCGCAAGCGCCCGGTAGTCGACCCGGGGAGCGCCGCGGCGCTTGCCGCAGTTGAGGCAGTAGCGCTGGTCGGCGGCCAGCGGCGTCCCGCACTGCTCGCAGGGCTCGCCCGGTTTGCCCAGGCTCGGCATCGTCACCTCGGTCTCGCCCGTCGGGGCGCCGCTCTCGCTCATCCCTGGGCCTCCACGGGTGCCGCGCCCGGAACTTCGAGCGTCGGGTAGTAGCTCAGCTCGACGTCGGCACCGGTCGGGTCGCCGATGAAATAGACGTTGTAGAAGAGTTTTTTCGTATCCGGTTTGAGGTGCTCGATCGCGCCGCGGCCGGCGGCGACGATCTTGCCGCCCCGGCGGGCGACCGCGTAGAAGACGACCCGGTTCTGGTCTTCGCCGGTGCGGTTGACGACCGTGCCTTCGGCGACCAGCCCGGAGACCGGGTCGCCCTCGACCTTCGGCTCGGAGACTTCGATCGTCGGCTGGGCGCCGCTGAAGGGGATGCCGCCCTCGCCGACCTTGACCCGCGCCGTCTTCGGCGTGCCGGTCGCCAGCACCTGGTCGTTGACCCAGACGGCGTCTCCCCCGGCGGGAATGAACGGGACCGCGATCAGGGCCTGCTCCAGACCCGGCGTGTCGTTCGTGTAGACGACCTTGCCCTTGGCGTCGAGGACTTCGACCGAGATCGGCGCGTCGACCAGGTTCTCGCCGGAGTCGTTGTGCAGCTCGACGACAACGGCGCTGCCTTCTTTTTCGCTCAGCACCGTGGTCGAGACGATCGTGATCTCGGGGTCCTGCTTGCCGACCTCGAGGCCGTCCTCCTCGAGCAGCACGTTGGCGCTCTCGCCTTCCAGTTCGGCGCTGCGGCTCTGGGTCGACTGGCAGGCGCTGAGGCCGGCCAGCGCCAACAGGCCGAGGGCGGTGGCGAGCAGCGGGCGCGGGCTCATCCGAAGGTCCCACTGACGTACTCGCGGGTGCGCTCGGCGACCGGCGCGTGGAAGACCTGCTCGACCTCGCCGTACTCGATCAGATCCCCCAGGTACATGAAGGCGACGTGGTCGGCGACGCGCTGGGCCTGCTGCAGGTTGTGGGTGACGATCACGATCGCGACCTCGCCGCGCAGCCCGACGATCGTCTCCTCGATCGTCGTCGTCGAGATCGGGTCGAGCGCCGAGCAGGGCTCGTCGAGCAGCAGCACCTCCGGCTCGACTGCGAGCGAGCGGGCGATGCAGAGCCGCTGCTGCTGACCGCCGGAGAGGGCGAGAGCGGGGTGATCGAGGTTGTCCTTGACCTCCTCGAAGAGGCCGGCGCGGTGCAGGGCCTCGGTCACCGCCGGCTCCAGTTGCCGCCGCGAGGGCTTCTTCGAGCCGCGCTCGCGCAGGCCGTAGGCGACGTTGTCGAAGATCGACATCGGGAACGGATTCGGCTGCTGGAAGAGCATCCCGACCCGGCGCCGCAGGTGGGTGACATCGAAGCTGTCGACGTCCTCGCCGTCGAGCAGGATGCGGCCGCCGCGAGTCGCCGTCGGGGTCAGGTCGACGAGCCGGTTGAGCGAGCGCAGGAGCGTCGTCTTGCCGCAGCCGGAGGGGCCGATCAGGGCCAGCACCTCGCCCTGGCGGACGCTGAGCGTGACTTCGTTCACCGCCGTTTTCGGGCCGTAGGCAATGCTGAGCCGGTCGGTCCGCATCCGCTCCAGCGGGGTGGTGTCTTCGCGCGGGAGGCGCTGCAGCTTCTGGGACAGGCCGCCCAGCGTGGTCGTCTGGCCGTTGCCGTTGGCCGGCGCCTCGACCACGGTCGGCGGCGCCTCGGGGGCGATCCGCCGCACCGGCGGGGCGAGCTGCCCCGCCCCGGCCAGCAGCGAGCGCGAGGCGTCCATGCCGCGGGCGTCGCTCAGCGAGTCCATGAAGGCCCCCTTCCACGGGTGATCAGGTCGACGGCGAAGTTGAGCCCGATCACGATCAGCAGCAGCACGAAGGCGGCGGCGTAGGCCTTCTCCGGCGAGCCGCCCTCCCCCACCGGGGAGTTGTTGTAGACGTAGGTGGTGAGAGTGCTGCCGGTGCCCTGCAGCAGGCTGAGGCCGGGGATGCTGCCTTCGGGGTCGTTCTGCAGCGAGGCGCCGAGCAGGATGACGACGATCGCGGTGTCGCCGACGATCCGTCCCATCCCCAGCGCGACCCCGGTGCCGATACCGCGCCGCGAGGCCGGCAGCAGCACCCGGCGGATCGTCGAGATCCGGTCCTTGCCGAGCGCGTAGGAGGCCTCGCGGACGTGGCGCGGGATCGAGTGCAGCGCCTCGCGGCTGGCGCCGACGATCAGCGGCAGCGCGATCAGCGACATCACCATCCCGGCAGTGAAGAAGGAGCGGCCGAAGGCGACGCCCGGCGTGGCCTCATAGGAGAGGAAGCCGAAGAAGCCCTGCTGGAAGACCAGCAGGCCGAAGATCGCCAGCACGATGCTGGGCGTGCCGGCGACGATCTCGATGCAGGACTCGACCGCGCGGGCGAGGGCGGCGGGGCGGCCGTACTCGGTCAGCCAGACCGCGATCCCGACGCCGACCGGGGCGGCGATCGCGGTCCCGATCACGGTCAGCAGCAGGGTCCCCTCGAGCGGGTCGAGGAAGCCGCCGTTCTTGCTCTGGTCGGTGCCGGCGACCGGGTGGCTGAAGATCTCGTCCAGCCGCAGGTACTGGATGCCGCGAATCAGCATGTAGAGGACGATCGCGGCGGCGATCAGGCAGAGCAGGAGGCCGGCGCCCCAAGCGGCCGCAACCCCGAGCCGGTCGCCGATGCTCCAGGAGTCGCCGCCGCGCAGGCGCGCGTATAGGCCCATCGGCCGCCCGGTCTGTGCGTGGGTGCTCATCGCGGGGCCAGGGTGTATTTGCGCATCGCCCGGCGGGCGCACCAGCCGGCGAAGGAGAGGAAGGCGCTGGAGATCAGCAGCACCGCGGCAAACGCGTACATCGTCTGGCCGAAGGGCTCGACCGAGAGGCCCTCGGCGCCGTCGACGATCGAGGAGGCGAAGGTTTTGGCCGGCTCGAAGAAGAAGGTGACGCCGTCGAGCGGGTTCGGCGCGAAGGCGACCGAGCCGGCGACCATCGAGAGCATGATCGCCTCGCCGAGGGCGCGGGCGGTGGCGAGGATCGCCGCCGCGACGATTGCCGGCCGCGCCGCCCGCAGGCCGACCGTGCGCAGGGCCCGGAAGCGATTGACGCCGAGCGCGGCGGCTCCCTCGGTCCAGTTGCGCGGCACCGAGCGCAGGGCGTCGACGGTGATCGCGACCATGATCGGGGTGATCATCACCGTCAGCACCAGGATCCCGACGAGGATGCTGGAGCCGTCGAGCTGGATCACGAACTGGACCGATTCCTTCTGGTCGGAGCTGATCACGTGGTTGCCGAAGAAGGGGACGAGGACGAGGATCCCGATAAGCCCGTAGATCACCGAGGGGACCGCGGCCAGCAGCCGGATCACCGGCTGCAGCACCGAGGCGATCCAGGCCGGGGCGAACTCGACCACGAACATCGCCGAGAGCATCGCGATGATCGTCGCCAGGGCGACCGCGCAGCCGGTGATCAGGGCCGTCGCGTAGAGCAGCGGCCAGGCGTGCAGCGTGTAGTTGTACGCGGCCGGGTCGCCGGGCGAGGCGAAGATCTCTTCCAACTGCACGTTCACGTTGCCGCCCGGCCCGAACCAGGCCAGCCCGTTGTGGGCGAACGACGGCCACGCCTTCGCGAAGACGAAGACGATCATGAAGGCGATCAGCAAGAGGACCGCGGAGGCCAGCGCGCCGAGGAGGAGCTCGGCGCGCTGGTCGGTGCGGTCCCGTTGCTGCGCGGGCTTGAGGCCGCGGGTTTTCACTAATGCAGTGACACCCACTCGGTGTTGATCACGGCCGCCGCGGCGGAACTGGTGGTGATCCATTTCAGCCACGCTTTGGTCGCGCCCTGGGCGGGACCGCGGGTGACCATGTAGAGGTTGCGCTGGCCGCCGTACTGGCCGGACTTGGCGTTGCGCAGGGTGCAGGCGACGCCTTTGTAGGGGACCGTGTGCAGGCCGCCGGTGAAGGCGAGCGAGACGTATCCGATCCCGTTCGGGTCGGATTTGACCGACTGCTGGACGAGCCCGTTGGATGCCTTCTGGCTGGCGCCGGTGAAGACCTTCGTCGAGCTGAGGAAGATCTTCTGGAAGGCGTCCTGGGTACCGGAGGCGGGGGTGCGGACGAAGGCGTCGATCGTGCCGCTGGCGCTCGAACCCGGAACGCTGCTCCAGGTGCGGACGCTGCCGCCGAAGATCGCCTGCACGCCGGCCTCGTCGATGCCCGGCAGCGGGTTGGAGCTGTTGGTGACGATGCAGACCGCGTCGTGGGCGATCTTGTTGAAGACGAGACCGCCCGGGTCGCTCGGTTTCGGGTCGCGCGAGGCGTTGCCGATGGTGACGCGACCGGCCGCGACGTCGGAGATGCCGACGTCAGAGCCGCCCTGCAGCAGCTTGAAGTTGACGCAGTGGCCGCAGACCGTCAGATATTTTTTGGCGAGCAGCGAGGCGAGCGGGGCGACACTGGTCGAACCACTCATCGTGATGGTCGGCTTGGCGGCTGCGAAAGCGGGGACCGCGAGAGAGGCACAGACGGCGATCGCGGCCGCGGCAGCCAGGGGACGGTTCCAATTCATATGGGAGATCGCTCCTGGTGGCGGTTTAGAAGTTCCGAACCAGGCCAGTCTCCGCAGGGGGCGGGCGACCAAGGTAAACGCAACGTGACTGTGTGGAGAAGAATTGGTTACGGGGAGATCGGGAGACCCGTGCCGCTTTAACCAGTTGGTAGCGCCTTAGTCACAACTTTGTAGCGGCCGATCGGAAGGCTGTGAGCTCATGCGTGCCGCCCTCTTCGCCTGCCTGCTCCTGCTCATCTGGCCAGGGGTGGCGATGGCCGAAATCTCCGATCCGCGCTTGATCGATGGGCCCAGCGCGGAAGTGGTCGGGGTCGAAGACACGGCGATGGCGGAAGACGGGAGCGGCGGGGTCGTTTATCTGCGCACGGTCGACAAACACAAACACGTCTTCGCGGTGCCATTCCGGGGTGGGGTCTGGGGAGCGCCGCTGCGGATTGACGTCGGGCAGAACTTCGACTCGAGCTGGGCGCGGATCGGGGCGGGGGACAAAGGGCGGCTGATCGTCACCTGGGTGCAGGAGTTCGGGGTCGGCAGCGACCGCATGTTCTCGGCGACTCTGGACCCCGGCGCCGACTCCTTCCAGGCGCCGGTCCCGATTGACTTCAACGTCGGCGAGGCGACCTCCAGCTACCCCGACCTGGCGATGAACCCGGGCGGACAGGCCTACCTGACCTACTCCGTCGTCACCAACGTCAGCCCGACCAACCCGCCTGGCTACGTCGGCGCCTCGATCCGGGTCGCCCGCTACAGCAACCGGCTCTGGTCGGTGCTGGGCAACCCGGTGAACCGCAACCCGGCGCTGCCGGTCCGCCAGGCGACCGAGGCGAACGGGCCGCGGATCGGGATCGACATACAGGGCAACGCGGTCGTCGCCTGGCAGGAGCCCGACGACGAATTCGTCGACCGGATCTGGGCCCGGCGGCTGTTCGGCGCCACCCAGGGCATCCCCCTCCTGGTCAGCCCCAGCACCTGGGAAGGCGCGCCGCTGCGTGGTCCCGCCGACGCCTTTGCGCTCGACGTCGCCGGCTTCGGGCAGGCGGCGGTGGCGCTGCGCCAGCAGCCAAGCCAGGGCAGCAAACTGACCGCGCCGCGGCTCTTCGTCAACGAGATGCCCGACGCCTTCGCCAAAGGCGCCGACGCCTTCAAAGGGCCGCGCCTCGTCGACGGCGGCGCAGCCCCCGCGCTCGGCGTGCCCAGCGTCGGCGCCGAACCGAACGGCGGCTTCATCGCCGGCTTCAGCTCCGGCTTCGACAGCGGGCTCGCCTCCGGTGACATCGAGCTGGTCAAACCGGTCGAGCGACTCGACGAAGGCGGCAGCGGGGTCGCCGGCGAACCGCTGGTCGACCTGGCCGAGACCGGAGCCTCGGTGGCCGTCTGGAAGGAGCTGCGCGGCTCCGGGCTGGTCGGCGTGCAGGAGCGCCGCTCCGATGGCGTCATCGACCCGGCCGGCCTCAGCGCCCCCGCTGGGGGCGCGATCGAAGGGCTGCGGCTGGGCGGCTCCGGGCTCGGCGACGCGATCGTCGCCTGGACCCAGGGCAGCGGCGCCAACACCCAGGTTGCCGCCGCGGTCGTCGACGCCCCCCCGGACCCCTTCTTCGTGCAGACGCCCGAAGGCTGGAAGCGACAGAGCAAGGTCAACATCCACTGGGCGGCGGCGGTCAACGCGATCGGCAGCGTCACCTACTCGGTCAGCGTCGACGACGAGCCGGTGGGCAAACCGACCCGCAAGCTCTTCGCCAAGCTGCTCAGCCGCCGCGTCGGCGACGGCCGCCACCGGATCCAGGTCTTCGCGATCGACAGCGCCGGCCAGGAGACCGGGTCCCACAGCGCGGTGATCAAAGTCGACCGCAAAGCGCCGAAAGTGAAGGTGAAGCGCCGGGGCCGCCGCCTCGTCGTCAGCGTCAGCGACGGCTCCCGGCGCGAGACCGCCGGGATCAAAGGCAGCGCCGTGAAGATCCTCTTCGGTGACGGCGACGGCAAGAAGAAGGGCGGGGGCGGCACCGTGATCTCCCGCGCCAGCCGCAAGAAGGGTGGGAAGAAGGGCGCCAAGAAGCCGGTCGTGAAGACGATGCGCCACACCTACTCCAGCCCCGGCTCCTACACGCTGACGGTGCGCGCCAAGGACCGCGCCGGCAACGTCACCGAGTACGAGCGCAAGGTCCGGGTCCGATGAGCCGGCGCGCCCTGACCCGCATCGCCGGCGCCGCCGTGGCGCTCGCCTGCCTGCTCTCCCCCGCCAGCGCGGCCGCCCTCTACGGCAACGCCACCGACGGGGTCGAAGGCGCCGCGCTGGTCTCCGCCGACTTCATCCGCCACGAACAGGGCGACGACAGCACCCGCTTCGCCGCCGTCTCCGCCGACGGCCGCTTCGTCGCGATCCAGACCCGCGCTCGCAACCTCTTCGCCGACGACGACGGCGACCCGGCGGGCCAGTTCCGGACCGGCGGCATCTTCCGCTTCGACACCCAGACCCGCGGCCTGATCAAGGTCGCCGACGGCGACCTGCTGCGCGAAAGCGACAACGCCCTGCTGGTGCGCGGGGCGAGTAACCCCTCGATCAGCGCCGACGGCCGCTTCGTCGCCTTCGCCAGCGGCCAGCGCCTGGCGCCTGCCGACGTCAACGACAACATCGACGTCTACGTGCGCGATATGAACAAGCCGGCGACCGACCCAGCCGCCTACGTCCTCGTCTCCGCCCTCGACGGTGGCGGCGTAGCCCCCACCTACGCCCCGCCGGCGATCCCAGGTGGGGCCTCCAACCCCGGCGCCGACAGCTCCGCCGGGGTGGCGATCAGCGCCAACGGCAACCGCGTCGCCTTCACCACCGCGGCCGCCTCCAACCTCCCCGCCAGCCCGGCGGCAACCGTGCCCCCGGGCCAGATCCTCGTTCGCGACATCGCCGCCCAGTCGACGACGCTGGTCACCTCGCTGCGCCAGGCCGCAACCGGGCTGATGACCGCTGAGGCGGCCGGGGGCGCGATCGGGGCCGCGCTCAGCGCCGACGGCTCGACCGTCGCCTGGACCGGCGCCAACGGTCCCGCCCAGACCCGGATGATCCTCGGCGAGAACACCGACCCCGGCTTCAACTACTTCCTCTGGCGCCGCGCCCCCTTCGGCCCGGACCAGCCGACCCGCCGGATCACCGGCATCGGCGACCCCGACGACGCCGTCTGCCGCCAGCAGGAAGAAGCCAACCCCGGGCAGCCGGTCATCTTCGACCCCAGCGTGACCGGACCCTGCTTCGGCCCGCTGGCCGACCAGGAGGCGTCCCGGGCCGACATCAGCAGCCAGTTGCCGACGCTGAGCGGCGACGGCAACACCGTCGCCTTCCTCACCGGCGCCGGCCCGCGCCCGCTGGTCCAAAACGCCCCCGGCCTCGACCTCTATCTCACCGACATGCGGCCCGGCGCCACCCGCAAGGCGACCGTGGAGCTGACCCGGGACAACGCCACCGGCGACCTCGAGAGCACCCTGCCGATCGGCAGCATCGCGATGTCCGCCGACGGCCGCTTCCTGGCGATGACCTCCGGCCGCACCCGGTTCCCGCTGCCGGCGCTGCAGTTGGTCGGCACCACGCGCGCGGTGGCGGGACCGCCGGAGCTCTACGTCGTCGACCTGCAGAACCGCACGATCGAACGGGTGACCCGCTCGATCTCCGGCGGCGACGTCAACGGCGGTGCGATCGACGGGGTGACGATCTCCGCCGACGGCTCCCGGATCGCCTTCGCCTCCTTCGCCGGCAATCTCTTCCAGGGCGACTCCAACGGGCGCTCCGACGCCTTCCTCGCCAGCCGCATGCCCGAAACGCCTCCCGGCCCGCCCAGCGGCGGCAGCCGCGGCGCCGGTGGGAGCTCGCAAAAGGTCGACCGCGCGCCGCCGCGGGTGATCGTCCGCGGCAAGACCAAGAAAGGGGGCGTAGTTGTCCTCACCATCACCGTCCCTGCGGCAGGCGGGATCAAGGCGGTCGCCACGGCGCGGACCGGCAAACCTCCGAAGCCGCGCACGGTCGCCAGCCGCAAAACCCATGCCCGCGGCAAGGGCACCTTCAAAGTGGTGATGCGGGCCGGGGCCGCCTTCCGTCCGCTGCTGCGGGGCGGCGGCGAGATCGAGGCCAAAGTGCGGGTCACCTTCTCGCCCAAGGGCGGCGGCCGCAAGCTGCACGGCCAGACCACGGTCGAGTTCGCGGGCTAGAGCCGGCCTTTCTTCACCAAATCTTCTCCAGATCGAAACAGGTGCTTCACCGGCCGCCGGCCCCATTCGGCGAGGCTGCAGGGGCGATGCTGGCCGAACCGCCGATCTCGCCTTCCCGGGGCGAAGCTCACGTCCTCGCCAATCTCGAGATCCGCCCGGCCGAACTGCAGGTGCTGGTCGACGGCAAGCGCGCCGGCTTCACCGTGCGCGAGTTCGAGCTCTTCTTCCTGCTCGCCAAACGGCTCGACAGCGTCGTCCAGCGACCGGAGATCTACGAGCTGATGTGGGGCGGCGAGATGCCGCGCCGCGACCGCTCGGTCGACGTCCTCGTGCGCAAGGTGCGCGGCAAGCTGGAACAGGTCGCCCCGGAGTGGCGCTATATCCACACCCACTTCGGGATCGGCTACCGCTTCACCCCAGAGCGGGTCGAGTAGCGCCCTCCCCCGCCGCTTCCGGGTAGAGGCTGCGGATCGCGGCGATCGCCACGGCGCCGCCGATCAACTGCATGACCACGAAGGCCGGAACCGAGGCCGGGGCGATGCCGGCGAAGCTGTCGGAGAACATGCGCCCGACGTCGATCGCCGGGTTGGCGAAGCTGGTCGAGCTGGTGAAGAAGTAGGCGGCGCCGATGTAGGCGCCGACCGCGGCCGGTGCCTTCTCGCCGCGGCCGGTCCGCGCCAGGGCGAAGATCACCAGCAGCAGGCCGAGGGTCGCGATCACCTCGGCAAAGAGGTGGGAGGACGAGGCACGATGGGTGGTCGCAATGCTGACCGCGGAGAGGCCGAACATCAGGTTGGCGACGACTGCGCCGGCGACGCAGCCGGCCACCTGCGCCGGGATGTAGGCGAGGGCGTGGCGCCAGCGCAGGCCGCCGAAGCTGGCGTCGACCAGGGAGACGACCGGGTTGAAGTGCGCGCCCGAGACCGAGCCGAACATGAGGATGAAGGTGAACAAGCCCGCCGCCGTCGCCGCCGCGTTCTCCAGAAGCTGGAGGCCGGTATCGCCAGGGGAGAGCTGTGCGGCTGCGATCCCCGATCCGACCACCGTGGCGGCGAGGAAGGCGGAGCCGAGGAACTCGGCCAGCAGGCGTCGCGGCAGCGGCACGGGACTCATCCGCCGCGATCCTATTCATTGACATTTATGAATTCAATAGATATATGTAGATAGATGCCTGTCGATCTGGAGCTGTCCCCGAAGACCAAGCGGGGCGCCGGCGAGCCCTGCTGCGAGCCGGTCGTCTACCCGGCCGTCGACCGCGAGAAGGCGCAGCGCATGGCCGCCGTCGCGAAGGCTCTGGGCGACCCGATCCGGCTGCAGTTGGTCGACGTCCTGCGCAAGCACGCCGGCAAGGTCTGCGTCTGCGAGCTGGTGCCGCTGTTCGACCTCTCCCAGCCGACGGTCTCCCACCACCTCCGGGTCCTGCGCGAGGCCGGCATCGTCGAGTCCGAGCGCAAGGGGCTCTGGGCCTACTACTACGTCCTGCCCGGCTCGCTCGGCGAGCTCTCCGCCTGGCTGAGCTGAGCGCGGCGATGGCAAACGCACTCTTCGTCTGCCTGCACAACGCCGGTCGCTCTCAGATCAGCCAGGCGCTGTTCGAACGCGCCGCCGCCGGTCGCCACGAGGCGCGCTCCGCGGGCACGACCCCGGCCGACCAGGTCCACCCGGAGGTAATCGCGGCGATGGACGAGCTCGGGATCGACCTGCGCGGGCGCCAGCCGCGGTTGCTCACCAAATCCGACGCCGAGTGGGCCGACGTGGTGGTGACGATGGGCTGCGGCGACGAGTGCCCGTTTGTGCCCGGCGTCCGTTACCTCGACTGGGACCTGCCGGACCCGAAGGGACAGGAGCTCGAGGCGGTCCGCGCCACCCGCGACGAGATCGGGCGCCGGGTCGAGGCCCTGCTCAGCGATCTCGACCGCGACTGACGCCGGCCCGGGCCGGCGCCGCGCGCACGCGCCGCCTGGCACCGGGGCCGCCGCGCAGAGTGGCGCCGCCGATCGCGGCGATCAGGACCAGCCCCAGCAGGTAGGGCGGGACAACCGAGCCGCTGTCTTCGCGGGCGTCGTAGCGAGAGAAGGCGTGCGATTCCTCGACCGCGGCCTCCTCCTCTTCCTTTTCCTCCACCTGGTAGCTGCGGCCCGGGGCGCTGCCGGGGGGCAGCGGGCGCACCACCGGTGGCGGGGGCGGCAGGATCGCCGCCGGCACCGCCGCGACCAGCGGCGCGATCGGCGGCAGGAAGCTGCCCGGGGTCAGCGGCGCCGGCGGGATCACTTTGACCGGCGTCGGCGTCGGCGCTGGGGTCGGCGCCGCGGGCGGGGGGGGCGGCGTGAAGTCGACCGCCGGCTGCCCACCGGGCGGGGTCGGCGGTGGGGGCGGCGGCGAGGCGTTCGCCGCGTTCTTCTTGAAGCGGTCGGGTTTCAGCGGCCGGGTGCCGCAGGGGCGGCGCACGCTGCCGTCCTGCACCGTCAGCTTTTCCGAGTAGGAGAAGCCGCCGGCGCTGATCGTCACCGTCGTCGTGCCGGCGTTGAAGGGGCAGAGCAGGCCCGAGCTGTTGTCGGTGACGACCTTGTCGTTGGCGTCGAGGAAGGGCTTGTGCAGGTTGGTCGAGGCCGGGTCCTGGCGCACGAAGTCGGCGATGTCGTCGTCGGAGGAGGTGAAGGTGAACTCGGGCTCCAGCCGGTCCGCACAGCCGGCGACCAGGCACTGTTCCGGCGGGAAGGCGGTGTAGGGGGTCGAGCCGGCGGGGTTGGGGATGCCGGAGCCGGCCGAGGCCGCGCCCCAGCGGTCGCCGCCCAGCGGCCGCCGCCCGAGGCCGTTGAAGAGGGCCGGGATCGAGCGCCGCAGGAGGGTGCCGTCGGTCGCCTCCAGGGTCAGGTCCTGGATCACCGGGATCAGCCGCACCCCGACCGGGGCCCGGTTGCTGGCCGGGTCGCGCTGGGCGGCGTTGACCTCGAGCAGCATCACGCCGCTGTCGCCGAACAGCGAGTCGGCGCTGTCGATGCCGACCACGCCGGAGAGCTGCGAGCGGTAGCCGAGCGTGCCGGTGCCGAAGCTGGGAATCGTCACCCCGCCCCCGGCCGGGATCTGGATGATCCGGTTCTCTTCCGGGCGGTCGAAGAGGTAGGCGGAGGCGCCGCCGTCGACCAGCACCCGCGCCACCTGGTTGGCGTCGGCGGCGACGTTCAGCCGCGGCGAGAAGTTGGCGTTGAGGCTGCGGTTGCCCATCACGATCGTCGCGATGCCGCGGGCGCGGGCGTCGGCCAGCACCGCTTCCAGCCAGGGCAACTGCGCCTCGGGCGGGTTCTGGAAGGGATCGCTGAGCGCCAGCGAGCCGCGCGAGTTGTCGATCACGATCACCCGCACCGTCCCCCCCGTGCCGAAGCTGTCGAACGCGTAGTGGGTGCGCGCGCCGCCGGCCGAGCCGGCGCCGGGGATCCCGGCAAAGGCGATCCCGGGAGGCGCCCCACCCGCCCCGAAGGGCGCCTGGAAGCCGCTGAAGGAGCCCTGGAAGACCGCCGACCCTTCGCCGTTGGCGACGTCGCCCGAGCCCAGCGCCGGGTAAACCGGCACCCCGGGCTGGGAGCCGAGCAGTTGCGCGTAGCGGGCGCCGTCCGCGGGGCCGAGCCCGGTGGCGACGCGGTTGCCGGTGTAGAGCAGGGCGCGGGGGCCGGTCGCGCCGCCCATCGAGCCGACCAGGCGCAGCGCCGCTTCGATGTTGCGGTCGGGCCCGATCGCCTGCCTGGCCAGGGTCGCGCAGGACTGCTCGCAGGTGGCGTTGCCGGCGACCGCGAACCGGACCGGGCCGGCCGGGAGCGGGACCGCCGCGCCGGTGGCCTGGACCGGGGCCGACTCGGGGCCGGCGCCGAAGCGGGCGATCGAGGCGGTCCGCACCCGTGCCCGCACGGCGCTGCCGCCACCGCCGGCGGAGGTGCCGCGGCCGGTCGAGTCGGCGTGGCCGCTCCAGCCGCCGAGCGCCCAGCCGCGGCCGGAGGGGTCGAGCAGCAACGCCAGCACCGGGTCGCTCTTCAGCGGCCGGTCGAAGCTGGAGCCGGAGAAGCTGGTCCGCTCCTCGTCCTCCCAGCCAGCGGCGGTCTCGCGCAGGACGTAGCCGTCGCCTGGCAGGGCAAACGGCGGCAGGATCGGCGGCGGCACGTTGGGGTCGGGCGGCGGTATGTCGTCGGCCGGCGGGAACGGCAGTTGTGGGAGCACGGAGACGACCGCGCGCACGCCGCCGTCGCGCACCGCCGCCGCCGCGATCGCGGTCGAGCCCGGCAGCGGCTGCTTGGAGAAACGCCAGGGGGAGCCGGGACCGCCGTCGCGCTCGATCACGACGTCGCGGCCGGCGGCGACAGCGCCGCCGTCGGGCAGCCCGGCGACGGCGAAGATGAACTGCTGGGCACCGGGGATGCTGTGCAGGAGCGCCGAGGCAGCGGCGTCGACGTGCCAGCCAGCGCCGTCTTCGACCAGCAGCTCGTCACCGGCGGCGACGATCGCCTCGCTGCCGGCGAAGGCGATCGAGGTGAAGCTGCGGCCGCTGAAGCCCGCCGGCAGCGGGTCCTGGTCCCAGCTCTTGCCGTAGCGCAGGAGCACGCCGTCCTTGCCGACCGCGAAGCCGCGGCTCGGGTCGGCGGGGTCGAAAGCGACGCCGGTGAGGTTGCCCTCGAACCCGATCGGGACGCCGGGGTCGGCGATCCAGAGGCCGTCGCTCGCGTTCCACTGCCACATCGCGCCGAGGTCGCCGACCGCGTAGGCGTGCCCGGGTTCGGGCCAGGCGACCCCGCGCAGCAGCGGCTTGCGCACCGAGCCGCTGGAGCTGAGCAGGAACTCGCGCTGCCAGCCGCGGCCGGGCTTGTAGCGGGCGACGCCGCCGTCGACGCCGACCGCCAGCGCCGGCGAGCCGAGCGCGCCGGCGGCCGTGCCGGGCGCGGTCACCGCCGCGGTCAGCGGCGCCCGCAGGGTCAGCGGCCACTGCCGCAACTGGTCGGGGGCGCCGCGGCCGGAGATCTCGATCGGGCCGTCGAGCCAGCCGCTGTCGGCGTTGTAGAAGGCGCCGCCGGCGCGGAAGTTGCCGCCGCCGCCCTGCAGCCGTTCGAAGGTGCTGCCGTTGAGCCGCAGGTAGGTGCCGCCGTTGGATTCCTCGCTGCCGCCGACGTCGAGCGGGTTGGTGATGACGCGGTCGCCGAAGCCGGCGCCCGGGAAGGCGAAGCTGCGGTACCCGACCTGGCGCGAGAGCTTGACGCCGAGCGGGCTGGCGCAGAGGCCCGGGACGTCGCACCAGGACCCGGTCACGCCACCGGTCGGGATCGAGTAGAAGAGCGTGAGGTCGCGTTCGGCGCCGGCGATCGTCGCGTGCAGGTCGATCCAGACCCCGTCGCTGCTCACGGTCAGCGGCTGGGTGGCGGCGTCGAGCGGGGCCAGGCCGGCGATCCCCAGCCCCGGGTTGTCGCGTTCGGTGAACTGGGCGGCGCCGATGCCGTGCTCGACCCAGGCCGGGCCTTCGGGGGTCGCCGTGCGCTGCAGGAGGACGAAGGAGCGGTTCAGGGACGGGTTCGCTTCGGCGATCGCCCAGGCGTTGCCGAGCCCGGTGGAGTCGATCGCGACGATGCGGAAGGCGGTCTCCGAGCCGGCCGGGATTTTGACCGGCTCCCGGGTCCATGCGGTGCCGTCGAAGTGGAGCACACCATCGACGATCGAGCGCCCGACCGGGGCGAAGAAGAGGCCGGTCTTGCCGCTCGCTTCATCGAAGGCGGCGTTGGCGACACGGCCCTCGCCGAGGTCGCCGGCCAGCGCCTCCGCCGGGCGTTCGCCTTCGGCCGGGAGCAGGACGTCAGGCGGCGGTGCCGGCAGCACCCGCCAGGTGCCGCCGGGGTCGTGGCCGAGCGCGACCA
Organism: Solirubrobacterales bacterium; assembly: GCA_036376895.1. Taxonomy (GTDB): domain Bacteria; phylum Actinomycetota; class Thermoleophilia; order Solirubrobacterales; family 70-9; genus VAYN01. Next base: position 48,773 of record DASUZL010000037.1, read on the forward strand.
GTTGGTCGGCGACCGGTTTGCTGGTGTCGCGCCCGACCAGGACGCCGCCGCCGCGGCGGGTGATCCGGGCCGAGAGCCGGTTCGGGGCCGGGCCGCGGTAGGGGTTGCCGGAGGCGTCGACCGGGGTGTCGAAGACCTGCCACCCGTTGCCCTCGGTGTAGCGCAGGAAGGCGAGCTGGGGACGGAAGCTGGAGGTGCTCGGCTGCGGCCCGAAGCGGACCGGGCGGGTGCCGACTTCGGCGGCGCCGACCGCCAGCGGCAGTTGCCGGTATCCCCAGGCCTCGCCCGGCTCGCCGGCGGGCGCGGCGCCCATCAGATTCATCACCGGGTCGGCGGTGCCGATCAGCGGCAGCGGCCCGAACCCGGGCACGGGCGGCGCCCCGCGGCCGCTGGCGGCAGCCAGGGTGAGGCCCACGGCGGCGGCGAGGATCGCGACCGCCAGCAGCAGGCGCCGGCGGTTCGCCTGCACCCTCGAGCTCGTCGCCACGTTCACTTCTTCAGCTCTTTGGTTTCAAACGAGAGCTTGGTCGGGTAGCGCTCGCGGCTGAGCCGCAGGCTGAGCGTGTGGCGGCCGCGGCCGAAGCGCCGCTTCGGCGTCCGCGCCACGGTGGCGCCGCCGCGCTTGGCAACCAGCGCCACTTTCGCCGGCCTGGTCACGGTGAAGCTGACGTTCAGCGTCAGCCCGTCGAGCTCGGAGCGGATCGCCTTCAGCAGCGGCGGCTGCCGCTTCGTCTTGCCCTTGATCGGTTTCGCGTCTTCGACCGGCGCCGGGGCGAAGAGGTTGGAGTCGTCGACCGGGAGCGCGTCGGGCACGAACTGTTCCGCCGCCTCGTTGGGGCGGAAGTCGATCGTGCCGGCGAAGGCGACGTCGGTGTCTTCCGGCAGCAGGGTGCCGTCGGTGAGGTGGAAGAGCCAGCCGCCCCAGGTCGCCAGCCAGCATTCTTCCGGCGCCGGACAGGCGATTCGGGCGGCGCTTCCGCGCCCCGCCCCGGAGGCCGGCAGCCGGGTCGTGGTCGTCGTCCCGTCGGGCTCGATCCGCGCCACCGTCGCCTTGCTGTTGGCGCTGCGGCGATCGGCGAAGGGCACGACGGTGGCGATCGCGTCTTCGCTGCCCGGCATCGCGGCGACGTCGCCGAAGCGCTCGGTCGGGCCGAATTCGGCGCCGCTCAGCGTCAGCTCCTGGAAGGCGCCGCCGACCAGGCGCGCCGCCAGCGGCGGCCGCGGCACGGTGCTGCCTTCCGGCGCCGAGGGGCCGGAAGCGGCGCCGCCACCGACCGCCCAGAGGTCGGTGCCGTCGCTGTCGAGGGCCAGCAGCTCGGTGCCGTCGTCCGGAACCCCTGCGAGCGGGGCCGGGAGCCAGGCGTCGTTGGCGAAGGCGGTGCCGGTGATCCGGTGCAGCAACCGCGGCACGTTCTCCTGCACCGCCAGTTCGACCGGGTCGGTGCGGTTCTCCCGCGCCCGCCCGACCGCGGTGCTCTCGAACAGGGCGCCGGCGTGGAACTCCATGTCGGTCACACCCCGGCCCTGCGGCCCGTAGACGGTCTGCAGGTCGGACCCGTTCCAGTGCAGGTGGAAGGCGCCGACCCGCTCGCCGAGCGCGTCCTGGGAGCCGATGCCGCCGAACCAGCAGTCATTGGGCCCGTTGCAGGTGGCCGAGTCCATCGCCCGGAAGGGGTCGGCGGAATCGACCCGGGTGCTGAACGAACCGACCACCTGGCCGCCCTTGAAGCGGCAGAGGGCGAGGCCGGCGCCGATGCGCGGCAGGCTGGGCACGCTGACGACCCAGAACTCGTCCGGCGCCGCCCAGGCGATCCGGGCGGTGTCGCCGGAGCCGCCGCAGACCGTCGCCAACTGGTGCCAGGTGCGACCGTTCCAGCTGTAGATGCCGCGCGGGATCGTGCCGTTGCCCTCGATCGTCAGGAGGCCCCGGTTGGGTGCCCAGAAGGAGAGGTCGCCGGGCGCGCCGAGCGGCACGTTGAAGGGGGAGCCCGCGGGCGGCGGCGGCTGCTCCAGGCGCCAGATCGGCTCCGCCGCCGGCGCGCTGTTCGCGGAGACGACGCTGGCGAGGACGACCATCGCCGTCGCCAGCGCTGCTTTGACCCAGCTACTCACCTTCGGGCTGGGCCTCGAACTCGCCGGTCTGGGCCTCGAACTCGCGCGTCTCCCCCTCCTCGCCGTGGCCGTTGTGACCGAGGCCGAGCAGGGTCGGCTTGACCGCGGTGAGGACGGCGTCGAGCGCGTGGCCGGAGAGCGTCTCGGTCTCGACCAGCGCGTTGGCGGTCTCATACACGGCGCTCCAGTTGGCGCGGAGGATCTCTTCGGCGGTCGAGACCGCGTCCTTGATGATGCGCTCGACCTCGCGGTCGATCAGCTCCAGCGTCGCCGGGCCGACCGAGCCGAGCTCCTGCAGCGAGGCGCCGAGGAAGACCTCGCCCGCCTTCTCGCCGATCGTCACCGGCCCCAGCTCATCCGACATCCCGTAGGAGGTGACCATCTGCCGGGCCAGCGCGGTGGCGGCATGGAGGTCGTCGTGGACGCCGGTGGAGGCGACGCCGAACTCGATCTTCTCGGCGGCGAAGCCGGAAACGATCGCGATCAGGTGGCGGCGCATGTCCGGCTCCTGCATCACCACCGCGTCGCGGTCGGTGAGCATGTTGGCAGCGGTCCCCATCTGGCGGCCGCGGGCGACGATCGAGAGCTTCTGGGTCGAGGTTTTCTGGCCGGTGGAGCGGATCACCACGGCGTGGGCGGACTCGTGGATCGAGATCACCCAGCGCTCCTCCTCGGTCAGCACGTGGCTCTTGCGCGCCGGGCCGGCGACGACGCGGTCGATCGCCTCCTCCAGCGTCGCCTGGTCCATCTCGGTCCGCGCCTCGCGTACGGTCAAGAGCGCCGCCTCGTTGATCACGTTGGCGAGCTCGGCGCCGCTGAAGCCCGAGGTCAGTTTCGCGATCTGCTCGAGCGAGGTCCCCGGCGCCAGCGGCCGGCCGCCGCAGTGCAGGGTGAGGATGTCGAGGCGGCCGTGGACGTCGGGCACGTCGACGGTCACCTGGCGGTCGAAGCGGCCCGGCCGCAGCAGCGCCGGGTCGAGGATGTCGGGACGGTTGGTGGCGGCGAGGACAACAACGCCGGCGTCGCCGCCGAAGCCGTCCATCTCGACCAGCATCGCGTTCAGCGTCTGCTCGCGCTCGTCGTTGCCCTGGCCGACACCGGCGCCGCGCTTGCGCCCGGCGGCGTCGAGCTCGTCGATGAAGATCAGCGCCGGCGCCATCTTGCGGGCTTTGGCGAAGAGGTCGCGGACGCGGGCGGCGCCGACCCCGACCAGGGACTCGACGAAGTCCGAGCCCGAGAGCGAGAAGAAGGCCGCGTCGGCCTCCCCCGCCGTCGCCTTGGCGAGCAGCGTCTTGCCGGTTCCGGGAGGGCCGACCAGGAGCACGCCCTTCGGCGCCCGGGCGCCGACTTTGGCGTATTTGCCGGGGTCGGCGAGATAGTCGCGGATCTCCCGCAGCTCGGCCACGGCTTCGCCGGCGCCGGCGACGTTGTCGAAGGTGGTGCGGTCGGGCGAGTCGGCGTTGCGCTTGCGTCCCTTGCCGGTGAACTTGGAGAAGCCGGCGAAGGCGCCGGCGCCGCCGTCCTGGCCGATCCGCGTGAAGAGAACGAAGAGGCAGACCAGGAGCAGGATCGGGATCAGGAACTGGACCAGGATCTGCTTCGAGGGCTTGTCGGCCTGCTGGTCGACGGTGACAATCGCGCCGCCCTTGGTCAGTTGCTTGATCAGGCCGTTGGTCTGCGCGTCGGAGCTCGGGTAGGCGGCGTAGACCTGGCGGCCGTTGGCCGTGTCGATGACCACGCGCGAGTCCTGGTCGAGCAGGGTCGCGACTTCGACCTGTTTGTCGTCGGTCAGCCGGATGACCTCGCTCAGCGGCACCTTTTCGCCGTTGGAGGCGGGCTGGATCTGGCCGAGCAAGTTGAAGAAGAGGATCGTCAGCACCAGCGAGGCGACGATCAGGCCGGTGTTGAGGGGGTCCTTGAGGAACCAGCGACCGACCGCGGCCAGGCGCTCGCCGAGCGCTTGCGTCACTTCCTTGATGTCCACGTGCGGCGGTTTCACCGGCAGGCGGCTAGAGCCCTTCTTGGCCGAACTGTCCTTGCGCTGGTCGTTCATCTGCCCCTTCGTTGCTGTTCGGTTTTGTCGTCGAATTCGTCGGAGTCCCAGCACCGGCACGGCGCCCGGGCTCGCTGGGAGCCCGGGCGCCGCATTGCGCCGGGGGATATGGGACTAGAGGGGAGGCTTAGGCGCCTTTCCCTTTTTTCGTCATCTTCAGCGTCACTGAGCTGTTGGACGTGCTGGCCGTTCCGCCGTTGGGCGTGAAGGTCAGCTTCAGCGCCACCTTGAGGCTCCCGGTTTTGGCGAGCAGAGCCTTCGCCGCGCCAGTCGGCTTCAGGGTCACGTTGTAGGTGCCGGCTGCGCCGGCGGTGAGGACCACGTGCCCGACTTTGATGCTCTTTTTGCCGGACTTCGCCGTGCCGAGCACGTCGAGCGTGCCGGCGCCGGGCAGTTTGACCGAGACGGTCGTGCTGCCGGCTTTCGACGAGATCGACTTCTTCAGCAGCGAGAACGCGTTGCTGGGCGGAGCCGGGGTGGTCGGCGGCACGACTTTCGGGTCGGTTTTGGGCGGGTCGACCGGCGGGTTTTCGTTACCGCCGTCGCCGTCCTTGCTCCAACCGATTGCTTTGACTCCGTCGCGGGAGATCGTCAGCAGGTCGTTCGGCAGCGGAGCGTAATCCTGGCCGGCGAGCTGGGCCTGGGAGCCTTCGGTCAGCGTGTTTTCCAGGTAGTCGCGGACGGTGCGGGCTTTGCCCTCCTCTTCGGCCGAGCCGCCGAACACCTTGGCGTAGTCGTCGAACGCGATCACGTAGGTAAGCGAGCAGATGCCGTACCCGGTGGCGTTGTTGACGCCGGTCGTTTTCGACCAGTCGCCGAGGCTGTTGGCGGGGGTGTTTTTGAACAGCCCGGCCGAGGTGCAGTTAGCGCCTCGCTGGCCGGGAGCGGCCAGAGCGGTGGTTTTGAACCCATTTGCTTCGTCGAGCGTCGGCTCGGTGAAGCCTTCGCCATTCGTTTCCGCTGCGGAGCCGACCGCGACGCTGCCGTTTTGGACCTGGGTCCAGTACGGGGTCGTCGGGGCCGTTGCACCGGCCGGGTTGACCGCGAGCGTGCCGGTCCCGGAGGTGTTGTTGCGCGCCGTGAGGATGTCGGCGTAGCCGAGACCGCCATCGGTTGCGACCAGTTTGGTGACCAGCGCGCCGCCGCCCGTGTTGCAGGACGAGGTCAGGTGGTCGGTGTTGTCGTCCTGCGAGCCGGGGCCGGTGGCGCCGCCGCAGTCGGCCCGGGCGCCGACGGTGGCGTTGGGCCACTCGATGTTGCCGGCGGCTCCGCTCTCGAACGTCGTCGTCCAGCCACGGCCGGGGTTGATCGTCCGCAGGTAGTCCTTGAACCCGAAGGTGGTGCCGGACTTGTCGAAGCGCACGACCCGGGTGATCGGGATTTCGCAGTCAACGTCGCCCGCGAGTTCCGGGAAGGCCGTGCTCCATTTGTCGTTCTTCTCTCCGGCCCAGACTTCCTCGTAGAGTTTCTTCGTGAAGCGGACGCGGATCAGGCCTTTGGCCCCGGCGTCCGGGACGGTCTGGAATTTGTCGTTGAGCGCTTCCGGGTTGCAGCCCTCCGGGAAGTTGACCAGCGGCGCGATCGCGCCGGCGGCCAGGGGGAAGATGTGCACCTGCCCATCGTTGCCGTCGTTGGCGTCGGCGATGACCGGACCGGTGCCGCCTTCTTTTTCGCCGCCTTTGTTCATCAGGTTGACCTGGGCGGGGGTCGGCGGGTCGTCACTGGCCCAGAAGCGCGAGCTGGTGTTGCGCAGTTGGGCGGCCAGGATGCCGGCGCCGCTGCCGTCAGCCGCGTAGGTGACCTGGAGGCCACCGGGGCAGAAGGTTTCTTTGAACCGTTTGTTGAACAGTTCCTGCGCGCCTTTGGCAAAGCTGGCGCCGTTGGCGTTGGTGCTGATGCCTCCGCATTTGGGGACGGAGAATTCGGCGCTGGCCTGCGGCACTGCCGCGACCGCGCCAAGCGCGCTGACAGCGAGGGCGATTACCGCGGCCCGCGCCGTGCGACGGCGCCTCGGCCGCGCACTCGAGGTCTGGCTCATGCGAGTGATTCCTTTCATTGACTGACCCATTCCGCGCCACAGTTCTAGGCCGGATATGGCTCTGTCAAGCGGGTTCACTGAACTTCTACGAACTCGTTACATCACTGTTTCCAGCCCGTAACCAGATCGTCTCCAGGCAGTGACAGGAGGGTCACCAGCGGCGATCGGGGAAGGTGGATCGGCTAGGCGGAGGCCTGCTCGGCGCGGCGGCGCAAAGCGGAGTTGAGCATCCCGGTGACCTCGCTCGGGATCTCCCCGGCGGAGGGCACGGCGGCGCCGATCAGACCGGCGGCGCGGAAGCCATACAAGGGGGCGACAAAACCAAGCTCGCGGATCTTGCGGACCAGGGCGATCGCGTCGCGGGTCTCGGCCCCGGGGCCGCAGACGACGATCGCGGTCGGGTCCAGAGCGCCGAGCGCCCGCTCCAGCCGCTCGTCGCCGAGCTCGTTGGAGAGGACGAGGACGCGGAAGCCGGCGCGGCGCAGGGCGAGGTCGAGGGCCTGGGTGTGGACCTCCTCGGCGTCCTGGCCTTGACTGGAGTCGAGCAGCAGGATCCCGGCCGGGCGCGAGGCGGCGGAGGCGAGGCGGCGGGCGCCGTGCAGCCAGCCGGTGGCCCAGCGGGCGGCAAACTCGAGCTCGGCCTCGCGGTCGGGGTCGGCGGCAAGGCGGTCGATCGCCGGCAGCAGCAGCTCCTCGACGGTGCGCTCCAGCGGGCGCAGCGCCAGACTTTCCTCAACAGCGCGGTCGGCGGCGCCCTCGTCGAAGCTCTCGAAGGCGGCGAGCAGGCCATCGCCACTGGCCGGCTCGGCCTGGCGCTGGCGCGCCAGCTCGATCGCGGAGGAGATGTTGCCGGTGTGGGCGAGCGCGTCGCGCAGCGTCTGCAGCTCGACCAGCTCGTAGTTGCGGTGGTTGCCGACGGTCCGCTTCGGCGTCGGGTAGCCATAGCGGCGCTCCCAACTGCGCAAGGTGTTGGGGCTTACGCCGAGGACTTCGGCGGCGGCGTTGGTTCGGATTCCTGGCATGGGTTGGTGGAGGTGCGGTCGGGCCTATCCAAGCGGTGGTTCCGCGGACAGATTCGACTTGCCGGCAGAGTCTCCCACCGAAAACGCGGGTTTACACCGGTTATCGGCAAGTTTCAGGAATCTGTGAGAGATCTTGCACAGGTTTTGGCTCTAGGCGAGAGCGCCGACGCCGACCGGCTGGCCGACGGCGCGGGCGCGCCAGAGGGCGGCGTCGGCTTTGCGCAGCAGCTCCTCGGCGTCGGTGCCATGCTCGGGGCAGGCGGCGACGCCGGCGGCGACGTCGATCCTCAGCCCCCCCGCCTTCTCCAGGTCGTCGAGCAACCCCAGCAGCCGCTCGGCCATCTGCACCCCTTCGACCGTGCGCAGGTTCGGGGCGAGGACGCAGATCGCGTCCTCCTCCAGCCGGAAGGCTTCGTCGACGATGCGGATGCTGTCGCGCAGGGCGGCGCCGAGGATCGCCAGCACCGTCTCGCGGCCACCGCCGGCGTCGCCGTTGCGCGTCCCCGGCCCGGAGGCGTCGAAGATCGCCAGCGCAAAGGGATGCTTGTAGCGCCGGTTCGTCTCCACCAACTGCTCGAGCCGCCGCCGCATGTGCCCGGGCGCGTAGAGGCTGGGCAGCTCCTGCAGCGCCTCCCCGTCCCCGCCCTCCTCCACCTCGTGCGTTCGCACTTTCGGCCGCGTGCGGTCGTCAAGTGCGAACGCATCAGGGGCGGCGGCATCGGCGGGAGCGTCGCCTCCGCCGTCGGCGACCGCGTCGACCGCGTTTGCCGCCACCGCACCGAAGTCCTCGGCCAGTCGTTCGGCGGCGATCGCAAAGGCCTCGCCGTCGCCGAGCTCGTTCCTCAGTTTGCGCAGCAGGGCCGCTTGCTGAGCCGATACCTCGCGCGCGATTCGCCCCGCCTGGCCCCCGCCTGAAGTGTGCGACTGGTCCGCCACGGGCTGACCTTGGCGGACTCGGCGGACACAGATTTACAAAATGTCCGCAATTTGCGAGACGACACCCGTCCAGGACGAATATCTAAGTTCCCTAACTAATCGAGCGCTCTGCGACCCGCGAGGGCCTTGCCCAGCGTCACCTCGTCGGCGTGCTCGAGGTCGGCGCCGACCGGGAGGCCGCTTGCCAGGCGGGTGACGCTGACCTGGCCGCGCAGCCGCTCGGCGATGTGCAGCGCGGTTGCCTCGCCGGTCGTGGTCGGGTTGGTCGCCAGCACCACCTCGGTGACGCCACCGCGCCCGACCCGGTCGATCAGCTCGCGGATCTTCAGGTCCTCGGCGTCGACCCCGTCGATCGGCGAGAGGGCGCCGCCGAGCACGTGGTAGAGGCCGCGGTATTCGTGGGTGCGCTCGAAGGGGATCACGTCGGCCGGCTCCTCGACCACGCAGATCGTCTCCTGGTCGCGACCGGAGTCCTGGCAGATCCGGCAGAGCGGACCCTCGGAGAGGTTGAAGCAGCGCTCGCAGAGGCCGACCTTCTCCTTCACCTCGCGGATCGCGACGGCCAGCGCCGCCGCCTCCTCGTCGGGGGCGCGGAGGATGTGGAAGGCGAGGCGCTGGGCCGTGCGCTGGCCGATCCCCGGCAGCCGCGAGAGCTCGGCGACGAGGCGGGAGAGCGGCGCCGGTCCCTCGCCGCTCACATTCCCGGCAGGCCGCCCAGGCCGCCCATGTCCCCGGTGATGCCGCCCATCTTCGAGCCGGCCAGATCCTGCGCGGCACGCAGCGCCTCGTTGACCGCGGCCTGGACCATGTCGGCCAGCATCTCGGCCTCCTCGGGGTCGATCGCCTCGGGGTCGATGGCGATCTCGCGCAGGGTCATGTCGCCACCCATCTTCACCTTGACCATGCCGCCACCGGCACTCGCCTCGACGACTTCGTCCTTGAGCTGCTCCTGCGCCTGCGCCATCTGCTGCTGCATCTGCTGCGCCTGTTTCATCAGCGCGTTTACGTCGAAGCCTCCAGGGCCACCCCGTGCCATCAACCGACCTCCTCGGCGTCGAATTCGCTTTCGATCTTCTCCACCAGCGCCTCATGATCGACGCCGTCCTTCTCAGCTTCAGCCTCGGTGGGGACGTCCTCGCCATCCAGCACTGCGTAGGCGGGCCGCAGCTTCTCCCCCAGCACAGTCTCCAGCACCGCCGCCATCTGATCCCGCTTGTCGGGAGCTTCGGCCTTGCGCTTGTTGAAGGTGTGGTCCGCGGGGAAGCCGATAGTCACGCTCCGCTCCTCGGCGTCGATCTCAATCGGGCGCGCCCCCTCGAAGGTGGCCGCCAACGCCGGCGCCGTCTGCATCAGCTGATCGAGCACAGCGGGCCAGACTCGAACGACCTGCTCCATGTCCAGTTGGTCCACCTGGCCCGCGGGTCCTGTCGCGGCGGGTTCCCCCATGTGCTCGGATCCCGCTTCGCGGTCTCCTCCGCTATGGGGGTCCCCCCCCGCCGCGCCACCCGCGGGAGGATCGCCAGCTTCAGATGCCGAGGGCTCGGCCATCTCGTCGGTCTCTTCTGAAGCTTGGGAATCCAGAGGGTCGGCTGGAGGCGCCTCTGCCGCGGGTGGCACGGCAGGGGGGACCACCCCTGAGGAAGCTTTAGCTACCGGAAGGGGTGGTGGGTCCCCTGCCGTGACAGGACCCGCGGCCCGAGGGCCCCCCGTCCCTTGCTCGAGTCTCTCTATACGCCTAAGCAGGCCCTCGGTAGATGGGTCGAGGTCGGGGCGAGCCGCTTTGAGCAGGGCGATCTCCACCGCCATGCGGGCGTCGTCGCCCTCGCGGACGGCGGTCAGAGCTGCCGAAATCTCGTCGATGGTGCGAACAAGCGAGGCGGCTCCTATTGCCTGCGCTTGCGCGGCGAGCCGCGCCTCGTCGGTCGCGGTGACGACGAAGGTGTTGGGCACCTCGCCGACGGTCTGGGTGACCAGCAGGTGGCGCAGGTGGGCGAGCAGGTCGCGGGCGAACTGGGACGGGTCGCGCCCCGAGCGGGCCATCTCCTCGACCCCGAGCAGGACCGCCTTCGGGTCTTCGGCGACCACCGCGTCGACGGCGCCGAAGAGCAGCTCCGCGTCGGCGGCGCCGAGCAGCTGCAGCACGTCTTCGAGCCCGACCTTGGCGCCGCCGTAGGCGACGAGCTGGTCGAGCGTGCCGAGCGCGTCGCGGAAGCTGCCCGAGGCGGAGCGGGCAATCGTCGCCACGGCACCCTCGTCGACCTCGATCTCCTCCGCCACGGCCACGCGGTTCAGCACCTCGGAGATCTGCTCCAGCGAGGGGCGCTGGAAGTCGAAGCGCTGGCAGCGGTCGGCGATCGTCGCCATCACCTTGTGCGACTCGGTCGTCGCCAGGACGAAGACCGTGTTGGGCGGCGGCTCCTCGAGCGTCTTCAGGAAGGCGTTCCAGGCCTCCTTGGTCAGCATGTGCGCCTCGTCGAGGATGTAGACCTTCCAGCGGCCGCCGGCCGGCGCGTAGGCGACCCGCTCGCGCAGGTCGCGGACGTCGTCGACCGAGCGGTTGGAGGCGGCGTCCATCTCGATCACGTCAACCGAGCTGCCGGCGGCGATCGTCAGGCAGGACTCGCACTCGCCGCAGGGGGTCACGGTCGGGCCGCCGCGCTCGCAGTTGAGCGAGCGGGCGAGGATCTTCGCCATCGAGGTCTTGCCGGTGCCGCGCGAGCCGACGAAGAGGTAGGCGTGGTGGACCTTGCCCTGCTCGACCGCGTTGCGCAGCGTGCGGACGACGTGCTGCTGGCCGACCACCTGATCAAAGGAGCCGGGACGGTGGCGGCGGTAAAGGGACGTCGAGTCGCTGGGCGAGGGCACCGAGGCCAGTGTATCTGCGCCTGGCGGCATCCCAGGGGAGTGCGTTCAGCCCGTGGGAATCGGTCTTTTATAGGTATGTTCAGAATTTCAACAAGGAAAGGGAGAATGTGAGGATCAAGATTGTCGTGTCAGCAGCGCTCTGTGTGCTGGGTTTTGCCGGTGCAGCAAAGGCTGCCGGCGTATTTGACAGCTCGGACCCCCAGAACCCGCTTCTGCAGCGTGAGAGGGCCCTGATCATGCAATCCGTGCATGGGCAGACTCAGGGGGCAAGCGCCAGTCGCGTGCGCCGGGGACCGCGAGGCCCGAGAGGATCGAAAGGACAGACGGGGGCCAGCGGACCAAAGGGTGCAACTGGGGCCACGGGGCCCGCAGGGCCGGCGGGGTCCTTCTCCTCGTTTGTCGAGGTATCGGGGCCCGAAACGACCCTGTGCGGCTTCGAATTTCTATGTTCTGTCGGCTCGGCCCATGCCGAGTGCCCCGCTGGGACGCACGTCATCAGCGGCGGCTGGGCGGGGGTCTTCTTCGGCACGGTCTACTTCAGCGCTTCAGAAGGCAATGGTTGGAGCGTCGGGATAGCCAACGAAGACACCTCGTCTGCCAGCTACTACGCGACTGCTCTCTGCGCGAGCTAGAGCGCAAAAGGTCCGGACTCGGCGGTGGAGCGGCCTAGAGCCGCCCCACCGCCGTGGGGCCTCCTTGAGCGCAGCGATCTGTAGGTTGCGCCGGTGCCGCCGAGGGTCCGCAACTGGCTCACTCCTGCCGTCTGGGTCGCTGCCGTCGCGGCGCTGCTGCTGGCGGTCTTCCCGCTCGGCTTTCCCAACTACGACACGATCTACGCGCTGGTCTGGGGCCGCGAACTCGGCGAAGGTCTCGATCCCGACCGTGGCGCCGCACTTCCCCCCACGCCGCACCCCCTGGCCGAACTTTTCGGCCTCCTCGCCTCGCCGCTGAACGGCGGCGCGATCGACCTGACGATGGTCGTCGCCTACGTCTCGCTCGGCCTGGTCGGCTACCTCGTCTACCGCCTCGGCTCGCTCTGGTTCGACCGCCCGATCGGCGCCCTCGCCGCCCCTTTCGTCCTCACCCGAGCCCCATTCCTCTCCAACGGCCTGCGCGCCTACGTAGACCTCCCCTACATCGCCCTCGTCCTCGGAGCTCTCGTCATAGAGACGAAGCGCCCCCGAGCCGGCTGGCCCGTCTTGGCGCTACTCATTCCAGCCGGCCTGCTCCGCCCGGAGGCCTGGCTGTTCTCCATCGCCTACCTCATCTATTTGCAGCTCGACCTATGGCCGGGTCGTGAAGCCACCGCAGAGCCCCGTAAAGCTGCAGTGGAGAATGGGGAGGCACTCGAAGAGCGACCCGGGGTGCCCCTCGAACCGGCGGATACTCAAAAACGCGGCCTAATTAGGCCGCGTATTGTCGGGGCGAGGG
>DASUZL010000038.1:0-102032 GCA_036376895.1 Solirubrobacterales bacterium
GGGTTGGTGCCGCCGCCCGGGTTTTCGTCGTCACCCTCGACGGTGACGTTCAGGTCGAAGTCCTTCGAGCTGGCGTCGTGCGTCTGGGTGGCGGCGTAGTTGGCGCTGATCTTGTGGATCGCGTCGGCGGTCTCCTGCGGGATGTAGGTGATGGCGCAGGTGGCCGTGCCGACGATGTCCTCGGTCAGCACGCAGCGGGCCGGGTTGACGTCGAACTGGCCTTTGCCGGTCGGGTTGACGGTGAAGTCGACGATGTCGCCGGCGAGGCTCTTCTTCGTATCGGCGTTGTCGGTAACCGTGACCGAGCACTGGGCCTGGTTGCCCGTGGCCACGGTGCCGGGGACGCAGACCAGATCGGTGGTCGTCGGGTTGGTCCCGTCTTCGCCGCCTTCGCCGCCACCGTCGTCGGCGACGACGTCGATGTCCACCTCGTCGTTGCTGGAGAGGTGGTTGGCGTCGCCGACGAAGGTCGCGGCGACCAGGTGCTCACCGACAACCTGCGGGCTGAAGGTGACCACGCAGGTGGCGGTGCCGAGGCCCGCCGTGTCGCAACTGGTGGTCGAGAAGGTCCCCTCCGGGTCGGAGCGGAACTCGATCCGACCGCTGAAGGGCCGGTCCGGGTCGCCATCGTCGGTCACCGTGGCGATGCAGGTGGTGAACGCGGTGGTGGTGGTTCCGAGCGTGACCTCATCCGGGTCGCAGCTGAGCTCGGTCGAGGTCTCGTTGCGGACTTCGTTCGCGGCGAAGGCGAAGATCTGCGTGTCGCCGCTGCTGGAGAGGTGCGCGTCGTCGCCGACGAACGTCGCCTTCAGGGTGTGTGGGCCGACCACGTCGGGGCTGAAGGTGACCTCACAGGTCGCCGTCCCGACAGCGCCCGCGGTGTCGCAACTGGTGTCGTTGAAGACACCGGCCGGGCTGGCCTCGAGCTCGATCCGACCGGTCAGCGGCCGCTGCGGGTCGCCGTTGTCGGTGACCGTGGCGACGCAGGTGGTCGGGGTTTTGGTCTGGACTTCGGTCGGGTCGCAGGTCAGCGTCGTGGTCGTCGGGTTTTTCTGCCCTTCAGCCACGGTGATGACGTTGATCTGAGTCGACGTGTCGGTCGGCTTGTGAGTCGCGTCGCCGACCCCGTAGTTGGCGAAGATCCCGTGGATCCCGATTTCGCCGGTCGTCGGGGCGTAGACGACGTCGCAGCTGGAGCTGGCGCTGTCCTCACCCGTCGGTACGAGCCCGCAAACGTTGCCGCCGGGGAAGGCACCGGACCTTTCGGTTTCGAATTCGACCACGCCGGTGGGTGCGGTCGGGTCGCCGGAGAGGTCGGTGACGGTGATCGCGCAGGTCGTGGTCGAACCGTCGATGACCGTCGCCGGGGTGCAGACCGCAGCAGCCGCGGTCGGTCGCCGTTCGGCGATCACGGGCAGCGTCGTGGTCCCGGGCTGGCCGGCCTCGTGGCGGGCGTCGCCGCCGTAGGTGGCGGTGATGTGGTGGTCGCCGGTGGCCGACGGGGTGAAGCGGACGGTGCAGGCGAAGCGATCAGCGCTGACCGGACCGCATCCGCCCGAGCTGAACTGACCGGCTCGGTCGGAGGCGAAGGCGACGTTCCCGCTCGGAGTCGAGGGGGTCGGATCGAGGTCGATCACCGTCGCCAGACAGAGCGTGTCTTCGCCGACTCCGACGCCGTCAGGCGTGCAGGAGACCGAGGTCTGGGTCACGTGTTTCGGTTCTTCGCCGCCACCCGGGACGTTGACGTTGATCTCGGCGTCGTCGCTCGATGCCTCGTGGACGGCGGTGGCGCCGTAGCTGGCGGTGACCTTGTGGATCGCGCCGTCCAGCGTCTCGTTCGGGGTGTAGGTGATCTGGCAGGTGCCGGTGCCGATCTGGCCACCCTGCTCGGCCAGCGTGCAGCTCGCCGGGTTGGAGTCGAACGCGCCTTTGCCGGTCGGGTCGACCGTGAAGTTCACGCTGTCGCCGGCGAGGCTGAGCTTGCCGGCGCCGTTATCGGTGACGGTGACGGTGCACAGCGCCGGGTCGCCGGTGGTGACGTTGGCCTGGCACTGCAGGTCGGTCGTGGTCAGGCGGCGCAGGACCTCGAAGCTGACGGAGCCATCGCCCGGGAGGTGGGCGACGTCACCGCCGTAGTGGCCCTGCAGCAGGTGGCGGCCCAGCTCCTGCGGGGTGTAGGTCACCTGGCAGCTGGAGCGGTTCGGCGCGCCGGCGACCTGCGCCAGGGCGCATTCCGCGGCGGGCGTGAACGCCGGCGTTTTGTCGCTGCTGAGGAGGACGTTGCCGCGCGGAGGCGCGGTTCCGCCCTCGACGGTCGCCGTGCAGGTCGCCGGCTGGTTCAGCCGCGGCGCGGCCGGGTCGCAGCCGATCGTCACGTTGACTGCCGCGCGGGCGACGACGGCGAGGTCGAAGCTGCCGCTGCTGGAGGCGTGGGTGCGGTCGGTGTTGTAGGTGCCGGTGAGGCGATGGACACCGGCCGCGCCGGGCGTGTAGCCGACGACGCAGGTGGCCAGGTCGGGCGACTCGGGGCCGGCCGGCTGCAGCACGCAGCCGTTGGTCGGGTCGCCGAAGGTGCCCGGGCTGTTCGACTCGAATTTGACTTCCCCGCCGGGAGCGCTCGGGCTGGCCGAGAGGTCGCGGACGACGACGGAGCAGCGCGCGGCGCGGTTCGCTTCGACCACCGGGTCCTCGGCGTCGAGCGGCGTGCAGCCCGTGATCCGGGTCGAGGTCGCGCTCTGCAGCACGACCAGGTCGGTCGTCTGCGAGCTGTCGTGGACTTCGTCGCCGCCGTAGTTGGCGGCGATCGCGTGCTCGCCGTTGCTGCCGGCGGCGGGGGTGTAGACGATCTCGCAGCTCGCCTTGCCGAGCTCGGTTTCGACCAGCGAGCAGTTCGCCGGGCTGGCGCTGAAGCTGCCGTTGCGGTCGCTCTGGAAGCGGACCTGGCCGCTGAGGGCGAGTTTCGGCTCGACCGTGTCGGTCACCGTGACCGTGCAGGTCGAGGCGGCGCCGAGGGCGACCGACTCGGGCTCGCAGGCGAGCGCGGTCTGGGTCGGGTTCTGGGAGACGGCGAGCTCGAAGACGCCCTGGCTGCGCTCGTGGTCGGGGTCACCAAGGTAGGCGCCGGTCAGCCGGTGCGTGCCGTTGTTGCGTTTGGTCGGGGTGTAGCGGATGTCGCAGGAGGACTCTTCCGTGTTGCCTGGGGCCGGAGCGAGCTGGCACCTGTTGCCAGGCGCGAAGAGCCCGGCGCTGTCGCTGGTCAGTTCGACGGTGTCGGTCGGGTTCGTCCGGGTGCCCGTTCCCTGGTCGGCGACGAGGATCGAGCAGACCGAGATCTCGTCGGTCTTGACCGACGAGCCGACGCAGCGGACGGTCGTTTTCGTGGTGACCCCGAGCACGGTGACCGGGAAGGCGGCGTCGCTCGGCTCCAGCGTGTTGTCGCCGCTGAAGGCGGCGCTCAGCGTGTGGGTGCCCGAGTCGCGCCTGGTCGGCGTGTAGACGATCGCGCAGCTCGCCTTGTCGTTGGCGCCGGCGACCGGGTTGAGAATGCAGCTGTCGGGGTTGAAGGTCCCGAGCGAGTCGGAGGTGATTCGCACCGAGCCGTCCGGCCGCGCGCCGCGGCTGGAGGTGACGGTGGCGACGCAGGTGGTCGCCTGCCCGAAGTTGCGGCTGGGGGGAGTACAGGTGAGCTCCGTCGTCGACGGGGCGCCGGTGACCTGGAGCGGGGCGCGGAGAAATTCGGCGCCGTCGTGTTCTTCATCGCCTTCGTAGTCGGCAATGAAATCGCCCTCACCGCGCTGGCGCGGGATGAACTGCACCTGGCAGCGGGATTTCGATGGCTCGACCGGCTGCAGAAGGCAGCTGGCGCCAAGCGGGAAGTCGCCCAGCAAGCTCGCCCGGAAGGTCATCCGCCCCAGCGGGGCGGGGCCGCCGAGGGTGTCGGCAGCCGTGGCGACGCAGGTGGTCGGGGTGTCGATCAGCAGCTCAGTCGGGTCGCAGCTCAGCTGCGCGTCGGTGGCGCCGGTGACGGTCAGCTGCGTCTTCGCCTGGCTCGGCACGAAGTTTTCGGCCGGTCCGAAGTCCATGCCCAGGTAGGTGGCGGTGAGGGTGTGCGGGCCGGAGCCGGCTTTGCGCGGCTTGTAGTCGAACTCGCACGCCGAGCCGCCGCCGGCCGCGCTGATCGGTTCGCACTGGGTGGCGATCGGGGCGAGGGCGGCGCCGTCCGTCCCGATCTTGGCGATGCCGACCGGGGGCGAGAAGGCGAAGCTCGGGTCGAACACGCGCACGATGCAGTGGACGGTCTGTCGCACGGCGGCGCTCTGCGCGTTGCAGTTGAGGGTGGTTTCGGAGACGAACCGTTCCGGCAATTCCGGCGCCACTTGGAGCGGCACCTTGCCCTGGCTCGGCACGTGGGTGCCGTCGCCGTCGTAGGTGGCGAAGAGGGCCTGTTCGCCCTCGACCCGCGGGACGAAGGTGAAGGCGCAGCTGACAACGCCACCGGCGCCGCCCTGCAGGACGCAGCGGTCGGTGCTGAGGAACGACTGGGCGTCGCCGTGGAACTCGAGCGAGCCGCGGGGCACGCTGGGAGCCGCGGCCGGATCGGTCACGGTCGCCGTGCAGTCCAGCGGGTTGCCGATCCTCACGTCCCCAGAGCCCGTACATGCGACGACGGTCTGGGTGATCGCGGTGGGGTTGCCGAGTTCGCCCTGGACGTTGAGGTCCGTGCTGCCGACGGCGGGCTGGTTCAACCCGACCCCCGGGTAGCTGACCCGGATGGTGTGGGGAGCATCGCCGCGCTCGGTCGCCGTGTAGCGAACCTCGCAGCTCGCCCTGCTCGACGTTTCTTCCCGCAGGTCGC
The DNA here is from genome assembly GCA_036376895.1 of Solirubrobacterales bacterium. Taxonomy (GTDB): domain Bacteria; phylum Actinomycetota; class Thermoleophilia; order Solirubrobacterales; family 70-9; genus VAYN01. The sequence continues at coordinate 4,856 of DASUZL010000038.1, forward strand.
AGCTGTCGAAGCGGAAGAAGCCGGGCGCGGGCGCGCCGGCGATCTGCGAGCTGAACCTGACCCTGCCGACCGGGAGCGTGGGGCTGGAGTCGAGATCCGTCACGGTCGCGCGGCAGACCGCGGCACCGCCGATGCCGGCGGTGCCCGGACAGGTGACCTTGGCTTCGGTCGAGTGCCCCTGGCGGGCCTGGAGAAAGGCTTCGAGGAGATTGTTTGGCGCCTCGGCGGTGGTGATCTTGTAAGTGATCCTCATGCCGATCTCACCAACGCCGCGAGGCGTGATCAGAAGCGAGCAGCGGGAAAGTCCGCGCCTGACCGTCTGCAGCGCACAGTTCGGATCAGAGAACGCAGCCGAGTCGCCGATTGCGGAAAAGCGCGCGTTGCCTCGAATCAGGACAGGGCCGCCGTCATTGGTCACATCGAGGGTGCAACGCGCGGGGGCTCCCACCCGGAGCAGGGCGGCCTCGCAGTTCAGGGCAGCCTGAGTGGCGGCCCCGAGCTCGTCGGCGCCGATGTCCGGCTCGGCGCCGATCGTGCGGTCCTGACCGTCGATGTCGAAGAAACTGCTGAAGTTCGGGTCTTTGGCGCCGCGTGCCTGCGTCGGCGAGCCGGAGGCCTGGTGGAAGAAGTCGGCGAAGATCGCGTGCGCCGCCAGGTTCGTGCCGCTTCCGACCGGGGTGATCGTCGCCTTGCTGCCGGTGTTCGGCTGCACAATCGTTTCGGTCGTCAGATAGGACGAGTTGCGGAGGTTGACGGTGACTTCAGCGCCTTCGTTGGCGCCACCGCGGTCCGCCCTGCGTCGAGCGTTGACCCTGATGTCTTTGGCGACCCCCTCGGCGATCGTGCTGAGCACGTCGAGCGTGAACTTGGAGTTGTTTCTGGCCGAGTCGGTGGCGCCGGCGAAGCTGAGTTCGATCCCGACCGAGCGCGGTCCAGTCGCGCGCGCCGTGACGCCGCTCAGGCGGGTCAGCGCGACCGAGCCCTGGACCAGGCTCGGGTCGGAGATCCTCAGGCCAGCGCCGTCCGCGCCACGGGAGCCGCAGACAGTGTCGTCCAGGGCTTCGACCGGCGGGCGGGAGGAGAGCTGACAGCCGACCGATCCCTGTTTGTTGGCGGTGACGATGAGGCCGCTGGCACGGGCGTTGTTGAGGAGAATGCCGCCGGCGCCATTGGTGCTGATCACAAATCCACGAACGACGTCGTTCGTGGTCGCATTGATCACGAACAGGGTTTCCGGGTTAGTTACTTCGATCACCGTCGCCCCCGGGTCGGCGACGTTGCCTTCGAGCAGCACCCCCGGCGGCAGGTTGAGCAGCGCTTCCCCCGCGGGCTGAGTTGCGGGGATGGAGCCATTCAGGCTCGTGTAGGTGCCTGGCCGCATGAAGATCGATTCACCCGACTGGACTTTCCCCACCGCGACTCGAAGCGTGCAGGGATCGTTTTCGCCGCAAGTAGCGTTGGGGTTTCCGTTCGGCGCCACGATGAGGTTGGCCGAGGCGGTGGCAACGCTCGAGCAAAGCGCCACGCAAGCGAGGGCGAGGGCGAGCAGCAAGGAGCGCAGGCCGAGCGGGGTGCTGGCGGTCCTGCTGGACGAGTCGGTCTGCTTTGCGTACATCGATTGGCTCCTTGCGTGTGGACGGCTAAGCGCGAGATCCGTGCCCGTCGATCGGGCACGGCGTATTCGTGCGTCGCGGACTACCGCTCCTCCTGCAAGGGAGTTCAGGGGTTAGACGAACGTCGCCGCGAGGCTGGACGCAAGGCAGAGGCCGGCGGGCGACTTCTCCCTAGGCCATGCGTCCGTTCCGCCGGTCCGGCCCCTACGGGCGGGCCTTCGCGACCCGCCATTTGAGGACCGCCGGCGTCGGGTCGGCGATGCCCTGCGGGTTGACCGCGCGCACCTGCAGCGTGTGCGTCCCCACCTTCTTCAGCTTCGGCAGCTTGAAGGGGGATTTGCAGGGTTTGAACGGCTTTTTGTCGATCGCGCACTGGAAGCTGGAGCCGGGCTGGTCGGAGATGAACAGGTATTTCACGACCTTGGCCACGGCGCGCTTGGCGCCCTTCTTCGGCTTCATCTTCTTGATCGTGGTGTTGGGTGGGGCGAGCGGCGGTTTCGGCGGCTGGACGCCGGGGCCGTTGCCCGAGCCACTGCCGGCGCCACCGTTGCCTCCGCCTCCGCCGCCGCCCGAGGCGGCCTCGACGGCGACGCTGTCCTCGCCCTGGCTGGGCCGGTGGGTGCCGCTGCCGGCGTAGGTGGCGACGACGCGGTGGGTGCCGCTGCCGACCGCGGTCGGGGTGTAGGTGACCTGGCAGGTGGCTTCGGCCGCGGCGGCCTGCAGGGCGCAGGTCGGCGCGGAGAACTGGCCGGTGCCGTTGCTGTCGAAGCTGACGTCGCCGCTCGGCACGCCGCCCGCGGCGGCGCTGACCGTCGCGGCGCACTCGGTCGGCTCGCCGGCTTTGAGCCGGTCCGCAGCGCAGGCGAGCGCGGTCTGCGTCGCCTCCCGCGGCGGGCCGGCCTCGGGCTCGACCGCGACCTGGTCGACGCCCTGGCTCGGGCGGTGGGCCGCGCTGCCGGAGTAGGTGGCGAAGACCTTGTGGTCGCCGCTGCCGAACTCGACCGGGGTGTAGGCGATCTCGCAGATGGCGCTCTCGTCGCCGGGAATGGGAACCAAGGTGCAGGTGGCGGCCGCGGAGAAGAGGCCGGCCCGGTTGCTGGTGAATTCGACCGTCCCGGTCGGAACCACCGGGTCGGGTTCGGAGAGGTCAGCGACCCTCACGAAACAGGTTGAGTCCTCGCCAGCCGCGACCGGGTTCGGGTCGCAGTCGACGTGGGTGGCGGTAGCTCCGCGCTCCGGGTCTTCGGCCGTTACCGCGATCCGGTCGCGGCCGACGCCGCGCTGGTGCACGCCGTCGCCGTCGTAGACGGCGGTGACGCGGTGGCTGCCGCTGCCGACCTCGATCGGGGTGTAGACAACGTCGCAGCTGGCGGAGCCGGCGCCGGCGGGCGCGAGCTCGCAGACGGCGGCGCTGCCGAAGGCGCCGGTCTGGTCGGTCGAGAAGTCGACCCGCCCGGTCGGAACGGTGACAGCCCCGTCTTCGTCGGTGACGGTGGCGGTGCAGGTCGAGGCCTGGCTGGTCCTGAGCGCGTCGGGCGCGCAGACGAGCGTGGTCCCGTCTTCGCCCTCCTGGCCTTCCTCGTCGCCATCGCCGCCCCCCCCGCCGTCGCCCCCACCGGGATCGACCGCAGTGACCTCGGCTCCGTCGGAGCTGGAGCGGTGGCCGGCGTCGCCGACGAAGGTCGCCTCGAGCCGGTGCAGGCCGAGCACGAGCGGGCCGAAGGCGGCGGTGCAGGTGAGCGTGCCGGTCGCCTCGTCGGCGGCGCAGGTGGCGGTCGAGAAGACGCCGAGCTGGTCGGAGCGGAACTCGACCCGGCCCGAGAACGGCGCCGTCCGGTCGCCCTCGTCGGTGACGACGGCAGTGCAGCCAGCAGCGGAGTCGGTCGCCACCTCGCTCGGCTCGCAGGTCAGACGGGTCGAGGTGTCGCTGCGCTCGTCGGGCTGTTCGAAGGCGAAGACTTCGGCCTCGGCGCTGGAGCCGCGGTGGTCGGCGTCGCCGACGAAGGTCGCGGTCAGCAGGCGGCTGCCGCCGACGTTCGGCGTGAGGGTGAACTCGCAGGTCGCGCGGCCGACGGCGCCGGCGGTCGCGCAGCCGGTGATGGAGAGGCCGCCCGCCGGCTCTGCGGCAAGCTCGATCCGCCCGCTAAGCGGCCGCCGCGGACTGCCGGTGTCGACGATGGTGGCGACGCAGTCGGTCGCCGTGTCGACTTCGACTTCGGTCGGCTCGCAGGCGAGAGTGGCCAGGGTCGGGCTCTTCTCGGCCTCTTCGCCGGAGATCCGCTCGATCTCGGTCGTTCCGGAGCTCCCCCTGTGATTGGCATCGCCGACGAAGCTCGCCTTGACCTCGCGCGCCGGCAGCAGCACCTCGACCGAGGTGAAGGTGACCGAGCAGGCGCTCGTGCGCTCGCCGGGCCGCGGGCTCGACGGCAGCTCGCACCCCGGGTCCTCGAAAAAGCCGGCTGCGGTCGATTCGAACTCGACTCGGCCGGTCGGCGCGCTCGGGGCATCGGCCGAGCCCGTGACCGCCGCCGTACAGGTGGTCGAGTCGCCGTTCGCGAGCTGGGCCGGGACGCAGAGGACCGAGGTGACGGTGTCCGTCCGCGCCGCACTGACGGACAGGCCGGCGGCCGCGGGCGCGCCGGGCTCGTGGGTCCCGTCGCCGCCGTAGGCGGCGACGAGCTGGTGGCGGCCGGCGGTCGTCGGCTCGTAGGAGGCGGAGCAGGAGGAGGTCTCCTCGTCCACCGGCTCGAGTGCGCAGGCAACCGGGTCGAACGGGTCGCCACGGTCCGAATCGAAGCTGACGCTGCCGCCGGGGCTGCTCGGGCTGGCGCCGGTGTCGGTGACGCGGGCGGAGCAGGTCGTAGGTTCGCGCACCCCGGTCCCGGCGGGCACGCACTCGAGCACGGTCGTCGTCGGGTGGGTGCGCGGGTTGTCGTCTTCGCCGCCGTTTTCTTCGTCTTCGCCGTCTTCGCCTTCGTCGCCGCCACCGTCCTCGGTGACCTCGAACACGGCGCCGGCCTCGTTCGGCTCATGCGCCTGGTCGCCGCCGTAGCGGCCTACGAGCAGGTGCTGGCCGGTCTCGTGCGGGGTGTAGGTGAGGGTGCAGGCGGCAGCGTTCCCGGCCTCCTCCTCGAGGTCGCAGGTCGCGGCCGGGTCGAAGGCGCCGTCGCGATCGCTCGCAAGGGTCACCTGACCGGTCGGCTGCACGGGAGGCACGGCGAGGCTCTGGACCGAGACAGTGCACTCGGAGGGCTCGTCCACGGCCATCGCCCGCGGCGTACAGTCGAGGCGGACGCGGGTCGGCGCGCGGTCGACGACCTGGAGCGGGGTTCGGCCGGCGCTCGCCGCGTGCACATCGCTGCCGCGGTAGCTGGGGAGAAGGGCGGTCTCGCCCTCCCGGGTCGGCCGCAGATCGATCTCGCAGCTGGACCGATCCGCTCCCACGGGCTGCAGCTGGCAGGTCGGGTTCTGCGGATCGTTGAACTCGAGGAAGGCGCCGGCGAAGCGCACCTCGCCGCCCGGGGCGCTGTCTCCGGTCGCGTCGATGACCGTGACCGTGCAGCTCGCGGCCTGGTCCTTCTCGAGCGTGTTCTCGGGCAGCACGCCCGCGCCGGAAACGCAGCGAGCGCTGGTCGTCGTGTCCCGCACCAGGTTGACCAGTGCCGCCGCCTGGGCCCGGTCGTGGTCCGGGTCGCCGAGGTACTCGGCGGTGACCGTGTGCGGGCCGAACTCGTCGCGGGCGGGGAAGTAGCCGAGCGAGCAGCTCGCGACGCCAACCTCGCGCTCCTGCAATTCGCAAGCCGGGACGCCGTTGCCGAACTCGCCAGGACGGTCGCTGCTGAAACGCACGTTGCCGCTGACCGGCCTGCGCGGCTGTTTGCGGTCGGTGACGGTGACCTCGCAGCCGCTCGGAGCTCCGTTCCGGACCCTGTCCGGCGTACAGGCGATGGACACGTCCGGCTGGTTGCCGTCGACCTCGAGCGTGACCGCGGCGTCGTCTCCCGCGTGCACGGCATCGCCGCCGTAGCGGGCCTCGAGCAGGTGGGCTCCCGACGAGCCGGCGCGGCCGGGGTCGTAGCCGACCTCGCAGCGGGCCTGGCTGGCGCTGGCGGGCACCGGCGCCAGTTCGCAGACGCCCTTGAAGCGGCCGCTGCCGCGGTCGGTGCGGAACTCGAGCTCGCCCGTCGGCACCGTGTCGGCGCGGCTGGAGACGACCGTGGCGACGCAGTCGACCAGGCTCCCGAGCGGGGCCGGGTTCGGCGTGCAGGCGAAGTTGACGGTGCTCGGGTTGGCGCGTGCCTGCACGGTCGCGGTCTGTGCGCGGGCGTCGAATTCGGCGTCGCCTTCGTAGGAGGCGGTGATGACGTGGTTGCCGGGGACCTTGCTGGCCGGCACGTAGGTCAGCTCGCAGGCCGCCGCAGTTTCCGAGATCGACTCGAGCTCGCAGATCCCGTCCCCCGAGAAGCTGCCGGGAGCGGCGCTCTCGAACCCGACGCTCCCGGTCGGAACGACATCGCCTTCGTCGGCCGCGACGTGGCCGCCCTGGAAGGAGGTTTCGCCCCCACCCTCGGCTTCGGAGACGACGATGCGGCAGATGGAGGCGTCTTTGACCAGCACCGGGGAAGGGGCGCAGGTCAAGGTGGCCGCAGTCACGGTTCCGACCGGCAGCACGGTCTCGCCGGCGCTGGCTTCGAACAGGTCATCCCCAAGGTACGTGGCGAAGATCCGGTGACTGCCGCCCTCGGCTCGGCGCGGGGTGTAGTCGAAGCTGCAGGTCCCTTCCCCGGTGCCGCCGAGCTCGAGCGTGCAACTGGCCGGCGCGATCGCGGAGCCGTCGCTGCCGATCCGCACGGTTCCGGTGGGCGGCGCCGACCCCGATACCGACCTGACCCGGACGGTGCAGGTCGTCTGCTGTTTGGGCCGTACCGAACTCGGGTCGCAGGCGACCGCGGTCTCGGACCGCGCCAGGAGCGACCGTTCTTCGATGACCTGCAGCGCGGTCGAGCCCTGGCTGGCCCTGCGAGTCAGCTGACCGGTGTAAGTGGCGAAAAGGCTTTGTATTCCTTCTTCCAGAGGGACGTAGAAGAAGCGGCATTCCGCCAACCCCGCGGCCGGCTGCAGGGCGCACCGGTTCGTGCTGAGCGTTCCTTCCCCATTGCTCTGCAGCTCGACGAAGCCCTCGGGTGCCTCCGAACCCAGGGGCACGTCGACGACCACCGCCCTGCATTCGGTGGCGGTCCCAAGCTCCACCAATCCGGGCTCGCAACTGACGGAGGTCGCCGTCTCGCCGCGCGGCCTCGGCTCGGCGCTGACCGCAATATCGGTGCGACCGGTGCTGAGGAGGTGGACGTCGGCCGACCGGTAGGTGGCGATGACTTTGTGGGACCCGTCGCCGGGCGGGGTGCCGGGTGCGGTCGGGGTGTAGGTGACCTCGCAATGCGCTTCGACTTCGGCGCCGTCGAGCCGACAGGTCGAGGGGGTGAAGAACCCCGGATCGGAGAGCCCGTCGGCGGCGCTCTGGAGGTCGACCGTGCCCCGCACCGAGTGGGGGAACCTGCCACCGCCGAGTTCCCGCACTGCCACCTGGCAGTCGGCGCGGCTGCCCGCCTGCACAGGCTGGGGGGCGCACTCGACCCTCGTCTCGGTCTGGATTCCCTCGATCACGATGAGTGACAGGGTTTCTTCGCTGCGTTCGTGGGTGAAGCTCGAGTAGACCGCCTTGATGTCGTGGCCGCCCGCGATCGTCGGCGCATAGGTGAAGGCGCAGACGGATTCGGTCGGCGAGCGTTCGGTCAGCGTGCAATCGGGAGAGCCGAGCGCGCTCTGCTCCACTTCGCTCGTCAGCAGGAGCCGGCCGATCGGCGCCGGCGCGGACTCCGAGGAGACGATCGCCCTGCAATTCTCGACGAAGTCCGTGCGGATTTCGCCTGGAACGCAAGAGAGGTCGACCTCAGTGGGCGGCCCACCGAGCTCGTCGGCGCCGATGTCGACGGCGGGACCGACGGGGCGCGAGATGCGGTCGATGTCGAGTGCCGGAACCACGTCCGTGCCGACCCGGCCGCGATCGACCGTCGGCGAGTTTTCGAGCTGGTGGAAGCCGTCGAGGATCGCCCGCTGGGGGAGGTTCTCGTTTTCGTTCGGGCTGGTGACCGCGGCGGTGCCCCGGCCAGTGATGAAGGTCTGCCTGGTGATGAAGGACGAGCTGGTCAGCTCAGCTTTGACTTCAGGGCCGAACTGGTTTTCCTGCGTCGCCGGCGCGGTCAGCGCGACCACGTCACGGCCTTGTCCTCGCGCGATGGCGAGAGCAATATCGGCGCGGTATACGGGGAGGACCTGGGTCGTGGCATTGCCGGTACCGACCACTTCGATGCCGAACGATTCGCTGCCGGTGGCGATCGCCGTCACGCCGCGCAGCACCGTCCGGGTTTCTCCCCGGGAGATCTCGGTGCCCACCCGCAGCGCCGTCCCTTCTTCCGCAGCGCTGAGGCAGACGACATTGCTCAATTCGCCGTTCACGGGGGTGCCGGGGCTGGCGGGGTTGAAGGCATCGCAGGCGACCGCGCCGAGCGGTGCCGCGGCGACGGATTCCGCCACCAGGCCTTCGGCTTTTGCCCCTTTGAGGCGGACCACGTTGGCCCCGCTGCCGCTCACTTCGAGGAATTCGATTCTGGCCCCGGGCGCGCCGTCGATCGTCGTCGCCGCGTTGCGGTTGCGGGCGACGATCCGCGGCAGCCCCGGTCCGAGACCGACCAGGTTGGTGCCCTGCCTGAGGGTGATCCGGCCCGCGAGCCCGAGGTCTTCGGTCTGGTCGGTGTAGGTCCCCGGCTTGACGAAGACCGTGTCGCCGGTGTTGGGACGGGCCCGTTCGACGGCGCTGGCCAGCGAGCACGGTTCCGCATTCGAGCAGCCCGACCCGTTCGGGGCTCCCGGGGCGGCGAAGAAGTCAGCCGCCGAGGCGCTCGCGACGGCGCCCAGGAGCAGCGCTGCCGCCAAGGCGACGACGGCGATGGCCCGGCGGGCTCCTCGTGAGGCGGATCGAGACGGCATAAGTGGTGTGCGCGTTACCTCCGGTAGGAGCGCGCGGTTCAGGCGCTGGACGAAAGGCCGGAGCGGGCCGCGACTTTGCAGTAGGGCGGACGTCCGTCTCGCCGCTGTGGCCGCTACCGGGCGGGCGGGCGCGGTTCTGAGTGAGCGCGGGTCGCCGAGTCGGAATGAACCCGGTCGGAAAACGTCAGTAGAGGACAAGATGAGAAAGAGTCGCTTCACCCTCCCCCGCTCCCCGTTCCTCGCCGTGGCGCTCGGCGCGATCGCCGTCTCCGCCGCGGCTCTCGCCCCGACGGCCTCGGCCGGTCTCTACACGGTCGACGTCTGCAGCCAAATCGGTCTCGGCGTCGATGTCGTCCCCACCGGCGACCCGGGCAGGGAAAACGTCGAAACCCGGCTCAGCTGCGGGCCTGGCGGCGGTTCCTTCCTGCGGCTGCAGATGCCGAGCCAGGTCAACGCCAAGGGCAGGGCCTTCTTCCGGCTGCAGTCGCCGGAAGGGACGCGAATCAGGCAGGTCAGCGCGGTTCGCGACCTGAGCGGTTTCGACGCCGCCCCGAACACCGTCTGGGAGGTGGCCGGCAATGACCTCTTCGGCGGACTGCTCGACCGGGCGACCGGCCCATCCCCGGCCACCGGCGTCTCCTATGTAGTCGACGCCCGCGAATTCCTCATCTCCCTGCGCTGCACCCAGATCAACTGCCCGGTCGGGGCGTCTCAGCCGCTGGCGGACCTGAAAAACGTCAGCGCCATCCTCGAGGATCTGAAGGCACCGGAAGCGGTAATCGAGGCGATGGTCCCGGGGCCGGTGCGCGGAATCGCCCAGATCCCGTTCCGAGCGACTGACGAAGGCGCCGGTGTGAAGGAAGCCCACCTATTCGTCGACGGCCAGCCTGCCGGCTCCCTCGAGGCCACCAACGAAGGCAGCTGCGTGGTCCCCTACCGCTCGGTCGCCCCCTGCCTGCCCGTGCTCGATACCACCCTCCCCCTCGACACGATCGGGCTGAATCTCGCCAACGGCGAGCACCAGGTCAAAGTCGTGGTTGGCGACGCGGGCGGCCTCTCGATCGAAACCGCAACCCGGACGATCGTCGTCGACAACTCGGCCCCGATGACGCCGGGGCCGATCCCTGTCCCGAATCCGATCCCCACCCCCAATCCGAATACGGGTCCTGGCTCGGGGCAAGGCCCGGGAACGGTCGCCTCCCCCCACCTCACCGGACTTTCCCTCTCGCGCAAGAGCGTCGAGGCCGGCAAGCGCCTGCAGTTGCGCTTCGCGGCCAGCGATGCCGGGACGCTCTCGGTCGCGATCGCGCCGATGGCGGGCGCGGCGGCCCGCGGCAGGGCCGCGAAGCCGCTGACGACCCTGACCCGCACCGTCGCCTCCGGCGCCGGTGCGATCCCGATCGCGACCCGGGTCCGGGGCAAGCTCCTGCGTCCCGGCGCCTACCGGGTGACGGTGAGCCTGCGCAAGGCGGACGGGTCCAGCTCGGAGCAGGCGACGCTCCGCTTCCGGGTCCTGAGGCACCGATGAGGACGCGGGCGTTTGCGGCCGCCCTGGCCGCCCTGGCGCTGATCGCCGTCGTCGTCGCTCCCGCCGCCTCTGCCGAGGGGCAGGCGATCTCTTTCGAGGGGGCGACGCTGAACGCGCCGTTCGGGGGCCAGGGGGACATCGTCTTCCGCCAGGACCTCGGCTTCCGGCCCTACCCCACCGAGGTTGGCCCCCGCGCCGCGAGCGGCAGCCAGGTCGGGGACGCCGGCCGCTGCGTCGAGGAGGCGGCGCGGGCCAGCGCCTGCGAGTTCTTCCAGGCCCACACCACCGCCGAGCTCACCCGCACGGCCAGTTCGGTGACGGTGTTCGTCGGTCGCTTCGGGCCGATCGAGCCCGGCGAAGCCCCCGAGCAGGCGGTCCTGACCGCCTTCCGCGCCAACGGCAGCGTCGTCGGCAGCTCGAAAATCGCAATCGACGCCGAAAGCTTCAGGCGCCGGCTGCAGGTCGTCAGCCAGGCCGGGGACATCACCCGGTTCACGGTCAGGGCGATCAGCGGCGCCGACGGGACCGCGGCCGCCGGCGACCTCGGCATCGACGACGTCGCCGTCGTCTTCGTCGAAGGCGGCACCCCTGACTTCTCGGTCTCGACGACCGGCGACGTGGTCGGCGTGCCGCAAGGCGAGGAGGTCGAGGTCCCGGTGCGCGTATCCCGCCTCAACGGCTCCAACGGGAGGATCGACCTCTCCGTCGTCGGCCTGCCCGAAGGCGTCTCCGCGGCGCCGCTGCGACTGGAAGGGACCGCGGCGGCGGCGGCGCTGACGCTGAGCGCCGAGCCGAACGCCCCGGACACCGACTTCGTCCCGGCCCAGGCCCAGATCGTCGCCGAGCAGCTCGGCGACCAGGCGGTCGGCGGCGGCAACCGCAGCGCCCCGCTCGCGGTCCGCGTCGGCCGCGCCTTCCAACTGCGCAGCGGCGGGACCAGCGACATCGACGAAGGCGAAGTCGTGGTCGAACTGCCGAGCTGCGCTGCGGTCGACGTGCCGCTGGAGATCGCCCGCGACCCGGCCCTGGAACGGACCGTCACGCTCAGCGCCCGCCAGGACCTCGAGGATGCGACCCTGCTGCCGCCGGGGATCAGCGGCGAATTCCTCTCCGGCCCCGAAGTCCCGCCCGGCGGCGGCCTGGTCGCCGAGCGCACCCTGCGCCTGCGGGCCGGCGCCAACTCCGACCTCTTCCGCCAGCCGCGCTCGATCGTGGTCGAGGCCCGGGTCGCGCCCGGCGAAGCCCCGCACACGCTGCGACTGCGGCTGATCCACACCCAGGGCGCCAACGTCTCCCGGGTGACGCCGGCCTTCCGCGACGCCCGCACGCCCCGCTTCGGCCGGCCGGGCGCGACCGTGCGCCTCAACGGCCAGGGCTTCTGCGAGGGGACCACGGTCCTCTTCGGCAGCGACCAGACGCGCACCCCGACCACGCTCGTCGACGAGCACGCGCTCGAGCTCACCGTCCCCCGCTACGCGGTCGGCGGGCAGCTAACGGTGATCCCGCCCGACAGCCCCTCCTACACGGCGGGGCGGCTCTCGGTCGACAGCGTCCGCAACGGCGACGCCTTCCAGTTCAAGAACTACCCGTTCGGGACGCTCGGGCTGGCCGAGCTGGAGCGCGCCTTCGGCTCCGACGACATCTTCGTCAGCGTCAACCCCTGCTGGCCGTTCGGCAACTGCACGGTGCAGACCGGGTTCCTCAGCCCGGTGGCGGCGCTCGACTGGGGCGTGCTCAACGTCGCCCTGCGTCGCAGCAACGGCCACTGCTTCGGGATCAACCTCTCCCTGCAGCAACTGGCCAACCGCAAAGTCCCGCTCTCCTTCTACACCCGGGCGCCGGGTGCGCAGCCGTTCGACATCCCCGGACCGGGCGGGCCGGAAGCCTCGCTGGAGACGCTGCTCGACGCCAACCACGCGCGCCAGTACTCGGAGGAGTTCCTCGGCGCCTTCTTCAAGCGGCCGCGCGGGCTGAACGCGCAGTTGGACGTGCTCAGGCGCGAATTCGGCATCAGCCGGATGCCGATGATCCAGATCTACCGCGGCCTGCGCGCGCACTCGGTGCTCGCCTACGACCTGGTCGAGACCGCCAACACGGCGCGGGTCTACGTCTACGACAACGCCTCCCCCTTCGCCCCGGAGGAGGAGTTCGACCCGGGCCGCCACCGCACCAAGGTCGAGGCCGGGGTGATCGCGATCGACAAGGCCGCTGGCACCTGGACCTACGAAGGGGCGAGCGGGTGGAGCGGGGCGACCGGCGACGGCTCGCTCTGGGTCACCCCCTTCGAGGCCAACCCCGACGACCCCTCGCTGCCGGGCCGCGACACCCTCGTCCGCGCCGTCTCCTACGTCCTGCTCGGCTCGCTGGACGGAGCCGTGCGCAGCGACGCCGGCGCCTACGGCGAGTTCCTGCCGGATGCCGGCGAGGAGGCCGACGCCGCCGGCAACGGTGCCTGGGTCGCCCCCGCCGGCAAGCCACTCGACGTGACCGTGACCGGGACCAAAGACGGCCGCTACACCCAGGCCTACACCGCCCCCGGCTTCGTCGCCAGCGTCGGCGACGTGGCGACCGCGAAGGGGGTGCGCGACAAGCTCACCGGCGCCGGCGAGGGGCTGCACTTCAAGAGCGGGAAGGCGCGGGTGCTGGAGATCGAGTTGGCGAAGGAGTGGGGCAAGGCGCTGACGAGCGCGGCGACGGTGCGGACCCACGCCTCGGCCGGCGGCGCCGACAGCGCCGGCTTCGCCAAGGGCGGTGCCCTCGCCTACGCCCACGACGGCGCCGCGACCTCGGTCGAGTTCTCGCTGACCGCGGTGCGGCCCAACGGCGGCCCCTCGACCTTCGAGTCGGGCCCGGTGGCGATCCGCGACGGCGACCGCCTCCTCGCCCGCCCGCTCGGCCGCGACCTCTCGCGGGTGCGGCTGACGATCCGCGGAGGAGGCGGCCGCAAGGTCAGCCGCGTGCTGCGCGACCGCAGCGCCGGCCGACTGCGGATCGGCAAGCCGAAGGCCACGGCCAAGCGGCTGACGCTGCCTTTCAAGCTCGCCGGCCTGCGCGGCCGCGCGGTCGTCGGCGCCTCGCTGCGGTTGATGCGGGGAAACCGCACCGTCGCCCGCAAGGCGCTCTCGCTGCGCAGCGGCAAGGGCGCCCACCGGATCGCCTGGAAGCTGCCGCGCGGCGTCAAGCGCGGCGAGTACCGCCTCGTCGCCCAGCTCCGCGCCGTCACCCTCGGCGCCCGCGGCTCGACCGTGTCCGACTCGGTCACCTCCACCAGCAACTCGCGGCTGAAGATCCCGCCGAAGTGACCGCAGCGCAGGTCAAGGTCGTCGCGATCCTCGTCGCGCTCGCAGCCCTTGCCGCGATCGCGGCCCCGGGCGCCTCGGCCGGCACCTACGAGGTCCAGGTCTGCAGCCAGTTCGCGCCCGGGGACGGGCTGACGTTTTCCGAGGCCCCGAACTCCCTCGGCTTCGAATCCGAATTCACCTGCGGCAACCCAGGCAGATTTGGAGGCAGGCTCAACATCCACGCCGATTCCCAGACCAACATGCGCGGCGGCGCCCTCTGGACCCTGAAAGCGCCGAACGAAACGGCGATTCGGTCGCTCGAAGCCACCCGCCTGGCGATCCCGGCCTGGACGCCGCGCACCCTCGTCTGGGAGGTGAAAAACGGCCGCGGGGCGCAACTGGACAGCGTCGCCTCGCCGGGCCCCGAGGTCGGCGTCAAGTACTCCGTCACCTCGACCTCGCTGACGATCGGCATGAGGTGCACCAGGAACACCTGCTCGACCGGGGACTCCGGCCCGGGCGTGAGCCTGAACGGGATCGTCGCGGCGATGGAAGAGAACCGAGCCCCTGAAGTTTCGGTGCTCGCCACGCAGGAGCTGGCGGGGCCGGTCCGCGGCACGGTCGCGATCCCTTTCAAGGCGACTGACAAGGGAGCGGGAGTGCAGCTGTCGGCGCTCTTCGTCGACGACCAGCTGACCGCCTCGGCCGAAGACACGAACGACGGCAAGTGCGTAGTCCCATTCCGCTTCCTTGCCCCCTGCGATCTCGAGCTCGAAGCGTCCTTCGCCCTCGACACGACGAAACTGAAAAACGGGCCCCACCTGGTCCACGTCGAGGTCGGCGACGCCTCCGGCATCCCGGCGACTTCGAAAAACGTCCTGGTGACCGTCGACAACACGCCGCCCCCGGTCGATCCGCCGAAACCACCGACCGCGCCGGCCGTGCCCACGCCCCCGACCCTGACGCCGCCGATGAAGCTGCCGCCGGCGCTGAGCGCCGTCTCGCTCTCGCGCAAGAGCATCGCCGCCGGCAAGGGCAAGGCCGAGCTGCGCTTCGCCAGCACCGAGGCGGGCACCCTCACCGTCGTCATTTCCCCCGCCCAGCCCCAGAGCGCAAAGCCGCTGGCGACCCTGACCCGAGCGGTCGGCGCCGGCCCCAGCTCGCTCGCCCTCGCCGCCAAGGCCAAGGGCAAGCCCCTGCGCCCCGGCGCCTACCGGCTCACCGCCACGCTGCGCAGCGCCGACGGCCGCGCCTCGGCGCCGGCGACGCTGCGCTTCAAGATCCTGCCGCGCTAGGCGCGGCTCAGTGCGTCGCCAGCTGGCGTTCGGCCAGAGCCAGCGGTTCGCCGGCGGCGATGCGGCGCTCGAGGTCGAGCAGCGTCTGCTTGCGCTGCATGCCGCCGATGTAGCCGGTGAGGGAGCCGTCGACGGAGAGCACGCGGTGGCAGGGGATGAGGATCGGCGCCGGCGTGCAGCCGACCGCGGCAGCGGCGACGCCGACGCACTGGTAGCGGACCAGCTCCTCCGGCCGGGCGGCGATGTCGACGGCGTCGGCCAGCTCTGTGAAGGTCGTGGTGCCGCCGTAGGGGATTTCCAGCAGGCGCGACCAGACCGCTTTCTGCAGCGGCGCCCCGGCCAGGTCGAGGTCGACTTCGAAACCCTGCCGCTCGCCGGCGAAGTACTGCTCGAGCTGCTTTGTCACCTGCGGCATCTTGCGCCGCGCCGAGGGGTCCAGCTCCGGCACCCGGCCGGGGTAGTGGAGGCTGCGCACGCCCTCGGGGCCGCCGACCACTGTCAGTTGGCCGAGCGGGCTCTCACAAACGGTCCAGGCCATCTCGCGGTAGGAAAATGTCTGGAGCGGCTGCGACATCGGGGACTGCCCGGTCTAGGCGGACTGCAGGCTCCGGGCGAGCTGGTCGCGGCCGCGGTGCAGGCGGCTCATGATCGTGCCCTGGCGGACGTTCAGCGCCCGCGCCGCCTCGGCGTAGCTGAGGCCGGCGACGTCGACCGCGGCGAGGGTTTCGCGGTAGGGCTGGGGAAGCTGCTTCAGCGCCGCCATCACCTCCGTCGCCTCCATCGAGGCATGCGGGTCGTTGTGGGTGCTGCGGGCCGGCAGCTCGTCGGCGCCCTGCGGTTCGGACTCGGTCAGCTCGCGGCGGACGCGCTCACCGCGGAGGTGGTTGTACCAGGTGTTTCTCAGTGCTCTCATCAGGTATCCAAGGTCGTCGTCACGGCGGAGGAAGCGGGGGCGGGCGAGGACCTTGACGAAGGTCTCCTGGACCAGATCCTCAGCAATTTGGCGCGAGCCGCTCATCGCGCACGCAGCCCTGAACAGGGTGTCGATGTGATCGCCTGCCGCATTGGGATCCAGTTCCCGCAATTCTCCATTCGCGCTCTTCGCGGTCAGAACGGCACCGATCCTTTGCCGGTCCACGAGGCGAGTTCGACGAGTTCCTCGTCACTCGCGTCGCGACTGGCGAGGACGCAGGTATGTCCCTGCCGCTGCCAGGTGACCGCGTTCGTCCCGTCAGCCTCGAAGCTGGCGAACTCGACCCCTTTGACGGTCCTCGTACGGGCGCCCGGTGGCTGCTCGATCGCCTCCCCCGCGACGATCGTGTAGCTGATCCGACGCCCACCGCGCTCGTAAAAGACAGTGCGAGCGTGGCGGCCGTCGAGATCGTCGCCCCGGGCACCCGCCTCCCTCCATCCGAACTCCCCCTCGAGGTTCGGGAAGGGAACGCCGTCGGAGGCGGCGGCGAGGAGTTTGGGATTGCTCTGGTCGACCGCGACCGTGGCCTGGGTGGCCGGGCTAGCGGCGAGCCGCGCGGCCTCGTCCACGCTCGGCCCGCCGCTGCCCGTGGGGAGGACCATGACCGCGAACAGAGCAGCGACAGCCACGGTGGCAGTGGCCAGGCCGCCTGCGATCGTCAGGCGGCGTCGGCGGGCCGGCGCGCTCGAACGACGGCGCTCCGCTTCGACCCGGGCGCGGAGGGCGGCAGGCACCTCCAGCTCGAGCGTGCGCAGCGCAATCGCCGCCACTCGCTGGCGCTCCAGCGCGGCGGCCAGCCGGGGCTCAGAGGAGATCCGCGCCTCTAGGGCAAGGCGCTTCGGCCCCCTCAAGCGGCCGTCGGCGAGCTGGGTCAGCTCGCGCTGGGTGCGCTCGTCGATTTCAGCGCTGTCGTGGCGGTCGTCGGTCATGGGCTTCTATGCGTTGAGACACCCTTCCGGTGTGGGTATTCCCCGTTCAGGGGGAAAAGGTTCAGCGCCTGGACGAAACGTGCGAATATGCCCCCCGCATGGGGGACTTCCTGATCAAGCGCGACGACCTCCGCGAGTGCCGGATCGTCGAGTCGGCACCGCCCGAGATCGGCGCCGGCGAGGTGCTTCTGCGGGTCGACCGCTTCGGGATGACCGCCAACAACGTCACCTACGCGGTGATGGGCGAGGCGATGTCCTACTGGAACTTCTTCCCGGCCGAGGAGGGATGGGGCCGGATGCCGGTCTGGGGCTTTGCCGAGGTCGAGCGCAGCAACGCCCAGGGAGTCGAGGCCGGGACGAGGATCTACGGCTACCTGCCGCCCTCCTCCCACCTCGTGGTCCTCGCCGCCGACGCCGACGGGCGCAGCTTCCTCGACGGCTCGCCGCACCGCAAGGAGCTGCCCTCCGCCTACCACCGATATCTCTCCACCGAGGACGACCCCTTCTACTCGGCCGAGACCGAGGAGATGCAGATGCTGCTGCGGCCGCTCTTCTTCACCTCCTGGCTCGCCGACGACCAGCTCGCCGACGACGGCCTGACCGAGAAGGGCCCGATCCTGCTCTCCAGCGCCTCCAGCAAGACGGCGATCGCGGCCGCCTTCCTGCTCGCCCAGCGCGACGGGGTCGAGCTGATCGGCCTCACCTCGCCCGGCAACACCGAGTTCGTCGCCGACCTCGGGATCTACGACCGGGTGGTCTCCTACGACGAGATCGGCTCGCTCGAGCAGGGCCCGGCGACCTACGCCGACTTCGCCGGCGACGCCGCCGTGCGCGAGGCCGTCCACAACCACTACCGCGACGACCTCGCCCACAGCATGGCGGTCGGGCTGACCCACTGGGAGGGACTCGGCGGCGGCGATTTGCCCGGCCCCGCACCGGCCTTCTTCTTCGCCCCGGACCGCGTTGTCAAGCGCTCCCAGGACTGGGGACGCGGAGAGCTCGAGCAGCGGGTCGCAGCGGCGTGGCACCCGTTCTGCAAGTTCATGGAAGACCAGCTCGACGTCGTCTACGACCACGGCTTCGAGGGCCTGCAGGGTGCCTACCTCGACACCCTCGAGGGTCGCGTCGACCCTCGCACCGCGCGGATCGTCGAGCTCGGCTCCCCCGCTTAGCGGGCGCGCTGCCGCAGCAGCAGCAGGGCGACCAGCGTGCAGGCATCGCGCAGGTCCGGCAGCGCCGCGTCGATCTCGCTCAGCGGCAACCGCACGACCTCGATCTGCTCGTCGGGGTCGGCCTTGCCCGGCTGCGGCGAGAGCCCAGTCGCCTCGAAGATCGTCACCCGCTCGTCGGTGTAGCCGGGGCTGGGGTAGATCACCTGCATCAGCTCCCAGTGCTCGGCCCGTAGCCCCGCCTCCTCGCTGAGCTCGCGCTTGGCGCAATCGAGCTCGCTCTCACCCTCGACGTCGAGGGTGCCGGCGGGGATCTCCAGGAGGCCGTCCTCGTAGACCGCCTCGCGCGGCTGGCGCACCAGGTAGACGAACTCGTCGTCGTGGGCGAGCATCGCCACCGAGCCGGGGTGCTCGACCACCTGGCGCTCGACCTCGGTCCCGTCGGCGCGGCGGAAGCGCTGCACGGTGAGGTCGACGGCAAAGCCCTCGGCGACGACCTCGGAACTGAGTTGCTCCATCCGCACATCAAAGCGCACCCCGGGAGCGAGCCGGCGGCCGCGGCCGGATAGGCTCGCCGCCGTGCTGGCCGCCTACGCCTCCGACCTCAACCCCGACGACCCGCTCGCGGCGCTCGGCGTCGGCGAGCGCCCGGATCCCGAGGCTCCCGAGGGCTGGGTCACGGTCGAGGTCCGCGCCGCCGCGCTCAACCACCACGACGTCTGGTCCCTGCGCGGGGTCGGCCTGCCGCGCGAGCGGCTGCCGATGATCCTCGGCTGCGACGCCGCCGGGATCGACCCCGAGGGCAACGAGGTGCTGGTCCACGCCGTGATCGGCGACCCCGACTGGCGCGGCGACGAGACGCTCGACCCGAAGCGCAACCTGCTCTCCGAGCTGCACCCGGGGACGCTGGCCGAGCGGGTCGCGGTGCCGCGCCGCAACGTCGTCCCGAAGCCGGCCGAGCTGAGCTTCGAGCAGGCCGCCTGCCTGCCGACCGCCTGGCTCACCGCCTACCGGATGCTGTTTGTCAAAGCGCCGCTGGAGCCGGGCCACACGGTCCTGGTCCAGGGCGCCTCCGGCGGCGTCGCCACCGCCGCGATCGCGCTGGCGCGGGCCGCGGGCCTGCGGGTCTGGGCGACCGGCCGCGACGAGGAGAAGCGGGCGCTGGCCGAGGAGCTGGGCGCGCACGCCGCCTTCGAGCCCGGCGCGCGCCTGCCCGACCGGGTCGACGCGGTGATGGAAACCGTCGGCGGCCGGGCCTGGGCGCACTCGGTGCGGGCGCTGAAGCCTGGTGGGACGCTGGTCGTCTCCGGCGGCACCGTCGGGCTGCAACCGCCGGCCGAGCTCCCCCACATCTTCTTCAAGCAGCTCGCCGTAGTCGGCTCGACGATGGGCTCGCGCGACGAGCTCGAGCGGCTGGTGACGATGCTCCACCTGACGGGGGTGCGGCCGCGGATCGACCGCACCATCCCGCTCGCCGACGTCGCCGAGGGTCTCGCCGCGCTGGCCGCGGGCGAGACCGCCGGCAAGATCGTCGTCCTGCCCTAGTAGCGGTAGTGGTCGGGCTTGTACGGGCCCTCGACCGGAATGCCCAGGTAGGACGCCTGGTCGGCGCTTAGCTCGGTGAGCTTGACGCCGAGCGCCTCCAGGTGCAGGCGGGCGACCTTCTCGTCGAGGTGCTTGGGCAGCACGTAGACCGACTTCGCCTCGTATTTCGCCGGGTCGCCGAACAGCTCCATCTGGGCGATCACCTGGTTGGTGAACGAGTTCGACATCACGAAGCTCGGGTGCCCGGTGGCGTTGCCGAGGTTGAGCAGCCGGCCCTCGGAGAGGATGACCACGGAGTGGCCGTCCTCGAAGCGCCACTCGTCGACCTGCGGCTTGATGTTGATCCGCTCGACTCCCGGGCGGGCTTCCAGCGTCGCCATCTCGATCTCGTTGTCGAAGTGGCCGATGTTGCCGACGATCGCGTTGTGCTTCATCCGCGCCATGTGGTCGGCGGTGATGATGTCCTTGTTGCCGGTGGCGGTGACGAAGATGTCAGCCGTCTCGACCACGTCCTCGAGGGTTTTCACCTCGTAGCCCTCCATCGCCGCCTGCAGGGCGCAGATCGGGTCGATCTCGGTGACGATCACCCGGGCGCCCTGGCCGCGCAGCGAGGAAGCGCAACCCTTGCCGACGTCGCCGTAGCCGCAGATGACCGCGACCTTGCCGCCGATCATCACGTCGGTGCCGCGGTTGATCCCGTCGACCAGCGAGTGGCGGCAACCGTAGAGGTTGTCGAACTTGGACTTGGTGACCGAGTCGTTGACGTTGATCGCCGGGAACAGCAGGTCGCCGGTCTCGGCCAGTTGGTAGAGACGGTGGACGCCGGTCGTGGTCTCCTCGGTAACGCCCTGGATGCTGGCGGCGACCTTGGTCCAGCGCTCGGGATCCTCGGCGAGCGAGCGCTGCAGCGTCTCCAGCACGATCCGGAACTCCTCCGAGTCGGCCGTGGCGGGGTCCGGCGCAGCGCCGGCCTTCTCGAACTCGACCCCCTTGTGGACCAGCAGCGTCGCGTCGCCGCCGTCGTCGAGGATCATGTTCGGGCCCTCACCGTCAGGCCACAGCAGCGCCTGCTCGGTGCACCACCAGTACTCCTCCAGCGTCTCGCCCTTCCAGGCGTAGACGGGGATGCCAGCCGCGGCGATCGCGGCGGCGGCGTGGTCCTGGGTCGAAAAGATGTTGCAGCTCGCCCAGCGCACCTCGGCGCCGAGCGCGACCAAGGTCTCGATCAGGACCGCGGTCTGCACGGTCATGTGGAGCGAGCCGGTGATCCGCGCGCCTTTCAGCGGCTGCACGGAACCGAACTCCTCCCGCGTCTGCATCAGCCCCGGCATCTCGACCTCAGCGAGGGAGATCTCCTTGCGGCCGAACTCGGCAAGCCCGATATCGGCGACCTTGTAGTCCTGGGTTGCGGTGCTGGTGCTCATCGATTCGTCGTCTCTCCCGGTCGTTGTGTTGGACGCCCCATGGTACGAGCCCACCGCAAAACGTGCCGAGGGGGCGAAATTCACGCCTATCCGACCTTTGGTCCCCTATGGGGGCCGAAAAGTCGGATACGACGAGGAGCCGGCGAGCGTGGCGCTTGGCGGAGCGGCAGCATGGTGTGGTTGCGCGGCGGCAATTGCTGACGCTGGGATTCACGGAGAAGGCGGTCAAGCACCGGTTAGCCAACGGCAGGCTGCACGCGATGTGGCGCGGCGTTTACGCCGTCGGTCGGCCGCCGCAGACGCGCAAAGCGTGGTGGATGGCGGCGACGCTCGCTTGCGGCCCGGGCGCGGCGCTCAGCCACCGAAGCGCGGCCTCGCACTGGCGGATCGCCGAGGAGTGGAAGGGCCGGATCGACGTCAGCGTCCACCGCCGCTGCGAACTGCGGCGGCCCGGGATCCACGCCCGCGGCCGGCCAACCCTTGCGACGGCGGACGTCGTCGTGCCCGATGGGATCCCAGTCACCCGCGTCGCGCTGACGCTGGTCGATCTCGCAACCGAGCTGGACGATGCCCCGCTCGAGCGGGCCGTCAACGAGGCCGACAAGCGCGACCTGATCAACCCAGAGGAGCTGCGAATCGCCCTCGATGACTACGCCGGTGTTCCCGGTGTCAAGCAATTGCGAACCCTGCTCGACCGCCACACCTTCCGCCTCTCCGACAGCGAGCTCGAGGTCCGCTTCCGGCGCCTCGCACAACGCGCCGGCCTACCGCCGCCGCGAACCAAAGAGCGCGTCAACGGCTTCGAGGTCGATTTCGCCTGGCCCGAGCTGGGGCTCGTGGTTGAGACCGACGGACTGCGCTACCACCGCACCCCGGCCGCGCAAGCGCGCGACACCCTCCGCGACCAGACCCACACCGCCGCAGGCCTGACCAGCCTGCGCTTCTCCCACCACCAGGTGATGCACGAACCCGGCCGCGTCGAAGCAGTCCTCCGCCGCACCGCGGCGCGTCTCGGCGCTGCGTAGCTGTGAATCAGCCCTTAGGGGTGCAGGGGCGGGCGACTTCGGCTTGGATCCGGGTGCCGTCGGAGAAGAACGCGGCGCCGCGGGCGTTGAGGTGGCCGTCGGGGCAGGTGGCGGTGAGGATGCCCGGTTTGATCCGCAGCGAGAAGCTCGTGAGTGAGCCGCTGCCGCCGGCGATCTTCGGGATCGTCGCGATCGCCTCCAGCCCGTAGCGCCCTTTGTGGATCTTCTTGACCTTGACCGTGGTGACGATCGCGGCCGGGGTCGGGACGGTGATGAAGGCGTGGATGAAGAAGGTCGTGACCCCACCCCTGAAGCCGCCGTTGAGGACCAGCAGTTCGCTCCTGACTGGAATCGGGGGCTGTTCGGCGAATTTGATCTCGGCTTCGGCCTTGCCCTGGCCAACCAGGGTGTCACCACACGCGGCCCTGGCCTGCGCGGTGTCGGTCGACTGCAGCTCGCCCGATTTGCAGACGGGTATGCCCTTGACGTCGAGTGCGACGTGCTTGTCGCCTTCGAGTTCGACCGTCCTCAGGGCCGGCGGGTGTTCCCCATCTTTGGTCTCGAGCTTGCCGGAGACAAAGAAGGAGATCGGCGCGGGTTTCGATTTCGGCAGTGCTTCCGGCGAGAAGCCACCGTCGACGGTGATCTTCAGGTTGCCCGCTTCGACCACGACCGGGTCCTTGTTCGGCTTTGCGGCCAGCGCGGTCGCCGCGACCGCTATCGCGACGATGAGCGCGAGCGGCAACAGCCCGAGCCTGCGTATCTCCCCAAGCCTTCTCATCACACCTCCCGCAACCAACATAACGCGGCGCCCTCGAACCCGCTTGTATCGGTACGTAGTGGTACCTGGCACCCCTGGCAGACTGCCGCGGGTGCGAATTCTGGCGATCGTTCACCAGCGCGACGGCGGGCCTGGGGTCTTTGCCGAGGAGATCCGTAGGGGCGGACACACCCTTGACGAGTGGGTGATCTCCGAGGGGACGCCGCCGCCGGCCGACCCGCTCGGCTACGACGCGGTGATGGTCCTGGGCGCTTCGGCGAACGTCGACGAAGGGGACAAGCACGCTTGGCTGTCGGAGGAGAGCGCGCTCCTGGGGGAGCTGCTGGGGCGCCAGGTGCCGTTGATCGGCCTCTGCCTCGGCGGGCAGATGGTCGCGGCGGCGGCCGGGGCCGAGCCGGGACGGGCGTCGCGGCCGGAGATCGGGTGGCACCCGGTCGAGCTCACAGATGAGGGTGCCGCGGACCCGCTGCTGGGGCCGCTCGCACCAGCCTTCGAGGCCTTCCAGTGGCATAGCTACGAGTTCCCGCTGCCGCCCGGCGCGGTAGCGCTGGCCCACAGCGAGGTCTGCTTGCAGGCCTGCCGAATCGGCGCGCGCGCCTGGGCGATCCAGTTCCACCCGGAGGTCAGCGCCGCCGACGCCCGCCACTGGATCGAGGACTACCGCAGCGACGCCGACGCGGTGCGGATCGGGATCGAGCCGGCGCCACTGCAAGCCGAGACCGAAGCGAAGATCGACGCCTTCAACCAACTCGGCCGCGACCTCTGCCGGCGCTGGCTCGAGGTCGCCGCCACCTAGTTCGCGGTTCCTTATGCGCCTCAGGCGCGAATATGGAACCGCGCGCTCAGTCGACCTGAACAGGCGTCACATACGCAGCCGAGAGGCCGCCGTCCACCACGAAGGTGCTCGAAGTGACGAAGGAGGAGTCGTCGGAGGCGAGGAAGAGCGCTGCCTTGGCGATCTCCTCGGCCTCGCCGAAGCGGCCCATCGGGATGTGGACGAGGCGCTTGGCGGCGCGCTCGGGGTCCTTGGCGAAGAGCTCCTTGAGCAGCGGCGTGTTGACCGGGCCCGGGCAGAGCGCGTTGACGCGGACGCCGCGGGCGCCGAACTCGACCCCGAGCTCACGCGAGAGCGAGAGCACCGCCCCCTTGGAGGCGGTGTAGGAGCCCTGCGAGACGGCGGCGCCGACGATCGCGACGAAGGAGGCGACGTTGATCACCGAGCCGCCGCCGACCTCCAGCAGGTGCGGAATCCCGTACTTGCAGCAGAGGAAGACGCTGCGCAGGTTGACGTCCTGGACCCGCTGCCAGGACTCCAGCGTGGTGTCCAGCACGGAGCCGTCGTCGGTCGGGTTGATGCCGGCGTTGTTCATCAGCACGTCGACCCGGCCCATCTCCTCGGCGATCCGGGCGAACGCAGCGGCGACCTGGGTCTCGTCGGAGACGTCGGCCTGGATCGTCAGCTCGCCCTCCGCCCCGGCCTCGAGGTCGATGCCCACCACCCGCGCCCCTTCGGCGGCGAAGAGACGGGCCGACTCGGCCCCGATCCCGCTGCCGCTCCCGGTGACGACGCAGACTTTGCCCTCCAGCTTTCCGGCCATCAGTCCTCCGTGGTCGCGTAGTAGACGTTCTTTACCTCGGTGTAGTGCTCGAGCGCGTCGGGCCCGAGCTCGCGGCCGACGCCCGACTGCTTGAAGCCGCCGAACGGGGTCGAGACCCGGACCGAGCTGTTCGAGTTGATCGAGATCACGCCGGTCTCGACCGACCGCGCCACCCGCAGCGCGCGGGCGCCGTCGCGGGTCCAGATCGAGCCGGAGAGGCCGTAGATGGTGTCGTTGGCGAGCGTCACCGCCTCCGCCTCGTCGGTGAAGGGGATGACGCAGGCGACCGGCCCGAAGATCTCCTCCCGCGCCGGCCGGTCGGAGTTGGCGACCGGCGAGAGCACAGTCGGCGCGAACCAGTAGCCGGGACCCTCGGGGGCCTGGCCGCGGAACGCCACCGGGGCGTCGTCGGGGACAAAGCCGGCGACCGTCTCGCGCTGGCCGGCGGAGATCAGCGGACCCATCTGGGTCGCCTCGTCGAGCGGGTCGCCGACCCGCAGCCCCTCTACGTGAGGCTTCATCGCAGCGAGGAAATCGTCGAGGGCGGAGCGCTCGACGAGGATCCGCGAGCGCGCGCAGCAGTCCTGGCCGGCGTTTCCGAAGACGGCGCCCGGCGCCGCCGCGGCGGCAGCCTCGATGTCGGCGTCGGCGAAAACGACGTTGGCCGACTTGCCGCCGAGCTCGAGCGTGACCCGCTTGATCGTCCCGGCGGCCCCTTCGGCGATCCCGCGGCCGACCTCGGTCGAGCCGGTGAAGGCGATCTTGGCGACGTCGGGGTGCTCGACCAGGCGCTGGCCGCAGACGCTCCCGGGTCCGTTGACGACGTTGAAGACGCCCTCGGGCAGCCCCGCCTCGAGCGCGATCCGCTCCAGCTCGACCGCGCTCAGCGGGGTCAGCTCGGCCGGCTTGAGCACGACCGTGTTGCCGGCCGCCAGCGCCGGCGCGACCTTCCAGGCGGCGATCGTCAGCGGGAAGTTCCAGGGCACGATCAGCCCGACCACGCCGAGCGGCTCGCGGAAGGTCATGTCGACCCCGCCGGCGACCGGGATCGTCTGCCCGAGCAGGCGCTCTGGCGCTCCGGCGTAGTAGCGGAAGGTGTCGACCACCATCCCGATCTCGCCGCGGGCGTCGGCGATCGGCTTGCCGGCGTTGCGCGCTTCCAGCCGCGCCAGCTCCTCGACCTGCTCGCCGAGCGCGTCGGCCAGCCGGTGCAGCAGCAGCGCCCGGTCGCCCGGGGCGACGTCGCGCCAGCCTCCGAACGCGGCCTTGGCCCGCGCCACCGCGGCGTCCACCTCGTCGGCCCCAGCCCGGGGCAGCTCCGCCATCACCTGCTCGTTCGACGGCTCGATCACCTCGATGACGCTCATCCTGCTGCCTCCACCAGTGCTCCAATCAGCTTGCTTTCAGGGTCCTCCTCGGGGTGCCAGACGACGCCGAGGGCAAAGTTCTTCCCGGGCAGCTCGATCGCCTCGCGCAGCTCGTCCTCGACCGACCAGCCGCTGACCTCCAGCCCCTCGCCGACCCGGTCGAGGCCCTGGTGGTGGTGGGAGCGGACGGCGACCTCCTCGGACCCCGCCGCAGTGGCCGCCAGCGACCCCGCCTGCAGCCGAACCTGGTGCTCGCCGAAGGTCCCGGGCACGGCGCAGTGGGCCTCGCTGCCGAGCGAGTCGGGCAGGTGCTGGTCGAGGCTGCCGCCGAGCGCGACGTTCAGCATCTGCATGCCGCGGCAGATCCCCAGCAGCGGCAGGTCGCGCTCCAGCGCCCGCCGCGCCAGCGCCAGTTCGAAGTGGTCGCGCTCGGGCCAGGTGTTGCCGGTCTTCGGGTGGCGCTCGGCCCCGTAGCTGCCGGGGTCGACGTCGGAGCCGCCGGCGAGGATCAGGCCGTCGAGCCGATCCAGCACCGAGTCCGGGTCCTCGACCGCCGCCGGGTCGGGCGGAAGCACCACCGCGACTCCCCCGGCGCGCTGCACCGCGGTCGCGTAGGCGCGCGGTGCCAGGGCCACCTCGTAGCCATCCCAGACGGACCAGGACACCCGCTCGATCGCGGCGCAGATACCGATCGCGGGTCTGCTCACAGCCGCTCGAAACCCCGGTAACGCTCCCAGTCGGTCACAGTCGCCTCGAAGGCGTCGATCTCGATGCTGGCTCGGTTCAGGTAGTGGTCGACAACCTCGGAGCCGAAGGCCGCGGCGGCAACCTCGCTGGCGGCGAAGCCGGCGCGGGCGTCGTAGATGTTGTGGGGGACGCGCGGCTTGTCGGATTTGTAGGCGTCGCCCTCGAAGACCGGCTCCAGCGGCAGCTCGTTCTCGATCCCGTGCAGGCCGGCGGCGATCATCGCGCTCAGCGCCAGGTAAGGGTTGACGTCGGCGCCGGGCAGCCGGTTCTCGACCCGCAGCCCCTCCCCATGGCCGACCACTCGCAGCGAGCAGGTGCGGTTGTCCTTGCCCCAGGCGATCGCGGTCGGCGCGAAGGAGCCGGGGACAAAGCGCTTGTAAGAGTTGACGTGGGGCGCGTAGAGCAGCGTCAGCTCCTCCATGCAGGCGATCTGGCCGGCGACGAAGTGCTCGAACAGGGCCTGGTCGGCGGCGAAGGCGTTGGCCCCGTCCTCCCCGGCCAGCGAGCAGTGGATGTGGCAGGAGCTGCCCTCGCGCTCGTTGAACTTGGCCATGAAGGTGATCGAGTGCTCCTCCTGGGAGGCGATCTCCTTGGCGCCGTTCTTGTAGATCGCGTGGTTGTCGGCGCTGCGCAGCGCCTCGTCGTAGCGGAAGTTGATCTCGTGCTGGCCGAGGTTGCACTCGCCCTTCGAGTTCTCGACCACCATCCCCGCTCCGGCCATCTCGTTGCGAATGCGGCGGATCAGCGGCTCGACCCGGGCGCTGCCCAGCAGCGAGTAATCGATGTTGTAGAGGTTGGCCGGCTCGAGATCGCGGAAGCCCTGCTTCCAGGCCCCCTCGTAGGTGTCGCGGAAGACGATGAACTCGAGCTCGGTGGCGGCGTTGGCGGTGAGGCCGCGCTCGGCCAGACGGGCAAGCTGCCGGCGCAGGATCTGCCGCGGCGAGGCCACGACCTCGCGCCCGTCGCTCCACTGCAGGTCGGCCATCAGCATCGCCGTCCCCGGCTGCCACGGCACCATCCGCAGGGTCTCCAGGTCCGGGACCATCTCGAAGTCGCCGTAGCCGGTGTCCCAGGAGGACATCGCGTAGCCGCCGACCGTTTCCATGTCGACGTCGACCGCGAGCAGGTAGTTGCAGCCCTCGGCCCCGTGCTCGAGCACGTCGCCGAGGAAGTGGGAGGCGGTCAGGCGCTTGCCCTGCAGCCGCCCCTCCATATCGGCGATCGCCAACAGCACGGTGTCGACCGTGCCCTCGGCGACCGCCTTCCTCAGCTCGTCGACGGTCACGCCGCGAACGTTACGCGCCTCATGGCGCAGCCGGGCCGACCTCGGGCTCGGGGCCGATCTCTTTCGCGATGTCGGTCTCCCGGACCTGCCCGGTGAAGTGCTTGCGGGCGCTGGTCATCCAGGCGATCCAGGCAAGCAGGATCACGACCCCGACGGTCAACGGCGCGTAGTTGAACGACTCCCAGGTGAATTCGTCGTTCCAGGGCACCGCCAGCGGGGTGAAGGGCAGGCAGAAGATGACCGTGATCAGCCCCACCCAGATGAAGGCGAAGCTGTTCATCCATTTGTACTTGCGGCCGTTCGTCCATGGCCCCGGCTGGAATTTGTCGCCGGCCCGCCAGCGCAGGAAGATCGGGATCGCGTAGGCGATGTAGAGGCCGATCACGGCGATCGAGACGACGGCGAAGAAGGCGAAGGGCACGTTTTCGCCGTTCCCCTTCAGCGCCGGCAGGGTGATGATCAGCGCCGCGGTTGCCATCGCCAGCACGGCGAAGATCGGCACCCGCTCGGAGTTGACGGTGGAGATTTTTGCCGAGGTCCGTTTGCCGAAGCCGCGGTCGCGCGAGAAGGCGTAACACATGCGCGAGGCGCTGGTCAGACATGCCGCGCCGCAGAACAACTGACCGACCACCGAGATGATCAGCACGAACTTGCCCCAGCCGGAGCCGAGCGCGTCGACCAACAGGGTCGGGGCGAAGCCGAGCGCTTCGTTGGCTCCGTCGACGTTGGTGACCGCGAAGGTGATCGCCAGCAGCACGATCCAGCCGATCAGCGCCGAGTAGAAGATCGATCGCCACACCCCCTTCGCCGCCGCGGTCGAGGCTCCGTGCGTCTCCTCGGAGATGTGAGCCGAGGCGTCGAAGCCGGTGATCGTGTACTGGGTCAGCAGGAAGCCGAGGGGCAGCACGTAGAACCAGTACATGCCGTCGCTGAAGCCGCTGTTGTTGATCCGGTGGCCGAAGACGAAGCTGAAGCTCTGGTGCCCGTCGGGGACGATGATGAGGACGAGGACGATCGCCGCGACGCCGATCACGTGCCACCAGACCGAGACGCTGTTGACCAGCGAGAGCATGTGCGTTCGTCGCACGTTGACGAGCGTGTGGGCCGTCAGGATCAGCGCGAAGAGCAGGAAGACCTCGCCGAGGATGTGGACTTCGTCGCCGAAGTTGACCCCGAAGAGGCTCACTTCGTAGAGGCCGAGGACGACGTTGAGGAAGGTCGCGCAGGCGTAGTCGACCGAGGCGAGGACGGCAACCAGGCCGATCAGGTTGAACCAGCCGGTGAACCAGGCCCAGATCGGGCCGCCGAGTTTGCCCGCCCACCAGTAGATGCCGCCGGCGGTCGGGTAGGCGGAGACCAGCTCCGACATGCAGAAGCCGATGATCAGGATCGGTATCGAGATCAGCGGCCACCCGATCGAGATCGCAATCGGACCGCCGTTGTTCCAGGCCTGCCCGTAGGTCGTGAAGCAGCCGGCGAGGATCGAGATGATCGTGAACGAGATCGCGAAGTTGGAGAAGCCACTCCAAGCGCGGTTCAGGCTCTGTTTGTACCCGAGTTCCGCAAGTCGTTTTTCGTCGTGGTCCTGCGGGGACGAAACACTGCTCTCCATGGGGCCTCTCTTCCTTGCAGTCGAACCGTGCGGTAAAAGGTGTGCTGAACCGACCTAACGGGTTCCGGGCGAGCCTAGATCGTGCCGAGGACCCCTGTCAATGGCGACCGGGAGAAAAGTCCAGACTTGTCCCAACTAGCTGAGACCGTCGAGCGGCTGAGTGAGGCCCTTGGGCCGGCCGTGGGCGAGCCGGCGCCGCTGGAGGGCGGGATCACCAACCGCAACTACCGGATGCGGTTCGGCGAGCGCGAGGTGGTGGTGCGGATGCCGGGCAAGGACACCGGCCTGCTGGGGATCGACCGCGCCGCCGAGCGGGCCGCCAACGAGTGCGCCGCCCGCGCCGGCGTGGCGCCGGGGGTGGCGGCGATGCTGGAGGACCCGCCCTGCCTGGTCACCGAGTTCATCGAGGGCGAGGCGATGAGCGCCGGGCAGTTGCGGCAGCCCGCGGCCCTGGGCGAGGTGGCCGCGGCGCTGCGCGCCCTGCACGGCTGCGGCGAGCAACTGCCGAGCGAGTTCTCCGCCTTCCGCGTGGTCGAGACCTATGCCGAGCGGGCGCGCTCGCGCGGGGCCGAGGTCCCGGCCGCCTACGGACCGGCGCACGAAACCGCGGCAGGGATCGAGGCCGAGCTGGCGCGGCGCGGCGAAGCCCCCGTCCCATGCCACAACGACCTGCTCGCCGCCAACTTCATCGACTCCCCCGACGGGCTGCGGATCGTCGACTGGGAGTACGCGGGCATGGGCGATCGCTGGTTCGACCTCGGCAACTTCGCCGTCAACAACGAGCTCGGGCCGGAGAACGAGCAGCGCTTCCTCGCCGCCTACATGGGCCGGGCGCCGGAGCCGGCGGACCTCGAGGCGCTGCGCTCGATGCGCTTCATGTCCGACTTCCGCGAGGCGATGTGGGCGGTGCTGCAGGGCACCCTCTCCGACCTCGACTTCGACTTCGCGGCCTACGCCGCCAAGCACTTCAAACGACTGGAGGACTTCGGTGCCAAGAACTGAGCTGCCGGACTCGGCCCGCTGCGTGATCGTCGGCGGCGGGGTCGGCGGCACCTCGCTCGCCTACCACCTGGCAAAACTGGGCTGGGAGGACGTCGTCCTGCTGGAGCGCTCCCAGCTCACCTCCGGCTCGACCTTCCACTCCGCCGGCCTCGTCGGCCAGCTGCGCGGCTCGGTCTCCCTGACGAAGATGATGATGCACTCGGTCGACCTCTACCGCCGGCTCAAGGACGAGTCGGAGTTCGACCCCGGCTGGGTCGAGTGCGGCGGCATCCGCCTCGCCTCCAGCGAGGAGCGGATGGAGGAGCTGCGCCGCCAGGCCGGCTGGGCGAAGACCTTCGGGCTGCCGCTGGAGCTGATCTCCGCCGAGGAGGCGCAGGAGCTGTTCCCGCTGATGTCGACCGAGGGCGTGCTCGGCGCCGCCTGGCTGCCGACCGACGGCTACCTCGACCCCTCGCAGTTGACCTACGCGCTTGCTGACGGGGCCCGCCAGGGCGGCTGCCAGATCTTCACCTCGACCCGGGTGACCGGGATCGAGGTCCGCGACGGCCGCGTCCGCGGCGTCCGCACCGACCGCGGCGACATCACGGCCGAGGTCGTGGTCGACGCCGGCGGCATGTTCGCGGCCGAGATCGCCCGTATGGCCGGCGTCCGCGTCCCCCTGATCCCGATGTCCCACCAGTACCTGGTCACCCAGCCCCTGGACGAGGTCGCCGCCGTGAGGTCGCGGTTGGACCCGGATAGCGGGACGAACTACGACCTCAACAGACGACACCTGCCGACTTTGCGCGATCCCGACCTGCTCGTCTACTGGCGCGAGGACGGCGACGGGTTGGTCATGGGCGGCTACGAGCGCCACAGCGAGCCCGCCTTCCTGCCCGACGGGACCGGCGGCCTCGACGCGATCCCGCCCGACTTCAACGGCCGCCTGCTGGAAGAGGAGTGGGACCGCTTCGAGGAGATCACCGAGAACTCGAAGCGGCGGGTGCCGGCGATGGAGCGGATCAAGGTGACCAAGCTGATCAACGGCCCCGAGGCCTTCACCCCGGACAACGAGTTCTGCCTCGGCGAGACCGAGGTCGGCGGCTTCTTCGTCTGCGCCGGCTTCTGCGCCCACGGGCTCGCCGGCGCCGGCGGGATCGGGAAAGTGATGGCCGAGTGGATCGCCGAGGGCGAGCCCAGCCTCGACCTCTGGCACATGGACATCCGCCGCTTCGGCGCCCAGTACCGCTCCCCCGCCTACACCCACGCGCGGATCAAGGAGACCTACGAGACCTACTACGACATCCGCTACCCACACCACGAGCGCGGCGCCGGGCGGCCGCTGCGGGTCTCGCCGGTCAACGCCTGGCACCGCGAGCACGAGGCCGCCTTCGGCGAGAAATCGGGCTGGGAGCGAGTCAACTGGTACGAGGCCAACGCCGCCGCCGGGGACGAGTCGCTGCGCCCGCTCGGCTGGGCCGGCCAGCACTGGTCGCCGGCGATCGGGGCCGAGCACCGCGCCACCCGTGAGGCGGTGGCGCTGTTCGACGAGTCCTCCTTCGCGAAGCTGGAGATCGCCGGCCCCGGCGCCGCCGAGTTCCTCGAAGGGCTCTGCGACAACCGCGTCGCCCGTGGCGTCGGCCAGATCACCTACACGCAGATGCTCAACCGCCGCGGCGGCATCGAGTGCGACTTCACGGTCGCGCGACTCGAGGAGGAGCGCTTCGGGATCGTCACCGGCACCGCCTTCGGCAACCACGACCGCGAGTGGATGCGGCGACACCTGCCGTCCGGCGGCGGCGTCCAGATCGCCGACGTCACCTCGCAATCGGCCTGCATCGGGATCTGGGGACCGCGGGCGCGCGACGTCCTGGCGCCGCTGACCCCGCAGGACCTCGGCAACGAGGCCTTCCCCTACATGTCGGTGCGGGAGATCACGGTCGGCAACGTGCCGGTGCGGGCGCTGCGGGTGACCTACGTCGGCGAGCTCGGCTGGGAGCTCTACTGCCCCGCCGAGTACGGCCTGGGACTGTGGCGGGCGCTTTGGGAGGCGGGACAGCCGCACGGCATCGTCGCCGGCGGCTACCGGGCGATCGACTCGATGCGGCTGGAGAAGGGCTACCGCGTCTGGGGCGCCGACATCACCCCGGATGAGACCCCGTATGAGGGCGGCGTCGGCTTCTGCGTCAAGCTCGACAAGGAGGGCGGCTTCGTAGGCCGCGAGGCGCTGGCGGCGGCCAAGGAGGCGGGCCCGCGGACGCGCCTGCGCTGCCTGACCCTGGAGGACCCGCGCTCGATCGCGCTCGGCAACGAGCCGGTCCGGATTAACGGCGAGGTGCGCGGGCGGGTGACGACCGGCGGCTACGGCTACACGGTCGGGCGCTCGATCGCCTGCGCCTACCTGCCGCCGGAGTCGACCGAGCCGGGGACCCCGGTCGAGGTCGAGATCTTCGGCCGCTGGGTCGGCGGCGAAGTCGCCGCGGAGCCCCTCTTCGATCCCAAGGGCGAGCGCGTCCGCGCCTAGGCGGGTTCGAGGCGCAGCGGTGCCGGCAGTAAGCCGGCGAGGATGTGCTCGGTCCCCTCGGCGTGCTCGCGGGCGATCCGCACGGCGCGCTCGCCGTCGCCCTTGCGCAGCGCCTTGACCATGCGGCGGTGCTGGTCGTTGGAGCGGCCGAGGACCTCGGCCGGGTGGGCGATCCGCGCGATCAGGTCGGACATCTGCCCCTGCACGTCGGTCATCGCGCTGAGCAAGCGCGGCGAGCCGGCCGCCTCGGCGAGGCCGATGTGGAAGCGGATGTCGGTGCGGCGGTACTCCTCGAAGTCATCGAGGCCGGCGCCCATCTTCTCCACCAGCCGGTCCAGGCGCTCGAACTGCTCGGGCAGCGCCCGCTCGGCGGCGAGCAGGACACAGCCGGCCTCGATCGCCAGCCGGTAGTCGAGCACCGCCCAGGCGCCCTGGTCGAGCGGCTCGCCGTCGTGCTCCGCGAGCGGCGGCTGCTCGGCGACGAAGGTCCCGCCTTTGCGGCCGCGCAGGGAGACCAGGTGACCGCTCTGGACCAAGGTCGTCAGCGCCTGGCGCAGGGTCGAGCGC
Organism: Solirubrobacterales bacterium; assembly: GCA_036376895.1. Lineage (GTDB taxonomy): Bacteria > Actinomycetota > Thermoleophilia > Solirubrobacterales > 70-9 > VAYN01. The sequence continues at coordinate 38,147 of DASUZL010000038.1, forward strand.
GAGATCCGCAGCTCCCCCGCCAGCTCACGCTCCGGCGGCAGGCGGCTGCCGGGGGGCAGCAGCCCGAGCCGGATCGCGGTGCCGAGGCGCTCCACCGTCTCCTCGAAGGTGCTCGGCGGGCGCACCGGCATGAAGACGGCCTCCAGAGCCGCGTCCCGTTCCATACAGACACGGTACCGCGCGACCCCCTGCCGGGTCGGCGGTCAACCGCAGCGGCGCTGTCCAGCTGTGCTCAGGGAGTGAGGTAGCGCTCGAGTGCCTCGCGGGCGAGCTCGCTGATCGACATCCCTTTCTCCTCGGCCCGTTGCTGGGCGGCAGAGTAAAGGACCGACGACGTGCGAAAGCTCATCCGCGGGGATGATCCGTTGCCGCTCAGAGACGGGCGGCCGACTCGGCCGCGGCCGTTTTCGGCGACGTCCTGATCAGGGCTGAGTAGTTGGGCAATCTGGTCCACGGATTCCTTTCAGTGAATCTGGTCGCTACATGCCTACGGCCGGCGCTGCGACTGGGTTCAGGGGCCATACGCCTGTCCAGTTCAGGCGTCCAGACGCACACAAGAGCCCCGACCGGGCCGGGGCTCTTGCGCTTGGGACGGCGTCCGGGGGAGGACGTCCGTTTCAGACCCGCCGCGCGGTCGGCGAGCCACGATGTCCGCCGCTGCGGCGGATCACGAAGTTGGCCACCAAAAGGACGATCACGACCCCAATCAGAGCGCTGAGAATGCCGCCCCAGTCGAACATGTCGTCATCGCCGATCCCCAGGCCAGCAGTGAAGATCGCCCATCCCAGCGCCGCCCCGACCAGGCCGAGCACGATTGAGACGAGCCAAGACTTGGGCCCGCGCATGCCCTCGAAGGCGTCGCCAGGAACGAGCGCCCGGCCGATGGCTCCAGCAACCAGGCCAAGCAGTAATGCTCCGATCATTCGTGTCTCCTCCTCTCCCTTTGTCCAGTCGAATTTCGGGTACCCGGCAGCGGAGGGCGGCAATCAGAACCGACCAAAGGAGCGCGTCATGGGACGGATCGTCGTAACCGAGTTCATCTCGCTGGACGGAGTGGTCGAGGGCCCGGGCGGAGGCGAGGACTACCGCCACGTCGGCTGGACCTTCGATATCGAGCGCGGCGAGGAGGGCGGCAAGTTCAAGCTCGACGAGCTGGTCGAGGCCGAGGCGCAACTGCTGGGCCGCGTCACCTACGAAGGCTTCGCCGCCGCCTGGCCTGGCCGCAGCGACGAGGCCGGCTTCGCGGAGAAGATGAACTCGATGCCGAAGTACGTCGTCTCCACGACCCTTGAAGATGCGGAGTGGAACAACACGACGATCCTCTCCGGCGACCTCGGCGAGGAGATCGCCCGGATCAAGGAGGAGATCGACGGCGTGATCCTGATCGCCGGCAGCCCGATCCTGGTGCAAGCGCTGATCGAGCGTGACCTGGTCGACGAGCTGCGGCTGATGGTCTTCCCGGTCCTGCTCGGCAGCGGCAAGCGCCTGTTCGGCGGCCACGACGACAAGAAGCGACTGGCACTGACCGACTCGAAAGTCGTCGGCGACGGGGTGCTGGTGCTGACCTACGAGCGCGGCTGAACCGGCCGGGGCGCTACGGCTGCTGCGGCGGCTGTTCGAAGGTGCGCTGGTAGGTCGTCGCCGCGCCGTCGCCGTAGATCGACGTGAACGGGGCCTGCTGGGCACAGCCCGGTGCCGGGATCGTCCCGGTGCCGGCCTGTTCGACGAAGGCGAATTTCTTCAGACGTTTGAAGAGATCTTCCGCCTGAGCCAGGGTGCCGTCTTTGGTCCGTTCCTGGAATCCCAGTTGTTTCGGCGTTTCGGGGTCGAGCGTCGCGGTGATCCCCGAGCTGCACTGGCGGGTGTCGAACCCGGGCAGCCCCGCGAGCAGCCCTGCCGCCCACTGGGGCGGGCTGTAGGCGCTGTTGCGGTTGGTCGAGAGTCGGTTGGTGTAGGTCGCCACCGTTTCCGGGTTGAGCGGGCCCATCGCGCGCAGGTAGTGCAGGCGCTGCCCTTTCTCGTTTTCGACCGGAAGGACCGCGTTGCTGGCGGCGGTCACGTTGCCGAAGAGCGAGGTCACCTCGTGCTTGTAGAGCTTGAGGCCGGTGAGGATCGGGTTGAAGTTGCGCAAGAACGGGTCGACCGCGCGCAGGAGCGGCGGGAATTCGTCGCGGAAGATCTTGCGCAGCGCCGGGAACCCCTCCGGGGCGCGGGCGATCACCGGCCGCAGGCCTTCGAACAGGCCCTTCGCCTCGGGCGAGAGCTTGGCGATCGAGACCAGGGTCGGCGAGAGCTGTTCGGCCGCCGGGACCAGCTGGCGCATCAGCGGGTCGGTGTTCAGCGCGAACGTTTTCAGGCGGGCGACGGTCAGACGCGACTCGTCGAGGAAGGTCGGGAAGGCGCGGAAGAGCGCTTCGATGTCGCGGTCGCGCCGCGCCGTGGTCTGGAAGACCGCGTTGGAGCTGTCGATCAGGCTGGCCAGCTCGCCTTCGCGGCCACGCAGGGCGCGGAAGGTGGTGGCGCCGTCGCGGAAGAGCTGGCTGACCGCGAGCCGCTGACTGTCGAGGGTGCGGAAGAGCTGGTCGAATTCGGTGAAGGTGGGTTCGAGCTGGCCGAGCGCGTAGGAGAAGCTCTGGCCCTGGCCGTTGATCGCGATCGCTCCTTCCTGCATCCAGTTCTGGAAGGCGGTGCGGGTCTCGGGGTCGAAGGTGCGGAAGATCTCGTCCAGCTGCACCGATTCGGCCACGTTGGCCTCCGGCACGGTGCCGCCATCGGCCATCTGCGGGGCCTCGTTGGAACCGGGAGTCAGTTCGATATAGGTCTCGCCGAGCAGCGTCTTGGTGCGGAGGATCGCCCGCGTGTTCTCCGGCAGCGGCGCGTACTTGTCGGTGATGTCGACGGTTGCCAGGGCCTGGCGCTGGTTCGGTGCCAGCTCGATGCTCTGGACTTTGCCGACGTTGACGCCGGAGATCCGCACGTCGGACTGTTCCGCCAGCTGCGTCGCCTCGTTGAAGGGGACTTTGATCTGGTACGGCTTCGCCCGGAACGGGGTCGGGCCGCCGAAGGTGACCCAGAGGAAGAGCAGGATCCCGAAGCACGACAGCGCGAAGCCGACGATGACCAGGAGTTGGGCGGTGCTGGGCGCGCGCTTGCTCATAGGGTCGCTTTCGAGCCGCATTTCGCCGACGGCAGCGCCGGATCGGTGATGTCTGGGAGATCCGATGGCCGCGGCACGTTCGCGGTTTCCAACAGGGTCTGGAGGAATGGCCGGGTCAGGCCGAATCCGTAGCCGAGGTTCGCGGCATTACAAGTGAGCATCACGAGGCCGCGCTGGATCGGGCCGCCGGCGTCCTGGAGGTTGAAGCTCGCGTTGTAGTCGTGGTTGAGCCAGGGCACGTAGAAGAGGTAGCTCTCGCGTGAGCCTTTTGGCTTGAAGGCAAGCTCGTTGAAGAAACTGTTGAGGCCGCCGAGCGCGTTGCCGAAGCTGCGCACCGTCTTGTTGAAGGGTTCCGCTGCTTCGGCCCCGTGGGTGAGGATCGGCCGCACTTCGCGGGTGAAGGGACGGATCTGGTCGCGGATCGGCGCGGTGGTCTGGCTGAACAGGCGCTCGGTCGCCTTGAAGGCCGGAGTCAGCGCCTGGGTCTGCGGGATCAGCTTGATCAGCGCCGGGTAGGCCGCCTTGGAGAACTGGTTGGAGCTGCTGAGGCCCGCTTCCGCGGCGCGCAGGGTCGCCGGGAACTCGCGGAAGGCGTCCTGGATCGACTCCTGCTGGTTGGCGAAGTTGCCGAGCGAAGCCTCCGAGGCGGTGACGAAGCGCCTGATCTCCGCGTCGTGGCGGCCGAGCTCGGTGGTCAGGGCGCTGAAGCCGTTGATCGCGCGGGCGATCGCGACGTGGCGCTGGGCCACCACCTTGTTCAGCTTCGCGTTGTAGTGGACGAAGGGCTCGAAGCGACGGAACGCGTTGCCGAGCTGCTTGCCGCGGCCACCGATGCCCTGGCCGGCACCGGCGACCAGCAGCTGCAGGTACTGGCGCGTGTCGGCGTCGAGCGTGGCGAGGAAGGCGTCGAGGTTGGTGTTCGGTTCGGTCTGGGCGAGGCCGAAGTGGGCGCCGTCCTCGATCGGGCCCTTCGCCTCGGTGCCGGGGTCGATCTCGACGATCATGTCGTTGAGCCCGGTTTTCGGCCGCAGCAGGAAGCTGGCATCGGGGTGGATCAGTTCCATGTACTGCGGCTCGATGTCCATGCCGACGACGGCGTGCCCGTCTTCGAGGTCTACCGAGACGACCTTGCCGATCTGGATCCCGGCGATGTCGACCGACTGTCCCTGGCCCGGCGTCACCGCCTGCGCGGTCGCGAACTCGGCCGAGATCTGGTCGAATTCTTCGCCGACCAAGGGCAGCCACGACGGCAGCGAGGCCTTCTGCTGGGTGAAGATCCCGAGCATCATCACGATGCCGGCGATCGCCAGGACGATGATCGCGATCGTGTCGGTGCGGTGGCCGCGGGCCTGCCGCGAGAGCCAGGCACGGAAGTGCGTCCAGCGGCTGACGCCGGGTTCGCGCTCGGTGCTCATGGGTTCACCCCCGCGGCGGACGGTGAGGCGGGGCCAACCTGGCCGAGCGGGCCGTTGAGGTCGGGGACGGGGTTGGTGTCGCAGCGGACTTCCGGCTTCAGCGGCGGTCGGCCACCCAAGCGCGGCTGCGTCCCAAGCGGCGAAGCGATGGTGTTCGCGAAGTTGATCTCGTCGCTCTTCAGGTTCGCCTTCGGATTGGTTTCGCCGACGAGCACGGGGCCGCCGCCGCCCTGGACCCGGAAGTAGGGACCGTTGCCGTCGAAGTTCTGCGCCTGCCCGGTGAAGTTGACGAGGTTGTAGAGGAACTCGCGGTAGTTCGGGCCGCCGGTGCTGAAGCGGTCTGCGATCACCTGGTTCCCGGTCGGGATCAGCACCTGCACGGCGCAGGTGCTGAGCCGGTTCAGCTGCGGCAGCGCGACTTCCTTGCTGGCCTGGGCGGCGCCGGCGAGGCCCGGGGTCGACTTACGCAGGAGCTTGGCGAGGCCGCCGCCCTCTTTGCCCGAGAGCAGCGGGCGGACCTGGGCGAGGAACGGTTTCGAGGCGGAGATCAGGTCGGGCAGCTCGGCAACCGCCGGGGTCAGCACGATCGCGTAGGTCCGCAGTGGCGGCAGCGAGCGGTTGAGGTTGACCAGCGATTCCTTGCTGATCTTCAAGGTGGGCGCCAGCAGGCTGATCGTCGTCGTCAGGTTCGTCGACTGGGCGGCGAGGGCGCCGGTGAAGATGTTGAAGTTGTCGATCAGGCCCTGCAGGTCGGACTCGCTGGCGGCGAAGGCACCGAAGGTGCGGCCGGCGCCGGCGACCAGGCGTGAGAGGTCGCGCTGTTCGGTGCCGAGGAAGGCGTCGGCGACCTGGGCGCCGAAGCGACCGGCGTCGCCGCCGTATTTGAAGACGCCGTTGAGCGCTTCGGCGCCGGTCTTGCCTTTGACCTCGGGCAGCTGGGTCAGGTCTTCCTCGGCGCTCGGCTCGTTGGTCAGAGCCGTCCCGTAGCTCTCCAGCAGGCGGCTGAGGTCGGCGCGCACGGGAGACTGCAGCGCGGTCAGGACCTCGTCGAGCTGGACCGCGGTCGAGGTGTGGCTGATCGGGATCGTGCCGCCGCTGTCGAGCTCCGGAGCGCTGGGGCTGCCGGGGTTGAGTTCGAGGAAGAAGTTGCCCTCGAGGAAGATCCGCGGCCGGATCGCGGCGAAGGCGTCGTCGTGGATCGGCTGGCCGGAGCCGTCGACGGTGAAGGTGACCTTGGTCGCGTCGCCGTCGCGCTCGGCCGAGATCACCTTGCCGACGTCGACGCCGGCGATCCGCACCGGCGAGTTTTTGGCGATGTTGGCCGAGTTGGCGAAGGTCGCGTTGACTTCGTAGCCGTAGCTGGTGAAGGGCACGTGGCCGGTGAAGGCGAGGTAGGGCCCGATCGTGAAGATGAGGATGAAGACGATCGCGATCGTCACGTTGCTCGGGCGCCACTTGAAGCGGCGGTCGGTCGCGCCCTGCCTGGTGTCGCGCTCGGGAAGGCGGCTCATTTTTCTTCGTCCTGTTCGAGACCGCGAGTCGTCGTGCCAAACACGGACGTCGCCTGCCCGATCACGGTGTTGCCGACGTCGTATTTCTCGTTGCCGGCTTCACACCCGTTGGGCTGACCCGGAGCCCCGGTGTTCGGATTGGGGTTGAAGTGCAGGAAGTTGGCCCGCTCCGGTCCGCTCGCCGGCGCCGCCGCGGGACTGCCCTCGTTGTTGGCGCCCTCGGGTGGGGTGAATGCAATGAAGTTGAGCCAGTTGGCGTCTTTGTTGCCGCCGCTGGTCGAGAGGGACAGGTTTTCGAAGGCGAGGGTGATGTAGTTGCAGCTCGTCTGCGCCGGGGCGATGAAACGCAGCGACGGTTTCAGCAGCCTGTTGGTGTCGGTCAACAGGTCGAGCCCATTGAAGACGCCGGGAGCGTTCTGGAAGGCGACCAGCGCTTCCGCGGTCGGCTGCAGCTGGTTGTTGAGGGTCGGCGTCGCCTTCAGCACCGGCACACCGGCGTGCAGCGAGTCGGCGATGATCGGCGCCGTTTCGGCCAGCGCTTTGGTCCCCGGCTTCAGCGCCGTGAAGAAGCGTTCGGAGTCGTGCAGGAAGGGGTTGATCGCGGGCAGGCCGGCGTTGACGGTGTCGAGCGTCGGCGGGCTTTTCTCGATCGTTTCCTGGATGAACGGCCTCGCCACCCGGGCGAAGGCGGCGAAGGTGCGGTCGAGCGCGACGAAGAGGTTGGCCTGAGTCTCGGCCACCGGCGCCACCGTCGCCGAGAGTGCCTCCAGCGCCCGCCAGAAGCCGGCGAAGTCGGTGCTCGGGGCGACGATCGTGCGCAGGATCGGCTGCCCGTTTTCGACCAGCCTGCGCAGGGCGCCGAAGGCTTCGTTCAGCTGCGGCCCGCGGCCTGCGAGCGCGTTGCCGAAGCCGGCCAGGCTCTGGCGGATCGCCTTCCGGGTCGGCTCGTCGAACATGTCGAAGAACTCGTCGATGTCGACCGGTTCCGGTTTGGCCGCGGTGACCGGGATCGTCGCTCCGGGCTCAAAGCCCTCGGAGGAATCGCCGGGCGTCACCTGGAGGAACTTCAGCCCGAGCGCCGACTTCGGCCGGATCATGATCGTCGAGTCGACCGGCAGCGGTTCCGCGCTCTGGTCGAGGTTGAGCGTCAGTTCGGCCGCGACCTCGCCGTTCTCCTTCTGGACCGGGACCACCGACTTGACGATGCCGACGCGGACGCCGCCGATCCGCACCTCGTTGCCCTTGACCAAGGCGTCGGCGTTGGGCACCCGCGCCTTCAGGTTGTAGGTGGAGACGAAGGGCAGCCCGTTGTTGGCGTTGTAGGCGAGGAAGACGGCGATCAGGACAACCAGCACGGTCACCGCCCCGACCAGAATCGGGCTGCTCGCCACTCCCTGGATTCCGCTGCGGTTCCTCATGGGCCCAAGAGGTAGTCGAGGAGCGGGGCGGTGCCGCCGGCGGTGCGCTCGGCGTCGCCGAGGCCGGGCTGGCCGCCGGGCGACTGCGCTTCGCCGATCGAGTCGACCGGACCGAGCTCGGCGGCGGTCCCGCCGCCCTTTTCGGCCATCTCGAGCTGGAGCAGGCGGTAGAGGTCGGCGCTGCTGGCCGTGGACGATTCGCTCGCGTTTGGCCCATTGAATCGGGCGGAGCAGCCACTTGCCCCGCTCGGGTTCGGGTCGTAGTCGTTGCAGTTCGTCAGCGTCGCCAGGGTGCGGCCGAAATGGCCGTACTGATCGAAGCCGTTGAATGCACCGGCGGTGGAGTAGATCAGTTCGGTCAGCGAATCCCAGCCGCCGGTTTTTTTGAGGCTGACGAAGAGCGCGGCGAGTTCCCGGGTCGGGACCACGCCCGACTTGGCCAGGGTGGCGGCCGTGCGGACAACCGGGTCGGCTTCGGCGAAGATCGGTCCTGAGGCTTCGCCGGCGTCGCCGAGGCTCTTCAGCGAGGTGGTCAGGGCCTCCGAGAACGGCGTCAACGTGCGGGTCGCGTCGGTCAGCTCCGGGGTCGCGGCATCGAAGTTTTCGAAGACCGGGCGGGCCGCGTCGGAGAAGCCCCGCAGATTCGTCATCGTGGTGCGGAACTCGCGCAGGAAGGTGGGGAATTTCTGCAGCGACTCTTCCAACTGCTTGCCGCGTTCGGCGCTCGCCTCGCCGGCGGCGCCGGCGTTGGTGAAGAAGCCGGCGACGTGGGTGCGCTCACGCGCGAGCGGCACGAGGATCGCTTCGGAGTCGCTGGCGAGCTGGGCCAGTTCGTCGCGCTGGGCGGCGAGGATCCCGAACAGGCGGTCGGCGTCGCGCAGGACCGGGTTGGCGCGCTTGACCAGCTCCTCGAGGTCTTCGCCGCGACCCGCGAACCCGGCCCCGAGTTCGTTGAAGATCAGCCGGAAGCGCTGCGCGTAGGGCAGGGTCTGGATGTCGTTGATCAGGTCCGGGTCGACGCTGGTGCCGTTGCTGCCGAGCGGCAGCAGGTGCTGGCCGGCGCCGGGTTCGCCGTCGGGGATCTCCTTCAGCGGCGGCGCCGGCTCGGAGCCGGGCGCCCGCGGCAGGGTCGGGCGGCAATCGACGAACTTCTCGCCGATCAGCGACTGCGGCCGGATCAGGCAGGTGGCGTCCTGACGGAAGTCCTGGAAGCTGGGGTCGGTGATTTCCATCTCGATCACCGCCTTGCCGGCTTTCGCGACCGGCTCGCCGTTCTCGTAGGCGACGGTGTCTCCCGGCATCGTCACGCCGACCGACTTGATCGTGCCGACGTTGGCGCCGGCGACCCGCACCTGCTCGCCGTTGACCATGAAGGCGCCGTTGTCGAAGATCGCCCGGACCACGTAGCCGTTGTTCGAGCCGCCGCCGGAGACGAGCAGGACAACGAGGACCACGGCCGCGACCAGCGCTCCCCCGAGTATCAGTCGCCGGCGGGTCATGGTCCGGGGGGCACGTCGGCCGGGTTGCATTCCGAGGAGTTGACGCTGCCGGGCCCGACGAACGGGTTGGAGCCATCGGGCGCAGGCTGGGTGGCGCCGCCGGGGCAGCGCCTGCGCACGCCGGCCGAGGTGCCGAAGGCGTTGTACTGCTGGCTCTTGGAGATCGGTTTCAGCACACCGCCTTCGAGCGAGAAGAGATTCTGGGCGGCGGTCGCCACGCGCGCGTAGTGCCCGTTGCCGTCGTAGTAGCCGGTGATCTGCCCGACCTTTCCGATCGCGTTGAAGAGGTCCGGCGTGTAGGCGCGGATGAAGTTGAGGTTGGGCTGGAAGTCCCGGATCGATTCTTCTGCGTGCGGGAACGTCTTCGAGACCTGCCGCTGCACCTGGGGCAGGGCCGCGAGCAGGTCGGCGGTGTCGTTGCCCTTGCCCGGCCTGCTGACGGTGAGGCGGAGGTCACGCGTGAACGGGACCAGTTTCTGGAAGACCGGCCGCAGTTCGGCGAGGAACGGCGCCAGCTGCTTGGTCGCCGGCTTCGCCGTTTCGACCAGCGGGTCGAGATCGTCGAGGGCGGCGCGGAGGTTGACGAAGGTCGTGTTCGACTGCCGCATCACCGGCGGCAGCCGGCGCAGGGTCTGGTCGAAGGCAACGTTCTCGGCGGCGATCGCGTCAAAAGCCGTGTTGGCGTTGGAGATCGCACTGGAGAGTGCCTCGCCGCGGCCGGCGATCGCGGTCGAGAGCTTGCTGGAGCTGACGATGAAGCGGGTCAGCAGGCGCTGGTCGGCGTTCAGTTCGGATGCGAACGCGGTGGCGCGGTTGAGGACCGGGCCGAAGTACTTGTAGGCGTCGTTCGCGGCCGGGCCCTGGCCGGAGTAGATCGCGGCGTTGCCCTTGATGAAGTTGGCGAGCCCTTTGCGGACCGAGGGCGGGAAGGTGTTGAAGAGCTGGTCGAGGTCGACCGGGGTGGTCGTCGCCTCGAGGCCGATTTCGGCGCCGTCATCGAGCGCCGGGTTGCTGTTCGGGCCGGGGCTGATCGAGACGTAGTGGTTGGCGACGCCGGAGAGCGAGGTGGCGCGGATCACCGCGGTCGTGCCCTCGTGCAGCTCCTGGTCGACTTCGACGTGGACCTCGGCCAGGTTGTTGTCGGTGAGGCCGAGGCTTTCGACCGAACCGACCGGCGAGCCGCCGATCAGCACCTGGTTGTCGGGGACGAGCTGGCCGGCGTTCTGGAAAACAAGCGTGTACTGGTGGCCGCCGCTGCCGCCGAGAAGGATGACGCCGAGCGCGATGACGACGATTGCGAGGGCGGCAATCACCCCAATTCGCGCTGGGGAGACCCCCCGGCTCGGAGCCGAGCTTTTCTCCTCGCCTAAGGGTTTCTCGGCCACAGATCGTCGCTCGTTCGTTCCCCGGCCCCTCCGACCCGGTGGAACGGCGGGCGAATCGTATCCAAGGGATCCCCCGCCAAGCGTGCGCTGAGCGGGGACTTAACTGGAAATCAACGCGCTACTCTGGGCTGCAGGAACGGTTTGAGCAAGTGGGAGGCGCGCCGCCAATTCAAACGGAGGAGCGACTCAAATGCGCAAGCGTTCATTTTCGATCGTCGGCTTCATCGCCGTGTTGGGCGCCGCGATCGCGGCCTCGGCGGCGCTGGCCGGCCCCACCGTCTCCGGCAGCGACGGCAACACGCAGGCGGTCGACGTCAAGATCGCGCCGAAGAAGCTCTCGAAAACCGCCTTCACCGCGGCGTCGCTGCAGGTGACGACGAAAACCACGACGACGACCCACGCCAACGGCGTCCCCTCGCCGGCGATCCACGCGATCGTCGACTTCGACAAGAACGCGAAGCTCTACACGAAGGGGATCCCGACCTGCGACCCGGCGCTGCTGCAGAGCACCTCGACCGAAGTTGCCGAACAGGCCTGCGGCAAAGCGAAAATCGGCGGTGGCTCGGCTACGGCCCTGCTCCCCGTCGGGCCGACCGTCTACACCGTGAGCCAGGTCGTCACCGCCTACAACGGCGTCCCCCAGGGCGGCAAGCCAGCGGTGATCCTGCACACCTACGGCACCACGCCGCTGCAGACGACCCTGGTCCTGGTCGGCAAGGTCAGCAACTTCAACAAGGAAGGCTACGGCCCCCGCCTCGACCTGGAAATCCCCAAAATCGCCGGCGGCACCGGCGCCCTCACCGACTTCCAGGTGAAGATCGACAAGAAATACAGCTTCAAAGGCCAGAAACGCAGCTTCATCTCGGCCAAATGCACCTCCGGCAAGCTCAAATCCCGCGCCGCCTTCACCTACCTCGACGGCGAACAGCTAACCGCCCTCTCGACCCAGCCTTGTAAGAAAGGGAAATAGCCAAGGGGGGGAGGATCTTGACCCTGCGCGGCCTTAGCAACACATGGCCGCGCTGGGTCCGGATTCCCCTTACGAAGTCGCCTACGACGAGGCGGTACGCGCACTCGTCGAGCAGCAGGCGTTCGTCGACAGCCTGCGCAGCGGCGCCGGGCTGTTGCTCTCGGGGTCTGCGATCACGACGTCCTTCCTCGGTGCGCGCGCACTCGGTCCGGGAGAACTCGAGCTGATGAGCTGGCTCGCCACGGCCAGCTTCGTCGGAGTGGCCCTGGTGTCGCTGATAATTCTCTGGCCAAGGCGCTGGGAGTTTGAGGCAGATCCGGTGGAGGTGATCGAGGCGTACATCGATACCGAACAGGCCGCGCCCGCCGGCAAGCTTTATCGCGACTTGTCTTTCCGCATGCGCAGCAGCTACCTGGAGAACCGCAGGGGGCTCAATGAACTGGCCGGCTATTTCCAACTTGCCATCTGCTTGCTGACGGCCGAGGTAATCCTCTGGGTCGCCGCGATAGCACTCCCTCTGTAGGATCGGAGCCATGTCAGACAACACGTCTCATACTTCCAAGTCCGAACAGCCGAACCTGATGCTGCAGCGGGAACTGACCGGGGTGGACTTCCTCAGGGAGCTCCCGCCCGCCAGGCTTTGGCGCTGGCTCCGGCGCGGCAAGGCTCGTCGCGGCGCCCGCGCCCCTAAACGCTGAACTTCGGCAGCAGCCGGGCCAGTGGCTTCGGCAGCCACCAGACGCGGTCGCCGATCAGCAGCATCAGGGCCGGCAGGAGGACGATGCGGACGACGGTGGCGTCGAGGATGACGGCGATGGTGAGGCCGATGCCGAGCTGGCTCACCGTCGCCAGCGAGGAGCCGGCGAAGGCGATGAAGACGGCCATCATGATCGCCGCCGCGCCGGTGATCACGCGGGCGGTCTTTTCCAAGCCGAACTCGATCGCGGCGGCGTTGTCGCCCTCTTTGTCGTAGTGCTCGCGCATGCGGACGAGGAGGAAGACGGCGTAGTCGATCGAGAGCCCGAAGACGATCCCGAAGATCAGCACAGCCCCGATCGAGTCGATGTATTCGTGGCCGCCGAACGGGACGTCCGAGGGCAGGTGGGAAAGCAGCGTGAGGATGCCGAAGGCGACGCCGACCGTGAGCAGGTTGAGCCCGACCGCCAGCGCAGCCAGCGGCAGCGCCCGCAGGACCAGGATCAAGACGAGGAAGGTGGCGATCGTGATCGCCGCGACGACCAGCGGGATCGTCTCCCGGGTCACTCGGCTGTAGTCGTTGAGCTGGGCGGCACCGCCGGCGACCCCGGCGGTGAGGCCGGTGCTCGCGGCAAACCTCGCGGCTTCGTCGTCGAGCTCGCGGTTGAGCGCGATCGAGCCGTCGCTGTTGAAGGAGTATTCGGAGATAACGAGCATCGCTGCCGCCTGGCCGCCGCCTTCGAGGTCGATCGATTCGCCGACCTGGGCGCGGGTCTCCGGTGGCGACCCGTCGAGCGCCGAGAGCACGAAGTAGCCCGAGTTGAAGAGGTTCGGCGAGGCCTCGCCGATGCGGCGCGCCTGTTTCCGCAGCCGCGCTTTGCCGGAGAGCACCTGGACGCTGGCGCGGCGCAGCCCGCTTTCCAGCGGCGCCGTCTGTTCCGCCCCGCTCGCCAGGTTGGTCTCCAGCGCCTCGGCGCCGCCACCGAGACGGTCGAGGCCGCTGACCAGCGCCACGGCGCCGCCGCTGAGCTGCTCGAGGCCGCCGCCGAGCCTGCGGGCCGCACTGGCGAGGCGCTCGGATCCGTCGGCCAGTCGGAAGCCGGCGTTCTTGATTTTTCGCACGCCGTCGTTCAGTTTCTCCGCCGCATTGCTGAGCCGGTTGAGGGCGTTGAGGGCGGTGACGATCCAGCTGGTCACTTTGGCCGATTTCTCGGCATCGAGCAGCAGCCGCTGGCGCAGCGCCTCCAGTTCGGTCGGCAGCCCCGTGTAGCCGGCGGCAAACGGCTGGCCGCTGACCGGGTCGGTGCCGCTGACAGCCGCCAGGGCGCGACGCACCGCTTCCAGCGCCGGCCCGTAGTTGGGGTCCGCCTGGCCAGTGGTCATCCCCTGCAACTGGGCCAGCGCCGCTTTCAGCTGTTCGTCGGCGACCCCGGTCGCGCTCTGCAGCCTCGGCAGCGTCACGTTGCCCTCGTCCTTCAGTTCTTTCTGCAGCTCGCGCGAGGGCTGCAGGCCATTGAAGCGGAGGTTGGGAATGATGTCGCGGATCGCCAGGGTCAGCCCCAGGACCCCGGTCGAAGCGGTTTCCTGGGCTTCGGCCAGACGCCGCGACCCGGTGGCGAATTTGTCGAGGGCGGCAATCGCTTGTTCGCTGCCGTCGCTCGCCTGGCCGAGACCGTCGGCGAGCATCTCCGCCCCCTCCACCGCCCGGTCTGAGCCCAACGCCAACAAGCCGGCGCCCTCGCTCGCTTCGGTTATCCCGGAGCGCAATTGGCCGACCCCGCCGGCGGCGACTTTGAGGTTTCGGCCCAGCCGGCCGAGCTGTTTGACCGGGCCGATGTTGCCCTCGGAGGAGAGAATCGCGTTGCCGGTTTCCCGCAATGGCTCGACCCGTTTCGCCAACTGGCCCGGACCGACCACGGCGGTCACCCCCGGCAGGGCCGCCAGTTCGTGCTGGAAGCGGTCGAGGGCGCCGAGATTGGTCGAGTCCGTGATCGGGCCCTTTTCGGTCGCGGCGACGATCACAAACGGCGCTTCATAGCCCGGCGCGGCGGCGGCGGCGATCAGCTCCGCGTTCTGGCGAGCGGGGTCGTCGCTGGGCAGCTGTTCGGGGCTGGGCGGGCCGGTGCGCAGCGCCAGCGCCGGGGCGGCAAGGACGAGCACGATCGCGCCGATCGCCGCGGCGGCAGCGGCAGGGCTCCTCAGCGCCGCGGTGACGAACGTCATCAGGCGCGAGCGCCCGTTCGGCGCGGCGCCGATCCGCCAGCGGTCGACGTTGGGGCCGAGCAGCAGCAGCACCGGCGGCGCGACGACGGTGCTGATGATCACGGTCAGCAGCACCACCATCGCCAGCGTCCCCGCCAGCGAGGCCAGCAGCGAGCCGGGCAGGATGAAGATCGAGACGATCATCGAGAGCAGCAGGGTGCTGCCGGCGAAGGCCGTGGTGCGCCCGGCGGTTCGCCGCGTCTCCGCCGCCGCCTCGGCGGCGCTGGAGCCCGCCGCCAGCTCCTCGCGGAAGCGCGAGACCATCAGCAGCGCGTAGTCGACCCCGAGCGCCAGGCCCATCATCGAGCAGACGACAAGGGCGAAGGCATCGATGTCGAACGACGACGACGCCAAGTGCAGGAGCCCGCGCGAAGCGACCACCGTGATCGCGCCGAAGCCGAGCGGGATCGCAGCCGCGACCGGCGAGCGGAAGACGAGCAGGAGAACGAGCAGGAGGAACGGCAGGGCGATCAGCTCGCCGCGCTCGGCGGCGTCGATCGAGCGTTCCTGCAGGGCCCGGGAGATCGAGGCGAAGCCGGTCTGGGTCGCCCGCACCGGCGGGTGGATCGTCTCCGCGATCACCGCTTCCAGTTCCGGCACGGTCGCGTTGACGCCCTCTTTGATGTCGACGTGGAAGTCGGCGAGGATCAGCGCCTCTCGCGGGCTCGGCCGCAGCGGCACCACCGAGCCGCGGTCCCAGGGGGAGATCGTCGTCACTTCAGGGTTGCGCCGCAGGGCGCGGATCAGTCTCGGTCCCTGACGGTCGATCGCCGCGCGGTTGCCCTGCAGCAGGATCGCGAACGGCATCGCCGGGCCGAAGCGGTCGCGCAGGAGATCGTTGGCGCGCGAGGAGTCGGTGCCGGGGATGTTCAGCGTCGTCGGGTTGAGCCGCTCCTCGACCCCGGTCCCGATCACCCCGAGAACGACGAGTACCAGCGCAGCGAGGGCGAGGATGGAGCGGGGGTAGCGCAGGGTCAACGGCAGACGACGGCCTGACTCCGAGTCGTCTGGTTCCGGCCTCCCCCTGCTCATCCGGCTTCCCACACCTGGTAGTTTGACTGTAAGGGGAACGGGAGGAAGGGAACTATGCGGAAGACTCTGTTAAGGGCGCTCGCGGTGAGCGCGGTTGTGTTGCTCGTCGGTGCCGGTTCGGCGCTGGCAATTGTGTTGCGAGCAGGCAACCTGATCGTTACCGCCGACGGCGGCTTCACGCCGACGACCCTGCCCAAGCACGAGTTCGCGCCGATCACCCTGAACGGTCACGGCAGGATCGACACCGCCGACGGCGGGATCCCGCCGATCCTGCAAGACCTCATCATCTGGTTCGACAAGCACGGCGAAGTCGAGACCCGCGGGCTGCCGATCTGCACCCCGGGCAAACTGGCGGCAACGACGACCGCGCAAGCGCGCAAGCTCTGCCCGGGCTCGATCGTGGGCAAGGGCTTCGGCAAGGCCGTCGTCAACTTCCCCGAACAGGGCCCGATCCCGGCCGGATCGCCGATCACGATCTTCAACGCCGCCCCCAAGAACGGCAACCCGACCGTGCTCGCGCATGCCCACCTGACGGTGCCGGCGCCGACCACCTTCGTCGTCCCGATCGTGATCGAAAAGGTCCGCAACGGCCGCTACGGCTTCAGGACCGTGGCCAAAATCCCGAAAATCGCCGGCGGCTACGGGACCCCGACCTCCGGGAACCTGACGATCGGGCGCAAATGGACCTACAAAGGCCAGAAGCTGAGCTACGCCAACGCCAGCTGCCCCGACGGGCGCCTCCAGGCCAAAGTCGAACTCAACTTCAACGACAGCACCAAACTCAACGGAACCCTGTTCCAGCCCTGCAAAAGCAAGGGTTAGCTGGGGGAGGTCCGCTCCAAGCGGGCGCTAGCCTGGTTGTAGGGGAAAGGGATGAGGAGAGCACTACCTAAAGCTGCCGCTGCCGCGGCCCTGATCGGACTGCTTGCCTGCGGGACCGCTTACGCGCTGAAGGCCGAAATCGGCAACACGGTGATCAGCGCGACCGCCAGCGTGCTGCCGCGGGAGCTGCCGGAAAAAACCAACGCCCCGGCGCAGTTGACCAGCGTCACCCGGGTCAAGACCAAGGACGGCTCGATGCCGCCGGCGCTGACCACACTCAGCTTCCAGTTGGACAAACACGGCTCGATCGAAACCAAAGGCGTCCCCATCTGCACGGCGGCGAAGCTGGCGAACACGACCCCGGCCGAGGCGCGCAAGCGCTGCGCCGGCGCCCTGGTCGGCGAAGGCACCGGCAAGGCGCGAGTGGCGCTGCCGGGGCAGGCCCCGGTGACCATCACCTCTCCCCTCTCCTTCTTCAACGCGCCGCCGACCGGCGGCAAGCCGACCCTGATCGCCCACGGCTACGAGACCGTGCCGGTGGCGAAGACCGTGTTGGTGCCGATCGTGGTCGAACGGGTCGCGCACGGTCGTTACGGCTACCAGGTGCAGATCGAGATGCCGGAAATCGCCGGCGGCTACGGCGCGGCGACGCTGGCGCAGGCGACGCTGGGCCGGACCTTCAAACGCGGCGGCAAAGAGGTTGGCTATGTCAACGCCCGCTGCGAGGGCGGTCGCCTCCAGGTCCAGGGCTCGGTCAAATTCAGCAACGGGGACTTCTTCCCGACGACCCTGTCATCGGCATGTCACGCGGCAGGCTGAAAAGCGCCGCACTCCTCTGCTCGCTGTCGGCAGTGCTGCTGGCCGGTGCCGCCTCGGCGGCTGTGGTCGAAATCGACAACCTCGTGCTCCACGCTGACGGCGGCTTCACGCCACGGGCGCTGCCCCGCGCGCACTACGCGCCGATCGAATTCGAGGGCAAGGTCGACCTTCGCGCCAAAGACGGCGGCGCGCCGGCGGCGCTGACCCAGGCAGTGATCGACTTCGACCGCGACGGCCGTCTCGACGTCGCCGGCCTGCCAATCTGCGCGCCGGAGGCGATCGCCCAGGCGAGCACCGAGGAAGCGCGCAGCGCCTGCGCCGGGGCGATCGTCGGCGAGGGGCAGATCGAAGCCCTGGTCTCGCTTGGCGGTGCCCCCGTCCCCGCCAGCTCGCCGCTCACCCTCTTCAACGGCCCGCGCCTGGCGAGCGGGCCCAGCGTGGTGATCCACGCCCGCACCACCGTCCCCGCCACCCAGACCTACGCGATCGTGGTCCCGATCGAACGGCGCCCGGGCGGCTTCCGCTACCGCGCCACCCTGAACGTGCCGCCGATCGCCGGCGGTGCCGGCGCGATCACCCACGTCGAGGTCGAGATCGGGCGGCGCTTCGACGCCGGCGGGCGCCACCGCAGCTACGTCGCCGCCCGCTGCTCCGACGGGATCCTCGAGACCCACGGCCGCTTCAGCTTCGTCGACGGGATGGTCATCGACGGCAGCGTCGAAAAGTTCTGCCGGGCGCGGTAGCGCGGTTCCCCGGCTGCCCACCTCCCGGCGCGGCGTCTTCCTATACTTGCGCGTCCCGGGCCGCTAGCTCAACTGGTTAGAGCAGGAGCCTCTTAAGCTCAAGGTTGAAGGTTCGAGTCCTTCGCGGCCCATCCCGCAGCCGGCGCCGCCCGCCCTATTCGGCGAGGCCGCCGCTGCCGGTGCCGAGGCCAAGCGGGTTCTGCAGGCTTTCCTGGGGGTTGCCGCCACCGGCGGCGCCGGCCTGTTTTTCCGCTTTCTTGGCTTCGTTGAATTCTTTCTCGAGTTTCTTGGCGCGGATCGCGACTTCGCCGAACTGCGACTGCAGGGATTCGCGTTCGGCTTTGGTGTTGGCGAATTTCAGCGCCTGGAAGAGGGCGTCTCCGGCTGCTTTGTAATCGAAGGTGTAGAGCGTGTAGAGCGCCTGGGTCGAGCGCGAGCCGAGGCTGGGGCGCGCGTCGGCGACGAGTTTCTGCGCTTCCGTCGCGGCGACGATGTTGTTGTTCGCTTCCTGCAGGCTGCGCGAGTACTGGGCGAGGGTGAAGAGTGCCTGGGACATCTGCTGCGCCGCCCCGATCGAAGGTTCGTTGGTCGCCTCGAGGTATTCGCTCCAAGTCGAGCTCGCCTCTTCAAGCTGCGCACGGGACTCGACGGTCGGCAGCAGTTCGCCGGTCGGGCTCGGTTCGGCCAGCAGGTTGGCGGCGCTGAGGTGGTTGCGGGTGATGGCCGCCATCAGGTCGGCGTTCTGCGGTTCTTTCGCCAGTTCCCGTTCGAGTTTCACGGTCCGGTCTTCGATCCGGGAGACGGCTTCGTCGTTGTTTGCGCCGCCGCCCCCGCCGAGGCCGCCGATGCCGGGGCCGGCGAGAAGCAGGAGGCTGAGGCCCATCAACACGGCGAGGACCGCGTAGATGACTTTGACGACGTTTCCGCGGCGCCCGCGGATGTCGAACAGCATCCTGTGCTCTTTATCGCCCGAAGCCATGCTCTCTTCTCTCTACTCCTGCGTAGAGGGCTCTGCCAACTCCCCCGACTCACCTGGCTGCCCGAATGCCCTTGCGAGCAAGATACTCAACTCGAACAGAACAAGCAGCGGAACCATCTCAATCACCATCGAGACCGGGTCGACACCCGGCAGCGCCGCGGCGACGATCGCGATCACCAGGTAGGCGTAGCGGCGGTTGGAGGTGAGCTGGTCGACGCTGACGATCCCGAGCCGGGTGACGGCGAGGATCGCCAGCGGCATCTGGAAGAGAACGCCGCAGGCGAGCTCGGTCATCGAGAAGAAGCCGTAGTAGTCGCGGGCGCGGACCTGGACGTTGAACTGGTTCTCGTTGAAGTTGAGCAGGAAGCTGACCGCGGCCGGCATCACGACGAAGTAGGCGAAGGCGATCCCGGCGAGGAAGAGGAACGGGAAGGCGAGCAGGATCGGCAGGATCACCCGCTTCTCCTGGTTGCTGAAGGCCGGCAGCACGTAGGCGTAAAGCTGGTAGAGCCAGATCGGCAGCGAGAGGACCAGGGCGCCGTAGAGGGAGACGGTGAGCGTGGTCGTGAAGGGCTCGGTGATGCCGAAGGTGATCAGCTTGTCGTGGTCGGAGGGCAGCGGGCCGTTGGCAAGGTCGAGCAGCAAGCCGTTCTGCCAGAAGCAGAGCGCGAGGGCGACGCCGAAGACGGCGATGCAGACGATCAGCCGCGAGCGCAGCTCGTCGAGGTGCTCTACAAGGGTGAGGCGATCCTCGTGGGAGACCGCCTTGACGCGGCGGGCCATTCCGCGTCCTCAGCCGTGTTTGTCGTGCGCGACCTCGGCCTCGGCGGGCGGCTGGGCGGTGTTCGCCGTCGCCTGCGAAGTGCCGATTGCCTTGGCGTCGTCGCCGTTGGACTCGGCGTCGTCGTCATCGTCGCGGTCGCCGCCGATCGAGCCTTTGAACTCACGGATGCCCTTGCCGAGGCTGCGCCCGAGCTCCGGCAGCCGTTTCGGGCCGAAGACCAAGAGGGCGATGATCACCACGATGGCGATCTCGAGGGGTCCGATGTTCCCTGGCATCTATTCCATGGTAGCGGGGCTGTGGAGCCGCCGGATCAGCTTCACTCGTGCAATTGCATACCCGGTAGTTGGGTTTTGTCGGCGAAGTTCTATAAAAGTGCGGATCAAGTGCCCTCGGATCGGGTTCGATAGTCAGGGATATGAGAGAGCCCGGCCAAAACGAGACGGAGCAAGCGAGCAATCTGCACGTCTGTCCCGAGTGCAAGTCGAACCTCGTGCAGCCGACCTGCTGGGAGCGGGCCGACGATCGAGCCCACTGGCGAGTCTGGCGCCGCTGCCCCGAGTGCGAGTGGTCGTGCCAGGGAGTCCACGGCGAGAGCGAGATCGACGCCTTCGACGAGCAGCTCGACATCGGCGCCCATGCGCTGGCCGACGAGCTGCGGGAACTGGAGCACTCGAACATGGCGGCAATGACCGACGTCTTCGTCGCCGCCCTGGCGGCGGACCTGATCACCGCCGACGACTTCTCCTAGCCTCGCGACTGGAACCCGCTCTGGCGGGTACGGTGAAGCCGTGGCAGGTTCAGGACAACTCGAGGGCGCTGTAGCGCTGGTCACCGGTGCCTCCAGCGGGATCGGCGAGAGCACTGCGCGGGAGCTGGCCGCGCGCGGCGCCACTGTGGCGCTGGTCGCCCGGCGGCTCGACCGGCTGACGGCGCTGGCGGCCGCAATCGAGGCCGACGGCGGCCGGGCACTGACGATCGAGGCCGACGTCACCGATCGCAGCCAGGCCGAGGCCGCGGTGGCGCAGACCGCAGAGAAGCTCGGCCGCCTCGACCTGCTCGTCAACAACGCGGGCGTGATGCTGCTGGGCCCGATCGTCGACGCCCCGGTGGAGGAATGGGAGCGGATGGTCAACGTCAACCTGGTCGGCCTGCTCTACACCTCGCGGGCGGCGCTGCCGCACCTGCTCGAGGCGGCCGAGAACGGCCCGCGCGGGGTCGCGGACATGGTCAACATCTCCTCCGTCGCCGGCCGCCAGGTGCGGATGGGCAGCGGCGTCTACAACGCGACCAAGCACGCGGTCGGCGCCTTCAGCGAGTCGCTGCGCCAGGAGGTGACCGGGCGCCACCTGCGGGTCTCGCTGGTCGAGCCGGGCGCCGTCGACACCGAGCTGCCCGACCACAACCGGCCGGAGATCAAACAGCTCTTGGAGCAGCGCTTCGCCGACATGGAGCGGCTGCAGGCGGCCGACATCGCCGACGCGATCGCCTACGTCGTCAGCCGGCCCCGCCACGTCGCCGTCAACGAGATCCTGATCCGCCCGACCGAGCAGCAGCAGTAGCGCCCCGCGGGCGGCGGTCAGCTGTAGCGCTGGACGACGCCGTCGGCGACCAGGGCCAGGAGCTGGCGCTGTTCGGGCTCAAAGCCGGTGCGCTCGAGTTCGCGCTTGCCCTCGGCGACCATCTCCAGGGCGCGGGCGCGGACCCGCTCCAGCGCCCCGGTCGCGGCAATGCGCTCGCAGAGGGCCTCGGCGCTGGTCTCGTCGAGGCCGTGCAGGTCGACCTCGCGGATCCCCGGGTCGGCCGCGGCGGCCTCGATCAGCGGCAGGGTGACGGTGCCGTCGAGTAGGTCGGTGCCGCGCGCCTTGCCGGTCCGCTCCGGGGGGCCGGTGACGTCGAGCACGTCGTCGAGCAGTTGGAAGGCGAGTCCGACCTCGGCGCCGAAGCGGCGCAGGTGCTCGTCGTCGCGGCCGAGCAGGCAGGCGCATTCGAACAGGGTCGCGGTCTTCAGCCGACAGCGGGCGAGGTAGCGCTGCTCGGAGATGCCGAGGTCGAAGGCGTCGTGGCGCTGAGCCAGCTCGCCGCGGGCCAGGGCCACCGAGGCCTCGGCCAGCAATTGGACCGAGCGGGCGTCGCCGGCCTCGGAGAGCAGAGCGAAGGCGCGCGAGAAGAGCAGGTCGCCGGTGGCGACGGCGCGGTCGCGGCCCGAGGTCGCGGCGACCGTCGGCAGGCCGCGGCGCAGCGGCGCCTCGTCGAGCACGTCGTCGTGGACCAGGGTCGCCATGTGGACCAGCTCGATCGCCGTAGCCGCCCGCACCGCCGCCTCCCCCCCGGCCTCGCCGGCGCAGAGCAGGACCAGCATCGGCCGCAAACGCTTGCCGCCGGCGGCAAGGGTCGCGGCGGCGTCCTCGCCGAGCGGCTCACCGTGGCCGGCGAGCGCTCGCCGCAGCCGCTCCTCGACCTCGCCGAGGCGGGCGGGCAGCCAGCGGCTGGAAGCGTCGAGGACCGCCGTCACCGGCGGCGGTACGGCCGAGCGCCGGGTCACTCGGGGCGGGCGCCGCTGTGGATCGCGATGATCCCGCCGGCCAGCACCGTGTACCGGATCCGCTCGAAGCCGGCCGCGTCCATCTTCTCCGCCAGCCCGCGTGGGCTGGGAAAGCTGCGGACCGATTCCGGCAGGTAAGAGTAGGCCTCCGGCTCGGCCGAGAAGGAACCGAGCAGCGGCACGATGCGGTCGAACCAGAGCGAGAAGAAGGTCGAGAGCGGCGGTCGGGTCGGCGTCGTGATCTCGAGGATCACCAGGCGCCCACCCGGCTTCAGCACCCGCGCCATCTCGCGCAGGCCGCGGTCGAGGTCGGCGAGGTTGCGGACCCCGAACCCGACCGTGACCGCGTCGAAGCGCTCGGCGTCGTAGGGCAGCTCCAGCGCGTCGGCCCACTCGAAGCGCAGCCCCTCGGCCCCCCGGGCCGCCGCCTTCTCGCGGGCGAGGTCGAGCATCGGCTCGGAGAAGTCGCAGCCGACGACATGGCCGCCGGGGGTGACACGGCCGGCCAGCTCCAGAGCGAGGTCGCCGGTCCCGCAGCAGACATCAAGCGCCGAATCGCCAGCCCGCAGCTCGGTGCGCTCCGCCGCGCGCTGGCGCCAGCGGTGGTGCAGCCCCGCCGTCATCACCGAGTTGAGCGCGTCGTAGCGCCCCGCAACCCGGTCGAACATGCGGTTGACCTGGCCGGCGAAGTCCGGCGATTGGCGGTTGTCGTTGATCGTGTCCATGGGATTCAGAGCCTGCGGGCCCGCCCAGGACGCCTAGTCCAGGGAGGAAAGGAAGTCAGCGACCTCGTTCAGCTTTTTTTCCGAGAGGTCCCCGAATGCAGGCATAATGCCAGGCCCGATTTCGACCGAGCGCAGGATCGCCGCCCGCGGCACCCGCTGGGCGATGTGGGTCAGGTTCGGGCCGAGCGTCCCGCCGTTCTCGCCGATCTTGTGGCAGGCAAGGCATCCGGCGCCCGCCACCACCTCCTTGCCGGCCTCGTACTGCGGCGCGACCGTCATCTCGATCTCGGTCGGCGAGCCGCCGGTGGCGCCGAGGTAGGTGAGGTAGCCCATCGCGATGATCGTCAGGATCCCGGCGGTGGTCGCCAGCGGGCGCCGCTCGGGGCGGCGCTCCGGGCCGCGGTCGTAGAACGGCAGCAGGAGCAGCAGGACCATGCAGATGGTCGGGATCCCGATCGTCGCGATCGGGACCAGCTCCGGCGGCTTGATCACGCGCAGGACCTCGAAGAGGAAGAAGAAGTACCACTCGGGCCGCGGCACGTAGGTGGTCGAGGTCGGGTCCGCCTTCGGGCCCTGCTCGGCGCCGAGGATCAGCGACATCGCGATGATCACGGCGACGACGATCAGCGCCATCACCGAGTCCTTCATCACGGCGTAGGGGAAGAAGGGCTTGCCCTTCTTCTTGAGGAGCTCGTACTCCTCCAGATATGCCTGCTTGTCCTGGGGCTTCATCAGCTGGGCGAGGCTCCGTTGCCGCTGCCGTTGCGCTCGACGCCGGCGTCGAGCTGAGAGACGGGCGTCGCGACTTTCGGCTTCTCTCCCCGCACCCACGGCGGCGCCGTGGTGCCGAGCTTGACCACCAGGTACATGTGGGCGCCGATCAGGGCGATGATCGCCCCGGGCACGAGAAGCATGTGGATCGCGTAGAAGCGCGAGAGCGTGGTCGCGCCCAGCTCAGGGCCGGCGCGGAGGAAGTCGCTCAGATAGGGGCCGACGACGGGCCCGGTCCCGTTGATGTTGATACCGACGATCGAGGCCCAGAAGGAGCGCTGGTCGAACGGCAGCAGGTAGCCGGTGAAGGCCATCGTCATCGTCAGGATCAGCAGCACCACGCCGATCACCCAGTTGAGCTCGCGCGGGTACTTGTAAGCGCCGAAGAAGAAGGTCCGGCCCATGTGGAGGAAGATCAGGATCACCATCACGCTGGAGCCCCACTTGTGCATCCCGTGCACGAGGGCGCCGAGCGGGACCTCGTTGTTGATGTGGGAGATCGAGGCGTAGGCCTGGGTGGCAGAGGGCGTGTAGAACATCGCCAGGAAGACGCCGGTGGTGGCCTGGACGATGAAGGCAAAGAGGGTCGCCGAGCCGAGCGTGTAGAACCAGTTGGTCCCCTTCGGCACCTTGCGGAAGAGCATCCCGGTGAGGAAGCCGCTGGCGCCGGTGCGCTGGTCGACCCAGGCGAGAACCTCGGCCGGGGCCTCTTTCGCCTGGTCGGTGAGCCGCTGGACGTCGGTCTGCCGCTCGGGCGGCGAGCTCTTCAGGTCCTGAGGCGCCTGCCCCTTGGCCGCGCCGGCTTGCCCGGGTTTGGCCGGTTTGCGCAGCGGGGCGGGGACTATGGAGTCTGGGATCTTCGGCATCAGGGCGGTGGGAAGGTAGAGGGACGCGGCGGGTAGAGGTACTCCCAGATCCCACCGGTGAACTCCCCGGGGTCACGGGCGCGGACCGGCTCCAGCTGCGAGGTGACGCTGTAGCGGGGGCCAACTTCGACCTGGCCGCCCTGGGTCCTGGTCTGGAAGTGGTCGAGCGGGCGGACGGGCGGGCCGCCGAGCACTTTGCCCTGGAAGTCGTAGACGCCGCCGTGGCAGGGGCAGATGAAGTTGCCCGCGGCCTCGACGAAGCGGACCGGGCAGCCGAGGTGGGCGCAGCGGTTGGAGACGGCGACGAAGGAGTTGGGATCCTCGTCGAAGTCCTTGGAGCCGCGGCGGATGTAGGCGGTGGTCTTGCCGGCGTCGCCGATCCCCTCGGTTTCGGTGAAGACGACCTGGCGGTAGGTGTCCTCGACGAAGTCGCCGGTCGGACCGACCGCCTCCCAGCGCTCCTTGCCGCGGTGGAAGATCGGGGCAACCGCGAAGCCGACGGCGGGCAGGATGATGGCCGCCCCGGCGAGGCCGCCGATCGCCTGGCTGGCGACGGTGAAGACCTTGCGGCGGGTCATCGACTCGCCCTCGAAGTAGCCGGGAACGTCGGGCTTTACCCGCTCCTGCCGTGGGGCGCCATCGGCCCCGTTCTTCTTGTCCGCGTCGTCAGCCACAGTCGTTCGCGTTGGGCAACGGAGTCTATTGAGTTGGGCGCCCGTTTCGCCGCGAGGCTGGGTGGGAATTCGTCACTCACCGGCGATCTCGGCCGCTGCCGCGGCCCAGAGCTGCGGCGCCTGCTCGGCCCGGCCCTCGGCGTGGAGCTGGGCACAACGGCCGATCAGGTCGGAGAGCACGGTGACCGCGGCGGTGTCGCCCAGCGCCGCCAGCCGTTCGAGCCCAAGCGCGTAGAGGTAATCGCCGGCTAGCAGGGCGAGGTCGGGGTCGTGGCCGGCGAGCAGCCGCGGCTCCCCGTAGTGGAGGAGATAGCCCTCGCGGACCGCCTCGACGACCAGCGCGTACTCGGCTGGCGCCGCAGCGGCGCCCGGTCCGGCCGCGGCGAGCAGGCCCAGCTCCGGGGCCGCAGCCGGGTCGACGACGTGGGGGGAGATCGGCGTCTCCTCCTCGCGCAGCTGCACGGCCAGCGCCCGCAGCGCGTCCTCGGGGGCGGTGCTCATGCCAGCGCCTCGTCGAGCGCCTCGGCGGCGGCGGCGAGGGTGCGATCGACGGTCGAGTCGTCGTGGGCGAGGGAGATGAACCAGGCCTCGAACTGGGAGGGCGGCGGGTAGACGCCACGGTCGAGCATCGCGTTGCAGAAGCGGGCGTGGGCCGCGGTGTCGCAGGCGCTGGCACCGGCGAAGTCCCGCACCGGCTCGGCGCTGAAGAAGAGGGTGACGAGGCCCGGGGCGCTGGCGACCTGCAGCGGGCGGTCGGCGGCGAGCGTCGTGAAGCCCTCGGCGAGACGGTCGGTGAGGGCGCCGATGCGCTCGTAGGCGCGCGCGTCGAGATGGGCCAGCGTGGCAAGGCCGGCTGCGACCGCGAGTGGGTTGCCGGAGAGCGTCCCTGCCTGGTAGACGTCGCCGGACGGGGCTATCCGTTCCATCGCCGCGCGCGGGCCGGCGAAGGCGGCCGCCGGCAGGCCGCCGCCGATCACCTTGCCCATCACGGTCAGGTCGGGTTCGATCCCGTAGAGCTCCTGAGCGCCGCCGCGGGCGACGCGGAAGCCGGTGATCACCTCGTCGAAGATCAGCAGCGTGCCCGCCGTGGCGGTCGCCTCGCGCAGGAACTCGAGGAAGCCGTCGGCGGGCGGGACGACGCCCATGTTGGCGGCGATCGGCTCGGCCAGCAGCGCGGCGACGTCGTGCTCCTCCAGCGCCCGCCCCACCGCCTCGCGGTCGTTCCACGGAACCACGACGGTGCCCGCCGCCTGGGCCGCGGTCACCCCGGGGCTGCCGGGGACCCCGAGCGTCGCCAGGCCGGAGCCGGCCTCGGCGAGCAGGCCGTCGGAGTGACCGTGGTAGGCGCCGGCGAACTTGATCGCGACCTCGCGGCCCGTGATCGCCCGGGCCAGGCGCACCGCGCCCATCGCCGCCTCGGTCCCGGAGCTGGTCATCCGCACCATCTCCACCGACGGGAAGCGCTCGGCCACCTTCTCCGCCAGCTCGACCTCGGCCGCGGTCGCGGCGCCGTAGCTGGTCCCCCGCTTCGCCGCCTCGATCACCGCCGAGACCACCGAGGGCTCGGCGTGGCCGAGGATCAGCGGGCCCCAGGAGCCGACCCAGTCGAGGTAGCGCTGGCCGTCGCGGCCGATGAGTTCGCAGCCTTCGCCGCGCTCGATGAAGATCGGGTCGCGGCCGATCTGCCGCATCGCCCGCACCGGTGAGTTGACCCCCCCGGGCAGGACCCGCTGCGCCCGCTCGTACAACGACTCCGAACTAGGAATGCTCGGACTCCCAGCGGGCGTAGGCGTCGGTGAAGTAGTGGAGGCGGATCTTCTTGTACTCGGTCGAGGAGTAAAGGGTGGCGCGGTCGTCCGGCCCCATCCCGCACTCCTCGGCGATCGAGTCGAGGATCGCGTCGCACTCCTCCTTGGAGCGGCCATGGGCCATGGTGAAGACGCTGTAGGGCCAGTCCTCATAAGTGGGCCGCTGGTAGCAGTGGGAGATGCCGCGGTAGGAGGCCATGCGACCGCCGACCTCCATGATCTCGGCCTCCGGCACCTTCCAGACGCCCATCCCGTTGGCGGAGAAGCCGGCGCGGCGGTGGTAAAGGATCGCGGCGACGCGGCGCAGGATCTTGCGCTCGACCATCGTGCCCAGCCGCTCCAGCAGCTCCTCGGTCTCGATCCCGAGTTCCCCGGCGGCCTGGTCATAGGGGCGCTCGACCGCGGCCATCGGTCCCTGCAGGGCGCGGATCAGGGCGATGTCGTCCGCGTCGTAGGGCTGCGGCTCGAGCTCGCGCGGCGGTGCCGCCTCGACCGCGGCGGCGAGCGCGTCGGTCCCTTTCTCCATCTCCAGGTTCATGTTGATCTTGAACAGGGTCAGGGTCGGCAGCTCCCGCATCGAGATCGCCCCGGTCTCCGCCATCAGCGCCTCCAGGGTGCCGCTGAGCCCGAGCTCGGAGTCGGGCGGAGTCGCGATCGTGAACCAGAGGTTGAACTCGTGCGTGCGCAGGTAGTTATGGGAGACGCCCGGGTGGGCGTTGACGATTTTCGCCGCCCGCTGCGGGTTCTCGGAGTCGACTTTGGCCGCGACCAGCATCGATTCGTAGCCGAGCGCGCGGGTGTCGAAGATCGGCGTGATCTCGCGGATGATGCGGCCGTCGAGCAGGCGCTGGGTGCGGGCGAGCACGTCGTCGAGCTCCAGTTCCGCCTCCGAGGCGACCAGGGCGAAGGGCTCGGGGTCGAGCGGAAAACTCGACTGCAGCAGGTTCATCAGCCGCTTGTCGGTCTCGTCGAGCGGGATCGCCGAGCCGCCTTTGCGGCTGCGGGCCTTTGACTGCGGGACCTTCACCGAAGCCACGGAGCGGCCTCCTTCGCGTAGTAGGTGACGACCGCGTCGGCGCCGGCGCGGCGAATCGAGGTCAGGGTCTCGAGCACCGCCTGGCGCTCGTCGATCCAGCCGTTCTGGGCGGCCGCCTTCAGCATCGAGTATTCGCCGGAGACGTGGTAGGCGGCCAGCGGGGCGGCGGTCGCATCCTTGACCCGGCGCACGACGTCCAGGTAGGCGGTCGCCGGCTTCACCATCAGCATGTCGGCGCCCTCGTCGAGGTCGAGCTCGGCCTCGCGCACCGCCTCGGCGGCGTTGGCCGGGTCCATCTGGTAGCCGCGGCGGTCGCCGAATTCGGGGGTCGAGCCGGCGGCGTCGCGGAAGGGGCCGTAGAAGGCAGAGGCGTACTTGGCGCTGTAGGCGAGGATCGGAGTGTCGGGGTGTCCCTCCTCGTCGAGCTGGTAGCGGATCGAGCCGATGCGGCCGTCCATCATGTCGCTCGGCGCGACCACGTCGGCGCCGGCCTCGGCGTGGGAGATCGCGGTTTTGGCCAGCAGCTCGACGGTGATGTCGTTGTCGACCTCGCCCTCGCGGACCACGCCGCAGTGGCCGTGCGAGGTGTACTCGCAGAGGCAGACGTCGGTGATCACGACCAGGTCCGGGTGGGCGTCCTTGAGTGCGCGGACCGCCATCTGCACGACGCCCTCGTCGTCGTAGGCGCCGGAGCCGACGTCGTCTTTGACCCCGGGGACGCCGAAGAGCAGGACCGCCCCGACTCCGGCCTCGGCGATCGCGCCGGCCTCCTCGACCAAGTTGGAGATCGAGAGGCGCTCGATCCCCGGCATCGAGGGAATCTCCTCTCTGGCGCCCTCACTGGGGACGACGAACATCGGTTGGATCAGGTCGCTCGGGGCGAGCTCGGTCTCGCGCACGAAGGCGCGCAGGGCCTCGGTGCGGCGCAGTCGGCGTAGGCGGGTGGCGGGAAACGGCATACAGCGTCGATTCTAGGGACGGGAGGGTTGGGTACCCCTCCTGACGCCGGGCTACGGGACGCCGAAAGCCGGAAGTGGGGTTACGCCACCGGACTCAATACAAGCTAGGACGAATTGCTCCAGCGTCTGCTCGGGGGCGAGGTGGTGGCGGGCGAGGTCGAGCACCCGAGGCTCGCTCATCTCCTGCAGGGTGCGGCCGGTGGCGGCGACAGCCGCCAGGGCCACCGGCTCGCCGTCGAGCAGCAGGGGACCGTGGCGGCTGAGGTAGGCGGGGGTTCCGTCGACCTCGGCGAGCTCGTAGTTCGGCTCGGTCGCGTTAAGCAGCGCCAACTGCTCGGCGGTTGGGTGGGCGAGGAAGACCGGCGCGGTGGTCCCCGGGCTGGGCGCCAGGGTGGCCGGGATCGCGCCGTGGAAGGAGACGTGGGCGGAGTAGACGACGTCGAAGTCGGCGAGCTCGGCGCGCAGGACCGGCAGCGGCACTTCGGGCAGAGGCGCCAGCTTGCGGGCGAGCGCCGCGGGCGAGGCGTTGGCGCCGTAGGCGAGCAGCGCGGTGCGGCCGGAGAGGTCGGGACCCTCGGCGGGCAGCTCGAGCGTCTCGCTGCCGAGCTGTATGAACGAGTCCGCCGGCGCCGCAAACGGGTAGGCCAGCGCCCGTTCCACGATCTCGCCCGCTCGCTCAGGCTCCACCACCGGATCAATTTCGCAGATAGGGTCAATGACCATGCGAGTTCTCTTTATCGGTGACGTGGTCGGCAGCCCGGGGCGGCGCGGTCTGCGCGACGCGATGCCGGCACTGCGCGAGGCCCACGCGCCGGACCTGGTGATCGTCAACGGCGAGAACTCGGCCGGCGGCATGGGCATCACCGAGCGCACCGCCAACGACATCTTCGGCGCCGGCGCCGGCGTCATCACCACCGGCAACCACGTCTACCGCCACCGCGAGGCCTACGAGTTCATCGACCGCGAGCAGCGGGTGGTGCGGCCCGCCAACTACCCGCAGGCGAGCCCCGGCCGCGGCCACACCGTGGTCGAGGTCGACGGCACCCGGGTCGGGGTGATCAACCTCAGCGGCGGCATCGGCCTGCGGGTCGCGCGCTCGCCCTTCGACACCGTCGACGCGATCCTCGACCGGCTCGACGCCGAGGTCGCGATCGTCGACTTCCACGCCGAGGTGACGAGCGAGAAGGTCGGAATGGGCTGGCACCTCGACGGCCGCGTCGCCGGCGTGTTCGGGACCCACACCCACGTGCCGACCGCCGACGGCCGGGTCCTGCCGAAGGGCACCGCTTTCATCTCCGACGTCGGCATGACCGGGTCCCGAACCAGCGTGCTCGGGGTCAAACCGGAGCAGGCCCTGGCCTCGATGATCACGCAGATGCCGACCCGGTTCGAGACCGCCGAGGAGGACGTCTGGGTGATGGGCGCGGCGGTCGAGGTCAACGACAAGGGACTCGCCGACTCGATCACCCAGGTGATGGTCCCCGCTCCTCCTCCGGTCTCGTAGGGCCGGAGTGGTAGTGGAGTAGCGTAACTTCTATGTTACGCTAGATGTCGTTTTCGACTGGGAGGAAGTAATGGCCAAAGCCTTCGACACGAATCACCACGATCGGCGACTTACTCGGCGACTCAAGGAGGACCCTGAGTTTCGAGCGGAGTTCGAGCGCCAGCGGCGCGAGATCGCCCAGATCGATGCGGTGGTGCGGCAGCTCGACGAGTTGAGGGAGGAGGCCGGGATGTCGAAGGCCGAGTTGGCTCGGGCCATAGGGAAGGAGCCATCCAGCATCCGCCGGTTCTTCACCGCCGATGTGAATCCCGAGCTGAAGACCGTGGCCGCAGTCGCCGACATTCTCGGTGCGAAGGTCCAGGTAGTGCGCGCAACCGCTTCCTAGCCTCAGACAAAACGCCGCAATCGTCGTTAGTCTTGGTCGGGCGATGGCATGGGGAATCGTCTACTGCGAAGCCAAGGACGGCAAGGTGCCGGCCGAGGACTTTCTCGATCGCTGCCCGACGAAGATCGAGGCGCGGTTCTCCGCGGTCTTGGAGGCAGTCCGAGACGCTCCACCCCCGCAGTTCAGCGGTGGCGGCTACTGGGAGGCGATGCATGGGGATATGGGCGGGCACCACGAGATTCGCCTCACTGGTCCTGGAAGACGCCAGTACCGACTCTTCTGCATCCTCGACAACGGCAGCCTCGAGGAACTCCGCGAGCGCGGCTTCGACCAACCGCAGATCGCCGCGATCACCGGCTTGGTCAAGGACTCAGGCGAGAAGTTCTCGGCTCGGGATTACGCCAAGGTCAGACGGCTGGGGAGGGAATATCTCAGCGAGCTTCCTCGCCGTATCGCCGCTTGACCTCCCCCGGGCCAGCTGCTGGGAGGGGTGGGCTTGCTTCGAGGGACGCGAGAGCCACCAGGAAGAGCGGGTAGAACCAGACGATGTAGAGGTAGAACCAGTGGTCCATCGTTATCTGGACCGCGAGCAGGAGGGCTGCCCCAAGGGCAGCGACTTGGAGAAGGGACTTCGGGCGAGGGCGGAAGGCGAAGAGGATCGACAGTGCTGCGGTGGCGACTACAAGGGCGGCGCGCAGCGGATCCAAGGACGTTTGTCCCCAGATGCTGAAGGGGGAGTTGCGGTTGGTCTGGTAGTCGATGGTGCGGTCGTAGAACGTCGATAAGCCGGGGTCGAGCAAGGGCCAGAGGAGGGCCGCGGCCGAGAGTGCGCCGAAGCCTGCGGCGAAGAGCAGCATTGGGCGCTTGCGGGATTCGTAGGTGAGCAGCATCGGGGCGAGGATCGCGGGGGCGAACTTGGCCCAGGTGGCAGCGGCCGCGATCGCGCCGCGGGCGAGCGGCTTGGTCAGGACCAGCAGCGTCGCCAGGAGCAGGACGGCGACGAGGGTGTCGTTGGAGTTCGACTCCAGGGCGAAGGCGCTGTAGGGGTAGGCGGCCCAGCCGAAGGCGAGGACGGCGGCGAGGCGGCGGCCGGCCGGTCCGGGGCGGATGCGGAGCCCGAGCAGGATCAGGAAGCCGAAGGCGAGCAGGTCGAAGGCGACCGCGGCGCCGTGGGCGGCGGGAAGATCGTCCCAGCTTCCCGACCAGGGCCAGACCAGCTCGAAGGGCACATAGGTGAGGTAGGTGAGCGGGCCGTAGGTGTCGCCCGAGGAGACGTCGTCGGGGAAGTTGTCGTAGATCGGCTCGCCGTGGCTGATCCGGTCGGCGCCGACGACGCTGGCGTAGCCGACGTCGATCGCGCCGGAGTCGGCGAGGTTGAGGCCGACCCGGAAGCCCATCAGGAAGAGAGCCGCGATCAGCAGCCACCGTGCGGGCCAGACCGGCCGCAGCCCCTCGCCGCGCCCGCGCCACCCGATCCACAGCGCTCGACCGAGGAGATAGAGCAGGACCGGGTACTGCAGCGGCACCGAGACGCCGATCTTCCCCTGGTTGAAGAAGTAGTGGGAGACGCCGAAGCCGAGCAGGACCAGCAGGTCGAGGTTGGCGACCCGGCGCCGGCGGCGCCAGTCGAAGAGGCCGAGCAGGAAGATCGCGCAGAGGGGAAGGAAGACGTAGGGCGCGTTCAGCTTGTGGCCGAACTGGCCCTCGTAGCCGCGGGCCATCCGCCATGCCACCTGGTAGCCGGTCCAGGACTCCTCGACCTCGCCGCTGTGGCGGTCGACGATCGCCAGCGCCACCTCCTTGCCGTCGGCGAAGTAGGCGACCTCCCAGTTGCCCTCGTCGACCTCGGCGCTGGAAGTCAGCGACCCGTTCTCCTCCCTCTGCCCCACCACCTTCGGGTCACGGTCGGCAACGCGGATCGCCTCGGCTTCGCCGATCGGGGGTGAGTCCGTGGCGGCGGCCGTGGCCGGCAGCAGGGCAAGGAGGGCGAGCCCGAGCCGGACTGCCCGGCGCATCAGGAGGCGTCCAGCCCGAAGTGCTCGAGCACAACCGGGGCGACGTCGCGCAGGGTCCACTGCTCGCGCTCGTCCGCCGAGTCCGGCCCGCAGCCGACAAACAGCAGCGGCCCCAGCGAGTCGCCGGCGTGCAGGGCGCCGTGGCTGCCGCCGCCGGCGTGGGTGACGCCGCCCCAGTCGACGGCCTCGAAGCCGAGCTCGAGGGAGACGACGAAGTCGCCGGAGTGCGGCGCCGTCAGCGCCGACCAGACCCGGGCGAGCGGATCCGGGTAGGTCTCGCTGCGCAGGCGCCCGTCCTCGATCCGGGCCTCCAGTACCCCCAGCTCCCCCTCCACCTGCCAGCGGCCACCGCGCAGGTCGAGTGTCTCGCCGCCGGGGCGGAACCGGACCGCCTCCCCCCCACGTTCGACCGCCGCCCACTCGTCGCCGGATGCCGGCATTCCGGGCTCCAGCCGCGGCAATTGCAGCCCGTCCTCATCCAGCAATCGGCAGACCAGGTCGACGCCCTCGATCTCCCCCAGTCGCGTCCCGACCGCCGCCGGGTCGGCCCGCTCCCCCTCCCCGGGCAGCAGGTAGACGTGGGCAGCGCGGCCGGTCGGGCTGACCGCGAGCTGGGCCAGCTCGGGGCGGTCGTCGGAGGGCTGCAGCACGTCCCACTCGCGGCCCAAGAGCTCGGCCAATGGCAGGCCACGGTGGACCGCCGTCTGCGCGTGATCGGCGAGCAGGATCACGGCGTGATCGGCGAGGAATGCGTCGAGCCCACCAGCCGCCTCGACCACTTGGGCGAAGCAGCTATCGGCCTTGGCGATCGACTCGACCGAGGCCTCAGGCCCGTGGCGGTGGGAGTAATTGTCGTTGTCGGGCAGGGAGAGCAGGAGGAAGTCGAAGGCGTCTTCCTTGATCAGCTCGACCGAGCAGCAGGCGGCGTAGCCGTCGCGGTTGCCGGGGATCGAGGTCGACTTGCAGGGGACCTCGCGGCTGGCGTAGAGGTCGCCGTAGAAAAGGTCCGCCGGGCCCCAGGTGTGGTGGCGGAACTTGAGCCGGGTGGCGTCGACGGCGCGGCGCATCAGGCCCTCGAGTGAGACCTGGTGGCGGTGGCGCCCACGGTAGATCAGGAACGGCGTGCAGGCGGTGCGCTCGCCGGCGTCGTCGAGACGCTCGAAGAGCGTCTCCACCTCAGGACTGAGATGGGCCAGGTTCATGTTGTAGACGAGGTCGTAGAGGGCGCGGAAGACGCCGAAGGAACGGGTCGCCTCCAGCGAGGAGCCGTACTCGACGTAGCGCCGCTCGAGCCGGTGGTACCAGTTCATGCCGCTGATCCAGTGGCGGTCGGCCCCCACCCCGGTGACCATCTCCGAGCAGGCGACCGGGGTCACCGATGGGAAGCTGGAGACGCAGTCGGGGACGAAGACGCCGCGCTCCAGCAGCGCCTCAAAGGTCGGGGCCCTCCCCTCCTCCACCGCCCGCTCCAGCATGTCGGTGCGCAGCGAGTCGACGTAGGTGAGGACCAGCTTCTTGCGGGCCGCCATGGCGGGAATGATGCTCGACCGGCGGCGTCGGCCGCCTCGGGCCGCTAGCGGAGGACGCGCAGGCCGGCGTGTTTGCGCTGGGCACGGCGGTGGCGGGAGATGCCGAGCCAGGCCAGCGCCAGGACGATGACGATGACCGCTGGCGCCAGCAGCACCGAGACCGCGACGACTACGAGCGCCGCCAGCGCGACCAGGAAGGCGATCGCCCCGCCGCCGCTGCCCTCGCGGCGGCTGGCGCCGAAGACGAGGTCGCTGATCACCAGGCAGGCGGCGACCGCGCCGAGCAGGGCGAGCACGCCGCCGAGCGGCCCGTCGAGCAGGTAGCCGGCGATCAGGCCGATCACCGCGGCGAGGATGGTCATGCGACCACGGGCGGAGCCGTGGGTGCCGGTGGTGCCGGCGAGCATCCCGATCGCGATGCCGATTCCGAGTTGAGTCAGTACATCCACTTGCGAAAACCTAACCACCTGGGCGTTCGAGTGTCGATCCGCCACACTTCATTGAATGAGTGAAGTGACGCAGCCGCCGCAGCGACGCCGCGCCCACACCAGCACCAGGGACCTGGAGCGCTACG
The DNA here is from genome assembly GCA_036376895.1 of Solirubrobacterales bacterium. Taxonomy (GTDB): domain Bacteria; phylum Actinomycetota; class Thermoleophilia; order Solirubrobacterales; family 70-9; genus VAYN01. Next base: position 73,027 of record DASUZL010000038.1, read on the forward strand.
CCGGCCTGTTCGCGGCGCGGACGAAGGTGATGCGCTCCTCGGCGATGCGCGACCTGATGGCGATCACCGCCCGCCCGGAAGTGATCTCCCTCGCCGGCGGCCTCCCCGACACCTCCACTTTCCCCCCGCAGAGCTTCGCCGCGCAGATGACCCGGATCGCCCAGGAGTCGGCGGCGGAGGCGCTCCAGTACGGCCCGACCGAGGGCTTCGAGGAGACCAAGGACTGCATCCTCCAGGTGATGGCCGCGGAGGGAATGCTTCCCGACCCCGAGGACGTGATCGTCACCACCGGCGGCCAGCAGGCGATCGACCTCGTCTGCAAGACCCTGATCGACCCCGGCGACGTCGTCATCTGCGAGGCGCCCACCTACCCCGGCGCGGTCCCGGTTTTCTGCAGCTACCAGGCCGACGTGGTCCAGATCGAGTGCGACGAGAACGGGATGCGGGTCGAGCAGCTGGAGGAGCTGCTCGAGACCCTGCACCGCGAGGGGCGCCGTCCCAAATTCGTCTACTCGGTGCCGACCTTCCAGAACCCGGCCGGAGTCACCCTCTCGCTGGAGCGGCGGGCGCGGCTGGTCGAACTGGCGCGGATGCACGAGCTGCTGGTGATCGAGGACAACCCCTACGGCCTTTTGCGCTTCGGCGGCGAAGCGCTGCCGCCGCTCTACCAGCTCGACGGTGGCGACTTCGTGATCTACATCGGCACCTTCTCGAAGATCCTCTCCCCCGGCATCCGCCTCGGCTGGGCGGTGGCGCCGCCGCCGGTGATGGAGAAGATCGTGCTCGGCAAGCAGGCCGCCGACCTCTGCACCTCGACCCTGACCCAGTACTTCGTCCGCGAGTACTTCGAGGAAGGCAAGTGGCGCGGCTACATCGAGGACCTGATCGGGATCTACCGCGACCGGCGCGACACGATGCTGGCGGCGCTGGACGAACACTTCCCGGCGGAGGCGACCTGGACCGCGCCCGAGGGCGGGCTCTTCATCTGGGCCACCCTCCCCTCTTACATCGACACCAGCGATCTGCTCGCCAAGGCACTGCGTGCCGACGTCGCCTTCGTCCCCGGCGACGCCGCCTACATCGACGAGCGCGGTCGCAACTCGATGCGGCTCAACTTCTCCGGCGTCACCGAGGCGGAGATCCGCGAGGGGATCCGCCGCATCGGCAAGGTGATCTCCGAGCAGGTCGAGCTCTACGGGGCGCTGACCGGCGAACAGCGCCTGCCGCAGCGTCCGGCGGCTGCCTCGGAGGCCGAGCCGGAGTCGAGCGACGAAAACGTGCTGCCGTTCCGCAAAGCCGGCGAGGCGGGATCGTGAAGGTCGCGGTCCTCAAGGGCGGCCGCTCGCTGGAGCGCGGCGTCTCGCTGCGCTCGGGGGCGCGGGTCGAAAACGCGCTGGAGCGGCTCGGCCACGAGGTGGCGGCGATCGACGTCGGCTCCGACCTGGTCGAGCGGATCACAGCCGACCGGCCCGACGTCGCCTTTGTCGCCATGCACGGCATCGGTGGCGAGGACGGCACCGCGCAGGAGCTGCTGGAGATCCTCGGCGTCCCCTTCACCGGGCCCGGCGTCGCCGCCTGCGCCCGTTGCATCGACAAGGTCCTGGCCAAGAACACGATTCGCGAGGCCGGCCTGCCGACGCCCGACTGGGTCGCCTTCAACCAGACAGCCTTCCGCGAGCTCGGCGCCGCCAACGCGCTCGGCCGGCTCGAGCAGACCCTCGGCTTCCCGCTGGTCGTGAAGCCGAGCCGCGGTGGCTCCTCACTCGGCGTCCGCTTCGCCGCCGCCGAGGCGGAGGTCCCGCAGGCGCTGGTCTCGGCCTTCAGCTACGACGACCGGGTGCTGATGGAGCGCTTCGTCGAGGGTCGCGAGCTGGCCGTAAGCGTGCTCGGCGGTGAGGCGCTGCCGGTGGTCGAGGCGATCCCCGCCGAGGGCGACCGCTACGACTTCGAGGCCCGCTACGCGATCGGCCGCACCCGCTTCGTCTGCCCGGCCGAGCTCAGCGATTACGAGCGGCGCGCCGTCACCGAGGCGGCGCTGGCCACCTACCGGGCGCTCGGCTGCAGCGGCTTCGCCCGCGTCGACCTGATCCTCGACAGCGAGGGGCCCTGGGTGCTGGAGGCCAACGCGATCCCCGGCCTCACCGACACCAGCCTCCTGCCCCAGGCCGCCGAGGCGGCGGGCATGCCCTTCGAGCAGTTGGTCGAGCGGATCCTCGACCTGGCGCTGCACCCCGCCGCCGCCTAGAGCCTCAGCTCTCCCCCTGGGCGAAGTCTTCCGGCGTCACCTCGTCGAGGAACTCTTTGAATTTGTCGACGACCTCCTCGGTGTCCTCGACCTCGTGCTCGAACTCGATCGCCGACTCCTCGATCACCTCCTCGGCCGCAAAGATCGGGGCCGAGACGCGGACCGCGAGGGCGAGGGCATCGGAGGGGCGCGAGTCGATCTCGACCTCGGTGCCGTTGACCGAGACCGTGATCGAGGCGTAGAAGGTGTTGTCGCGCAGCTCGGTGACCGAGACCCGCTCGCACTTGGCGTCGAGGTTGTCCAGCATGTCGGAGAGCAGGTCGTGGGTCATCGGCCGTGGCGTCGAGGCGCCCTGCAGCTTCATCAGGATCGCCGCCGCCTCCGGGTGGCCGATCCAGATCGGCAGAAAGCGGTTGCCGTCCACGGTCTTCAAAAGCACGATCGGCTGCTTGCCGACCATGTCGAAACTGACGCCATAGATCTGCATCTGCTGCACGAGAAAGGGCTCCCGACCGTGGTTGAACGGCCAAGTATAGGTCGGTCCGAAGTGGGCGATCCTGGATTCGAACCAGGGACCTCGTCCTTATCAGAGACGCGCTCTAACCAACTGAGCTAATCGCCCGGGGACGGCGATGATAGCGACGGTCGCGAGGCGAGATCAGTCGCCTGTGCGGCGCAGCCGGCGGGCCAGGGCGTGTGCCTCTTTGAGCTCGTCGAAGCGGAGCTCGACGATGACCCCCTCCCCTTTCGGCCGGACCCGGACTTCGTGGCCGAGGGCGCTCTCCAGAGCATCGCCGGCGTCCTCGAGCGCCGTGACCAGCTCCGGGTCCAGCGGCGGCTTGCCCTGCTTCACCTTTGGCTGGCTAGCCAGCCGAACCCTGTTCTCGGTCTCGCGGACCGACCATCCACCCCGCACGGCGTCGCGGGCGAGGCGGCGGCGGACGTCATTGCCGCTGGCCCCGAGCAGGGCCTTGCCGTGACCCTCGCTGAGCTCGCGGGTCTCGAGCAGCTCCAGCGTCTCGTCCGGCAGCTCGAGCAGGCGGATCAGGTTGGAGACGGCGGGCCGGCTGCGACCAACCCGTTTCGCGAGCTGCTCTTTGGTCAGGCCCAGCTCCTCGACCAGAGCGGCGCATGCGCGCGCCTCCTCGACCGGGTTCAGGTCCTCGCGGACCATGTTCTCGATCAGGGCCGCCTGCAAACGCTCGGCTTCGGCCTGGTCGCGGACGACGGCGGGGACCGTCTCCAGCCCGGCCTGCTGGGCGGCGCGCCAGCGGCGCTCGCCGGCGACCAGCTCGTAGCTGCCGTCGGCGAGGGGGCGGACGAGCAGCGGCTGGACGACGCCGCTGGACTCGATCGAGTCGGCGAGCGCGGCCAGTGCCTCCTCGTCGAAGTGGGTCCGCGGCTGGTCGGGGTTCGGCTTGATCAGGCCGACCGGGAGCTCGCGCAGCTCCCCGGCCTCGCCGATCTCGGCTTCCGGCAGGATCGCCGCGAGGCCGCGGCCGATGCCGCGTTTGGTGCCGCTAGCCACGGCTGGAAAGCTCCTGGGCCAGGGCGGTGTAGGCGACGGCGCCGCGCGAAGAGGGGGCGTGCTCGGTCACCGGCAGACCATAACTCGGCGACTCGGCGACGCGGACGCTGCGCGGGATCACCGTCTCGAAGACCATCTCCCCGAAGTGCTCCCGCAGCTCGGACTCGACGTCGTGAGCAAGTCTGGTGCGCTCGTCGTGCATGGTGATCAGCAAACCCGAGACCTCGAGCTGAGGGTTTAGCTGGCGCCTGATCAGGCCCAGCGTCTCCAAGAATTGAACCAGGCCCTCCAGCGCCAGATACTCGGCTTGCACCGGGACGATGACGCGATCGGCTGCGGTGAGGGCGTTGACGCTGACTGGGCCGAGCGAGGGTGGGCAGTCCAGCAGCGTCACCGCAAACCGCTCCCTGACCGGGCCCAGACGCTCCCGCAGCCGCGTCTCCGACCCTTCGATCCGCGGCAGCTCAACCGCCGCGCCGGCCAGATCGCGATTGGCGGGCACCAGCCACAGATTGTCCGGCCCCGCCGGGCGGGCGGCCTCGGCGACCGAGACATCCTCGGTCAAGCAGTCGTACGACGACGGGTGCATCTCCTTTTCCCCGCCCAGAGCCACGGTCGCGTTGCACTGCGGATCCAGGTCGACCAGCAGGGTCTGGGCGCCTGCTGACGCTGCGCAAGCAGCCAGATTCACCGCGGTGGTCGTCTTCCCGACCCCGCCCTTCTGGTTCGCCACGGCATAGACCAAGCCCATTGGGGGCACCCTAGTCACCGGCCGGTGAAATAGGGTGCGGGGCATGGCAGAGACTGCTGATTGGCCAGATACTCCGGCTGAGCGCGCACGCGAGCTAGTGGAGGGCGTGCTGGACGAGTTGGACCTCGATGGCGAGGTTGAGATCGAGGAGGACGACGATCGGATCTCGATCAATGTTGCCGGCGGCGAGGACTACGGGCTGCTGATTGGCAAACGGGGGCAGACGATCGATGCGTTGCAGTTGCTCTGCTATCAGGCGGCTTTCCGGGGACTGCGGGAGCGCAAGCGGGTGGTCGTGGATGCTGCCGGGTACCGCAGCCGTCGACGAGAGACGCTGGAGGGGCGGGCCGATCGCGCCGCCGAGCAGGCTCTGACCAACAGCCGCGTGGTCGAGATGGACCCGATGAGCGCGCAGGAGCGGCGGGTCGTGCACGAACGGCTGAAAGAGCGCGCTGGGGTCGAGACCTACAGCGAGGGCGACGAGCCACACCGCTGCGTCGTGGTTGCTCCGCTCGTTTCGGAGTGAGCGCGGACCCCACTGCGTCGCTTGACCGAGCCGCCCGCGAGGCGCTGGGCAAGGTTCTTGAGCTGCTTGCGGAGGAGCGGGCGTCGGTCAGCTCCGTGGTCGACGAGCGTGCCTGGAAGGTGCACGTCGCCGACAGCCTCACCGGCCTCGAGATCCCGGAGTTGACGAGCGCCTCGCGGATCGCCGACGTTGGGGCCGGCGCCGGCTTCCCAGGCCTGGCCCTTGCTGTTGCCCTGCCCAACGCCCAGGTCGACCTGATCGAGTCGGTAGGCCGCAAGTGCGAGTTCATGCGCCGCGCGATCGACGCGGCTGGAATCACCAACGCCATCGTCCTCAACACCCGCTCCGAGGACCTGGCATCGGCGGGCGGCCGCGAGTCCTACGACGTCGTCACCGCCCGAGCCGTAGGCCGCCTCTCAACCCTCGCCGAGCTCGCGTCCCCGCTCCTGGAGCCAAATGGCGTCCTTGTCGCCTGGAAGGGCAAACGCGACGAAGAGGAAGAGCAGCAGCTTAAGAACGCTGCCGAGTCCCTGGCTATGACCCCCGGACAGATCCTTGACGTCGGAGACAGGGCCGGCAGCGAGCACCGGCACCTTCACGTCATCCGCAAGTCAGGCCCGACTCCCACCAACCTCCCCCGCAACCCCGGAATCGCCAAGAAGCGCCCCAAGGGCTAGCGGCACAGCCCGGTGCGTCAGCGGCGCCGCTTCTTCTTTTTCGGGGGCCGGGGCGGAGGTTTAGCCGCAACCGCTGCAGCAGCCCCTTCGGGCGTAGCCGTGACCGGTACCGGGATCACCTTTTTGACCACGAACTGCTGGCCGATGGTCCAGACGTTGGTCGTGATCCAGTAGAGGATCAGGCCGGCCGGGAAGCTGATGATGAAGGGGACGAAGATCAGCGGCAGTACGAAGATCATCGCCCGCTGGCTTTTATCCGCGCTCAGGGCCATGACCATGCCCGAGAGAAGCTGGGTGCCGACGTAGAGGATCAGCAGCGTGATCAGGACGCCGCCCTCGGCCTTCGCGGTCAGGTCGGGGATGAAGAGAAAGCTTTCGCCGAAGAAGCCGGCGGAGTGGCCCTGGGTGACCGCGAATTCGCTGCAGGTTTCCTTGGTCTGGCCGCAGATGTCGGAGCGGAGGTCGTGTTGGAGGACGTAGAAGAGGGTGATGAAGACCGGCAACTGGGCGATCAACGGCACGCAGGAGGCGAACGGGTTGACTTTGTTCTCTTTGTAGAAGCGCATCATTTCCTGCTGCATGCGCTGTTTGTCGTTTTTGTATTTCTCCTGCAGCTCCTTGATCTGCGGCTGCAGGGCCTGCAGGGCCCTCATGCTTTTCAGCTGTTTGTAGGTGAGCGGGATCAGGATCGTCCGCATGCACACCGTCAGGGCGATGATCGCGCCGCCCCAGGAGAGGCCGGCCGAGTCGTGGAAGAAGGTCAGGACCGAGTCGGCGATGTCGACCAGGAACTGCGGGGCAAGCTGGAATCCGAGCGGCAGCATCAGACCTTGGCGTCTCCGTGGTAGTCAGCGGGGTGAATGTGGCCGGTGCCGCGCAGCGTGAAGCGGCCGGGCACCGGGTCGAAGCCGCCGTGGCTGAAGGGGTTGCAGCGCACGAGGCGCCAGGCGGCGAGAATCAGGCCGCGGACCACACCGAAACGCTCGACCGACTCGACCGCGTAGGCAGAGCAGGTCGGCTCGTAGCGGCAGCGGCGAGGCCGGGAGGGGGAAATCCAGCGCTGGTAGGCACGAACCGGCGCCAGGGCGATGCGTTTCACGTGGAACGCCCCTTGCCGGAACCGGCCAGCGCCTCTTCCAAGTTTTTGGTCACGCCGGCCGTTCCCTCGCGGTCGACCAGCCCAGTTATGTCCCCTCGGGCGACGATGACGAAGTCGTGGCGATCCGGCAGGCGCTCGGAGAGGCTCCAGAAGGCCTCACGCAGGGCGCGCTTGATCCGATTGCGCTCGACCGAGCCGCCGACCTTGCGGCTGACCGAAACCCCGAGCCTCACGTCCTCGCGCTCCTCATCACGGCGAGGGAAGGTGTAGAGAACGAGGTAGCGGGTGGCATGCGATGAACCGTCTCGATAGACGCGGTCGAACTCCCCGCTGCGCGAGAGGCGACGTCGTCGCTTCGACGTCATCTAGGGGGTGAGGCGCTTCCGCCCTTTGCGCCGGCGGCGCTTCAGGATCGCGCGGCCACCGCGGGTGCTCATCCGCGCTCGAAAGCCGTGGGTCTTTGCCCGCTTCCGCTTCTTTGGCTGATAGGTGCGCTTCATCGGGCCGGGAAGTATACGGACGGCCGTGCAAATCTTTTCTGCGGGATTTGCGGCTCGCCCAAATCAGGGCAACAGGCACGCCGCTATGGTCGCCGGCCAGGTGCCCGATGACTCCTCCGAACAAGAACTCGACGCCCTCTGGCGGGCGACCCAGGACAGGCTACGCGCCTCCGTCCCGGACTCGACCTACCGGATTTGGCTCGAGCCGCTGGAGGCAGTCGGCATCGAGGGCGACGCTCTCTACCTGACCGCGCCGGAGGGGATCCGCACCTGGGCGGAGCGGCGCTACTGCTCGTTGATCGCCGAAGCGCTGGCCGAGGGCGACTCGGCGATCAGCCGCGTTGTCTTCACCGATGAACGCCCCGAGCCGGGACGGGGCGCCAACGCCGGCGTCGAACTGAACCCCAATTACACCTTCGATCGTTTCGTGATCGGCCCCGGTAACCGCCTCGCCCACGGCGCTGCGCTGGCCGTCGCCGAGGCGCCGTCCGAGGCCTACAACCCACTCTTCCTCCACGGACCGCCGGGACTAGGCAAGACCCACCTGCTGGCCGCGATCGCCAATTACCTCGGCGCCAACGCTCCCGGCCTCAGCGTCCGCTACACGACCGCGGAGTCGTTCACCAACGAGTTCGTCGCCGCTCTGCGAGGTGCTGGGCCCGAGGCCTTCAAGCTCCGCTACCGCGACCTCGACGTCCTCCTGATCGACGACGTCCAGTTCCTCGAGGGCAAGCAGCGCACCGAAGAAGAGTTCTTCCACACCTTCAACGCCCTCTATGAGTCGGGCAGCCAGTTGGTGCTCTCCGCCGACAGGCTGCCGAGCGAGCTCGCAACCCTGGCATCGCGCCTGCGCGACCGCTTCGAGTGGGGCCTGACGGTCGCGGTCGAGCCACCCAACCTCGCGACCCGGCTGACCGTGCTGCGCCGCCTCGTCCAGGAGGCCGGTGTGGAGATCGCCGATGCCGGCGCCCTCTCCGAGCTCGCCAACCGGATCGACGCCAACGTGCGCCAACTTCACGGCGCCCTGACCAGGGTCCTCGCCCACGCCTCGCTGATGGCGCGACCGCTCAGCTCCGAGCTGATAGCCGAGGTGATCCCCCAGGCCCGCTCCGCCCAGGCCACCTCGGTCGAGGAAATCCAGCAGCGGGCTGCTGAGCGCTTCGGCATCTCCCGGGCCGAGCTCGTCGGCAGCAGCCGCGCCGCCACCCCACTGCGGGCCCGTCAGGTGGCGATCTTCCTCACCCGCGAGCTGACCGATCTCTCGCTTCCCGAAATCGGCCGGCTCTATGGCGGCCGCGATCATTCCACCGTCCTCAACTCGCTTCGCCGGGTCGAAACCGGCATCGGCCAAGACCCCGAGTTCTCCCAACGGGTCGACGAGTTACGCACAGCCATCCACAACCCGGCCGGGGGAGACGCCTGACGGCCGATGGCGCTGCAAGAATCACCGCTCTTCCCACAGCCGCTTCCACAGGCTCGAAACGGCGGCCCAAAGCCGATTCGCCCGTGACCTCAACCCTTTCCACAAGTCCTACTCCAACTCAAGAAGGCACTCACAACTTGAAGCTCACGACCAAACGAGAAGACCTCGTCTCCAAGCTCTCGATCGTTTCCAGGGCTGTCTCCACCCGCGCCGCCACCCAGGCGCTGTCCGGCGTCCTTCTCACCGCGGGCGAGGGACGCGTGACGCTCACCGCCACCGACCTCGACATGGGGCTGCGGACCGAGCTCGACGCCGACGTTGCCAGCGAGGGCTCGGTCCTGCTGCCGGGACGGTTGCTGGCCGAAGTCGCCCGCTCGCTCGCCGACGCGACCGTGGAAATCGAGACGCGTGAGGCCGAGCGCGACGTCGAGATCCGCAGCGGCAGCTCCAGCTTCCACCTGCGGGTCCTTCCCGCCGAGGACTTCCCGAATCTCCCTGCGGCCGGAGAGGAGCCGGGCCTGAAGATTCCGGCGCCGGCGTTGGAGGCGAGCATCGAGCTGGTCGCCCGCGCCGCCTCACGCGACGACATGCGCCCGGTGCTGACCGGCGTCTTCGTCAGCGCCAGCGGCACCGAGATGACGATGGTCGCCACCGACTCCTACCGGCTGGCAGTGAAGCGGACCGAGCTCGAGACCGCGCTCAGCGGCGACATCGAGGCCAATATTCCGGCACGTGCGCTGCGCGAGCTGAGCCGGATCATCTCCTCCGAGGGCGTCGAGGAGACGACGATTTGGCTGCTGCCCAACCAGGCCGTATTTGAGGCAGGGTCGATCACCCTCACCACGCGGCTGATCGAGGGCCAGTTCCCCAACTTTCGACAGCTCCTGCCGGAGTCCTACGAGCACGACGTGCGGCTGCCGCGCAGCGATTTCCTCGAAGTCGCGCGGCGGGTCAGCCAACTGGCCCAGCGCAACGCGCCGCTGCGGCTCGCCTTCGAGTCGGGTGAGCTGACCGTCGCGGCGGAGACGCCCGACGTCGGCGACGCGAAGGAGACGATGCCGGCCGCGTTCGAGGGCGAGGCGCTGGAGATCGGCTTCAACCCCGAGTTCCTCAAGGAGGGAATCGAGAGCGTCGAGGGGGACGAGGTGCTGCTGCGGCTGATCTCGCCGCTGCGCCCGGGGCTGCTGCAGCCGATCGAGAACGAAGACTTCCGCTACCTGGTGATGCCGATCCGGCTCAACGTCTGATGACCGCGCGCCCGGCCAGCGCGGCGACCTAGAGGTGGCGGGCCGGTGCTGGTCACCGCGATCGAAGCGAGGCCGCTGCGCAGCCTCGAGCGCGCCCGGGTCGAGCTGGCCCCGGGAATCGTCAGCGTCGTCGGTCCTAACGGGGTCGGCAAGACGAACCTGGTCGAGGCGCTCTACTTCGCCCTGACCGGGCGCTCGTTCCGCACCTCAGACCGCCGCGACCTGATCCCCTTCGGTGGCTCGCTGGCTCGGGCCGAGGCGACCGTTCTCGACGAGGACGGCCTCGAGCGCCGGCTGCTGGCCTCGGTCAGTCGCACCGAAGGTCGCCGGCATCTGCTCGACGGCGGACCGGCGGACCCCGCGACCCTGGCCCGCAACCGACCGCCCGTGGCGGTCTTCGCCCCCGACCGCCTCAGCCTGGTCAAGGGCCCGCCGTCGGAGCGCCGCGCCCACCTCGACGGCTTCGCCAGCGCCCGCTGGCCGGCGCGCGGGGAACTGCGCAAGCGCTACGGGCAGGCGCTGGCGCAGCGCAACGCACTGGTCTCGCGCCTCGCCGCCGGCTATGGCTCGTCCTCCGACCTCGACGTCTGGGACGCCGGCCTGGCCGACGCGGCTGCACCGCTCGTCGCAGCGCGGGACGAGGCCGTGGCCGAGCTCTCCGGACCCTTCGCCGATGCCGCCGAGGAGCTCGGCCTGGAGGGCGGGGCGACCCTGGAGTACGCGCCGCGAGCGGCCGGGTCGGTGGAGGAGATCCGCGCCGGCCTGGCGGAGCGACGCGAACAGGACCTGCGCATGGGACGCAGCTCCTGGGGTCCGCACCTGGACGAGCTGAAGCTTTCTGTCAGCGACCGCTCGCTGCGCCGCTACGGCTCCCAGGGCCAACAGCGAGCTGGCCTGCTCGCCCTGCTTTTCGCCGAGCGCGAGGTGCTCTTGGCGGCCCGCCGCGTCACCCCACTTCTGCTGCTCGACGACGTGATGAGCGAGCTCGACCCCGGCCGCCGCGAGCGCCTCGTCGCCCGCCTCGACAGCGGCGGGCAGGCGCTGATCACGGCCGCAGACGAGGAGTCGCTGCCGGCCCCGGCGCTGCGCTCGGTCGTGCGGATGCCGCCGCCGGCGTTGGAGAGCGCCGCCGCGTGACCCACCGCCGCGCCCCCCGCCAGGCCGCCGCGGCGTTCCGGGCCGCGCGCGAACAGGTCGCGCCGCGGACCGGGCTCGGAGCCGCCCAGGCCGGTTGGTCGCAGGCGGTCGGGGAGCGGATCGCCGCGGTCGCGACGCCGGTCTCAGAGCGCGCCGGGACGCTGACGATCGAGTGCACCGACAGCGTCTGGGTGCAGGAGCTCGACCTGATGCAGGCACAGCTTCTGGAGCGCCTTCAGGCCGAGTTGGGGGAGCGGGCTCCGAAAGCTTTGCGCTTTCGTCTCAAAAAGGTTTCTGCTTAGACACAATTTATGCACGATTTGCAGGGAAATCGTCGCGGTAGGAGCGGTCTTCCGAAGCCCCCAACTGGTATTCTTATGGCAACTCGCATCGCGCCCCGACTTGCGTGGAGCCTGCCTCCAGGCGTCGGGGTTTTCTGTGTCGACCGGAAGGGACTCATTGCCTGACGAAAAAGCCAGCGGCAAGACCGCCGATTCCTACGGGGCCAAGGACATCACCGTCCTCGAGGGCCTCGAGGCGGTTCGTAAACGCCCCGGCATGTACATCGGCTCGACCGGTCCACGGGGTCTCCATCACCTCGTCTACGAGGTCGTCGACAACTCGGTCGACGAGGCACTCGCCGGACACTGCGACAGCGTCGCCGTCACCCTCCACCCGGACAACAGCTGCACCGTCGCCGACAACGGCCGCGGCATCCCGGTGGAGACGATGGCGAAGGAGGGCCGACCCGCGGCCGAGGTCGTGCTCACGGTTCTGCACGCCGGCGGCAAGTTCGGGGACGGCGGCGGCTACAAGGTCTCGGGCGGCCTGCACGGCGTCGGCGTCTCCGTCGTCAACGCCCTCTCCGAGCGCCTGCACCTGCAGATCAGCCGCGAGGGCCACGTCTGGGAGCAGGACTACGAGCGCGGCAAACCGCAGAACGACCTGACCAAGGACAGCGCCACCGATAACCACGGCACCCAGATCACCTTCCTGCCCGACCTCGAAATCTTCGAAGAGATCGGGTTCGACTTCGAGACCCTGTCCGAGCGCCTGCGCGAGACCGCCTTCCTCACCCGCGGCCTCAAGATCGAGCTGGTCGACGAGCGCGGCGAGACCCACAGCGTCACCTTCCAGTACGACGGCGGCATCGAGGACTTCGTCCGCCACCTCAATGCCAACAAGGACACGCTGAATCGCAAACCGATCTACTTCGAGGGCGAAAAAGACGACGGCGAAGTCGAGATCGCGATGCAGTGGAACAACTCCTACCAGGAGTCGATCTTCAGCTTCGCCAACAACATCAACACCCACGAGGGCGGCACCCACATGTCGGGCTTCCGGGCGGCGCTGACCCGGACCCTGAACGCCTATGCCCGCAACAAAGGGCTGCTGAAAGAGAAAGACGACAACCTCGCCGGCGAGGACGTGCGCGAGGGGCTGACCGCGGTGATCTCGGTCAAGCTGCACGACCCCCAGTTCGAGGGCCAGACCAAGACCAAACTCGGCAACCCGCCGATCAAAGGCCTGGTCGAGGAGACCGTCAACCGCAAGCTCGCCGAGTTCCTCGAGGAGAACCCGGCCGAGGCGCGGAAAATCATCAGCAAGACGATCGACGCCGCCCGCGCCCGCGCCGCCGCCCGCAAGGCCCGCGACCTGACCCGCAAGTCGGCGCTGGAGAACTCGACCTTGCCGGGCAAGCTCGCCGACTGCACGGTCAAGGATCCGAGCCTGGCCGAGATCTTCGTGGTCGAGGGTGACTCCGCCGGCGGCTCGGCCAAGCAGGCGCGCGACCGCAACACGCAGGCGGTTCTGCCGCTGCGCGGCAAGATCATCAACGTCGAGAAGAGCCGCATCGACAAGGTGCTGGCCAACAACGAGATCCAGGCCCTGATCACCGCGATCGGCACCGGCGTGCACGACGAGTTCGACATCGAGGGCGCCAGGTACCACAAGATCGTGATGGCGACCGACGCCGACGTTGACGGTGCCCACATCCGCACCCTCGTGCTCACCTTCCTCTACCGGCAGATGCCGGAGCTGATCAACCGCGGCTACGTCTACATCGCCAAACCGCCGCTCTACCGGGTCAAACAGGGCAATCAGGAGACCTACCTGGAGCGCGAGTCCGAACTCGAAGAGCTGCTGCTGCGCGACAAGCTCGAGGAGTTCGAGCTGGCCGATGCAACCGGCGAGAAGCGCAAACTGACCCCGAGTCGCTGGCAGGCCTACATCCGGCGCTCGAAGGAGTACGAGGGCTGGGGCTCCTCACTGCAGGCCGACTTCGGCCACGAAACGGTGCGCTTCCTCGAGGAGTCGAGCCTGCTCGACGAACAGGTGAAGAGCGTCGACGCCGCCCGCGATCTTCTGCAGCGCGGGGGCGACCCCGCGGAGCCGTTCGAGACCGAGGTCCTGGAGGCCAACCAGGACGTCGTCGTAGTCAAGGCGATCGAGCGCAAGAGCGGCCTCGCCCGCACCCACCGCCTGCCGGCGGCGCTGTTCTCACACCACGACTACCGCAAGTTCGCCGAGGTCCACGCGGCGCTGCTGAAACAGGTCGGGCGGCCGCCGTTCCACGTCAGCCGCGGCGAGCGCCGCAGTGTCGCGCTCTCCTTCGAGGCCTTGCGCGGCGCGGTCCTCGAGCTGGCCCGGCACGGTGTGGTTCTGACCCGGTTCAAGGGACTGGGCGAGATGAACGCCAAACAGTTGCGCGAGACGACGATGGACCCGGCTTCGCGGACGCTGGCCAGGGTGACGCTCGAAGACGCGACCGCCGCCGACACGATCTTCTCGATGCTGATGGGCGACCAGGTCGCCCCGCGCCGAGACTTCATCGAGACCCACGCCAAAGAAGTGAAGTTCCTCGATGTCTAAATTTCATAAGGAGGTGCGCTGATGGCGCTTGAGGCACTGACCGGTCACATCGAGGACCGCGCACTCGAGCAGGAGATGCGCTCCTCCTACCTCGACTACGCGATGAGCGTGATCGTCGGCCGGGCGCTGCCCGACGTCCGCGACGGTTTGAAGCCGGTGCACCGCCGGGTGCTCTACGCGATGCACGACATCGGCCTGCAGCCGACCCGGCCCTACCGAAAGTGCGCCTTCATCGTCGGCGAGGTGATGGGTAAGTACCACCCGCACGGCGACTCGGCGATCTACGACACCCTGGTGCGGATGGCGCAGGACTTCTCCCTGCGCTACCTCCTGGTCGACGGGCAGGGCAACTTCGGCTCGATCGACGACGACCCCGCCGCCGCGATGCGGTACACCGAGGCCCGCCTCGGCCGCCTGGCGACGGAGATGCTGCGCGACATCGACGCCGACACCGTCGACTTCGGGCCCAACTACGACGAATCGACGCAGGAGCCGCAGGTGCTGCCGGCGCGCTTCCCGAACCTGCTGGTCAACGGCACCTCCGGGATTGCGGTCGGAATGGCGACCAACATCCCGCCGCACAACCTGCGCGAGGTCTCGGCCGCGGTCGCCGCCTACATCGACGACCCGACGATCGACCTCGCCGGGTTGTTGGAGCACGTCAAAGGCCCGGACTTCCCCGGCGGTGGGCTGATGAGCCGCGAGGGGATCCGCGACGCGTACGCCTCCGGTCGCGGCAGCATCAAGGTCCGCGCCCGCGCCCACGTCGAGCCGCTGAAGGGGGGCAAGGAGGCGATCATCGTCACCGAGCTCCCGTTCATGGTCAAGAAGGGCGGCGACGGCGGCCTGATCACCAAGATCGCCGACCTCGCCCGCGACAAGAAACTCGAGGGCATCTCCGACCTCCGCGACGAGAGCGACGAACGCTCCGGGATGCGGCTGGTGATCGAGCTCAAACGAGGCGGCCCGCCGGCCAAGGTGGTCCTCAACAACCTCTACAAAAAAACCTCGATGCAGTCGACCTTCGGCGCCAACATGGTGGCGCTGGTCGACGGGGTGCCGCGGACGCTGAGCCTGCTCGAGCTGATCGAGCACTACGTGGAACACCAGCGCGAGGTCGTCACCCGCCGCACCCAGTACGAACTGCGCCGGGCCGAGGCGCGGGCGCACATCCTCGAGGGGCTGCTGGTCGCGCTCGACAACCTCGACGCGGTGATCAAACTGATCCGCGCTTCCAGCGACCCCGACGCGGCGCGCGACGGCTTGATGGAGAAATTCGACCTCTCGCGCGAGCAGTCGCAGGCGATCCTCGACATGCGCCTGCAGCGCCTGACCGCGCTCGAGGCCGACAAAGTCCGGGCCGAGCACGCCGACCTGATGGAGCGGATCGGCGAGCTGCGGGCGATCCTCGGCGACGAAGCTAAAGTGATGGCTCTGGTCAAGGACGAGCTGGCCGAAATCGTCGAGGCCTACGGCGACGAACGGCGCACCGAGCTGGCCCACTTCGAGGGCGACGTCGGGATCGAGGACATGATCGCCGACCAGCAGATGGTGATCTCGCTGACGGCGTCCGGATACGTGAAGCGGTTGCCGCTCGCGACCTACCGCCAGCAGCACCGCGGCGGCGTCGGCGTGATGGGGATGAACCTCAAAGACGATGACTACATCGCCCACCTGCACATCTGCTCGACCCATGACTACCTGTTGTTCTTCACCAACCGCGGCAAGGTCTACCGGCTCAAGGTCTACGAGCTGCCGGAGGGCTCCCGCACCGCCAAAGGCAGCTCGCTGAACAACCTGCTGCCGCTGCGCGAAGGCGAGAAGGTGATGGCGGTGATCCCGACCCGGGACTTCAAGGAGAACAAATACCTCGCTTTCGCGACCGCCCAGGGGCTGATCAAGAAAACCGAGTTCCTCGCCTACAACACGCCGATCCGCGCCGACGGGATCATCGCGATCAAGGTCCGCGACGGCGACGAGCTGGTGCAGGTGCGGCTGACCTCAGGCGAAGACGACATCCTCATCGTCTCCCACTCGGGCCACGCCTCGCGCTTCTCGGAGGCGCAGGTGCGGCCGATGGGTCGCGACACCAGCGGCGTCAAAGGCATGAACGTCGCCGCCAAAGACAACCGGGTGCTGGCGATGGACGTCGCCCGCAACGACACCGAACTGTTCGTCGTCACCGAGAACGGCTACGGCAAGCGCACCCCGGTCTCCGAGTACCCGGTGAAGGGTCGCGGGACCAAAGGCGTGCTGACCGCAAAGCTGACCGAGAAGAAGGGCGGCCTCGCCGGCGCCCTGATCGTCTACGAGCATCAGGAGCTGCTGTTCATCTCCCAGAACGGGATGGTCCAGCGCACCTCGGTCAACGGGATCTCCCAGATGGGCCGCTCGACCCAGGGCGTGAAGGTGATGAACATCAAGGACGACGACCTGGTCTCCGCCGTCGCCCTGGTGGTCGAATCCGACAACGACGCCCCTGCCATCGCGGATACCCCGCAGCCCGACGAGCTCCCGGCCGGCGCTGAGGATTCGAGTGTGGATGGAGACCTCGCCGCTGAGGAGCCGAGTTCCGATGGGGAGGGCCCTGCCGAGTAATCCCGTTGACATGTTCGACTAGTCGACTACTCTTGCGCAACGGGATGAGTCGGTCCAAAGGACACCGGGGATGATCACGCTGGTAACGCTCGGCCCGACGGGCACCTGCCATGAGCGGGCCGCCATCGAGTACATGAGCTTCCAGGGAGTCGCGGATTTCGAGTTCGAGTTCATCGGCGACTTCTTTGACGGGTTGGAGATGATTCGGGGCAGGGACGACGCCTTCCTGATCCAGTGCAGCGCACACCCACTCGTTCACGAGATCACCGAGACACACTGGAAAGAGGTGTTCGTCGTCGACACCTTCATCTACCCGACGAAGGCTCTGGCGGTATTGGCCCGCCGCGAGGTCGAGCGGCCCAGGACGCTCGGCCTCGTTCCCGCGACTGCCGGGTACATCAACCGCGAGGACTGGGAGATCACCGACGTGCAGTCGAAGCCGATCGTCGCCGAAGAGCTTCTGGCCGGCCGGTATGAGGCCGGGCTGACTCACCTGGAGCACCTCGAGAAACACTCCGACGAGCTGCGGCTGGTCGAGGAGATCGGCGAAATCGACACCACCTGGGTCGTCTACGGGACCCGCAAGCGCTTCCAGGGTGAGGTGATCGGGATCCCCTCACCCGAGGTCTTCCGCCGGCTGCACGCCGTCCCCTCCTAAGCGGACTCAGCCCTTGCCGTCGCGCTGGCGGCGCTCCTCGCGCCGGTGCCGGCGGAGGACCGGAAACGCGTAGCCGATCACGGCCCCGATCGCGACCGAGACCAGCAGGATCACGATCAGCGGCGCCTGGAAGCTGGCAAAGAGGACATCGAAGCTGACCTCCTGCGAGTTCTGCAGAGCGACGATCAGGACCAGCGCCACCAGGGCGCCGATCCCCCAGGCACGCCAGTTGACCGGCTTCTTCTCCACTGGTGGCACCCACCAATCCTAGAGGCGTACTGCCCTTGCGCCGCCATGCCGGCCGCGCCATCATCCCGACCTGAACTTCCCATACCTCGCGACCAAGGAGCGGCCGATGGCGATCACCCAGCAGGAGAACGCGCAGATCGAGAAGGCCAACGCGAGCGGCAACACGCCCGTCGTCTTCATCCACGGGCTCTGGGTGCTGGCCAGCAGCTGGGACCGTTGGGCGGAGGTCTTCGAGCAGGCCGGGTACGCGGCGGTGCAGCCGATCTGGCCCGACGACCCCGAGACGGTCGAGCAGGCCCGAGCCAATCCCGACGCCTTGGCCAAGAAGACCCTCGGCCAGATCGCCGACCATACCGCGGAGGTGATCGGCAAGCTGGGGAAAAAGCCCGCCGTGCTCGGCCACTCGACCGGCGGCCTGCTGGCCCAGATCATCGCCGACCGTGGCCTCTCGGCGGCCACGGTGGCAGTCGACCCCGGTCCCTTTCGCGGCGTCCTGCCGCTGCCGCTCTCGGCGCTGAAATCGGCAAAACCGGTGCTGGCCAACCCGCTCAATCGCGGCCGCGCGGTCACCCTCACCCTGGACCAGTTCAAGTACGGCTGGGCCAACGCGCTCTCCGACGAGGAGGCGAAAGAACTCTACGACACCTACCACGTGGCCGCGCCCGGGGTGGCGCTGATGCAGATGGCCAACGCCAACCTCAACCCCGCCACCGAGGCCAAGCTCGACCCGAAGAACCCGGCTCGCGGACCGCTGCTGATCATCGACGGCGAAGTCGATCACACGGTCCCATGGGCGATCGCCAACGCTTCCTACAAGCGACAGAGCCGCAACGAGGCGGTGACCGAGATCGCGAAAATCCCGAACCGCGGCCACTCGCTGACGATCGACAGCGGCTGGCGCGAGGTCTGCGACACCGCGCTCGAGTTCGTCAAACGGTTCGCGCCTGCGGGGACCGGAACGGCGCCGGCTCAGTAACCACTGCGGGCTCTGATGGGATCCGATCGTATGGACGTCCCGATCCGCCGCGCGACCAGCGCCGACGCCGCCGGGGTGGCGCGGCTGTTGCACGACTTCAACACCGAATACGAGGAACCGACGCCCGGGGTTGCGGCCCTGACCAAGTACGCCGCCCGTCTGCTCGAGGAAGGCGAGATCACCGCCTTGCTCGGTGGCGAGGGACCGGACGCGATCGCGCTGTTGCGTTTTCGCCCCTCGGTCTGGACCGGCCAGCCCGAAGCTCACCTGCAGGAGCTCTACGTGGCGCCGGCGCTGCGTGGACGCGGCATCGGCCGGGCCCTGCTCGAGGCGACGTTCGAGGCCGCCCGCGCCGCCGGCGCAACCGGGATCGACCTCAACACCGGCGAAACCGACACCGCCGCACGGGCCCTGTACGAGAGCAGCGGCTTCACCAACCGCGAAGGCTCACCCGACGGTCCGTCGATGCTCTTCTACGAGCGCGATCTCTAGGCGTCAAGAGCGACCGGCGCGAAGCCGATCCCAGCCGGCGGCTCGACCCGCCCCGGGTGGAGCAAGTGGGCGAGCAGCTCGGTGCCGTCGACCAGGCGCGGACCGGGGCGGGAGAAGGTCGAGGCGGCGTCGACGGCAAAGACGCGCTCGGCGCCGAGTGCGCGCAGATGCCCCCGGTGCTCCGTCGCCTGCGCCAGCGAGTCCTCCAGGTACCACCCGCACGGCATCACCACCACGACCTCCGGTTCGAGCTTCTCCAGAGCCGCCCACTCGACCTCGGGCGACTTCGCGCCTGCGGTCCCGGCGACGTCCTCACCGCCGGCGATCTCGACCATCTCCGGCAGCCAGTGGCCGCCGACGAAGGGCGGGTCGAGCCACTCCAGAGCGACCACCCGCGGTCGCTCAGCCCCGGCGACCGCGGCGCGGACGGCATCCAGCCGCGCCTCCAGCTCGGCCCGCAGCGCTCGCCCTCGCTCGCCGATCCCGGCTGCGGCGCCGAGTCGCTCCACGTCCTCCAGCACCTCGGCCAGGCTGCCCGGATCCTGCTGCAGCACCCGCGGTGGCCCCGGCAGCCGCGCCGCCACCTCGACCACGTCCTCGTAGGAGACGGCGCACACATCGCAGACCGCCTGGGTGACGATCAGGTCCGGCGCCAGCTCGGCCAGCCGCGCCTCGTCGAGGCTGTAGAGGGCGCGACCTTCGCCGACCACCTGCTTCACCGCGGCGTCGATCTCCCCGGCACTGAGGCCCTCCGGCAGCACAGTCGCGGTCAGGTGCGGCAGCTCTCGCGCAGCCGCCGGCCAGTCGCACTCGTGGGTGACGCCGACGACGCTCTCGCCGAGCCCGATTGCGAACAGCATCTCGGTCGAGGAGGGGACGAGGCTGGCGATCCGCATCGTCTGAATATGGCACCCGCTCGCCGGCGGCAGTCGCGAGCTTCAGGTTTAGAAACAAAGACCGCTGAGCATTAGGGGGAGTGGGGCAGGGGTACACAAGCGGGAAGGAGAAGTTCATGAACACGTTGACCCAGAGGCGGATCGGCGCGCGGCGCTGGCTTGCCGTCCTCGCCCTCACGGCAGCAGCGCTGACGCTGCTGCTCGGCGCGGCAGGAGCGCGCGCCGCCAGCTACACGGCGTTAGGGGACTCCTACGCGGCGGGGCCGTTGATCCCCAACCAGTCACTTAACCCACTCGGCTGCCTGCGCTCGAGCAACAACTACGCGCACCTGGCGGCTCCGGGGCTCGGGCTGGCGCTCACCGATGTCAGTTGCAGCGGCGCGACCACGGTCCACATGACCCAGCAGCAGAACGTCGAACCGGGGCCGAATCCACCCCAATTCAACGGCCTCAACGCGGCGACCACCGTGGTCTCGATAACGATCGGCGGCAACGACATCGGCTTCTCCGAAGTCGCTCAGAGCTGCATCACGATCAACCCGTTCAGCCATCCCTGCCTCGACAAATACAAAGCCGGCGGCAAAGACCAGCTGGCGGAACGAATTACGGCGACGGCGCCGAAAGTGGCGGCGGTCCTGCAGGGGATCCACAGCATCTCGCCGCTGGCGAAAATCTACGTCCTCAACTACCCGGCGATCTTCCCCGAGACCGGGATCGGTTGCTGGCCGCAGATGCCGATCGGGTTCCAGGACGTGCCTTACCTGCGCTCGACCGAGAAAGGCCTGAACAGCATGCTCGCGACCCAGGCCGCGGCCAACGGCGCGACGCTGGTCAACTGGTACAACGCCAGCATCGGCCATGACGCCTGCAAGAGCAGCTCGAACCGCTGGGTCGAACCGTTGATCCCAGGTGAACTGGCGGCTCCGATCCATCCCAACAAAGCGGGAATGCAGGGTGGCGCCAACGCCCTGCTCGCGGCCGCTAAATAGCAAGCGATACGCCCATCGCTCCCGATCAGCTAGAAAGGGGGCGATGGGCACCGCGCAGATACCCGATCCGACCGAGTCGGTCCGCCACCAGTTGCGGCCGCTGTTCGACCAGATCGTGATCAAGGAGCTCGACCAGGACCGGGTCCGCCGCTCCGGCCTGGTCGTCCCACCCGGCACTCACGAGCCGCCGCCCGAGCAGGGCATCGTGCTCGCGGTCGGGCCCGGGCTCGACTGGTGGGCGCAGGCCGGGGTGGAGATGCCGGTCGCGCCCGGCGACCACGTCGTCTTCCCGGCGGCCGCCGGGGTCTGGGTCGAGATCGACGAGGAGCGCTTGCTGGTCTGCCGGGTGACGCAACTGCTCGGCGTGCTCGAGTCGGCCTCGCTCAGCCGCGAATAGCCGCCCGCGGTTCCTTACCGACCCCTGAGGCGAAAAAGGAACCACGCTTGCGCTGCAGCATGCGCTGGTCGGCGCAGTGCATCAGCGTCTCGAAGTCTTCGCCGTCTTCGGGGAAGACCGCCCACCCGACCGAGGCACTCGGGGTCGGCGCCGAGGAGTCCGGCTCCGCCTGACTGACCGCGGTGCGGATCGCTTCCGCCATCCGCTCCACGCCCTCGCCGTGGGCGGCGGGGGCGATCACGGCGAACTCGTCGCCGCCGATCCGGGCCAGGGTGTCGCTGGAGCGAAGGATCGCGTGGGCGCGTTCCGCCGCTCGGCAGAGGACGGCGTCGCCGACCTGGTGGCCGTGGTCGTCGTTGATGCCCTTGAAGTCGTCGAGGTCGAGGATCAGCAGGGCGAGCGGCGAGTCGTCGGTTTCGCGGCGGCCGCCCGGCGCCGTCCGCGCCTTCAGCTCGCGCTGCATGATCGCGTCGAAGACGCGGCGGTTGCCGACTCCGGTCAGGGGATCACGGTTGGCGAAGTCGCGCTGGCGCGCCTCGGCCGCCATCAGCCGCCGTTTGAGGCCGACCATCACCCAGGTCGCGGCGATGAAACCGACGACGAGCGCGGCGTAGCGGGAGAGGAAGGCGTTGTCGATCGCGTCGGGGTCGTAGAGCAGCGGCGCCCCGGCCACCGCCACCAGCTCGATCGAGAGCGGCCAGGCCCAGCGGGCGGGGAAGAAGAAGGCGGCGTAGAGCAGCGAGCAGACCAGCAGCGGTTCGACGTAGCTGAGCGAGCCGCCGGTCAGGTAGATGCCGAGGCCGACCACCGGGATCGTCACCACCATGCCGATCCCGAGCGAGTCCATCGAGGCGCGCTCCCAGGGGATCGCACCGGTGACGCTGCCGAGTCCGTAGAGGAAGACGAAGACGTCAAGCGCGAGGACCCAGCCGAGGCCGGCGTGCTGGGCGCCGGGCAGGAAGGTGGCCGCTCCGGCGACGATCGCCGCGGCGACCCAGAGCACGCCGGAGATCCGGCCCATCCGCGCCCGCTCGTCGGGGGCTTCGGCGAAAGCTGCCGAGCCTTTCGCTACTGGGAGCTGGTGGGGTGACATCCCAACCAGGATCGGCTGGGAGGGCGCGACGGTTGAGTGATGAACCGCAGCGTGTACTTACGTCCAGCCGTGGCTACCAGGTATAGAAACCCTGGCCGCTCTTTTTGCCGAGACGCCCCTCGGCGACCATCGACTGCAGCAGCGGCGGCGGCGCGAAGCGCTCGCCGTAGGCGGCGCTGAGGTTGGTGGCGATGTCGAGCCTGACGTCGAGGCCGACGATGTCGCCGAGGCGCAGCGGCCCGACCGGGTAGCGGTAGCCGAGCACCATCGCGCGGTCGATGTCTTCGGGGCTGGCGACCCCTTCTTCGACCATCCGGATCGCCTCCAGGCCGAGCGCAACGCCGAGCCTGCTGGTGGCGAAGCCGGGCGAGTCGCCGACGACGATCGCCTCCTTGCCGATCTCGCCGACCAGGCCGACGGCGGCATCGCGCGCCTCGTCGGTGGTGGCGCTGCCGATCACGACCTCGACCAGCGCCATCGCCGGCACGGGGTTGAAGAAATGCATGCCGAGGAAGCGGCTCTTGTCGTTGACGCCAGCGGCGAGTTCGTCGATCGAGATGCCGCTGGTGTTGGTCGCCAGCAACTGCGGCCGCAGTTGCTCGGCCGCAGCGAGGATCTTGTGCTTGAGGTCGACCCGCTCGGGCACCGCCTCGATCACCAGCCGCGGCTCCGGCGTCGCCTCATCGATCGCGGTCCGCGGCTCCAGCCGCGCCTTCGCCGCCTCGCCGTCGGAGGGGGTGATGCGGTTGCGGGCGACCCCGTCCTCGATCGTCTCCCGCGCCTTCGCGACCCCGTCGTCAGCGAGCTCCTGGCTGACCTCGATCAGCTCGGTTCGGATCCCGGCCCGGGCCAGCGCGGCGGCGATGCCGGCACCCATCGTGCCGCCGCCGATTACCGCTGCGTGTCCGGCCCCGGGGTTCATTGCCGCAACCTACCGGAGGTTTCTGGCGACTGGACGAAAGCTCAGCGAGCGTCCGAGTAGGCCGGCTCGGGCTGCTCGCCGCCGGCCTCGCCAGCCGCACTCGGCTCGCCGCTCATCTCCCCGGCGGGCGCTTTCTGTTCGCGCAGGACGAAGACCGCAATGGCCACCGCAATCGCCGCCAGCCCGGCGCCGATCAGGTAAGCGAGGTGGTAGCCGGAGGTCAGCGCCTGCGCTTCCACCGTGCCGCCGGCTTCCAGCGAGCTGGTCCGCTCGGCCGAGAGCGTCGCCAGCACCGCCAGCCCGATCGCGCCGCCCACCTGCATGCTGGTGTTGACGAAGCCGGAGGCGAGGCCGGAGTCCTGCGGCGTCGCGCCCGACATCGCCAGGGTCATAACCGCCGGGAACGAGGTGCCGACCCCGATCCCGATCAGCAGGAAGGGCGGCAGCAGGTCGGTCAGGTAGTTGGCGTCGACCGGGGTGCGGGCGAAAAGCAGCAGCGCGACGACGACCAGGCAGATTCCGGGGATCAAGGTCGTCCGCGGCCCGAAGCGCATGATCAGTTTTTCCGAGAAGCCGAGCGAGAGCGTGCCCATCACCAGCGTCGTCGGCAGGAAGGCGAGGCCGACGTCGAGCGGGCTGTAGTCGAGCACTTTCTGCAAGTAGAGGGCGCCGAGGAAGAACATGCCGAACATGCCGGCGACCAGCAGCGCCTGCAGCACGTTGGCACCGGAGACGTTGCGGGAGCGGAACAGCCGCAGCGGCATCAGCGGGTTGGCGATCGTCGCCTGGCGGTGGATGAAGAGCGCCAGCAGCGACGCCGAGATCGCGCTGAGGACGAGCACCCGGGTGTCGACCCAGCCCCACTCGGTGATTTTCAGGATCGTGAACACGCCGAGCATCAGCGAGAACGTGATCAGCGCCGCGCCGCGGTAGTCGGCGCCCTCCTTGAGCCCGATCCCCTCGTGACCCTCGACCAGGCGCAGCGCCAGGTAGGCGGTGGCGATCCCGATCGGGAGGTTGATCAGGAAGATCCAGTGCCAGCTGATCGCGTCGGTGAGGACGCCGCCGAGCAGCAGCCCGATCGAGCCGCCGGCGGAGGCGACGAAGCCGTAGACGCCGATCGCTTTCGCCTGCGCGGCCGGCTCCGGGAACATCGTCACGATCATCCCCAGGATCACGGCCGAGGCGAAGGCGCCGCCGATCCCCTGCACGAAGCGCGCCCCGATCAGCATCTCCTGGTTCTGGGAGGCGGCGCAGACCAGCGAGGCGACGGTGAAGACCGCGAGGCCGCCGAGGAAGATGCGGCGCTGCCCAACCAGGTCGCCTACCCGGCCCGCCAGCAGCAGCAGCCCGCCGAAGGGGATCATGTAGGCGTTGATCACCCAGGCGAGGTTGTTCTGGGAGAAGTCGAGGCTGTCCTCGATCGAGGGCAGGGCGACGTTGACGATCGTCGCGTCGAGCACGATCATCAGCATGCCCGCGCAGAGCACGTAGAGCGCCAGCCAGCGTTTGCCGTCGTCGTGGGTCTCGGTCGAAGCGGTGTTCACGTTCATTCCTCCTGGCCGTCGGGTGTCCTGACCGGATCGGTCACAGGTACCAACTGGGGGTCGGGTTGAAACTCATCGCCGCGCCGTCAATTCAGGCGGTTGGGGAGGCCGAAGCGCTCGAAGACCGACTGGACCTTGAGAGGGTCGGCGGCGTAGTCGGGCCACCGAGAATAGCCATCCGGCAACTCCGTCGTTCGGACTATGAAGGCGGTGATGTCGCTGATCCTGCTCCCGTCCAGGGTGAGCACGTCGAGCGAGAAAGGGAAGTGGCCGTCCTCGCCGGGGATTCGGGTGTAGGTGCCGACGGC
Organism: Solirubrobacterales bacterium; assembly: GCA_036376895.1. Lineage (GTDB taxonomy): Bacteria > Actinomycetota > Thermoleophilia > Solirubrobacterales > 70-9 > VAYN01. Next base: position 98,159 of record DASUZL010000038.1, read on the forward strand.
GAGCTGGCCGTTGGCGTGGCCGGCGATGTGGCGCCAGTCCCACTCGCCGTTCAGCGGTGCGTTGCGGAGCCAGGCCTCGACGTCGGGCAGGCCCTGGTACCAGGAGGCCAGCGGTGGCATCGACCAGGCCACCTCCTCGCTCAGCATCGAGACGACGCGGCTGACGTCGCCGTTGCGCATCGCCTCCATGTAGTTCTCGACGATCTCCCGCAGGCGGGCGTCGCCGAGCTCGCGCAGCGTCGCCTGCTGGCTGCGCTCGGGCATCCGCTCCTCGACCGTCTTGCGCGCCCGCTGCAGGGCGCTGTTGACCGAGGGCACCGAGGTGTCCAGCGTCTCGCCGACCTCCTTGGCCGAGAAGCCGAGCACCTCGCGCAGGATCAGCACCGCCCGCTGGCGTGCCGGCAGGTGCTGCATGGCGGCGATGAAGGCCAGCTCCAACGCCTCGCGCTGCTCGTAGCGCGCGTCCGGCGCGGCGTAGCCGTCCTCGATCCCCAGCTCCTGGTCGGGGTAGGGCTCGAGCCAGAGGTGGTCCTCGACCAGGCCACCCACCGGCAGCTCCGGGTCGGCGGCGGGCGCCTGCTCGATCGGCAGCATCCGCCGCTTGCGGCGGCCGAGCGCGTCGAGGCTGGCGTTGGTGGCGATCTTGTAGAGCCAGGCCCGCAGCGAGCCGCGGTCCTCGAAGTCGTCGAGGTTGCGCCAGACCCGCAGCATCGCCTCCTGCATCGCTTCCTCGGTGTCGTGCAGGGAACCGAGCATCCGGTAGCAGTGCGCGTGCAGCTCGCGCCGGTGCGGGCCGACCAGCCGCTCGAAGGCGGCCTCGTCCCCGTCTCGGGCCGACTCGAGGTCGTTCACTCGCCCTCGTAGTAGTCGACGGTGCTGTCGCGGCGGACCATCACGTCGGTCTCCGGGTCGCCGGTCCAGACCCCGACCTTGTCGCTGTCGGGATAGACGGTGGCGGTGGGCACTACGACGGTGGAGAACATCAGCACCCGGGCAACCTCGTCGGTCTGGTTACGGATCCCGTGCGCGCCCTCGGGCCCTCGCGGGAAGCAGACGACGTCCCAGGGATCGAGCTGCTCCGAGCCGCCGGGGTGGCGCAGGGTCGGGTTGCCGGAGAGGACCAGGAGCCACTCCTCCTCGCCGACCTCGTAGTGGTACGGGCAGACCGCCTGGCCGGGCGGCAGCTCGTAGACGCTGATCCCCGACTCCGAGGCGCCGAGCAGCTTGCCGAGCCGCGCCATCCCGGCCCGGAACCCCTCTGGGTCCTCAGCGTCGAAGCTGAACTCGGGCGCGGCGATGTTGACCCGCTGCATGGCTCCCGACGCTAGCAATGCGCGCCTATGATCGGGGACGAATGCGAGGAGTGATTCAGCACGAGGTCGGGCCGCCGGAGGTGCTGGTGGTCGAGGAGCTGCCGACGCCGCAGCCGATCCCGACCGAGGTCCAGGTCCGCGTCCACGCCGCCGGGGTCAACCCGGTCGACTTCAAGACCCGCCAGGGCGGCCGCTCCAAATTCCTCGGCGACCCGCCCTTCCGGGTCGGTTGGGACGTCTCCGGCGTGGTCACCGAGCTCGGCGCCGGTGGGACCAGGTTCCGGGTCGGCGACGAGGTCTTCGGGATGCCGTGGTTCCCGCGCGAAGCCGGCGCCTACGGCGAGTACGTCACCGCCCCCTCGCGACACTTCGCGGCCAAACCGGCGGTGCTCTCCCACGAGGAGGCCGGGGCGCTGCCGCTGGCCGGCCTCACCGCCTGGCAGATCGTCGTCGACACGATCAACCTCCAGTCCGGCGACGACCTCTTGATCCACGGCGCCGCCGGCGGGGTCGGCCACCTGGCGGTGCAGATCGCCAAGGCGCGCGGCGCCAACGTCTTCGGCACCGCCCGCTCCGAGCAGGCCGAGCGCTTGGGTGAGCTCGGCATCGACCGCGTCATCGACTACCGCGAGGGCGACTTCGAGCAGGAGCTCTCCGACCTCGACGCGGTGATCGACCTCACCGGCCGCTACGGCGAGGGCTCGCTGCGGGCGCTGCGCCCCGGCGGCCTGCTCGTCTCGGTCCCCAGCGGCGCCGGCCAGGAGCTGATCGAGAAAGCGGTCGAGAGCAACCGCCGCGCCACCGGCTTCCTGGTCGAGCCCGACCCCACAGGCCTCGCCGGCCTCTCGCACCTGGTCGAGAACGGCCAGTTGCAGGTCCACGTCGACCGCGTCTTCGATCTCAGCGAAGCACCTGCCGCTCACGCCGCCGCCGAAGAGCACCACGGCGGCGGCAAGATCGTGCTCCGGGTTCCCTAGCCTGCTCACCGCCCGCGCCTCCCGAAGCTGTGCCCCGCAGGGGCGACCGCGCGCAGCTCGGCGACGGCGAGCCGGCGGCGCTCGCGGCGGGCACCGGGGTCCGGTTCGGCCCGCTCGGTCTGGGCCGGCGCAGGCGGCGGCTCGGTCCGCTCCAGCGCCGCGACCTCGGCGACGAGCACGTTGATCGTCCCTTCGCGGCGCTCGAGCCGGCCGCGGGCGCGCAGCAGCGGCGCCGTCCGGACCAGCGCCCGGTGGCGGTCGTAGACCTTGCCCGGGACGATCAGGTTGACGGTGCCGCGCTCGTCCTCGAGCAGCATGAAGACGATGCCCTTCGCGGTCTCCGGGCGCTGGCGGGCGACGACCATGCCGGCGACCTCGACCGTGGCGCCGTCGTCGATCCGCCCGAGGTCGGCGCTGCTGGCGATGGCCGGGTCGAGCCCCGGCCGCAGTAATTTCATCGGGTGCTTGCCGAGGGTGAGGCCGGTCGAGCGGTAGTCGGCGATCAGTTTGCCCCACTCGCCGAGCGGCGCCAGCCGCGGCGGCTCGGGCGGCTCAAGGGGCAGCGCCAGTTGTGTCGCGCCGCCGGCACCGCGCCCGGCGCTGGCGACCCCGACCCGCCACAGCGCCTCGCGCCGCTCGCTGCCCGAGCCAGCCGGGATTCCGTCCAGCGCCCCCGCCCAGGCGAGCTTTTCCAGGCTCGGCAGCCCCGCCCCGGAGCGCGAGGCCAACTCCGCCACCCCGCCGTAGGGCCCGCCGCGCCCGCGCTCGGCGACCAGCTCCTCCATCTCCTCCTTGCGCACGCCCTTGACGTAGCCGAGGCCGATTCGCACCACCTCCCCGCCACGCAGCTCCGGCCCGTCGCGATGGGCGGATTCGACCCGGCAGAGGAGGTGGCTGCGGTTGGCGTCGGGCGGGGCGATGCGGATGCCGCGGCGTTGCGCCTCGTGGACCAGCGAGTCGGGCGGGTAGAAGCCCATCGGCTGCTCGTTCAGCAGGCCGCAGAGGAACTCTGCCGGATAGTGGTGGCGCAACCAGGCCGACTGGTAGGCGAGAAGGCCGAAGGCAGCTGCGTGCGCCTTCGGGAACCCGAAGCCCGAGAAGCCGACGAGCGTGTCGAACACGCCCTCGGCGACCACCGCGCCGACGCCGCGCCCGATCGCCCCGGAGACGAACCGCTCCCGGTGCGCCTCGAGCGCCTCGTGGCTCCGCTTGCGGCTCATCGCCCGGCGAAGCCCCTCGGCCTCGCCGATCGTGTATCCCGCGAGCGCGATCGCGACGTCCAGCACCTGGTCCTGGAAGACGACGACGCCGAGCGTCGCGGCGAGCGGCTCGCGGAGCGACTCGTCGGGGACCGGGAAGACGAAGGACGGGTCCTCGCGGAGGAGGCGGCGGTGCTCGATGTACGGGTGGACGGCCTTCCCCTGGATGGGCCCGGGCCGGACGAGCGCGACCCGGATCGTGAGGTCGTCGATCGTCTCGGGCTTCGTGCGGAGCAGGCTCTGCATCTGCGCACGGCTCTCGATCTGGAAATCACCGACGGTGTCGGCGCGCTGGATCTCTGCGTAGACGTCCTGGTCGTCGAGC
>DASUZL010000039.1:0-110539 GCA_036376895.1 Solirubrobacterales bacterium
GGCTGGACGGGGTACGCGCCGCTCTCGACCGGTGCCCCGCTGGGCCAGTCGTTCTTCAACCTCGGCGTCCAGTTCGCGGGCGCCTCGTCGATCGCGACGGCGCTCAACTTCCTCGTCACGATCATCACCATGCGTGCGCCCGGAATGACCTTCTGGCGGATGCCGCTGCTGGTCTGGGCCAACCTCTCGACCTCGCTGCTGGTGGTTGCCGCGACGCCTTTCATCGCCGGCGCCCAGTTCATGGTCCTTTTCGACCGCGCCCTCGGCACCCAGTTCTTCCAGTTCGCCGGCGGCGGCGACGTGATCAGCTACCAGCACATCTTCTGGTTCTACTCGCACCCGGCCGTCTACATCATGATGCTGCCCGGGTTCGGGATCGTCTCCGAGGTGATCTCGACCCACGCCCGCAAACCGATCTTCGGCTACCGGCTGATGGCCCTGGCGCTGATCGGGATCGTCGTCCTCAGCTACTCGGTCTGGGCCCACCACATGTTTGTCGCCGGCATGTTCAGCTGGCTGCGGGTGCCGATGATGCTGACCACGCTGCTGATCGCGGTCCCGACCGGGATCAAGATCTTCTCCTGGCTGGGAACGCTCTACTTCGGCAAGATCCACACCTACTCGACGGCGATGCTGTTCGCGCTCGCGTTCATCGTCACCTTCACGATCGGCGGCATCAGCGGCGTCATGCTCGGCATGGTGCCGATCGACATCCACGTCTCCGACACCTACTTCATCGTCGCCCATATCCACTTCGTGCTCTTCGGCGGCTCCGTCTTCACGATCTTCGCCGGCGTCTACCACTGGTTCCCGAAGATGACGGGGCGCATGTACGACGAGAAACTCGGGCGCGTCCACTTCTGGGGCACCCTGGTCGGCACCTGGGGCACCTTCATCCCGATGCACTGGATCGGGATGGACGGGATGCCACGACGCGTCGCCGACTACGCCGAGCAGTTCGGCAACTGGAACCTGCTGATCAGCTGCTTCGCCTTCATGCTCGGCGCCGCCCAGTTGGTCTTCCTCTACAACATGATCGTCAGCTGGCGCTTCGGCCCGCGCGCCGAGGGCAACCCCTGGCGCGCCAACTCGATCGAGTGGCAGGTCTCCTCGCCGCCGCCGATCTTCAACTTCGACGAGATCCCACGAGTTGTCGGCGGCCCCTACGAGTTCGGCGTTCCCGGCGCCAAACACGCGATCATGGCCGGCGAAGGGGCCGAGGTCCCGGAGGCCGAGCCGAGCGTGGTGGGCTCGACGTGAGCGCCAATGGCGAGGGCCGGCCGCTGCTGGTCTTCCTCAATGAGGTGGCCGGCGGGCGCAAGCTGCTCGAGGCCGTGCGCGAGCGCCAGGAGCAGTCCTCCGGCGTGGTAGTCGCGGCGCCGCAGAATCAGCCTTCGGTCGGTCAGCTGATCGACGCCGGCGAGCTGCGCGAGGCGGCCCGCGCCCGGGTCGAGGTGACGATGGCGGTGCTGCGCGAGTTCGGGATCGATTCGGTCGGCGAGGTGATGGACCCGGAGCCCTCGTTGGCGGTCTGGGACGCGGTCCGCGCCCACGAACCGGGCGAGCTGCTGCTCTCCTGCCTCTACGACACCCGTTTCGGCCTCACCCGCAAGGACCTGGTCGAGTGGGTCCGCGACCGGGTTGAGCCGGACACCAAGCTGACCCACATCCCGGTGCGGATCGAAGACGACGCGATCCGCTGGGACCTGATCCACACGCTCGTGGTCTCGACCCAGACCGTCGCCGCCCCGGACCTGGTCAACCGGCTCAAGGAGCGCGCCGCCGCCAGCCCGCACCGGTACACGATCGTCTGTCCCAGCAGCGACGACGTCAGCGAGGCCGAGATCGTCAACGACCTCGCCTCGACCCTGGCCGAGCTCTACCGCGCCGAGATCGACGCCACCGGCCAGCCGATGAGCCCCGATCCCTTCCAGGCGGTCAAGAACGCGATCGAGCACTACCGGATCGACGAGGTCCTGATCTCGACCTTCGCCGGCGAGAGCTCGCAGTGGCTGGAGGATGACCTGATCGGCCGCGTGCGCGAGATCACCGAGAAGCAGGTCGAGCACATCGAGGTCGGGCGGCCCGCCGCTGCCGTGGCCGCCGCCGTCGCCGAGGGGGAGGAGGCCTGATGGAGAGCGCAACCGTCGCTGTCGGCCACGAGCACGCCGATCACCACCACGGCCCGCCCGAGGCCAACCAGAGCTCCCGCATCGACAAACAGGTGCTGGGAATCCTGCTCTTCATCGTCTCCGAGGTGATGCTGTTCGGCGCCTTCTTCGCTGCCTACTTCTTCCTCCGCGTCGTCGTCGACCCGCCGACCTGGCCGCCGCATCCTTACGAGCTCCCGGTCGGCGTCGCCGGCATCAACACGGCGATCCTGGTCTCTTCCAGCTTCACGATCCACTACGCACTGGAGTCGATCCGCCGCGGCAACAAGGCCGGCCTGAAACTGGGCCTGCTGCTGACCTGGCTGCTTGGCGCGACCTTCCTCTTCATCCAGGTCAACGAGTACGTGCACATCGGCTTCAGCGCCCGTGACCTCGCCTTCGGCTCGATCTTCTACAGCCTCACCGGCCTGCACGGCGCCCACGTCTTCGTCGGCCTATTGCTGCTCAGCTTCGCCACGATCCGCGCCTTCCGCGGCCACTTCGGCCCCAAAGCCGAGGATCACCTCGGCGTCGAGGTGCCAGGCATCTACTGGCACTTCGTCGACATCATGTGGATCGTCGTCTACGTGACGGTGTACATCCTCTGAGGATCTCCGAGGAGGCGGTCTTCAGGTGGGTCGTGATCGTCGGGATCGCGGCAGGTTCGGTGATCGCCTTGACGTTGCTGACGCGTCCCTTGGTGGGGGCGCTCTGGGGATTGGTGCTGGCAATCGCTGGTTGCGTGCACCTGTACCGCTGGGTTGCGCGCAAGCGGCGCGAGAGCTGACACGCAACTTTTACGTTGCGACGACAAGACATTACATCGAACTCGATAATGTGGCACCATGTATCGGGTGAGAGAAGCCTGGACCGACGAGCGGCTCGACGACCTCAACGCGAAGGTCGATGACGGCTTCCGCCGCATGGACGAACGCTTCGACCGAATGGAAGCGATGCAGCGGGAAACGAATGCCCGTTTCGACGCGCTTCAGCGCGAAATGAATGCCCGCTTCCAAGCGATGCAGAGTGAAAGCACGGCCCGCTTTGAAACTACCCACCGGCTGATCATTCAGGTTGCCGGCGGCATGATCGGCACCTTTATCGTCACGGCCGCCGCGGTGATCTCTACTCAGCTCTGAGCTTCGGGCGCCATTCGCGCAGTTCGAGGATCGCCAGGGTGATGGCGATTGGGACCGTCGCCGGCAGCTGGTCGAGGGTGAAGAAGAGGAAGTCGGAGGCGACACAGACGACGGCAGCCAGGGCGGCGCCGGTGAGTTGCAGGCGGCGGTTGGAGGCGAGCAGGGCGCCCAGGGTGGCGGCGACGAAGAGGTCGCCGAAGCCCATCACCGCCGAGCCGAAGTGAGCCAACTGGAGCCTCGGCAGGCCGGCGGCGGGGGTCGCCGCGTTGAGGACCGCGTTCGGCTCCGCCAGCAGGTCGGAGCCGACCAGGTAGGCGTCGATCGCGGCCAGGGCGTAGATGCCGAGCTTGATCCAGCGGGCATCGACCACGCAGACCAGCAGCCAGCCGAGGCTGACGCAGGCCAGGGCCGAGAGCACCAGCGCCGCCGTGTGGCCGCCCAGTGAGCCCTCCCAGGCCCAGGCGATCGCGAACAGCGGTACCGCCAGCAGCGCCAGGGCCGGGCGGGCCCCCCGGACGATCGCCGCCAGGGCCAGCGCCGCCAGCGGCGGCACGGCGAACAGGGCCAGGTAGGTGAGGATGCGGGCGCTGTCGGAGCTGAGTTCGATCGCCGCGAAGACGAGCGCGATCGGCAGCGGCAGGGCCAGCGCCCACCAGCTGCTGCGGAGGTTGTTTAGGAGCGGCAGCTCGGCCGCTTTGGGCGCCGCCACCAGCGCCGCCTGGACGAGGCTGAGGGCGCCGATCGAGAGCCAGAAGGGGAGCATGTTCTGGCTCCGGTGGTTTGGCTAGACCGCGCCGGTGGCCGGGGCGGGGGAGCGCTCGCGCCGCTCGCCGTCGTCGGCGACCGTTTGGTCGCGCGGCTCCAGGCGTCCCGCCGCAGCGACCGTCCACAGCATCGCCAGCCAGTTGAAGGTGGCCAGGGAGACGTGGACCCAGACGATCTCCCCCGGCAGCTCCAGAGCCCACTGGAGGCCGCCTATCGCCCCCTGCAGCGCCAGGAGGCCCAGGACCACGGTCAGAGGCTTCACGGCCCTCCTGTCGCCTCCAGGGCGGCGCAGCAGGAACCAGACGCCGATCGCGGCCAGGCCGTAGACCGTGGCGAGCACGGCGTGGCGCTGGACGACCCACTCCAGGGTGTTGCCGCCCTCGAAGTCGAAGCGGTGGACCAGTTGCCCCTCGTGGGCGCCGGCGTGGGGCCCGGAGGCGGTGGCGATGGTGCCGGCGAGGATCGTCAGCTGGCCCAGCGGGACCAGCGCCCGGACCGGCCAGACGCCGAGCCGGTCGCTGGAGCGCCGCCGCTCCCAGGGCTCATAGCGCGAGCACCAGGCCAGCGCGAAAGCCGCGTCGAGCAGCATCATCGAGAGGATGAAGTGCGACATCACCAGCCCCGGCGCCAGGTGGTACTTGACGACCAGCGCCCCGAGGATCGCCTGGCCGATCACCCCCAGCGGCAGGAGCGCCCCGAACAGGGCCAGGTGCCAGCGGTAGGGCCGGCGGAAGAAGGCGAGCACGCAGGCGGCGATCACGGCGAAGCCGACGAACCCGGTCAGCAGCCGGTTGCCGTACTCGATCACCGCGTGCGATTCCAGCGGCGGCGTCGTGCCGCCGTAGCATTTGGGCCAGTCCGGGCAGCCGAGGCCGGATCCGGTCAGCCGCACGGCGGCGCCGGTCAGCACGATCAGCGCCAGGGCGGCGAGGGCGACCGCGGTCACCTGGGCGTAGCGCCCGGGGGAGATCTCGAGGCGGTTCTGGAGGCGTTCCCGCATCGTCACGAAGATGATCGCAGCGGCCGCTGGCCGCCCGTTTCAGGTGCTCCGGATCAGCCGCCCGCCTGGCCTTTGCCGGCGGGGGAGTTTTCGATCAGGAATTCGACGAGCTGTTCGATTTCTTTTTTCGAGATCGTGTCGCCGAAGGTGGCCGGCATCAGGCCGGGCTGGAAGCCCGGGACGATGTCGGCCTCGGGGTCGACGATCATCTGTTCGATCATCGCCGCGGTGTCCTCAGGCGTCAGCGATTCATCGAGGTTGGGGCCGACCGTGCCGCCGGAGCTGGCGGCGGCGAAGGTGTGGCAGCCGCCGCAGCCGTTGTTGGCGAAGACCTGGGCGCCGGGGCCGCCGGGCACCTTGGGCGGCGCCGCGCCGGGCACGCCGGCGTAGAGGCCGACGTAGGCGGCGACGTCGTCGAGGTCCTGGCCGGTGACGATGTCGGCCGGCATCGAGGCCGCAGGGTTGCCGCTTTCGGGCCGCGGAAACTCGACCTGGTTCTTGACGATGCCTTCGACCGTTTCGTTGTCCTCGCCGACTTCGCGGGCGGCGGCGAAGGCGGAGTCGAGGCTGGGCCCGATCGTCGCCGTGGTCCCTGCCTGGGCCAGGGTGTGGCAGGTGCCGCACTTCTGGACGAAGAGGACGCGGCCGCGCTCAGGATCGGCGCTGGTCGTGCCGCAGCCGGAAGCGCTCACGACGACCGCCGCCAGGGCGGCGAGCGCGAGCAGCGAGCGGATGAGTTTCGGGCGGCGCGACATAGGGCAGGAAGCGGGCGGGAGTCTATATGTCGACGCCTACCGAAAGCGTCCCTGTGAGGGGGCCTGGGTGGGTTACTCTTGAGTCGATTCGCACTAACTCCACGAGCGCCAGAGGAGGATGTCGATGCAGGTGAGTGACGGGATGTCGGAGGTGACGGTGAGCGTCGGCCCCTCGCACACGCTGCGCGAGGCCGCGGCGATGATGGTCGAGCGCAAAACCGGGGCCGCCCTGGTCAGCGACGCCGACTCGCCGACGCCCGGGATCGTGACCGAGCGCGACCTGCTGATCTCCGTCGCCGCCGGCGAGGATCCCGGTGCCGAGCGGGTCGGGGACCACATGAGCGAGCGGGTGATCGCAGCGGCGCCGGACTGGAGCCTGGAGCGGGCCGCGGCGGAGATGTCGCGGCGCGGCGTCCGCCACCTGGTCGTCTTCGACGGCGGCGAGGCGGTCGGCGTGCTCTCGATGCGCGACATCGTCCGCGTCTGGACCTCCGATGGCGCGACGTCGGGCATGACGCCCGAGTAAAAAGGCGCTGGGAAGCCCGCTAGGGCTTCGGAGGGACCGAGATGGTCTCGATCGGCAAGGCGGCACCGCGGACGTGCTGCCTGCGGGGGAGGCGGTAGTGCTCGCGGATCGCGCCGCGGACGATGCTGCGGAAGGCGGCGAGGGCAAAAACGGCGCCGACGATGCCGTAGATGTACGGGGCGAAGATGAAGCCGGAGGCGAAGGTGCCGCAGATCAGGCCGAGCGCGCCGAGCGCGAGAAAGATCGGCGCCCAGGAGGGCTTCGGCGCGTAGACCAACTCGCCGGGCTCGGTGATTTGACGATGGTCGCTCATCTCACTGGGCGATGTAGAGGAAGGCGGCGACGAAGCAGAGGGCGAAGACCGCGGCGGCGAGGCCCCCGGCCACCAGGCCGGCGCCCATGTTCTTGCGTGCGGTCTCGCGATCCATGCTGGCGGATTTCTATCAGGGAAGCCGGTCTGCGCGCCCTGGAGGGCGCCTAGACGTTCGCCGCGATGGCGATCGAGAGGAACAGCAGGGCCAGGTAGGCGAGCGAGAAGAGGTAGGTGCGCAGGGCCCAGCGGCGTTCTTTGCTGCGCAGCAGGCGGACCGAGAAGTAGATGAAGACGGCGCCGAGCAGCATCGAGGGGACCAGGTAGGCGACGCCGAGGCCGCCGGCGCAGAAGGGCAACTGGGTGACGGCGTAGAGAAGGACGGTGTAGAGGAGGATCTGGCGCCGGGTCTCGTCCTCGCCGCGGACCACCGGCAGCATCGGGATCCCGGCCTTGGCGTAGTCGTCCTTCATCAGCAGCGAGAGCGCCCAGAAGTGCGGCGGGGTCCAGAAGAAGACGATCGCGAAGAGGTAGAAGGCCATGCCGCTGAGCTCGCCGGTGACCGCCGCCCAGGCGACCAGGGGCGGGACCGCGCCGGCGGCGCCGCCGATGACGATGTTCTGCGGCGTCTTGCGCTTCAGCCAGAGCGTGTAGACGAAGACGTAGCCGAGCAGGCCGGAGAGGGAGAGGGCGGCCGCCAGCGGGTTGACGGTCAGCGCCAGCAGCGCGAAGGAGGCGCAGCCGAGCAGCGTCCCGAAGGTGATCGCGGCGCGCACGGAGACGCGGCCGGAGGCGACCGGGCGGTCGGCGGTGCGAGTCATCATCTGGTCGACGTCGCGGTCGACGGCGTGGTTGATCGCGCCGGCGCCGCCGGCGGAGAGGGCGCCGCCGAGGCAGGTGAGGAAGATCAGCCCGGCCGAGGGGTCACCGGCCACGTACATCGTCGTCACCGTCGTGAACAGCAGCAGCGACTGCACCTTCGGCTTGGTCAGCGTCAGGTAGTCGCGAAGCACGGTGGCGACGGGGGAGCGGCCGACAGCCCCGGTCGCCGACGGGTTGGGCGCAGTCTGCGCGCCAGCGCCGGATTCCATGGCGCTCAGGCTACCGGCTGCGACTCGCGAGCCGGCTGCTCGGGGCGCTCGGTGCGGTGCGCGATCGAGTCGCGGATGTCGCGCATCGGGCGGGTGCTGCGGACGTCAGGCAGGACGTCGAAGTTGTGCGGGTCCGGGGGCGAGAGCGCGAACCACTCGAGCGAGTCGCCGCCCCAGGGGTCGTGGCCGGCCTCGGGGCCGTTGACGCGGCTGCCGATCGCGTTGGCGAGCGTCAGCACGATCCCGATCGCCAGCACCAGGGCGCCGATCGAGGCGATCAGGTTGTAGGTGCTGACGCCGGTGCCGCCGAAGTACTTGTAGGCGTCGATCACCTGGTTCTCGGTCGAGCCGGCGAGGAAGAGCGGCACGAAGGCGAGCAGGATGCCGGCGATCATCGTCCAGAAGGAGATCCGCGCCAGGCTCTCGCCCATCGTCCGCCCGGTCATCTTCGGGAACCAGTAGTAGAGCGCCGCGAAGCCGCCGAAGACGGCGCCGCCGACCAGCGCGAAGTGGGTGGCGGCGGTGGCGTCGGTGGTGTTCTTCAGCTGCCAGGAGATAGCGACCATCGAGTGGGTCATCTCGGCCGCGAGCCCGACCGAGATCGCGGAGATCGCGCCGGCGGCGAACAGCAGCGGCGCCCGCACCTGCAGTGCGCCGCCGATCATCGTCGTCAACAGGTTGAAGAGGATCAGGCCGAAGGGCACGATCAGCGCCAGCGACATCACCATCGCGAAGTACATCCAGCCGATCCCGATCGGCGCCGTCAGCATGTTCTGCATCCAGGCCAAGGTGCCGACGACCGCGATCACGACCATCGAGCCCATCACCACGCTGCGGTTGAGCAGCGCCCGGCCGGAGAAGGCGGAGACGATTTCGGCGATCGCGCCGAAGGCGAAGATCAGCACCAGCATGTAGGTGCCGGTGTAGAAGATCCAGCTCAGGTGCTGCCAGAGCAGCGGCGCGCCGCCGGAGCCGTCGGCGAAGAAGACGCCGTCGAAGTTGCGGTCGATCATCAGCATCGTCAGCGCCGAGAGCAGCACTGGGCCGATCACCAGCAGCAGCCAGCAACTGACGGTCGCGCCCCAGGCGAAGACCGGGACCCGGCGCCAGGCCATGCCGGGCCCGCGCATCCGCCGCAGCGTCGTCAGCAGGTCGATCGCGATGAAGACGAAGCCGAGCGTGGCCAGGCCGGTCGCCGCGGCCCAGGCGTCGACGCCGTTGTTGGAGAGGAAGGCGACCTCGCTCAGCGGCGCCAGCGGGTTGACCCCGGCCTCGGAGGGGGTGAAGAGGAAGGCGGCGTAGAGCACGGTCGCGCCCATGACGAAGAGAGCGACCCCGATCTGCCCGAGCCGCGGCAGCGCGGTGCCGCGGGCGCCGATCTGCAGCGGCGCCACGTAGTAGAAGAAGCCCAGCACCAGCGGGATCGCGAAGAGGAAGATCGCGGTGGCGCCGTAGGTGGAGAGCATGCGGTTGAAGGTGACGGGGGAGAGGAAGCTGTTCTCCGGGATCGACAACTGCAGCCGGATCAGCAGCGTCTCGACGATGGCGATGAAGAGGAAGCCGAGGGCGCCGCAGATCAGGATCCGGCCGAGGTCCTTGTGGTCGGCGCTGGTCGCCAGCTCCGCCCAGCGCGGGCGCCGCTTCGGATAGCCGTCGATGACCAGCTCGGGCTGCGGCTTCGGCTTCACGGCGTGTCCCCGCTTTCGATCAGGCCGACGACCCTTTCCTGGGCCGCCTCGATGTCGGACTTCTGCTGCTTGACGAAGGCTTCGTACTCGTCGGCCGAGACGACCTCGACCTCGGTCCGCATTGCCGCGTAGGCCTGGCCGGAGAGGGTTGCGGAGTCGCCGTCGTAGATGCCTTCGTCCCTGGCGAGGAAGGTCACGTCGTTGACCTTGCCGGGGACGGCGTCGCGCTTGCCGGCGAGGTCGGGGACGGTCCAGGTGTGGACGACATCGGTGGAGACCAGTTCCAGCTTCACCGCGGTGTCGACCGGGACCACCAGCTTGTAATACGAGAAGGAGCCGTTGGGGTAGTCGTAGCGCCACAGCCACTGCTGGCCGGTCGCCTTGATCGTCAGCGGCCCGGTCTTGGCCGAGGCGAGGCCGGCGTCGCCGGTGCTGGGCGTCTCCTCGGCCTTGTTCGTGTAGACGACGCTGAGGATGAAGAGCAGGGCGGCGAAGACGGTGAGGGCGCCGCCGACGCGGAACTGGAGGCGGCGGTTGTCGCCTGCCGGGCGCGGCTCGGCGCCGCGGGCGGCGCGGAAGCGGCGGATCGCGTAGATCAGCGCGACGTTGATCGCGACCACGACGATCGTGGCGGCGACGAAGCCGATCCAGAGCAGGGTGTCGATCTGGTCAGTGCCAGGGGAATGGGGCGCCAAAGCGCGGCCATTCTATTCACGCCGGGCGGCGCTGCGACGCCCGGTCACGGTGCCCCGCCTATCCCGCTCTCTGGAGCCGTACCTATACTCGCCGGCCTGATGATGCGGCGCTCCCGGCCATCCAGCGCGCTTCGGCTCGGGGTGCGCGCGGGAGCGATGTCCGCAGTCGCCGCCGCGGTGGCGGTGCCGCTGCTGCGCCGTCGGCTCCGTATCCCGGCCCCGGTGACGATCGTGGCCTGCGCCGCCGGGCCCCTCGCCCTCACCGTGCTGCATCCGCGCTCGAAGAAGCGCGACGTCGCCCTCTTCGCGATGCAGATGTGGGCCTTCACCGTCGTCCACGAGATCCCCTTCGACGACCCCGAGCGCCTGCGGGAACGCCTGCGCAGCCGCTACCCGATCGTCGCCGACCGGGTGATCGGCGGCGGCACCCTGCCCAACGTCCGCCTGCAGCGAGCGATTGCGCGGCTGCCCCGGGCCGGCGCCATCGACCGCTTCCTCACCTGGACCCACTGGCTCTGGTTCTTCGAGCCCTACGTCGCCCTGGCTGTGATCCTGCTCCGCCACAACGACCGCTTCCCCCGCTCCGCCCGCCAGATGGCGGCCGTCTTCGACATCGGCTGCGCCGTCTACTTCGCGGTCCCGACGGCGCCGCCCTGGTGGTCCTCCGAGCAGGGCCTGACCGGCGAGGAGGTGCGGCGGATCATGGTCGAGGTCGGCGAGACGACCTGGGGCGATGCCTGGGAGAAGATGTACGACACGCTCGGCGGCAACCCCTGGGCGGCGATGCCCTCGCTGCACTTCGCGACCTCGGTCCTCGCCGCGCTCTCGCTCTCCGAAGCGGGCAAGGTCGAGGGGGCGCTGGGCTGGAGCTACGCGATGACCCTCGGCTTCGGGCTCGTCTACCTGGGCGAGCACTACGTGACCGACCTCGCCGCCGGGGCGCTGCTCGTCGCCGCCATTCGGCGCGGCGAGCCTTTGGCGGAACCTCTAGTTACCGGGGTAAATCGCGCTCTGCAGCGCCTGGAGAGGATCGCGAGCGGGTAGCGTTCCTAACAGTGTCTGACGGAGATTCGGCTAACGGCAACCGGATCGCTGAGATGCCGCAGTTCACTACGCGGCGCGTGATCCAAATGCTGGTCCTGGTCTTGGTGCTGCTTGGCAGCATCTATTTCCTGTTCCCGAAGCTGGTCGGGTTGAGCGACGCGATGAGCAAGCTCGACGAGGCCGACCCGCTCTGGATCGGGATCGCGATCGGCTTCAACGTGCTCGCCTACGGCACCTACATCGCCCTCTTCAAGGCGGTGGTCGGGGGCGACGCGCTGCGCCTGCGCTGGTCGGAGACCTACGAGATCAACATGGCTGGGGTGGCGGCGACGCTGCTCTTCTCCGCCGGCGGCGCCGGCGGCATCGCCCTCACCTACTGGGCCCTGCGCAAAGCCGGGATGGCCCGCCGCGACGTCGCCCGCCGCATGGTCGCCTTCATCTCCCTGCACTACGCCTTCTACCCGCTGGCGCTGATCCTCTTCGGGGTGCTGCTGCGGACTGGGGTGCTGGATGGCAAGGCCTCGGTCGAGCTGACGATCATCCCCGCCGCCGTCGCCGGGGTGCTGATCGTGGTCGGTGTCCTGATCGCGCTGATCCCGACCGACCTCGAGCGCCGCCTCTCTCCCTTCGCCCACGGCGAGAAAGCGAAGGCCTTCCTGCACACGGCGGCGAAAATCCCGGCGACGGTCGGCGAAGGCTTCCGCTTTGCGATCGGGCTCTTCGCCCACCCCTCGCGCGGCGGCCTCGCAGTACTCGGAGCCGCCGGCTACTGGGCCTTCAGCATCGGCGTGCTCTGGGCCTCCTTCCACGCCTTCGGCGTCCACGTCCCGCTCGCCGTCGTCGTCCAGGGCTTCTTCCTCGGCATGGTCGCCAACCTCTTCCCGCTGGCCCCGGCCGGGGTGGGGGCGGTCGACGCCGGCATGATCGGCGCCTTCGTCCTCTTCGGCATCCCCGAGGAGACGGTCTTCCCGGCGATCCTGATCTTCCGCCTGATCGCCTTCTGGATGCCGATCCCGCCCGGCGTCGTCGCCTTCTTCCAGCTCCGCACCACGGTCCACCGCTGGGAACAGGAGGGGCTGCCGATCGACCGCGGCGGCGACGCCGAACGCGACCTCGAGCTGGCCGTCGGCACGCTTGCCCCGACGCCTACGGAGAGCTACTATAAAAAGTAAAGTATTAGACTCAGCGAGCCTGAAAAGACTGCTAGGAAGACGAATCGAGAGCGAGAATGACTGAGGAGAAGAAGGTCGAGAACGTGATCATCATCGGCGGCGGCCCCGCCGGCTACACGGCTGCGCTCTACACCGCGCGCGCCAACCTCGAGCCGCTTGTCTTCGAGGGCTTCCAGTGGGGCGGGCAGCTTCAGAACACGACCGACGTCGAGAACTACCCGGGCTATCCCGAGGGCATCATGGGCCCGGAGATGATGAGCCAGTTCCGCGCCCAGGCCGAGCGCTTCGGGACCCGCTTCGTCACCGACGATGTCGACCGCGTCGAGCTCTCCGACGGCGGCGTGCAGAAGGTCTTCCTCGGCGACGAGGAGCACCGCGCCAAGACCGTGATCCTGGCGATGGGGGCGGAGCCGAAACGGCTCGGGATCCCCGGCGAGATGGAGCTGGCCGGCCGCGGCGTCTCCACCTGCGGCGTCTGCGACGGCGCCTTCTTCAAGGGCCACGACGTGATCGTGATCGGCGGCGGCGACTCGGCGATGGAGGACTCGATCTTCATCTCCAAGTACGCCGACCGGCTGACGATCATCGGCCGGCGCAATGAGTTCCGCGCTTCCAAGATCATGTTCGACCGCGCCCGCGAGCAGGACAACATCGAGCTCAAGACCCCGTTCATCCCGGAGGAGTTCGTCGCCGGCGAGGACGGCAAACTGGCCAAGATCCGCCTCCACCACGCCGAGACCGGCGAGCAGGAGGAGATCGAGGCCTCGGGCGCGTTCATCGCGATCGGCCACATTCCCCGCTCGGAGGTCGTCACCGGCCAGGTCGAGACCGACGAGGACGGCTACATCGTCACCGAGCCGCGCTCGACCCGGACCAAGCTCCGCGGCGTCTTCGCCGTCGGCGACGTCGTCGACCACACCTACCGCCAGGCGGTCACCGCCGCTGGCAGCGGCTGCATGGGCGCCCTCGACGCCGAGTGGTACCTGCGCGACAGTCCGCCGCCGGTCGAGGCGCACTGGATGCCGGGCGGCGAGCCGATCGAGATCGCCCCCTAGTGGGCGAGCGCGCTTCGAGCCTCTTCCCGTTTGGGATCGCGGTGGTCCTGCCGCCGGCCGGGCTGATCCTCGGCCTGCTCAACATCCAGCAGGACGACCGCGAGCTCGGTTATCGCCTGATCGCCGTCTCGGTGCTGGCGGCGATCGTCTGGGTGCTGCTCTTCGTCGCCTGACCTCGGTTTGGGCACGGCCGGTGTATCGTCTCGGCACGGCTACGGAGTGTTCACATCTCGACTCGGTCAACTACCTCGACCGACCCGACGAGGTCGAGGGCTGCGAGGAGTGCCTTGCCACCGGAATGCGCTGGGTCCATCTGCGGATGTGCCAGGCCTGCGGCCACATCGGCTGCTGCGACAACTCCCCGGGCAAGCACGCGACCGAGCACCACAAAGAGACCGGCCACCCGATCATCCGCTCGGTCGAGCCCGGCGAGGAGTGGAGCTGGTGCTACCCGGACGAAGTGATGATGCAGCTCAGCCGCTGAGGCCGAGCCTCAGCGACCTTTGAAGTCGGGCTCGCGCTTCTCGAGGAAAGCGCTCATGCCCTCGACCCGGTCCTCGGTCGCCATCGCCTGGTCGAACAGCTCGCGCTCGGCCTTGAGGCCCTCGGTGACGCCGCGCTCCTCGGCTTCGAGCACCGCTTTCTTGGCGAGGCGGATCGCGATTGGCGGGCGCTCGGCGATCGTGCGGGCAAGCTCGACCGCCTCGATCAGCCAGGCACCCTTGCCGATCGCCTTGTTGACCAGGCCCCAGGCGACCGCCATCTGGGCGTTGAAGTGTTTGCCGGTGAGCACGTACTCCATCGCCCGCTGCTTGCCGATCGCGCGGGTCAGGCGCTGGGTGCCGCCGCCGCCGGGGATGATGCCCAGCGTCACCTCGGGCTGGCCGAAACGGGCCTGCTCGTCGGCGACGATCAGGTCGCAGGCCATCGCCAGCTCGCAGCCGCCGCCCAGCGCGTAGCCGCAGACGGCGGCGATTAGCGGCGTCTCGACCGCCGCGATCCGGGACCAGAAGGCGGCGCCCTCGGGGTCGGAGACGACGTCGAGCGGGCGCTCGGCGAGGGCGCGGATGTCGGCGCCGGCGGCGAAGACTTTCTCCGAGCCGGCGATCACCATGCAGCGCACCTCCGGGTCGGCGTCGAGCCGCTCCAGCTCGGCGATCAACTGCGCCCGCATCGCCGGCGAGAGGCTGTTGCGGGTCTCCGGGCTGTTCAGTTGCAGCAGAGCGACGTGGAAGTCGTCGACCGAGGTTTCGACCAGCTCCGGCACCCGGCTCAGCCTTCCTCGAAGGGCAGCATCGCGTTGATCCCGGTCGCGGCGCGGCCGATGATCAGCTTCTGGATCTGCGAGGTCCCCTCGTAGAGCGTCGTCACCCGGGCGTCGCGCAGGTAGCGCTCGACCGGGTAGTCGTCGACGTAGCCGGAGCCGCCGTGGACCTGGATCGCGAGGTTGGCGCACTCGACCGCGGACTCGGTCGCGAAGAGCTTTGCCACCGAGGTCTCCATCAGGTTCGGTTTGCCTTCGTCCTTGAGCACGCCGGCGCGGTAGACCAGCATCCGGCTCGCATCCCGTTTGAGGATCATTTCGGTGATCATCTCCTGGACCAGCTGGAAGCGGGCGAGGGGGACGCCGAACTGTTTGCGCTCGGTCGAGTAGGCGACCGAGGCCTCGACGCAGCCTTCCATGATCCCGACGCAGCCCGCGGCGACGCTGTAGCGGCCTTTCTCCAGGGCGCTCATCGCCACCTTGAAGCCGTCGCCGATCTCGCCGAGCATCGCGTCCTCGCCGACCTCGACCTCGTCGAGCGAGAGCTCGGCCGTGTCGGAGGAGCGCAGTCCGAGCTTGCCGTGGATCTCCTGCGCGGTGAATCCGGGGCTGTCGGTGGGGACGAGGAAGCAGGCGAGCCCGCGGTGCTTCTTTGCGGGGTCGGTCTGGGCGAAGATCAGGGCGACGTCGGAGACGTTGCCGAGCGAGATCCACATCTTCTGGCCGCTGATCGACCAGCCGGAGTCGGTCTTGGTCGCGCGGGTGCGGACGTTGGCGGCGTCGGAGCCGGTGTCGGGCTCGGTCAGCCCGAAACAGCCGAAGCCCTTGCCGGAGCAGAGCAGCGGCAGCCACTTCTGTTTCTGCTCCTCGGTGCCCCAGTGCTCGATCGAGCTGCCGACCAGGGAGGTCTGGACCGAGACGACGGTGCGGGCGGAGGAGTCGGCGCGGCCGATCTGCTCGACGATCAGCCCGTAGCCGATGTAGTCGAGGCCGCGGCCGCCGTACTCTTCGGCGACTGGGGCGCCGAGGAAGCCGACCTCGCCGAGTTTTTCCGCCAGCTCGCGGTCGAAGCGTTCGGCCCGGTCGTTCTCGCGGATCCTCGGCAGGATCTCGCGGTCGGAGAACTCGCGAGCGGCCTCCGAGATCAGCTTCTGCTCGTCGGTCAACTGGAAGTCCATCTGGTCCCTGTCCCTCTCTCTTAGGTGTTCAAAGCTCGCGCAGCTCGCGACCCAGCGTCTGCGCGAAGGCCTCCTGGGCCTCGAGCGTGCGGGGGCCGGGGGCGGCGGGAAGGGCGTTGCCGTCGATCGCGGCGACGGCCTGGATCTCGCGCGTGGTCGAGGCGAGGAAGGCCTCGCCGGCGGCGCGCAGGTCGTCGACGTGCCAACTGCCCTCGGCGACGTCGAGGGCCTTGACCAGGCGGTCGCGGGTGATCGACTCGAGCACGCCGTCGTCGAGCGCCGGCGTGCGCAGCTCGCCCTCGGGCGAGACCCAGAAGATCGCCGAGGTCGGCGGCTCCAGCACCGTGCCCTCAGGGCGGATCAGCACCGCCTCGTCGGCGCCGCGGCCCTTGGCGATGCGGCTGGCCTGCATGTTGGCGGCGTAGGAGAGGGACTTGACCCCGTTGAGGATCACCGTCGGGCTGTAGGTGACCGTGGCCAGGGTGAGCGTCTCGCCGTGGTGGGGGATCGGCTCGGTGGCGGCGATGCGGCGGCCGCCGCGGGTGACGATCAGCCGCATCTGCCCGTCGACCGGGCCGGCGGCGGCGAGCAGGGCGTCGATCTCGCTCTCCAGCGCGGGGCGGTCGAAAGTGAGCTCGATCGCGCTGGCGGAGCGGACCAGGCGGTCGAGGTGGTCGGTCAGGGCGAAGGGCTTGCCGCCGTAGAGGCGGATCACCTCGAAGGCGCCGTCGCCGCGGTAGACGCCGTCGTCCTTGAGGCCGATCGTCGCCTCCGCCGTCGGTGTCACCTTGCCGTCGACGCTGGCCAGCTCTTCGAAGCCACTGCTCACGGCTGGCGAGGCTACCCTTTATCTGTGTTGTTCGTTCTGGGGACTCTCGGCGTTTTGGCCTTCATAGTCGGGGCGCTGCTCGTCGTCGGCCACTTCTACCCCGGCTCCTCAGCCGAGCTTGTCGACTGGGCGCCGACCCGTTCGCCCGAGGTCGAGGCCCAGAACGAGATCGACGACGTTCGGCAGATGTTGGAGGCGCAGAACGAGATGCGGCGGCGGCGCGGCGCTCCGGAGATGACCGAGGCGGAGCTGCAGGCCGGCGTCGCCGAGGACGAGCGGTTGCGGATGCGGGGCCGCGGGCCGTTCGAGGCGATGTAGGTGCGGGCGCTGATCGTCGGCTGCGGTTGCCGCGGCCGTGACCTGGGGGAGAGGCTGCTCGCCGATGGTTGGGCGGTGCGGGGGACCAGCCGGCGCGAGTTCGGCGTCGAGGCGATCGAAGCGGTCGGGATCGAGCCGGCGCTGGCCGACCCGGACCGGCCGGGGACCCTGCTGGAGCTGGTCGGCGACGTTGCCGTCGTCTTCTACCTACTGGGCTCGGCGGTGGGGGAGCCCGAGCAGCTGGCGGCGATCCATGGGCCGCGGTTGGAGCGGCTGCTGGAGAAGCTGGTCGACACGCCGGTGCGTGGCTTCGTTTACGAGGGGGCGGGGAGCGCCGACCCGGAGCTGCTGGCGGGCGGGGCGGAGATCGTTCGCGCTGCTGGCCGGACCTGGCGGATCCCCGTTGCGGTGGTCACCGCGGAGTCGGGCGACGTCCCCAGATGGTCGGCGGAGATCGGCGCAGCGGCGCGGGCGCTGCTCTCGCCTGCTGGCAGGGAGTAGCTCGGCTTCAGTCGAGGCGCTTCAGCAGATCGCCGAGGATCCGCGCCGTGGCGCCCCAGATCAGGTGGCCTTCGACCTCGTAGGTGGGGGTGTGGATCGGCACCCCGCGCCGGGTCAGCCGGCGCATCGCGTAGCCGCTGCGCAAGAGCTCCAGCGAGAAGGTGAGCACGGTCTCGACCTCGGCCGGGTTCGGGACCAGGCCGAGCTCGCCAGGGTGGGGGATGCGACCGACGAAGGGGTGGACGCGGTAGTTGGTGACGAAGGTGCCGACGCTTGGCAGCTCCTCGCCGATCTCGACCAGCGCGGGGTCGAGGCCGATCTCCTCCTCTGCCTCGCGCAGCGCGGTTGCGACGAAGTCGGCATCGCCCTCGTCATGACGGCCGCCGGGAAAGGAGATCTCGCCTGCGTGGCGCCGCATGTCCGCGCGGCGCTCGGTGAAGATCAAGCCAGGATCGTCCGGCCACCCGTAGAGAGGCAGCAGCACTGCGGCGTCGATCTCCCGCCGCATCTCAGATGATCACTTGGACGGTGCCGCCGTCCACGGACCAGGCGGCGCCGCTGACGTAGGAGGCGCGCTCGGAGCAGAGGAAGACGATCGCGCCGGCGATCTCGGCGGCCTCGGCGAGGCGGCCGAGTGGGCGCTTGGCGCCGGCTTCGGCCAGGGCTTCGTCACGGCTGTCGGCGCCGCTTAGATCGCGAGATTGGTCGAGCAGTCCGCCGGGCTCCATCCACATCTCCGATTCGACCGGGCCGGGGCAGATCGCGTTGACGAGCACGCCGCTCTTCGCGTAGCGGTCGGCGAAGAGGCGGGAGAGCGAGAGCTCGGCGGCCTTGGCGACGGAGTACTCCGGCATCGCCGAGGAGGGGCGCTTGCCTGCGGTCGAGCAGACGTTGACGATCCGTCCCCAGCCGCGCTCGGCCATCGGCGGGGCGGCGGCGCGCATCGCCCGCAGCGGCGCCATCACGTTGATCTCGTACTGGGCCCGCCAGTCCTCGTCGGGGACGTCGTCGAGGTCGCGCCAGCTGGCGAAGCCGGCGTTGTTGACGAGCACGTCGAGGGCGCCGAAGCGCTCGGTTGCCGTCGCCAGCATGCACGTGCCGGCGTCCTCCTCGGTGACGTCGAGGGCCAGTGCGGCTGCTTCGCCACTGCTCTCGGCGCCGGCTGCCGAGGCGGCCTCAACCGCCTCGGCCAGGCGCTCCTCGTCGCGCCCGACCAGCAGCACCCGCGCGCCCTCGGCGCAGAGCTGCACCGCGGTCTCGCGCCCGATCCCGCGGCTGGCGCCGGTGACGACGCAGGCGCGGCCGCTCAGTCCCAGGTCCATCCGGGGGCCTCAGCTCTTGCCGCGGCCCTCGAACAGGGCCGGGTCGTCGACGTCGGCGAAGCGGGCCATCGCGTAGACGAGGTCGGAAGCGCGGTTGACGAAGTGGATCACGGTCTCGCCTGGCAGGTCACCGGCCTCCTTGAGGGCGGAGATCGCGCGCTCGGCGCGGCGCACGATGGTGCGGGCGACGTCGAGCTGGGCGGAGAGCTGGTTGCCGCCGGGGATTACGAACTTCGGCGGCAGCTCGACCTCGGACATGTAGCGGTCGATCAACGCCTCCAGCTCGGCGACCATCGCCTCGGTGGTGCGGCTGACGCCGTCTTCCAGCCGCTCCGCCGCCTCCGGCGCGGTCGCCAGCTCGGCTCCGGCGACGAAGAGGTAGTCCTGGAGGTGGAGGATGTCGTTCGCCAGCTCGGCCTCCTCGGAACCGCAGAGAGCGCGGGCGACGCCGAGCTGGGAGCAGGCTTCGTCGAGCGTGCCGTAGGCCTCGGTGCGGCCGTGGTGCTTGGGGATGCGCCCGCCGTACCAGAGCGAGGTGGTCCCGTCGTCGCCCTTCTTCGTGTAGATCTTGACCACGGGCCCATCCTACGCCGGGCCGGCGGCGCCAGAGGCGGCTAACCGACGGGGCTGAAGAC
The DNA here is from genome assembly GCA_036376895.1 of Solirubrobacterales bacterium. GTDB lineage: Bacteria > Actinomycetota > Thermoleophilia > Solirubrobacterales > 70-9 > VAYN01. The sequence continues at coordinate 19,438 of DASUZL010000039.1, forward strand.
CATCCCGGTCATCACCTTGGGGAAGAAGTAGGTCGACTTCGGCGGCATGTTCGCGTCGGTCTCGGCGACGGCGCGGACCTGCTCGACCGGGACTGGGCGCTGGATGAAGGCGACGTCGTAGGGGCCGTTCTCGACCTGGTCCAGCGCGGCCGGGACGCTCTTTGCGTATTCGAGCCCCCGGCGCTCGTCGATGTCGTGGTCGCTCATCCCCGCCAGGCCCTTCAGCACCAGGGTCTCGAGGATCGCCGAGTCGAGCCGGCGGTAGGCCTCGGGCTTGCCGGCCAGCAGGCGGTCGAGCTCGGCCGTGTCCTTGAGGCGGAGGCGGAAGGCCTGGCGGTGGAAGCTGTCGTAGAGGCCGAAGACGCCGACCCCGTCCTCGCCGGTCGGGTCGAGCCCGTCGCGATCGACCTCGGTCACCTCGAAGATCTCCCGCAGGCCGTTGCCGAGCGCGCGCTGGCGCTCGGGGTCCTCGGCGAATCCGGAGAGCAGGCGGTGGGTGGGGAAGACCGTGAGCCCGGGGTCGTCGAGCCCGGTCAGCGCCATCAGCGTGTAGTTGTGGTCGCCCTCGCCGCCGATCTCGTCGCGGTAGGCGCGCGCGGTCTCGTAGCGGTGGTGGCCGTCGGCGATCAGCAGTTGGGCGCCGGCAAGCCGCTTGGTGACGGCCTCGAGGATCGCGGGGTCGGCGACCCGCCAGACGCGGTTCACGGTGCCGTCCTCGTCGGTCGCCTCGCCCCAGGGCGGGCCCTGAACGGCGGGTTCGACCAGCGGCCAGGCGTCCTCGGTGCTGAGCGAGAAGATCGGCGAGAGGTTCAGTTTGGTCGCCCGGGTCAGCTCCAGCCGGTCGAGCAGGGGCCCCGGGTGGGTGCGCTCGTGCGGGCGCACGGTGCCGGTCTCGTAGTCCTCGACCCGGACCCGGACGAGGATGCCGTGGCGGCTGTAGGAGTTGCCGTCGGGCGCGGCATAGTCCTGGGTCAGCGCCCAGATCGCCGGCTCGGAGTCGGCGACCAACGCCCCCTCGGCCCGCCAGGCGTCGATCTGCCGCGCCGCCTCCTCATAAGGATCGCCCCCAGGCTCGCTCGCCGGGTCAGCCGGATCGAACGGTTTCGGCAGGTCGATCGCAACCGCGTTGAACGGCGAGCGCTCCAACAACCGAGCCCGCCCAGCCGCATCGATCACGTCATAAGGAGGCGCCGCCACCGCATCCAGCGAGCCGACCTTCCCAAGGTCATAGTGCAGCGCCTTCAGGGGACGTACGTCGGCCATGGCCCGAGAACCTACACTTGACCCCATCGGGGCGTGGCGCAGCCTGGTAGCGCGCGGCCTTTGGGTGGCCGAGGTCCCCGGTTCGAATCCGGGCGCCCCGATATTTGGTGGGGAGAGTCTGGTGCCCTGAGCGACTTGGCTGGGCATCGCACGAACGCAGGCTGTCTACTACCGGGACAATCGCGGGAACGAACCGGTCGACGAATTCATCGAGGCGCTTCCGGCTAGGCGGGGGATGAAGATCGATGACTACGTCGAGGAGTATCTGAACAGACAGGCACCGGATGCCCCGCCGCCGGAGTTCCCGATCAGCTCGCAGATCGAGGGCGAGTTACGTGAGTTGAGGATCCGGTTCGCCGAGACGCGTTACCGAATCCTCTACCAACGCTCCGGGAACCTAATTGTTCTGTTGCACGCTTTCGAAAAGAACACGGGAGCGGTGCCTGTCCCCGAGAAGGTTTTGGCGAAGCGGAGGATGGCTGAATTCAAGCGGCGCATGGATGCCAACCCGAGGAGACCTCCACGCGCTGCAGGTAAGGACGCGCCCGCCGGCAGAGGGAGATTCCCTTAACTTATCGATATCGATAAATTAGCTGTCGTGAATGCGAAAAAGATCAGCCCGATAGGAAGGACTGTCGCTGAGTCGGCGAGGGATCGTGCTCGGCGCAGCGTGGAGTACCGCGAAGCCCGCGACGAGTACGCGGCGATTCGCGAGTTGCGCGAGCGGAACTGGATCGCTGCTCACATTCGGGAACGGCGCTACGAGCTCGACTTCACGCAGAGGGAGGTGGCGGAGCGGGCGGGTACCTCTCACTCGTTCATCTCGAAAGTCGAGGGCGGCAATCACATGCCGACGATCCCTGTGCTCAAGCGCATCCTTGCCGTGCTGGACGAGGAGATGCTGATTGGGATCGAGTGTCAGGTTCCCGGCGAGGAGCCGGAGCGCGAGTTGGCGGCTGTGCCTGACCTTGCGGCTGCCTGAGGCAGTCCGGCCGCCATTGCCCGCCGGTCCAGGGCGCGCAGCCACTCGCGCCTGATCAGGCCGCTGCCGGGGCGGACCAGGAGCCAGTAGAGGCCGAACCGGCGCCGGGCGTGGGCGTCGGTGCCGGCGATGCGCGTCTCCGTTGAGAGCACGCCGTCGGCGAGGCGGAAGTTGAACGCGACCTTGGCGTAGCCCGGCTCCTCGAAGTCGGCGAATTGCTCCTGGCCTTCCACCCGTCGCAGACCGCCCGACGGCTTCCAGAAGCGGCCGATGCCGGCGACGACGAGTTCCTCGCTGGGCGCCTCGGCGACCGGGCGGAACCCCATGCGCTTGAAGCCTTCGAGCACCGTTCGCTCTCCATCGCCGCCTCCCCGCCCGAGGGTGCGCAGGCCCATCAATACGCGCATCGCCCTGAGTTCCCTGGCCTGCAGGTCGTGGACCGCGTCCCAAAGGTCGGAGGCCGGGGCAGTGGTTGCGCGCCGGTGCAGCTCGCGACGGTCGTAGGAGGGCATGACCTGGTCGATTAGAATCATGTTCTAGAATAAAATTCTAGCATGGACCGTCGCGAAGCAATCCTCGAGGCCGCGCTCGACGCGTTCGCCGAAACCGGCACGACCGCGATCGCCGACGTGCGCACTCGCTCCGGTGCGAGCGTCGGCTCGATCTACCACCACTTCGGCGGCAAGGAGGGGATCGAGGCCGCGCTCTACGTGGAGATCCTCCGTCGCTACCAGGAGGGCGTCCGGCGCACCCTGGATGACGGGCCCGACGCACAAGCAGGGGTCGAAGCGCTGGTCAGGCACCACCTGCGCTGGGTCGGGCGCAATCCCGAGCGGGCCCGCTTCCTCTTCCAGGGCGGGGTGGCACGGGAGCTGGAAGGGGAGGAGATCGAGGAGCTCAACCAGCGACTGTTTGCGGCGATCGACGCCTGGGTTGAGCAGCAGGCGGGGATTCGCCCGATGCGTCGCGAGGTCTTCTACGCGGCGGTCTTCGGGCCGGCTCAGGAGCTCTGCCGCACCTGGCTTGCCGGCCGCGCCAAGTCGCTGCGCCGGATCGAGGGCGAGCTGGCGGAGGCGGCCTGGAGAGCGGTGCGGTCCGACTAGGCCGTCAGCGGCCCTTGCAGCCGTGGGTCAGGCTGCCCTGGCTCGAGCCGCCGTTCGCGAAGTTCGCTCTGACCCTGAGTCGAATCCGACGATGGCCGCAGCTTGCCGAGATCACACTTTTCCGCTCGCCCCTGAATGAGTACTTCTTGCGGAGCTTCACGCTGAAGGAGGTCAGGAAGCCGGCCCCGCCCGCAATCCTCGGCACGGTTGCGATCGCTGACAGTCCGTGACGGCCGGCGCGCCTGATCCGCACTGGAGTGACAGCCACGGAGGCGATCGGCACTTTCGAATACTGGTAGGCGAGCAGCTTCGCGCCGCTGCGTCGGCTGCCGCTGTTGAAGATCAGGACCCTGCCACGCAGGAGGAGCGGAGGGCTGCCGGGGAATGCGACCGTGTACGCCATCGTGCCCCGGCCGAGCAGCGACCTGCGGCACACCCTCGCGGCTTTGGTGATGTCCACTGCCTGGATCTGCCCCAAACGGCACACGGGGAGGCCGGCCGTGTCCAGGACGACGTCGTTGTCGACTTTGACCTGGAGCTGGGTGAGAGCGGAGGGCACGCTTCCATCGGTGGTGAAAACCCGCCCGGAAACCCTGACCGCGGCGGCCTGCGCTGCGGTTTTCGTAAGGGTTTTCGGAGAGACGCGCGCGTCGAATTCGAGCACCGTGCTGCCGGTCTGGAGTTGAAGGGCCGCGGCGGTAGCGGCGAAGCCGAACACGAGCAGGGCAACGAAGGTGCCAAGGAAAACCTGGTGGCGCCTCCGTCGCACGAGGCGGTCTACGCGAACACTTCGCGGTCGCGGCGCTTCTGCGGGTCCGTGTAGTACTTGTCCCACCAGAGCTTCTCGCCGGACTTGGGGGGCTTGGCGAGGGAGAGGGTCTCGTCGGCGTCTTTGGCTTCCTGCTCGGCGACGCGGAAGCGGTAGTGGTCGAAGATGCGCAGCGCCTCGACGGTGTAGGCGGCGGCGACGCCGGGGTCCTTGATCAGCAGCAGGTTCTCGCCGTTCTTGGTGTCGGCGGCGTCGGAGAAGTTGTAGGAGCCGAGGTAGACGCGGGCGCTCGGCTTGTCGAAGTCGATGACGACGAACTTGTGGTGCATGCGGATGCCGCTGCCGCCGGACGGCTCGGATTTGAACGGCTCCGGGACGTTCTCGCTGAGCCGCGAGGAGAAGACGGGGGCGACGTTGCCGGCGGGGATCTGCAGGTCGAGGCCGCCGACCTTGCGGTCCGCGATGCCGTAGACAAAGATCTCCGGGTCTTTGGTGCACTTCTCGATCGCGTCTTTGATCGGGCCCTCGGTCTGGGAGAGGAAGGCCATCGAGTAGAGCAGGGAGGACTCGGTGTTGGCGTCGATGTCCTCGGCGATCGTCGCCAGCAGCGCGTTGCTGGCGATGTGTGGTGAGAAGGCGACGCTGGCGTCGATGCCGTCCAGTCCCAGCGTCGCCATCTGGGCGGGCTCGGTGGCGCCGAAGGTCGACGGTTTTTCGTTTTCCCAGTAGGAGTCGAAGGCGGCGGAGAACGCTTTCACCGGCTCCTCGCCGCGCAGGATCACGGCGTTGTTCGACTGCACGTAGAGGCCGCGCCAGCTCATGTTCGTCGAACCGCCCACGGCGGCCTTCACCTTCGGGCCGTCGACCACGATCGACTTGTTGTGCTGGAGGTCGCCCATGTGCTGGCGTTTGACGTTGTCGGTGCCGGCGCTGGCTGTGAGCCGCTTGGCCGCCGCGGTCTCGGCCGAGTCGTGCTCGCCGTGGGCGTCGGAGTCGTCGATGATCACTTTCAGGCGGTCGCCGAGCTGCTCGAGCCGGGTCACGATCTCCGGCGTGTTCATGTCGTAGGCGACGACCCTGACCTGGGCGCCCTTGTCGGCGATCGCTTCGTCGAGCAGCGCCAGGATCGCCCGCCGCGCCTCGAACCCCATCCAGTTCAGCGCTTCGTCGGCGTCGGGGTGGGTCGGCTCGAAGTCGAGACCCGCGTCCGCCTTGGAGGGGATCAGGGTCGAGACCTTGCCGTTCTGCTCGAAGCGATCCACGAACGCCTGGGAGGAGACGAAGCCCCGGGTGAAGGTGACGTTCAGCTTGCCGGGGTGGGTCTCGCCGCCGAGCACGATGTCCACCTCCTGGGGCTCGCCGTAGGTGAGCGCGTCACCCTCGTCCATGAGGACGGGAGTCACCCGGTAGGTGAACTCGCCGTCGACTTCGGCGTCGCGCGGGAAGTGCACCCAGCGGAACTTCTGCAAGGGGGAGAGCCGGGTCGACTTGCTGGATTTGCCGACGCTGCCGTCGGCGGCGGCAAACGAGAGTCGGTTTTCGAGTGCGAAGAACTCTTTGCTGTCAGGTGGCTTGCACTCGATCGCGAAGCCGACGAAGTTGTCAGGCGGTTCGCCGTCCTTCCAGTCCATCGACAGTAGGACCATGCCCTCGCCGCGCCGGACCTTCAGGGTGAATGGCGCATTTTTGTTACTACCGCTTAGAACAAATTTCGCGCTCATGGATTGTCATCCTAAACGCGAACGCAAGGTCATGTTCTTACAGTTCGGTTCCCAGCGGGGACCGATCCGGTGGAAGTGTCAGTCCCGGGCGGTGCGGTACCGGCCGCGGCTCGCGTAGGAGCCGAGGTCGATGAGGAAGGCGAGGATGACGATGAACCACTCGAAGCCGGAGACCCTGTCCGAGCTGTTCCACATCACCGCGTAGGCGAGCGTCGTCCAGGGCAGCAGGAAGAAGCCGAGGAAGGGGACGAACCAGCTGTCGAAGGCGTGGCTGAGCAGGTCGGAGAAGAGCCACAGCGCAAACAGCGCCAGCCGTGGCGAGAGAAAGGCGAGGAGTACGACGAGGCAACCGATCGGTTGACCGTATCCGCTTCCGGCGGCGGCTCCAAATCAGTTCATCGGCTCGTTATCTCCCTGGCGTAACGTTGACGACAGAGAAACGGCGAGGAACGGAACGCAGATGAACAGACTTGGCAAGTTGATGACGATGCTGAATCCCGAGAAGACGCAGATGCCCGACCCGGATCAGGCGCTGCCCGGCCGCAGCGAGCCGGCCTTTGCGGTCGCTGACACCCACGCGGTGCTGGGAACGTCGATCAAGCCGCCCTTCCCTGACGGGACCGAGGTCGCCTACTTCGCGCTCGGCTGCTTCTGGGGCGCGGAGCGGCTCTTCTGGGACCTCGACGGTGTCTACTCGACGGCGGTCGGCTACATGAACGGGACCACGCCGAACCCGACCTACGAGGAGGTCTGCAGCGGCAAGACCGGGCACGCCGAGGCGGTCCTGGTCGCCTTCGACCCGGCCAAGATCTCCTACGCCGACCTGCTCAAGGTCTTCTTCGAGGAGCACGACCCGACCCAGGGCATGCGCCAGGGCAACGACGTCGGCACCCAGTACCGCTCCGGCATCTACTTCGCCAACGATGCCCAGAAAGCCACGGCGGAGATGGCGAAGCAGGCCTACGACGAGGCCCTGCGGGCCGCGGGGCACGAGCCGATCACGACCGAGGTCGAGGCCGCCGCGCCCTTCTACTACGCCGAGGACTACCACCAGCAGTACCTGCACAAGGTCCCCAACGGCTACTGCGGCCTGGCCGGGACCGGGGTCTCCTGCCGCATCCCAACCGCCGCGTCCTGACCGCCGCCGGGCGCGGCGAATAGCATCCCGCGCCCGTGGCGCCCTCCTTCGGTTCCTACATAGGCGGCTGCCTGGCCCTGATCGGCATCGTCGCCGCCGTCGGGCTCGGCGGCTATTGGTTGCGACGCTGGATCGTGCCGGAATTCACCGGCGCCCTGGCGCGGCTCGCCGACGCCACGATCGCGGTCGCCCTGCTGGTCCTCTCGCTGGAGATCCTGGGCACGCTGAGCATCCTCCGGCTCGGCTGGATCGTCGTCGTCTGCATCGCCGTCGGGCTGGGCGCGGCCTGGCTCGGGCGGACGATGGCGCCGGACGACGCCGAGGAAGTGAAAGCGCCGCGGGTGGAAACGCTGCTCCTGCTGCTCGCGGTCGGCGTCGCCTCCTTCACTGTCGCCGAGTGGACCTTCCCGTCCCAACTCAGCCTCGACCAGGGCATGTTCGGCGGCGACACCACCTGGTACCACATGCCGTTCGCGGCGACGATCGCCCAGGAACACTCGACCGTCCACCTCCACTTCACCGACCCGCTGCGCCTCGCGGCCTGGTTCTACCCGCAGAGCACCGAGCTCATCAACGGTGCCGCGATCGTCCTCTTCAAGAGCGACTGGCTGGCGCCGCTGCAGAACCTCTTCTGGCTGGCGATCGCGCTGCTGGCCGCCTGGTGCGTCGGCCGTCCGTACAAGGTCGGCCCGGCGACGCTGGTCGCCGGCGCGATCGTGCTCGACGCGGGGGTGATGATCGAGACCCAGCCCGGCGAGGCCCGCAACGACATCATGGGACTCGCCTTCCTGCTCGCCTTCGCCGCCTTCCTGATCAACGGCCACCAGCGGCGGGCGCCGACCGCCGGGGCGGTCCAGGACGCGCCCGAGAGCGACGCGCCGCTGCTCGACAAGGGGCCGCTGGTGATGGCCGGGATCGCGGCCGGGCTTGCCGCCTCGGTCAAGTTCACCTTCCTCGTGCCGGTGGTGGCGATCACCCTCGGCGTTGTCATCTTCAGCGGCCGCGGCCGGCGCTGGACCACGGCTTGGGTGATGGCGCTGCCGATGGTCATCGTCGGCGGCTACTGGTATCTGCGGGCGGCGATCAAGACCGGCGGCAACCCGATCCCGATCACCAAGTTCGGCCCGCTCAACCTGCCGACCCCGGACCAGATGCCGCTCGACCCGCGGCCGCGCTTCGCCGTCGCCCACTACCTGCCGGATCCGAGCATCTACCGCCGCTGGTTCTTCCCCGAACTCGACAACGCCTTCGGGCCGCTCTGGCCGCTGATCCTGATCATCGCCGTCGCCGCCGCGGTCTATATCGCCTGGCGCTCGCGCAACGTGATCCTGCGGGTGATCGCGGTCGGCGCCCTCGCCACCGCCTTCGTCTACATCTTCACGCCGCTGACCGCGGCCGGGCAGGAGGGCTCGCCGACGGGCTTCTTCACCAACACCCGCTACCTCGTCCCCGGCCTGGTCCTGGCGCTGACGCTGCTGCCGATCGCGCGGCCGCTGCGCGCACCCGACCGCCGCGCCCGCCTCACCCTCTACTTCCTGCTCGGCGTCTACGCGGTCACCGTGCTGACCACCCCGCGCTGGTATCCGGGCTTCATCGTCGGCACCGTCTTCTTGACCCTGGCCCTGGTTTGGGCTCCGGCCGCTCTGGGCCTGGGACGGGTGCGCGGCGAGGTCAGCCGCGGCATGGTCGCCCTGGTCGGCGCCGCGGTGCTGCTGTTCGCGGTCGTGCTCGGGCGCGCGCAGGAGGTCCAGTACGCCGAGCACCACTACACGCGCTCGACCCTCTTCCTCGGCGAAGGCGGGCCGCAGAAAGCGTATGACTTCGCCCGCAAGCAGAAGGACCAGAAGATCGGGATCGTCGGATCCAGCGAGATCATCTTCGGCCAGTACGGCTTCTACGGCGCCAACCTCTCCAACGAGGTCACCTACGTTGGCGTGCCCGGGCCGAACGGGACCTACCGCCTGGCGACCACCTGCCACGCGCTGCGCCGCCAGATCAACGAGGGCGACTACGACTACCTGATCATCAGCCAGTACACCCAGGACGTCGGCCCCTACAACTCGGAAATCGAAAACCCGTACCAGTTCCCGGTCTACGCCTGGCTGACCGACGACCCGGCGCTGAAGCTGGTGGTCGAAGAGCCGGACATCGTCCCCCAGCCCGACTACGTCTACAAGGTCGAAGGCAAGCTCGACCCCGACGGCTGCGGCGGCAAGAAGAAGTCGGGAGGCTGAGCCGGGCTCAGCTCGAGGCGGCGGCGAGCGCGTGCTCGCGGATCAGCTCGGCCGAGCGCTCCGGCTGCTCCCACCAGAAGAGGTGGCCGCAGCCCTCGTAGATCTCCAGCCGCGAGTCGGGTATCAGCGAGGCGACCATGCGGCCGTTGGGCACCGGCAGGACCTTGTCCTCGGTGCCGTGGATGACCAGGGTGGGGAGTGCGATGTCGCCGAGGCGACCGCTGGTGTTGTGGCCGAAGATCGCCTGCAACTGCAGTTGGATCGTCTCCTGCGCCACCGGCAGCGCCGAGGCCATCTCGTGGAACTCGGCGTAGCGGCTCTCATCGGCGCGGAAGCCGGGGGAGACGTTGAGCTCCCAGCCGGCGCGGTAAACGCGCTCGCGGTCGCCAGAGGCCATCGCTTCCAGCAGTGGGGTGGAGTCGTCCGGGTCGGTCAGCACCGAGCCCTCGCCGCCGCAGTAGGTGCAGCCGAGGGTGAGCGAGCGGATCCGGTCGGGGTGGGCGAGCGCCAGCTCCTGGGCGATCATCCCGCCCATCGAGATCCCGAGCACGTGCGCGCGCTCGATCTCCAGCGCGTCCAGCAGTCCGGCCGCGTCGGCAGCCATATCGGCGATCGTGAACGGCTCCGCAGCCGGCCCGGAGAGGCCGACGCCGCGGTTGTCGAAGACGGTGCAGTCGAAGCTCGCGTCGAGCAGCGCTTTGAACGGATTGCCCCAGGAGAGGTGGGTCCCGCTCAGTCCCTGGATCAGCAGCAGCGGCTCGCCATCGCCGGCGCGCTCGTAGTTGATCTCCCGTCCCGCAACCCCTGCAGTAGGCATGGCGCGATGGTACGACACGGAGGGCCGAAATATTTCGCCGACGATTGACGGGGCTCGAACGATCTGGGAGAGTCACCCCGCGCATGAGGATGTCTCGTCTTTTCGTACTGCTTGCCGCCGCGGCCATAGTCACTGGTGTGCTCGCCGCGAGCGCTGGGGCGAAGATCGTCACGGTCGGCAGCCCGCTGCAACAGTCGTTCGAACCGAGCGCCTGCAACCTCACGCCCTGCACGGTGATCCCGACGGGGTTCGAAGACAGTTCTGCGCTCGTCGCTTCGCCGATCACCGGCACCGTGATCCGGTGGCGGATCTTCCAGGCCGCGCCGCCGTTCCAGTACCGGCTGCGACTGGTGGACCCGCTGGGCCTGGCGACGTTCATCGGGGCCGGCGGGAGTGCACCGGCGACCCCCGCCGGCCCCGGGATCGAAACCTTCCAGACCCAGATTCCGATTCAGGCTGGGCAGCAGATCGGACTCGACCTCCCGGCCGACGGGCCGATCGGCTTCCTCCAAGGGGGGACGACGAGTTCCTACGCCTTCATCGAAGAACCTCCCCTCGGCGAAGGGGAAACGCGGACCCTCGGGCCCGGCGAACTCGAAAACGAAGGCGAGCTCGCCTTCAACGCCGACGTCCAGCCGCCGCCGACGGTGGCCGCGTACTCGCCGCCAGGGGGCCCGATCAATGGCGGCACTGCGGTGACGATCATCGGCACCGACCTCGCCGGCGCCACCTCGGTCACCTTCGGCGGTATCCGCGCGGTCTCCTACAGCGTCGATTCCGAAAACCAGGTCACTGCCATCACCCCGCCTTTCCCGAACCCGGGCACGTACGCGATCCGGGTGACGACCCGGGCTGGCGGTGCCAGCCCGATCGCGGCCTTCGCCGTCGGGGCCTCCTCGGTGGCCCCCTCCTGCAAGGTGCCGGACGTCAAGGGCAAGCACCTGAAAGGCGCGAAGAAACGGATCCGGAAAGCTGGCTGCGGCGTCGGCAAGCTGACGAAGCTCAAAGGCGCGACCGCGAAAACCGGCAAAGTCCGCAGGACGAGCCCGAAGGCAGGCGCCAGCGTCCCGTCCGGCAGCAAGGTCCGCATCGTCCTCGCTCCGTAGCGCGCGCCCCAGGCAGGCATCCGTGCCCTGAGGCGATAATCAGGACCAGAGCCCCCGTAGCTCAGTGGACAGAGCGCCGGACTTCTAATCCGATGGTCGCTGGTTCGAATCCAGCCGGGGGTGTCGCGCTGCTCGGCGCGGGCTGCCGTCTAGAGCCCTGGCGGGTGGCGGACCGCGAAGCCATCGGGGGCGGCGGTGGCCAGGTGCCAGCGGGGGCCGGTGCCGTTCTCGTCGCCGACCGTGTCCCAGCGCAGGCCGGCGATCTCGACGTAGGTGTGGCTGGGGCTGGCGTAGACGGTGATCCAGTCGCCGGGGCCGGGGGCGCCCCAGCGCATCAGGTCGCCGGAGGTGAGCGGGCGGGGGATCAGGCCGCCGCCGAAGAGGGCGAAGCTGACCGAGCCGGAGCAGTCGTATCCGGACGAGTACCAGGACTGGTGGCCGCCGCCCCAGATGTAGGGGCGGCCGACGATCGTGTTGGCGGCGTTGATCGCTCCCTTGACCGCTTCCGGGGCGGTGGGCGGCGGCAGGGCGATGCCGGTGAGCAGGATCGCGGTCGAGCTGTCCGGGGTGCGCGAGCGGGCGAAGAGCGGCTCGTCGCGCAGGGAGGAGGCGCGCGGGGTGTGGGAGCCGTTGGTTCCGGCCGAGGCGGGCGGCAGTTCGCTCGGGTCGTCGACCGGTTCATCTGGTGCGGGAGTGCTTGGGACCCCGTCGTAGGCTTTGTCGGCGATCGTTTCGAGCTTGAAGCGGGCGCCGAGCAGGGCGAGGCTGTTTTCCACCGCCTCGAGCGCGCCGCCGGTCTCGCCGGTTTCGATCGCGGTGAGGAAGGTGCGGCCGAGCAGTTCGAAGCCGCTGGCGTCGGGGTCCGGCTTGGCGCTCTCGGCGGCGGCGCTCGCCGGGGCGGCGAGCGCAAGCATCAGCACAGCGGCTGCCGCCATCCCCACCGCACGCCGTAAGGCTGTAAAACGAAGCGTCATGCCAAGCGACGAGGGTACCGGCGTGTGAAATTCCTTCTCGTTCCGCTTGCGATATTCGCCTTCGTTCTGCTGCTGATCGTGCTGGGGGCGATCGGGCTCGGCATCGCCTTCACGGTGATCTACTTGGTCGGCCGGATCTGGCGGCTGCTGGTGTACGGCGGCCGCGCTCCCGTCCGCCTGGGGCGTCGGATTCGCGGCCGCCGCGGGGATCAGACCTAACTCAGCGCCTCGAGGTCAGCCCGTCGAGCACGACCTCGACCGGGGAGCGGCGATGGCCGTTGCCGCCATGGGCCGCTTCGCGATTGCGCTGCAGCTCGGTCGCCAGCTCACCGACCTGGGTGCTGAAGCTGCCGACCTCCTTCGCCGCCCTGGCCACGTCGTGCGAGGTCAGCTTGATCCGCGGTTTGCGCATCGAAGCCGCCAGTCGGCGGTGACGATCTTGGCGGCTCGCGGCCAGGGCGAGCCCGCCGGCCGCTCCGGCGAGGGCGGCGCCCCCGGCGATCAGCGGCACTTTGGCCTTGCTGGCAGCTTTGCCGACCGTGCGGCCGGCGCCTTTCGCGGTCTCGCCAGCGCTCTTTGCTTTGTCCTCGACGGTGTGCCGGGCCGAGTCCAGCTGGGCGCCGGCGCCGTTCGACGAGCGCGATTTGGCGCTGGGGGCCCGGCGTTTGCGCGCCGGCCGGGATTTGCTCGACGTCGAGCGCGATTTCGAGCCAGGTTTGGCCGTGCTCGATCTCGATTTGTTCGCTGAGCTGCGCGATTTGGCCGCTGATTTGGTCGACCGTTTCGGCGCGGCTCGTTTTTTGGTTTGAGCCATGGGTTCTTCTCTCCTCTGGGGGTGGGCCTTTGCGCCAATTACCCGATGCAATGCGGGCAAATCACCAGGCGTAGGCGCTCCAGGCGTCAGCAGGCGTGGACGCCGGCGGCGCTCTTGACGACCTCGAAGGCGCTGCCGGGGATCGCCTTGAGCTGACTGAGGTTGTCGTCGTCCCAGCGGCGGTCGCTGGAGCCGGAGAAGTACCAGTTGGAGCCGTTGTCGGCGACGATCAGGCCGTAGCGCTTCATCGCCAGCGCGATCGTCTTTGCGGCGCCGCTGAATCTGCCGAGGCCGTAGCCCGCCTTCAGCCGCAGGCGCAGGCCCATCGGCGGCGCATCGCCGCTGTCGGTGTCGCCGGCGCAGTGCGAGGCGGGGTGGATCCAGGCGTTGCGGGTGCTCTCGACGGTGACCCGGATCGCGTGGTCGAGCTGGCCGGCGGCGACTTCGTCGTAGCGGACGAGGCCGGCGAAGACCGGTAGCCCGGCGGCGTCGGTAGAGGTCCAGCCCTCCGGCCGCAGCGCGGTCGAGCGCAGGTCCCAGGCGACGCCGGCGTCGGCGTTCCAGTGCGGTTTCGGCCCGGCCGCGTAGAAGGCGCGGTAGAGCTCGTAGAGCTTGCACTCGTCGCGGTCGACGGCGAGGACGTGGCGGTCGCCGTCGCTGCCGTTGCCGCCCTCGACTGGGGCGTTGGCCGGGACCGGGAACGGCCCGGGGTCGCTCTCGTCCCCATAGGCGGTGTAGTTCACCGGCAGCTTGCGCTGGCCGGCGCCGACGACCGAATAGGGGAAGCCGTAGGGGCGGGGCGAGCCGAAGTCGGGGTGCAGCGAGTCGCCGCCGCTGGAGTTGATGTAGCCGATGATCGCCGCCGAGCGCGGGTCGCGCGGCGCTTTGGAGATGTCCTGATTCCAGGCCGCCTGGTTGGGCAGGGACGGCGCGCGGGGCGAGAGCGACGCGGGCGGATCCGGGAAGACCTGGCAGGCGCCGAGGTCGGGGTAGGGGCCGACTGCGCCGGCCTGGGTCGCCGCGAGCGCCACGACGAGTGCCGCCAACCCGGCCGCCGCGAACCCTAGCCCCACGCGTATCCGACTTTTAGGCCCCTCCAAGGGCCACAAAGTCGGATGCGAGTCGCGGCGCGGCACGAGCGCAACCGTAGCGGCGTTTGCGGCGGGCGTCGGTGGGGGAGACTGTGCCCGTGGACGTTTGCCTGATGATCGAGGGACAGGAGGATGTGACCTGGCCCGACTGGCTGGCACTGGCTGCCGCCTGCGAGGAGCACGGGGTGGGGACGATGTTCCGCTCCGACCACTACCTCTCGGTCGACGACCGCCGCGAGCGCGGCTCGCTCGACGCTTGGGGCACGATCGCCGCGCTTGGCGCTGTGACCGAGGAGCTGCGGCTGGGGACGATGGTCTCGCCGGCGACCTTCCGCCACCCGGCGGTGCTGGCGAAGGCCGCGGTCACCGCCGACCACGTCTCCGGCGGACGGATCGAGGTCGGGATCGGCGCCGGCTGGTGGGAGCGCGAGCACGAGCTCTACGGGTTCGACCTGCCGCCGACCGGGCCGCGGCTGGACGCGCTGGAGGAGCAGATGCAGATCGTTCGCGGCCACTGGGACCCGGGTCCCTTCAGCTTCGAGGGCGAGCACTACCGGGCGCACGAACTAGACGCGCTGCCGAAGCCGGTGCAGCAGCCGCGCCCGCCGCTGATCCTCGGCGGCCGCGGCGGGCCGCGCAGCCTGCGCCTCGCCGCTCGCTACGCCGACGAGTACAACACGGTGATGTCGACGGCGACGCAGATCGCCGAGCTGCGCGAGCGGCTCGATCGCGCCTGCGAAGCCGAGGGTCGCGAGCCCGCCAGCCTGCCGCTCTCGATGATGACCGGGTGGCTGGTTGGCGCCGACGCCGCCGAGCTGCGCGACCGCGCCTCGCGGCTCTCGCAGTGGAAAGGGGAGGACGGCGACGGCGAGACGTTCATCGCTGGCCTGCGCGACAGCACGATCCTCGGCACCGTGCCCGAGGCGGTCGAGCAGCTGCGCGACCTGGCGGAAGCGGGGCTGACCCGGATCATGGGACAGCACCTGCTCCACCGCGACCTCGACGCGGTCGAGCTGATGGGGCGCGAGATCGCGCCGCAACTGCGCGGCTAGGGGCGGGCGGGCTCAGCCCGCGTCGACGCTGCCGTAGATCGCCCGCAGCCAGATGTCGACCAGGACGTCGAGCATCCGCTCGTCCGCGATCGCGGGCGTCTCGCCGGCGAAGCTCGCGTACTGGGCGCGCTCGTTCATCTGCACCAGGGCGATCGCCAGGTCGCGCGCCGGCTGGCCGGGGGGTGCGGCGCCGCGGGCGCGCTCGGCCTCGATGATCGCGGTGACGTCGGCGATCCAGCCCTCCATCACCTGACTCCAGAGCTGGCGCGCTTCGGCGTTGCTGGCGCGCAGCTCGGCGGCGGCGAGGGCGACGGCGCGGCGCGAGCGGAAGGCGGCGTAGAAGCCCTCGAGGCCCTGGCGCAGGCCCGCCCGCGGGTCGCTCGCCAACCGCGCCAGCGTCTCCTCGCGGCCGGCGTCGGCCTCGGCGACGAGGCGGTCGACGATCGTCAGCACGACCGCGTCCTTGGAGGGGAAGTAGAAGTAGAAGGTGGGGCGGGAGATGCCGGCTCCGCGGGCGAGGTCGTCGACCGATATCTCGTTCAGCGGCCGTTCCTCCAGCAGCCGTTCCGCCGTATCCAGGATCGCCCGCTCGCGGTCATCGCCGCTGGCGCGGGCCGCGCGGCGGCCGCGCGTCTTCGGGCTCGGGGCGGCTTTCTGGGCAGGGGGCATCGCAATTACCGTACATCGTGTCGAGCTTTTCGACAAGTCGTTGACACACTCGACACTGTGTTGATAAGGTCCGCGTTGTGAGCAAGCGAGTGATCGTCACGGGAGCCGCGAGCGGCATCGGCGCCGGCACTGTCAAGGCGCTGCGCGAGCGCGGGGCGGAGGTCGTCGGCCTCGACGTGCAGGCCGGCGAAGGCGTCGTCTCCTGCGACGTCACCGACCAGGGCTCGGTCGACGCCGCGGTCTCGATCGCGCTCGACCGCCTCGGTGGCAAGCTCGACGCGCTCGTCAACTGCGCCGGGATCGGCATCCCCCAGAGCGCTGCTCAGCGCCCCGACGAGGACGCCCTGCGCGTGCTCGACGTCAACCTGCTCGGCACCTGGCGGGTCACCGCCGCGGCGCTGCCGGCGCTGCAGGCCTCCCGCGGCCGCGTCGTCAACGTCGCCTCCGGCCTCGCCCACATCGCCTTCCCCTTTGCCACCGCCTACGGCGCCAGCAAGCGCGGCGTCGTCGGCTACTCCGACCAGTTGCGCTCAGAGGTCGGCGACCAGGTCACAGTCACGACCGTGTACCCCGGCTACATCCGCACCCCGATCCACGACGCCAGCAAGAGCGCCGGCATCGCGCTGGAGGGCATGGTCCCGGCGGAGCCGGTCAGCGCCGCGGTCTCGACCCTGCTGCGGGCGATCTACGGCAAGCCGGCCCGCGACCTGGCGACGTCCCGGCGCGGGGCCATCACTTACAAGATCGTCGGGGCGCTGCCGAAAGGTGTGATCGAGAACGGGATCCGCCGCCAGATGCGGACCGCCGCCCGCAAGGGCCGGTTCGCCTCCAACCAGATGACGAGCGACCTGCTCGCTCGCCTGACCAAATGAGCCAGGAGGACCAGATGCGAAGCGAGCACGTGGACGTGCTGATCGTCGGCGCCGGCCTCTCGGGGATCGGCGCGGCCTGTCATCTGCAGGAGCGCTGCCCGGAGAAGAGCTACGCGATCCTCGAGTCGCGCGAGTCGATCGGCGGCACCTGGGACCTCTTCCGGTATCCGGGCATCCGCTCGGACTCCGACATGTACACGCTCGGCTACTCGTTCCGGCCCTGGCGCGACGAGAAGTCGATCGCCGACGGCTCGACCATCCTCGACTACATCCGCGACACCGCCAGCGAGCGTGGGGTGGAGGCGAACATCCGCTTCGGCCACCGCGTGCTCGGGGCCGAGTGGTCGGGCGCCGAGGCGCGCTGGACCGTGCGCGCCGAGCGCGACGGCGAGCCGGTCGTGCTGACCTGCGACTTCCTCTACGGCTGCACCGGCTACTACCGCTACGACGAGGGCTACTCGCCGGAGTTCCCGGGGCTCGAGAGCTTCGCCGGCGAGGTCGTTCATCCCCAGCACTGGCCCGAGGACCTCGACTACGAGGGCAAGCGGGTGCTGGTGGTCGGCAGCGGTGCGACCGCGGTGACGCTGGTGCCGGCGCTGGCCGAGCGGGCGGCGCACGTGACGATGCTGCAGCGCTCGCCCGGGTACGTGCTCTCCCTGCCGGCGGTCGACAGGATCGCCAACGCGCTGCGGCGCTGGCTGCCGGAGAAGACCGCCTACGCGCTGGCGCGCTGGAAGAACGTCGGGATCGCGACGCTGACCTACCAGGTCTCGCGCCGGGCGCCGAAGTTCGCGAAGAAGATGATTCGCAGCGGCGTCGAGCGGCAACTGCCGGAGGGCTTCGACGTCGACCGCCACTTCAACCCCAGCTACGACCCCTGGGACCAGCGCCTCTGCCTGGTGCCCGGCGGGGACCTGTTCCGCTCTCTGCGCAAGGGGGAAGCCTCGGTCGTCACCGACGGAATCGAGACCTTCACCGAGAAGGGCGTGCGGCTGAAGTCCGGCGAGGAGCTGGAGGCCGACATCGTGATCACGGCGACCGGCCTCAACCTGCTGCTGCTGGGCGGGATGTCCCTTGCGATCGACGGCGAGCCGGTCGACGTCTCCAAGACCGTGGCGTACAAGGGCATGATGTTCAGCGGCATCCCCAACGCAGCGATCGCGATCGGCTACACCAACGCCTCCTGGACCCTCAAGTGCGACCTCGTGGCCGAGTACGTCTGCCGCCTGCTCCAGCACATGGACGAGCACGGCTACCGCGTCGCGACCCCCCGCGCCCCCGACCCCAGCCAGCCGACCGAGCCCTTCATCGACCTCAAGTCCGGCTACGTCCTGCGCTCGATCGAGCAGCTCCCGAAGCAGGGAGCCGCCCAGCCCTGGCGCCTGCATCAGAACTACGCCAAGGACGTCCGCCTCCTCAAGCGCGGCCCGGTCGACAACGAGATGGACTTCTCCGCCGGCCCCGTCCAGGCCGACCCGGCCACCCCCGAGCCGGACCTGGCCCTGGCTCGCTAAATTGCAGCCTGCGAGGTGGCAGTAGCTCAGTTGGTAGAGCTCCGGCTTGTGGTGCCGGTGGTCGCGGGTTCGAGCCCCGTCTGCCACCCCTTTTAAACCGGGGGTATGCCCGTTCAGGCAGAAATCTGCATTTCTGCCTGAACACCCCGACAATCAAGCCTTTTTGTGGTGCCGGTGGTCGGGGGTTCGAGCCCCGTCTGCCACCCCTGAATCTTTTTGGCAGTAGCCGAGGCCAGCGCATATAAGTGCTGGCGCACATCGCGGGGTTGCGAGCGCTCGCCTTTCACCCTCGGCAGCGCCAGGGGCACCGGATCGCGGCGATTCTCTCCGCGCTCGCCGGCGCGCTGCGGCCAAGACCAGTTCACGACTTATTTTCATTCAGAACTAAAAAGCGTCTGAGTAGGAGTATTGAAGCTGAGGCAGTGGGAGCGGCGGGAGGAGACGCAGCATGTTGGAATCGGCAGGGAAAGGGCCTCCCTCGCGGGGCGGGTAGCCGGTTACCGGCGGCCCCGAGGGCTTCGCTTGACCAGGCTCAAGGACAGGAGCGGATCTCCGCGGGGGATCCGCGCGGACCTTGCGACCCGATTGCGCGCCCGCCTGCCGGAGATCGAGAAAGCGATTCTCGTTCGGGTCCGGAGCCTGACCGAGCCCGATGAGGACGAGGACCCCGCCTATCTCGTCGGCATGCGGGGCGCGGTCTCGGCGGCGGTCGCCTACGGCATCGAAGGCATCGAGAAAGGTCTCGAGCGGCCGGCGGAAGCGCCGCCGGCGACCGTATCGCAGGCGCGGCGCGCCGCCCGCGAGGGCATCAGCCTCGAGATCGTGCTGCGCCGCTACACCGCCGGCTGCAAGGTCCTGGAGGACTTCGTCCTCGCTGAGTCGACCGACGTCCCGGGCGCCGTCCTGCGCGAGGTGATTGCCGACCAGGGGCTCGAGATCGACCGGCTGATGGCGAAGGTCGCCGCCGAACACGAAGACGAGCTCAGCTGGACGGCGCGCTCGTCAACGCAGCGAGAAGCGGCTCGGATCGTCGGCTTCGTCCAGGGCGACATGCCTGTCGCCCCACTTGACTTCGACTTCGACTTCGACCTCTGGCACGTGGGCGCGATCTTCAGGGGGCGCGACGCGGAGCGCGCGACGCGCTGGCTGGCGGATCGGTTCGGGTACCGGCTGCTCTGCGCGGCGCGGGACGAGGAAACCGTCTGGGCCTGGCTCAGCAGCCCGAGGCAAACCGCCGCCGAGGACGTCGGACGGCTCCTGGTCGAGAACATGCCCGATGAGCTGACCGTCGCGATCGGCGAGTCGCGCTCGGGGGTGGAGGGCTGGCGCCTGACCCATCGCGAAGCGCGGATGGCCTTGCAGGTGATGCTGTGTCGACCGCGGCGGCTGACCCGAGGGCAGGACGTGGTTCTTCTCGCCGGCATCCTTACCAACGAAACCCTGGTTCGATCGCTGCTCGACAACTATCTGGCGCCCCTGGAAGGCAACAGGAGCTTCAACGTCTCTCTCCTCGATACCTTGCGCGCCTATTTCGCGGTCGGCGGCAATGCTGCCGCCGCGGCGGCCACGCTCGGGGTGACGCGGCACACCGTCCAGAGGCGGATCAGGGCGATCGAGCAGATTCTCGGCCGCCCGATTCACGCCTGCTATTCGGAGCTGGTAGTGGCCCTCCAGCTTGTCGATCTAATAGATGACAAATAACTAAAAGTTCCTAAAAAGGTCTCATAGTTACTTTAAAGTCAGTATTTCTTATCCCATAAGGGCGCGATCCGGATTTTCGTTGACCAAATGGATCGTGTGGGGCCTGCGCCGACGTGATTCGCTCCAGTTAAGGGGGTGTCGGATGCAGACTGCGGCAAACATCGAATCTCGCGTGCGACCTTCGGGCTGGGCGCGAAGCTCGAGCCCGGTCGCCTGGACTCCGGATCAGGAGCTGGACGCCAATGCGTGGGCGTCGGCAGGCCGGCGCATCGGCGTGGTCGGTCGTTGCGTGCAGTGGTTGCTCGGCGACTGGATCGTCTACGGGAACGAGAGGTTCGGCGAGCGCTATTCGCGGGTCTCGAAAATCACCGGCTACGACCCGCAGACGCTGATGAACATGGTCTACGTCGCATCGCGGTACTCAATCTCCCGACGTCGGGAGGACCTTTCGTGGAGCCATCACGAGGCGCTCGCCGCGCTCGAGCCCGATGAGCAGGACAGCTGGCTTGACCAGGCGGCGGCCCACCGGTGGTCGGTTTCCGACCTGCGGGCGATGCTGCGCCTGTCGCGGAAGCGGAGCCTCGCGGAGCGGGCCGAGGAGGAGGCGGAGGCACCGCAGGCCGACGATTCCGAGCCGATGCCGACCGTGAGGTGCCCGCGCTGCGGAAACGAGATCGCCATCGACTAGCTGGGCCGGCGGGCGCTTGAAATTTGGCGTTTGCCCTCTCCGCTGTGCAGCCTTCCTGCACTGTGTTCGATTCGAACGGGAGGGGAATATGAAGGCGATGTCCAGGTCGGTGGCGGGCGCGGTGGCGCTGCTCGCCCTCGTCGCCGCGGCTCTGCTGGGCCCGGCGACGGCAGCGGCCAAAAAATCCGACGTCTACGACAACTTCAAACGCTGTCCGACGGGTGCGCCGGAGATGAACAATCCGGAACTCAGGGGGGTGGTGTGTGTGTCCAACACCGTCCGCGAAGGTTCGTTCAAGGCCGGCAACTTCCAGGCCGCGATTGCCTCCCCGGCAAACATCCAGTTCGCCTTCACCGTCAAAAACGGCGAAGAAGAAGGCGACCCGCAGACGATCGCGCTGGTGCCGGGCAGCACCAGCTTTGAGGGAGAGCCGTTCGTCCTCCCGAACCCGTTCTACACGCCTCCAGCCGCCGTTCCCGGCGCCGTACCGCCGCCGCCACAGGCCCCGGCTGGACAGAAGAAGAAAGCGAAGAAGCTGCGCAAGAGCCACAGGAAGTGCAAGAAGCACCAGCGCAAGTGCAAGCGGGCGAAGCACAAGAAGCACAAGAAGAAGAAGAAAAAGCCGGCGGTTCCGGCACCGGTCGCGATCGTGCCGCCGCCGGTCGCCGAAGATCCGTTCGTCCGGATCTCGGTCCGCTCGGCGGGCGACGTCCGCAACTTCGACATCCAATCGATCTTCGGCGAAAGCGGGCCGCTCTACGACCTGCCGGTCAAGCTGCAGATCGAGGGTGCGGGCATCGGCCCGAGCTGCTTCATCGGCAGCAACAGCGACCCGATTCTGCTCGCACCGAAACCGGTGAGCCCGTTCACGTCGTTCCAGATCGGCAGCGACCCCAACGGCTTAGGGGTCGAAATCCTCTCGCTCGGGGGCGCCGACACCGAAGACATCACCTTCTCCACTCCGGCGGCCCGCGGCTGCGGGACGCTCGATCCGAGCGGGAACGGATCGCTGGACAGCGCGATCAACACCTTGATTGGGCTGCCGGCGGCGGCGGGCGCCTCGAAGGCGCTGTTCGGCAACGTGCTGATCGAGATGGCGGCCGCGCCCTTCGATGGCACTCCACCGGACGGCGGGGCTGCCCTGCGCGAAGCGTTCGAACTCGCGGCGGGATAGGCGGCTGCCGACGCGCGCCGGGGATGGGGCCCGGCGCGCGTCGGCAGCGTCACTCAGGCCTCTCGCCGTCCTTGTCGGGCTCGATGGCGACGATCGAGTGGGTGGGCGAGACGCCGCCGCCGCATTCGTGCTCGACGATGCTCTCCTCGACTGAGCAGTCGAACGGCAGCAGGCGGTTTGAGATCGAGCCGAGGCAGAAGGCGGTGAACGCCGGGGTGGGGCGCGGCCCGTGGCGGGCGACAATCGGCAGGGTCGGGTCTAGGATCTTCACTCGTTCGTCGTCGTCGAGGACCTCGACCCAGCAGTGCTCGCCTATGCCGAGCAGGCCAAGCAGGTAGCCGCGCCGTGCGACGGCCGTATAGCCGGCGCGGCGGCACTCGTGCTCGAGCAGGACGCTGAGCCCCGCGCAGTCGCCGGCCTGCATGCGCTTCACCGCCTCCAGGTCGGTGCCCAGGCTTCGCGGCTGAGCCAGGTACTCGATCGTCTCGAGCACTTCGCGGTAGAGGTCGCGCAAGGTCGTCGACCGCACGACTCGCACCTCGCCCACCATCGCCAAGCGGCCGGTGAGGCTGAGCGCCGCCGAGGCGCTGGAGGCCGGAACGGCACTGGCGGCGTCCCCCATTTGCAGCTCCCCGCCCTCTCGCCACTCCAGGCAGCTGCCGCCAAAGCTCTCCGGCGCCGGTCGGCGGTGGGACCAGCTCGGAGCATCCCCGCAGCCCTCGCTGTGCAGGGCGAAGCTGCGACTGTGGAGCTTCCATCTGTGCGGAGCCACCCAGTCGGACGGCGACGCCGCGGCGACGCGGGCTATGAAGGCGGCCCCAAGCTCGGGCAGCGAACGGTTCGAACCGGACGCGAGGCCGAGGTTCATCAGGTCGGAGGTGTCATAGCGCTCCTGCGGACGCTGGCCCGCGTGCGGCAGCCCGCGATCGCACAGCGCATCCAGGACCTCCTCGTCGCAGCGAAGCATCAGCAGCGCCTGCTCGCGAGAGAGGCTCTCGCCACGGTGGGGCTCGGGGGTCGGTCGCAGCCGGTCCAGTGCCCTGAGCCAGGCCGTGACTCCGGGGTCGGTTCTCGAGGTCGGCGTCGTCATCGGGATGCCCCGGCGGGGGCGGCCGCCATTGTGTCGACAGGCATTGCGCCGCACGAATCCGACTTTCGACATGCGCCAGGTGGTTGGCTAGCTTGGCTGCATGCGAGCCGTCGTGCTTTTCCCGGGGCAGGGTAGCCAAGCCGGCGACATGCGGGCCACGGTGGAGCGCTGGTGCCCCGACCTGGGTGAGGCCGCGCTGCGGGCGCTGGGCGAGGACCCCTTCGCGCGTGCCGGCCAGAGCACGGCGTTCGCGCAGCCGGCCATCTTCTGCGCCAACCTCGCCGGTTGGCGCGCGATCTCGGAGGCGGTGGAGCCCGTGGCTGTCGCCGGGCACTCGCTCGGCGAGTTCGCGGCACTGGTGGCGGCGGGTGCGCTCGACCCGCTCGACGCGTTGCGGCTGGTCGTCGAGCGCGGGCGGTTGATGGCCGAAGCCGAGCGCGAGCAGAGCGGCTCGATGATCGCGGTCGCGGCACCGAGCCTTGAGTCGGCAGCGGCGATCGCCGAGCACTGTGGGGTCGTCATCGCCAACGACAACTCTCCGACTCAGGTGGTCCTCTCCGGGACGAGGGAGGCGATCGAGCGGGCGCTCGGGGAGGTGGAGGCGGCTGGTCTGCGCGCCGTGAGGCTTCCCGTCGGTGGAGCTTTCCACTCGCCCCTGATGGCCGACGTCGCGTCGGCGTTCGGCGAGCTGGTGGCTGAGACGAGGGTCGACAAGCCGGAGCTGCCCATCATCTGCACCACCACCTGTGCTCCCTTCGAGGATGTGAGGCGGGAGCTGACCCTTGGGATCGTGCGGCCCGTGCGCTGGCGCGAGAGCGTCGAGCACCTGCTCCGGGCCGGCTGCAGCCGCCTTGTCGAGACCGGGCCGGGCCGGGTCCTGAGCAAGCTCGCGAAGCGAACCTACGGCGACTCCGTCGAAGTCCTGGCCTGGGGCGATGTCGCGTAGCACGGGGACGGTGGTGCGCCGGGGCGCGGCGGTCAGCGCCGCGGCGATGGCCGTGCCTTCGCAGGTCGTCTCGAACGGGCCGATCGCGGCGCGAATCGGCGTCGAGGAGTCCTGGATCCACTCCCGCACCGGGGTCCGCGAGCGCCGGATCGCCGCGCCTCACGAGAGGGTCGCGGATTTCGCGGCGGACGCGGTCCGGGGGACCCTTGCCGCGGCTGGATGCGATCCGGCCTCGATCGACGTGCTCTTCGTGGCGACGATGACCGCCGAGGACATAACGCCCAACGTCGCTCCCGTCGTCGCCGGGCGCGCGGGCCTCACCTCGGCCTTCTGCGCCGACGTGGGCGCCGCCTGCACGGGCTGGCTGACGGCCCTGCAGTCGGCTGTGAGCCAGGTCGAGGCCGGCAGGGTCGAGCGTGCGCTGGTGGTCGGCGCCGATCTCCTCAGCCGCGTTACGGACCCCGACGACCGGGCCACGGCGGCCCTCTTCGCCGACGGCGCGGGGGCTGTGCTCGTGCAGGCCTGCGAGGGGGAGAGCAGGGTTGGGCCGGTCGTCCTCGGCACCGACCCGACCGGGGCGTCGTGGTTCTACGCCCGTCGCCCCGAGAACGTGATCCGCATGCGCGGTCGCGAGACGTTCGTCGCCGCCGTCGACAGCCTCGTCGGGGCCACCCGCGCCGCGATCGAGGCGGCCGACCTCGAGCTTGACGACATCGACCTGTTCGCCTACCACCAGGGAAACCTGCGCATCATCAAGGCGGTCGGGGAGCGCCTCTGCCTTCCGCCGGAGCGGGTTGCCGTCTGCATCGATCGCTTCGGCAACACGTCGGCGGCGACGATCCCGATGGCGCTGGCCGATGCGGAGCGGTCCGGAAAGCTGAAGAGGGACGACAAGGTCCTGCTGGGCGCGTTCGGCGCCGGCCTCACCTGGGGAGCCGCGGTGCTCGATTGGGGCGCGCCCGATGGCTGACGGCGAGCGCTGCGCGCTGGTCACCGGCGCTTCGCGCGGCATCGGCGCCGCGATCGCGCGCCGGCTGGCGGCGGACGGGTGGCCCGTCGCCGTGAACTTCCGCGAGGGCGAGGAGGGGGCTGCGGCGACGGTCGCAGCCGTTGAGGCAGCCGGCGGTCGCGCCTGCGCGATCCAGGCCGACGTTGCTCGGCCCGAGGGCGCCGATGCTCTCTTCGCCGCCGCCGAGGCGCGGCTCGGGCCAGTGCTGGCCCTCGTCAACAACGCCGGCGTCAGTCAAGACAACCTCTGCGCCGCGATGAGCGACGAGGAGTTCACGGCTGTGCTCGACGTCAACCTCACCGCGGCGTTCCGGCTTACCCGTCGGGCGCTGCGGGGGATGCTCAGGGCCCGCTTCGGGCGGATTGTCAACGTCGGCTCGATCGTAGGCCTTCGCGGCAACCCCGGTCAGGTCAACTATGCGGCGTCCAAGGCAGGGCTGACGGCGATGACGCGAACCGTTGCGGGTGAGGTGGCGCGGCGCGGAATCACGGCGAACGTCGTCGCTCCCGGACTGATCGAGACGGCGATGACCGCCGAGCTGACGGCGGACCTGGTTCGTTCGGTCCCCGCTCGGCGGGCCGGCTCGCCCGACGAGGTTGCCGCCTGCGTGGGGTTCCTGGCCTCGGATGCGGCGAGTTATGTCAACGGAGCGACCCTCGTCGTCGACGGGGGCCTCACGGCGTGATTGAAAGGAGAACAAGATGGACGGTGAAGTTAAGACGGAGGCGGTCGAGCAGAGGATCTTCGAGATCCTCGCGACGTTCGGTGCGGACTCGGGCGCGATCGCCCGCGAGGTGACCTTCGAACAGCTCGACATCGACTCGCTCGACCTCGTCGAGCTTGCTCAGATCGTCGACGAGGAGTACGACGTGCAGGTGACGACGGAGGACGCCGAAAAGCTCACGACCGTCGGCGACGCCATCGAGCTGATCGCTTCCCGCATGTCATGAGACGCGCCGTCGTCGTTACCGGGGTCGGCGCGATGACGCCGCTTGGAGCCGGCGCGCCGAGGCTGTTCTCCGAGTGGGTCGCCGGCCGCAGCGGAATTGCCGGCGGGGTCGGCACCTGCGAAGAGCTCGAACCGGGCGATCTCCTTTCGGCCAAGGAGGCGCGCCGGACCGAGCGCTTCGCCCAGCTCGCGATCGCGGCCTGCGAGGAGGCCGTCCACGGGGCCGGCTGGGGAACTTGCGTCCCGTTCGACCCCTATCGCGTTGCCTGCGTCCTTGGCACGGGAATGGGCGGGGCGGCCGCAACCCTGCCGAACGCCGCCGCCACCGCGGTTGCCACCCGCTACGGGTTGCGCGGCTCCAGCTCGGCGCCGGCCTCGGCTTGCGCCGCCGGAGCCGACGCCGTCGCGATCGGCGTGCGCCTGATCCGCTCCGGCGAGGCGGACGCAGCCGTGGTCGGCGGGGCAGAGTCGCCGCTCGGCGACGCTGCTCGTGCCGTGCTGGCGGCGACCGACATGGTCTCGCCGACCGGCGTCTGCCGGCCCTTCGACGCTCGCCGCGACGGGTTCGCGATAAGCGAGGGCGCCGCGGCGCTCGTGTTGGAGAGCGCGACGGCGGCGCGGGAGCGCGGCGCCGCGCCGCTGGGGCACGTCATCGGTGTGGGCACGACCTGCGACGCGTTCGACGCGACCGCACCCGATCCCGGTGCCGGCGCCGCGTCCCAGGCGATCGAGAACGCGCTGAGCGATGCCGGGATCGGACCCGGGGATGTCGACTACGTCAACGCCCACGGCACCGGGACCCCACTCGGGGACCGAGCTGAGACCCGGGCGCTGAAGGCGGCGCTCGGCGACCGCGCCGCTGCCGTGCCTGTCTCGTCGGCCAAGTCGGCGACCGGGCACGCGCTCGGCGCCGCCGGAGCGGTCGATGCCGTGGCCACGGTGATCGCGCTGGCGCAGCGT
Source organism: Solirubrobacterales bacterium (assembly GCA_036376895.1). Taxonomy (GTDB): domain Bacteria; phylum Actinomycetota; class Thermoleophilia; order Solirubrobacterales; family 70-9; genus VAYN01. The sequence goes on from DASUZL010000039.1 coordinate 46,074, forward strand.
GTGGCGCCCCCGACGCTCGGTCACGAGGTGCCGGAGCAGGGGCTTGACCTCGACTACGTCGGTGACGGCCCGCGCGAGCTGGGGATCGGACGCAGCTCGCTCGTCGGCATCTCGAGCACGTTCGCGCTCGGCGGTCACAACGTCGTCCTCGCCTTCGAAGCGGGGGCCCCCGCGTGAACGTGACGAGCCGCGCCGTTCGCCGCTTCGCCACGCTCGGCGACAGCGTCACGGCGGGTACCGCCGGCGACGAATGGAGCCTGTGGCCGCAGTTGGTGACGGAGTGGCTCGCCACCCACAGCCCCGGGGTGCGCCACTTCAACTTCGCGACCGACGGGGCGGTGAGCGGCGAGGTCTTGAGGGACCAGGTCCCCCTGGCGCTCGAGAGCCGGCCCGACCTCGTCACCGTGATCTGCGGGGCCAACGACGTGCTGCACTACCCACGGCCGGACGTCGAGGCTGCAGGCGAGAACCTCGCGGCCTGCCTCGGACGGCTCGCGGGGGAGATCCTCCCGGCGCGCATAGCGACCGCCACCTACCCCGACCTCGTGCCCTTCCTGCCCTGGCGACCGAAATCGAAAGCGCGGGTCGCGAGCAGGCTCGCTCACCTCAACGAGGCGATCAGGCTCGTCGCTGAGGACCATGGCACTCTCTGCATCGACCTCGCTGCCTGGGCGCGACGCTACAGCGACGAAGCCTATGACGCTGACGGCATCCACCCTTCCCAGGTCGGACACCGGCGGATCGCCATCGCGATGACCCTGGCCCTGTCGAGCCGGCTCGAGCTGCCGGACGCACTCTCCTACTGGGAAGCAAGTGAGCGCTAGGGCTCCAGACGACCTGCCGGCGATCGGCACGCGGTACGTGACCCGCGGGCGCACCGTCACCGAGGCCGACGTGGTCATGTTCGCGGCGCTGACCGGTGACTGGCACCCCCAGCACACCGACGCCGAGTGGGCACGCAGCAGCCCCTTCGGCGAGCGCATCGCCCACGGGCTGCTAGTCCTCTCCTTCGCGCTCGGGTTGGGCGGGGTCGACCAGTCGCGGGTGGTGGCGCTGCGCCGCCTGCGCGATGTGGTCTTCAAGCGCCCCGCCAGGTTCGGCGACACGATCTCAGCCAAGGTCACCGTTGCCTCGGCGCGGCCGATCCGGCCGGGCACCGCCCTGGTCGGGCTCGACTGGGTCGTGAGCAACGCCCGAGGAGAGACGCTGGTGCGGGCCGGGATCGAGGTCCTCTGGCGAACCGACGATGCGCCTGCCCCATCCGGGGCGATGACCGACGCCTCCTCGCTGGGTCTGCCCGACGGGGTGATTCCGTCCTGAGACCGCTCAGGCGCGCCAGCCGGCGATCGCCTCCAGAGCGCCGATCAGCCGGGTCCGGGTTTCGCGGGGCTCGATCACCTCGTCGACGAAGCCGCCGCCCGCGGCGGCGTCAGCGCTGAGGTGATCGTTCGCGTAGGCCTCGCTCAGGGTCGCGAGGCGCGATGCGCGGTCGGCGGCGGCTTCGAGCTCGCGGCGGTGGAGGATCGCGGCCGCTGCCTGCGGTCCCATCACCCCGATCTGCGCGCCCCTCCAGGCGAAGGTCATGTCCGCTCCGAGGTCCTTCGAGTTCATGGCTATGAAGGCACCGCCGTAGGCCTTGCGCAGGACGACGGTCAGGCGCGGCACGGTGGTCTTGGCGAAGGCCCGCACCAGCGCCGCTCCGTGGCGAATCACACCGGCCCGCTCCTGTGCCAGGCCGGGCATGAAACCGGGAGTGTCCACGAATACGGCCAGCGGCACGCCGAAGCGGTCGCAGGTTTCGACGAAGCGAGCCCCCTTCTGCGCGGAGTCCGCGCTGAGGACTCCGCCGAGATGGCGTGGCTGGTTCGCGATCAGGCCGACGGGCCGCCCTTCGAGTCGCGCGAAACCGGTGAACACGCTGCGCGCCCATCGCGGCGCCAGCTCGAGCATCGAGCCGGCGTCGACAATGCCGGCGAGGAGCTGCCGCACGTCGTAGACGCTGCGGGAGGAGGGCGGCAGCAGCGCTCCGGGGTCCGGCAGCTCGGGCCCGGCCGCCACCGCCAGCGGCAGCTCGGCGCCGGCGGACTGGGGCAGGTAGGAGAGCAGGCCGCGGACGAGCTCCGCCGCGGAACGATCGCTCGGCGCGACGAGGTCGCAGACGCCGTTGCGGGCGTGGACCGGGTGGCCGCCCAGCTCGGCGACCCCGATCTTCTCCCCGGAAACCTCCTCGACGACCTTGGGGCCGGTCAGGAACATCGCGGCGCGGTCGGTCATCGCGACGAAGTCGGTCAGCGCCGGCGAATAGCAGGCGCCGCCGGCCGCCGTGCCGGCGATCACCGAGATCTGCGGCACGACGGCCGAGAGCGAGACGTTATGGCGGAAGACGCGGCCGTAGCCGCCGAGCGCGGCGCCCCCCTCCTGCAGCCGTGCCCCGCCCGACTCGACGAAGCTCACGACCGGCACTTTGAGGCGACCGGCGAGCTCGAGGACGCGGACGATCGATTCCGCGTGTCCAACGCCCAGCGAGCCTCCGCGCACGGCGACGTCCTGGGCGAAGCATGCGATCGGCCGCCCACGGACGCGGCCGAGGCCGCCGAGGACGCCGTCGCCGGGCTGTCCGTCCCCGCCTGGCCACTGCGGCCGGATTCGCGTGCGGATCGGTTCGAGCGAGTCTGGATCACAAAGCGCCTGTAGGCGCTCTGTTGGACCGAGGCGCTCAACTGTCGTCTCGTGGAGTGCCTCCGTCGTCGAGGACTCGCTCACCACACTCGCGGGATCAAGCGCTTGGTGGTGGTCATGTACTCGACGTATTCGCTCCCCAGGTCCTTGCTCAGCGCCAGCTCCTCGCTGCGGATGCGGTTGACGAGCGGGAGCAGCGGCAGCGTCAGGCAGATCAGCAGCGAGAGCGTGTTGGAGATCGCTATGCCGAGGCCGAGCTGCATCAGCAGGAGGCCGGTGTAGGAGGGGTGACGGATGAACCTGTAGGGCCCGGTCGTGATCACCCGATGACCATCCTGGACCTCGACCACGAAGCGGAAGAAGCGTCCGAGGGTGAGGATCGCCCAGTAGCGCAGGCCGTTGCCGAGGCACATGACGACGACGCCGATCGCGATCCACCCCCAGCCGTTGCCAGGCCATCCGAGCGCTGGAACGTACGTGCCGACGACCGCTGCCAGCACCCCGGCGCCGATCATCGAGAGCAGGAGGTGACGGAATTCGCGATCGCCGAAGAAGGTGAACCTCTCCAGCTCGCCGGCGCGCGAAACGAGCAGGTAGTCGACGAGGGGAGGCAGCGTCGCGAAGGCGAGGATGACGCAGATCCCGATCGTTTCTTCCGTCCCGCTCATGAGCGAACCGTGTCTAACCGATTCGGCTTCGCCGGGGCAAATCGACGTTTTTGACACCGATGCGGCTGGCGGCGCATTCTCCCGTTGCATGGAACCGAGGACGACTTCGACCCTCGCCGCAGGCGAGCCCCGCGACCTCCAGGGCGTCGAGTGAGGCCGGAGGTCGCGATCACCGGAGTCGGCGCGGTGACGCCGCTTGGGATCGGAGCCGAGGTCTCGTTCGAGGCCTGGAAGCGGGAACGCTGCGGCATCGCCGATGGCGTCGCGGCGTGCGAGGAGTTCCAACCCGAGCAGTTCCTCTCGGTGAAGGAAGTCCGCCGGACCGACCGCTTCACGCAGCTGGCGATCTGCGCCGCGGACGAAGCGCTGGCGATGGCCGGCTGGGAGGGCAGGGCGGGCGCGGATGGCCTGCCCTTCGCTCCACACCGGATCGGGTGCGTGATCGGGACCGGGACGGGCGGCATCGACACGCTGACCGCTCAGCAGGATCGCTACCGGGAGCAGGGACCGGCCAGCGTCTGGCCGCTGACGATTCCGGTCCTGATGGGGAACTCCGCCGCCGGGACGCTGGCGATGCGCTACGGCCTGCAGGGCTACAGCTCAGCCGTCATCTCGGCCTGCGCCTCGGGTGCTGACGCGATCGCCGCAGGCTGCCGGCTGATCCGGGGCGGCGAGCTGGACGCGGTCGTCGTCGGGGGTTCGGAGGCGGCCCTGAACCCGCTGGTTCTCAGCGCCCTCGAGACGATGGGGGCGACCTCGAGGCTGGGCGTGTCGCGCCCCTTCGACGCCCGCCGCGACGGTTTCGTGATGGGGGAGGGGGCCGGGGTCTTGGTGCTGGAGCGGTTCCCGCGTGAATCTGCCGGCGCGGCTGTGCCCCTGGCGAGGCTGGCGGGGTTCGGGGCGTCCTCGGACGCGTTCCACCTGACCGCCCCCGAGCCCGGCGGCGTCGCCGCCGCCCGCGCTATCGATATCGCGCTGAGCGACGCCGGTCGGGCCGCATCCGAAGTTCGCTACGTCAACGCTCACGGCACCTCCACGCCGCTCAACGATCGCAGCGAGACGAAGGCGCTCAAGCTGGCGCTGGGAGCCCACGCCGCGGAGGTCCCCATCTCTTCGTTCAAGTCGGCGATCGGGCACCTGCTCGGTGCTGCCGGCGCAGTGGAGGCGGTGGCTACCGTGCTGGCCCTGCGCGACGGGGTCGCCCCGCCGACCCTGGGCTACGAGGAGCCCGAGGAGGGTCTCGACCTCGACTACGTGAGCGAGGGCCCGCGGCCGCTTGGCGAGGGGCGCGGCTCGCAACTGCTGGCGCTGTCCAACTCGTTCGGCTTCGGGGGGCACAACGTGGTCCTCGCCTTCGAGTCCCCAGCCGGAGAGGGGGCGCTCGGGTGAGCGCGCCGATGCTGGCGGGGAAGCGCATCCTCGTGACCGGGGTCCTGACCAAGGACAGCATCGCCTTCGGCGTCGCCAGGGAGGCGCTGCGCCACGGCGCCGAGATCCTGCTGACGAGCCATGGGCGCGCGCGCTCGATGACCGAGCGCAGCGCGCGGCAGCTCGCCGAGGCCCCGCCCGAGGTTCTGCAGCTGGACGTGACCAGGGAAGAGGACTTCGTCCAACTGCGCGAGGAGATCGCCGACCGCTGGGGCGGGCTTTCGGGAATCCTTCATGCGATCGCCCACGCGCCCCCCGACGCGATCGGCGCGGAGTTTCTCGCAACCCCGGTCTCGAGTGCGGTCGAGGCGTTCGAGATCAGCGCCTTCTCCTACAAGTCCCTCGCCCATCACCTGGAGCCGCTGATGAGCCCGGGCGGCAGCATCGTCGGCCTCGACTTCGACGCCAGCCGGGCATGGCCGGAGTACGACTGGATGGGGGTGGCGAAGGCCTCCCTGGAGGCGGTCAACCGCTACCTGGCCCGCGACCTCGGGCCGCGCGGCATCCGCGTCAACCTCATTGCCTCCGGGCCCGTCCGCAGCGCCGCCAGCGGCGGCTTCAGCGGATTCGGTGCGACGACGGAGGCTTGGGACCGGACCGCGCCGCTGGGCTGGGACGCGCGCGATACCGGGCCGATCGCGGGCGCTGCCTGCTTCCTCTTCTCGGAGTGGTCGAGCGCGATCAGCGGCGAGATCGTCCACGTCGACGGCGGCTTCCACGCGATGGCGCTGGCGGCGGGTTAAGCACCCACCGTCTCGAGCCAGCCTGCCGAAGACCATGATGTTCGACGCCCTCGCCCTGGTGGTCGAGTCCAGGGCGCGCAGTGTGGTCGCCCTCGCCGCGGTCTTCTTCCTGTTCGCCGCCGCCTTCGGCGCTTCGGTCGCCTCCCGTCTCGACCCCTATGGCGCCGACGACCCCGCGAGCGAGGCGGTGCGGGCGCAGGAGAGGCTGGAAGCCGCGGGTCTCTGGGAACCCCAGGTCCTCGTCGTCGTTCGCGACGCCCCGATCGAGGCCGCCTCGACCCGCAGGCGCGTCGAGGCATTGGAGCTCGCTCTGCGACAGCGCGACGAGGTCCGTTCCGTCACCGGTTACTTCGACACCGGCGCTCCCGCGTTCTTATCGCACGACCGCCGCTCGACCTACCTCGCCGTCGTGCTGAAGGCGACGGGGGACAAGGAGGTGCAGGAGGACGGGGCGGCGGTCGCCGACTCGCTCGCCGACCGTCCCGATCTCGTGATCGGGGGTCTCGCCGTCGTCCAGGAGCAGGTCAACCAGCGGCTCGAGGAAGACCTGCGCAAGGCGGAGATGGTGGTGTTCCCGCTGCTCTTCCTGCTCTCGCTGTTCTTATTCCGCAGCTTCGTCGCCGCGCTCCTGCCGCTCGCGATCGGTGCCCTGGCGATCGTCGGCACGCTCCTGTTCCTGCGCCTCGCGAGCGAATTCGTCTCGTTCTCGATCTTCGCCCTCAACATCGCGACCGCGCTGGGGTTTGCCCTCTCGATCGACTACAGCCTCTTCGTCGTCTCCCGCTACCGCGAGGAGATCGCCGAGCACGGGCCCGGCCCGACGGCGATGCGACGGGTGATGGCGAGCGCCGGGCGCACCGTGTTCTTCTCCTCGCTCACCGTGGCGGCCGCGCTCGCTTCGCTGCTCGTCTTCCCCCAGCGTTTTCTCTACTCGACCGGGGTTGGAGGTGCGGCGGTGGCTCTGCTCGCGGCCTTCATCTCGCTGACCGTGCTGCCCGCGATCCTCACCCTGCTCGGGAGAAGGGTCGACGCCGGCGCGCCCGCCTTCCTCCAGCGCCGGGCGGCGGCTGACGCTCGACCCGACGAGGCGGGGTTCTGGTACCGGTTTTCCCGCCTGGTGATGCGGCGCCCGCTCCCGATCGCGACGCTGAGCGGGGTGCTGCTGATCCTCCTCGGCATCCCCTTTCTCAGCATCAAGTTCAACTCGGTCGACCCAACCGCCCTTCCTCGTGAGGCCTCCTCGCGCAAGCTGTACGAAACGCTCAATTCCGAGTTTCCGCCGCATCAGGACAGCCCGGTCTGGATCGCGGTCGACGGGGGCGGCCCGGGTGCCGCCTCCGAGGTTGCCGCGCAGGTGCGCGCTGTGGCAGGGGTCTCCAGGGTGGCGCCGCCGCGCGACCTTCGAGATGGCGTTGTCGCGATCCAGGCGATCGTCCCGTACGCGTACTACTCGGATGGGAGCCGCAACACGGTAAGGCGCATCAGGGAGATCGAGGATCCGCCGGGAGCGAGCATTCTCGTCGGTGGTGCGGCAGCGGACTTCGTCGACTTCCAGGCGAGCCTTGCCCGGCACCTGCCCTATGCCCTGGGGTTGATCGTCGCCGCAACCCTGGTCCTGCTCTTCCTCTTCACGGGTTCGGTCGTGTTGCCACTGAAGACGCTGATCATGAACCTCCTCAACCTCAGCGCGGTCTTCGGGATCCTCGTCCTCATCTTCCAGGACGGCAGGTTCGAAAGCCTCCTCGACTATGACGGCACCGGTGCGATCGACCAGTCGATGCCGATCCTGCTCTTCGCCACCGCCTTCGGGCTCTCCACCGACTACGCGGTGTTCCTGCTCTCGCGGATCAAGGAGGCGCGCGACGGCGGCTTCTCCGACAGCGAGTGCGTGGCGGTCGGTTTGGAGCGCTCGGGACGCGTCGTCACCTCTGCGGCGCTCCTCTTCGCGGTCGCCGCCGGGGCTTTCGCGATCTCGGGCATAACGGTCCTCAAGGCCAACGGGATCGGGACCGCGCTGGCCGTGCTTATCGACGCCAGCATCGTTCGCCTCCTCCTCGTTCCCTCTCTGATGAAGCTGCTCGGCAGATGGAACTGGTGGGCGCCGGCACCGCTGCGGCGGCTCCACGATCGGTTCGGTCTACGAGGTTGACTCAGGTCGCCGCGGGAGCTTGCGCAAGGTTGGTTTTTGACCGGCCTGTCTCGTCTCCCTAACTTCGCCGCGATGTCCTTACACAGCGAGGAGAGGGAGTTTCGGATGAGTCATCACCTGACCCACAGGACCGGCACGGTCTTGATCGCGTTCGTGCTCGGGGTCGTCTTGATGCTGCTTGGCGGCGCGGCGAAGGCCGCGGCGGTCCAGTCCGGCATCTACGACGAGTTCGCGGCCTGTCCCACCGACGATCCACGCCTCAACGGCCCGCCGGCCGAAGTCGCCGTTTGCGTTTCGGGAACGACGCGCGAAGGAACGCTGGAGCTCGGCAATCTCAGCCTCCCAATCGACTCGCCGCTGCATCTGCAGTTCGCGGCGACGAGCCCACCGAATCCCGAAATCGAAGACTGCGCTCCCCTCAATTGCTTGCCGGTGGTGCCCGGAAGCACCACTCTGGAGGGCGGTTCGACCGTAATCTGGATGGGCGACAGTCCACGTCACGGCTGGGGTCAGAAGAAGTCGAAGTGGCGCAAGGACAAGGTGAGGTTGACGATCGAATCCGCCGGCGATGCGAAACGGCTCGCAATCGAGTTCCTCTTCGGCGCCCCGGTGCCGGCTTACTCGCTGCCCGTGAAGGTGCATCTCGAGGGCCCCTTCCTGGGTAAGGAGTGTTACATCGGCTCGAGCTCGGAGCCGATAGTGCTGAACCCGATGGCGACCAACGAACCGGAAAAATTCGACTCCCAGCCCGACCCGAACGGACTGTCGGCCGAATTCCTCAAGGTGTTCGGCTTCAACTTCAGCGACACGAACTACGCGGTCCCGGCCGTCGAGGGCTGCGGCCCCCGCAAGCGCCACCGCTGGGACCGGAGCGGTGAGATCGTCGACTGGCTGGTCAACCGCGTCCTCGACCTGCCGGCGCCAGCCGGCACCAACGAAGCTGCTTTGCTCGGCACTGACATCGCTTTCGCCGTCGCGAGCCTGGATGGCACGCCGCCGGATGGCGGGGCCACCTTGCAGCAGGCGTTCGAAGCGGCGAAATAGGAGCGCCGGGGGAGGGCGGGGCCGGGTTTCATGCCGGCCCCGCTTGTGGCGCGCCGTCCGGCACGGTCACCTTCCGCGAGAGCGAAGCGGTGCTGGCGACGATCCCGCTGTCGGGCAACTCGGCGAGCTGCCCGATCAAATCGCTGGCCCCCGGGACCCACGAAATCACCGTCGCGGGTGCGCACTTCGACCTTGAGCGCGTCCGGGCTGAGCCGGTCCAGGTCGAGGCCGTGGAGGGGGCCGCCCTCGATCTCGGCGGAGGCGACGATGAGGAAGGAGCCGCGGATGTTGCCGCGGTCGATGCCGGTGAAATTTGCGTCTCCTCGGAGCGTCACTACATTCGGGCCTCCATGGCAGCGGCACTCGCTCATCCCACCACTCGTCACGCCGGTCTGAATGGCGCAGATCCGCAACCTCCCGATCCGAACGCCCAGCCTGTGGGCAGCGACTCAGGGATATTCGAGGGACAAGAAGTCACCTACGTCGTCGACTTCTGCTGGGTGCCGCTGACCACCGTGCTGAATACCAGCCACTTGCGAAACCTGGCTTACGGAAATGCGCTCGCGTGCTCGCTCGAAACCGGCGGAGCCGATGTCGTCCGACAGGTCCAGGTTGCAGACACCAGCCTCGATCTGGCGGAGGCAGCTGTCGAGTACATCACCCGGATGGACGGATTGGACCCCGCGGCAACCGGTCAGAAGAGCGACCACTTCGTCTGGCGCCTGCACCGCGACTATCTGCGGGAGCCCCGGGCCGATCTTGTCGAGCCTCTACTGGAGAACTTGGCGCACCAGGAGCCCGAAGTAGTAGCCGTCTGCTCGATGATTCGGAACTGGGCCCTGAGCGGACGCAACGAGACGCTCGCCCGTCTCGGGGTGCAGTTCGATCGCACGAAAGTCGACTCGGAGCTCGCCCCCCACCTCGAGTCAGTCCGTCTCTGGGCGCTCGCTCGTGGACTCGACCAGGAAACCGACCGCCTCATCGCCAATGCCTCCACGATGCCCGTATGGGCAGCGAGCCGAGCGAGGGTGGAGCAAGACCTGCGCGAGTTGGCTGTTTGGCGGACCCTGGCCGAGGAGGTCCCGAGCCTCGTTCCGATGCGCTTAAGGGGAAAGAGTCAGAGCCCTTCGCTCGGCGAGCTGTTCAGCGCGATGTTCCCTGACGCCGTTCAGCCGTTGGTCACCAAGATTCACGCCGAAAGCGAAGCGCCGGGCAGCAGCGCAGGACCGCCGCTGTCCCTGGACAGCCTGCTGGAGATGCTGCTGCAGCAGGAGGAACTGCAGCAGCTGGCGCTCGAAGAGCGACCTGCATGTGGCATCGGAGACCTCGCCTCGATGATCTTGTTGGGCGCTTGCCTCGACCGGACGGCCTGCGAGCCAGGCGACGCAGTGGCGGCGAGGGTGCTGGCCGGTACGACGGGGAGCTGGACGGTCGCCCGTGCCTGGGCGAAGGCCTGGCGACCCGCGAACGATGCGCCGTCGGGCTCGCAGTTCGAAGAAGACCGCCTGCACTCCAAGTTCGCGCAGGCAAAGCTTCATGTGTTGGTTGGCAGCGTCAAAAAGACGCTGGAGGTCGCACCCCTGATGGTCTTCCTCGAAAGACTCAGCGCCTGGTACCTCGAGGCGGGGCCGGATGCGGTGCTCGCCAGGGCGATGCGCGCCCTCCTCGGCACCGGCCTGCAGAGCCTCGGCCTCCTGCAACCGGACGTCACAAAGTCCTGAGGCATGCGATGGGCACGGACGGTAGTCAGGAAGCAGGGTCCAACCTCTCCACGCTCGAAGACAACCTGCGTCACTTCTACCTGTCGGGCAATGAGCGACGAACTCTCTTCGACCAGTGGGAGGAAGGCGTTCCGCGCGGCAATGCGACGACTCCGTCGATCTGCTCGCCCGCGTATCGCTGGTGGATCCTCGAACACCTGCGCAACGCGTTGGATCGCGATCGACGACATCTGCTGCTCAGCCTCGGTGCCGGGAACGCCTTCGTCGAGCGCGTTCTCTGCCAGGAGGGGTACCTGGTGCTGGCACTCGACGCGCTGGAGGAGGCCGTCGACCTCGCGCGGCGAGCCGGTGTGCCGGCGATCCAGCAGAACATCCTGACGTGGCGCTCCCCTCATGATCGTTGGGACGTCATCTATGCCGACGGCGTGCTCGGACACCTGCACGACGGCGCGGATCAGGCGGGGAGCGCGCTGAGGACTCTGCGCCGTTGCCTAGCTCCGCATGGGACGCTGGTCATCTCGAATGACGAACCACCTGGAGACGAGGCGGCTCAGCTGTCCTCGAACGTTCCCGGCTTCTACTGGCTCTCCACGGGATGGATCGCCGACGAACTGCGACGAGCAGGGTTCGAGCAGATCTCGACGGCGTCGATCGGGTACCGGCGGCCGCTCTCAGGGACCAGGACCCGCGCGATCGTAACCGCGCACCGCGGTGGCGAGGACGGTGAGCCATGCCGATGAGCGCGGACTTCCACCGGCGGCTCGATCGGAACCTCGAGGAGATAGCCGACCATTTCGGCACGCCGTTCCATATCTACGATGAGGCAGGCATCGTTGCCGGCGTTGAACGCCTCACGGAGGCCCTCGCGGACATCCCCTTCCGAGAGTACTTCGCGGTCAAGGCTCTTCCGAACCCTCAGATCCTGCGCAGGCTTGTCGATTGCGGGCTGGGGATGGAGTGCAGCTCGCTCGCCGAGCTGGAGTTGGCCGACAAGAGCGGCGCCCAGGGAGAAGATGTTCTCTTCTCCTCCAACAACACGCAGCCCGGAGAATTTGCGGCAGCGCTCTCCCGCGGAGCAATGGTCAATGTCGATGACCTCCGGCTCCTGGCAAAGCTTCCCGACGCTCCCGACGTCCTCCTCTTCCGTCTCAATCCCGGAGCCGACTACTCCCATCCGGGACCCTCGGGCCCGCTGGCCGCCGTCAAGTTCGGTCTGCGTCCTGACCAGTTGGAGACAGCCTTTGCCGAGGCAACCGCAATGGGAGTCGATCGCCTCGGGGTGCACGCCATGGTCGCCGCAAACTTCCTCGATGTCGAGCCGATGCTGGGAACGCTCCAGACCCTTCTGAATGTCGAGCGGACGATCTTCGACAAGCTTGGAGTGCCACTCGAGTTCGTCGACGTCGGCGGCGGCCTCGGGATCCCCTACCGGCCGGGCGAAAAAGCCGTCGACCTGGAGCGGATGGGGCGCGGCATCCGGCAACTGCTGGACGGGCATGCGATCGGCACCGGCCGCCGCCCGAAGCTGCTGCTCGAGCTGGGGCGGGTCATCACCGGCCCTCACGGCGTCTTGGTCACCAGGGTCGTCAACCGGATGAGCAAGTGGAGGGAGTTTGCGGGAGTGGACTCGGGTATTTCCGCGCTCCTGCGCCCGGCCCTCTACCCGGACGCCTACCACCACATCACCGTCCATGGCGACACCGGCGTCGGAACCTCGGAGACGGTCGACGTAGTCGGCTCACTCTGTGAGAACAACGACAAGCTCGGCGTGCAGAGGAAGCTGCCGAGACTGCGCGAGGGCGATCTGCTGATCGTCCACGACACCGGCGCCCACAGCCTCGCGATGGGGTTCAACTACAACGGGCGCCTACGACCCCAGGAGCTGCTGCTGCGTCGGGACGGCAGCGTCGAGCTGATCCGGCGTCGTGAGGAGATCGACCGCGACTACTTCAGCACGCTGCGGTTCGAGTCTGACCTCCTTCAACCCCGGTCGCGACGATGCCGCTCGCCGCAGAGCTCCGCGATCTGAGGGCGGAAGTCGAGTGCCTTTGGGAGCGGCGAGAGCAGCTCACCGACGACGACGCCGCGGCGCGGGAGGTTGTCCTGCGCGCGATCGAGCTACTCGACAGCGGCGCGGTTCGAGTCGCCGAGGCCGACGGCGAGGGCAACATCCGAGTACGGCGCTGGCTCAAGCATGCAATCGTCCTGCTCTTCCGCGTCTGCCCGCTCGACCGCACGCGAGTCGGGCCGCTGTCCTTTGCCGACCGGCTTCCGCCGAAGGTCGACTGCCCTGACGTCCGCCTCGTTCCCGGAGCGTATGCCAGGTTCGGGTCCTACATCGCGCCGGGGGCGATCCTGATGCCGAGCTTCGTCAACGTCGGCGCCTATATCGGTAAAGGCACCCTCGTCGATACCTGGGCGACGGTCGGCTCCTGCGCGCAGATCGGTGAGTACGTGCATCTCTCCGGCGGCGTCGGCATCGGCGGGGTGCTCGAGCCGCCGCAGGCCGCACCGGTGATCGTCGAGAGCGAAGCATTCGTGGGCAGCCGCTGCATCCTCGTCGAAGGGGCACGTGTTGGACGGGGTGCGGTCGTCGGCGCCGGCCTCATTCTCTCCCCGACCATTCCGGTAATCGATGCTGAGAGCGGCGAAGAGATCGCCCGCGGGCGCGTACCGTCATGGAGTGTGGCCGTTGCCGCCACGCGACCGCGACACTTCCCGGGCGGGCAGTTCGGCCTCCCGTGCGCGCTGGTGATCAAGCGCCTGGCCGAAGGGGAGCGCCCGGACAAGGTCAAGCTGGCCGAGCTGGTGCGGTCTCACGGGGCGACCTTGTAGCGCCTTCGACGATACGGGCGGCAGCGGCTACGCGGTCGGTCGCGGGCGTGATCGAGAGCCGCAGGTGCCCCTCGCCGCCGGCGCCGAGCCAGGAGCCGGGAATAGTCAACAGCGAGTGCTCGAGGAGCGCTTCGAACGCTGCCTCGTCTTCGCCGCCCGGAACGGCGAGCCAGACGAACAGACCGGCGTCGCCGCCGGAACACTCGAAGCCGGAGCGGCGCGCTGCTTCAACCAGCAACCGGCGTCGCAGCGAATAGCGCTCCCGTGCAACGGCCACGTGCTCATCGTCTTCCCAGGCCACCGCCGAAGCGCGCTGGACCAGAGCCGGAGGGGTCGTGCCGACGTCCCGACGCAGCTCCCTCAGACGGGCGATGACCCGGGCGTCCCCCGCGGCGAACCCGGAGCGGAGCCCGGCGAGGCCGGAGCGCTTGGAAAGCGAGTTGAAGACCACCACCCCGCCGCGGTCCTCCAGCTCGAGCGCGGAGGAGGGGGCGGCGGCGCCGAACCAGAACTCGCTGTAGGTCTCGTCGACGGCGAAAATGGCACCGCTCCCGCGGCAGCGCTCAGCCAGCTCCGCCAGCAGATCCGGCGACGCGACGGCTCCAGTGGGGTTGTGCGGGTTGGTCAGCCAGACCACACTGACGTCCCCCCAAGGAATAGCTTCGGGGTCGGGCAACCAGGCGCCTGCGGAAGACAGGACCTGGGTGGCGACGTCCCGACCGGCGAGCCGCGCGCTGCGCTCGGCAACCGGATAAGACGGGGTCGCCAGAAAGATGCGATCCGCGGGTCCCGCGAAGATCCGCGCGAGCGTCGCGATCGGCTCCTTTGCGCCCAGCGTCGGCAGCACCTCTCGTTCAGGGTCGACGGCAGCGCCGAAACGGCGCCTCAGCCACCCGGCGATCGCCTCCCGCAGTTCGGCCGTGCCGCCCGGCTGAGGGTAAAGACTCAGAGACTCTTGGTCTATAGCCGCTGCGATCGCGGCACGGATACCGGCAGGAACCGGCTCCGTAGGCTGACCGAGGCTGAGGTCGAGCAGATCTCCTGACCGTGTCAGTGCCTGGCGCCGGAACTCGGCCACCCGATGCAGGGGGTATCCCGGACTCTCCGCGACCGCTGGATTCAGCCGCACAGGAACGACTCCAGGACCGCGTGGGAGCGCGCGAGGGCAGCGACGGACACTCGCTCCTCTCGGCTATGTGCATAGGCCGGATCGCCGGGCCCGAAGTTGACCGCCTCGATCCCGGCGGCGGCGAGCTCGGCCACCGGAGTCCAAGCCTGCTTTGGCTCGAGCGACTCTCCCGCGGCCTCCAGCAACCGGCCGAGGAGGGGACTGTCAGATGGAGGAAGTGCACCTCGAGAGTTACTGACAACCTCGACTTCACCATGCGACTCGCACCACGCGCGCACCGCGGCCTCTGCCTCAGCGGAAGAGAGGTCAGGGGGATAGCGAAAGTTAACCCTGGCGGTGGCCAGGCCCGGAATGACGTTGCTGGCGACACCAGACTGCATCGCCGTCACGCTTATGACTCTGATGAACTCCAGCCCTTTCACCGTATGCCGTTGCGGCTGAATTTTCTGCAGGGCCGATAAGCCGGATACAGCGTGATCGATCGCGTTGTCTGCAAGCCACGGTCGCGCCGAGTGGCCCTCCCGACCGCGGAAGGTCCAGACGACGTCGAGATTGCCCAGGCACCCAGCCTGAACCCTGTTGTCGGTCGGCTCCAGAACGATCGCCAGATCGGCCGCGCCGAGCTCAGGATGGTTCTTCAGCAGCGGACGCAGCTCGCTCTCCGCGGCTGAGACCTCCTCCCGCCCGAACAGCAGAAAGCCGATGTCCACCGGGCGCCGCCTGCCGGCCAGCGCGAGCTCGAGCATGACTGCAAGACCGCCCTTCATGTCGCTGGCCCCGAGGCCGAATACATCCCCTCCTTGCAACCGTCCGGGCCAGTTCCCCTGGGCAGGGATCGTGTCCAGATGGCCGACCAGCAGCACCAGGGGGCGGGTTCGACGGACGGCGGCGCCAGCCAGAAAGGAGGTCTCCCCCATCAGGCTCACCGGAACATCGGCCGCTTCGAGAAGGCCACGGATGTAAAGGGCGATCTCTGCCTCGCTGCGTGAAGGAGAGCTGATGTCGATCAACTCGACGGTCCGCGCCGCCAAGCGGTCGCCCGCGCCAGCCAGGTCGCATTTTCGAGATTGAATACTCAGGTCTTCCACCTTATATTCGGCCAAGCTAGGAAACGAACGCTGGGAGGAGACAATCTCCCGACGTCGGGAGATTGTCTCCTCAGAGCCTGATCTGATCCGCCGACACGGCTCCTTTGTTTTGACAGTCTCGGAGCGTCTTCGGAGACTGCTGACCATGAGTGACGTGATCAGCCGCTTCGACTATCAAGCCAATCGCCGCGCCGCGGGAACCTACGCCCGTCATCGCAGCCCCTTCTGGCCTCCTCTCGATCAGTACGTGATCGCCACCCTCGACCTGAGCAGAGAGGAACCGAACCTCGAGCACGGATTCGACGAGCGCATCGGGGCGCTCCGCGACGTCATCGAAGAGGAGTGGCTGCGGGCGAAGACCGAGGAGGGAGGCACCGAGTTCGCCGATCCGTCGGCTGTGGCATCAGTCCTTCGATCGCTCGTCGAGTTCCTGCCCGCGGAGGGCGATCGCCAAGCGCTGACGCTGCGGGCGGATGCAGTCGAAGACGGCTATCGCGCCGAGGCCCTCGAGGCCCTCAGTGTCCTGTCGGAGGATGTAACCGTCGTCGCCGGGCGAATTGCCACCTGGTATGGGAAGCACCTGCACCGGATGCCCACGGCTTTCGGCTGCCAAGCCGACCCCCAGGACCAGCGTCTCGTTCGAGAGGCCATGGCGAGCGAGGAAGATGCTCGTCGCTACCTCCGGTCCCTGCACGCCGACCTGCAGCTGTCCGAGGTGCCTGCCTTCGCGCCCTCACGACTCTTCTTCATGGCCGGTGAGGGCAACCTGCACCCGAAGCACATCGCCTATTTCCTGCCCAGCGACGAGGGTGTGAGGCACTCGCCGTTCAAGAAGACGTACTACTTCGTCAATACGCACGAGAAGCTCTTGCGTGAGCAGTCGATGAAGCTCGGCGGCCGCTACCTGGAGGTCGGCCCCGCCTTCGATCTCGACGATCCAGACCAGGCGGCGATCCCGACCCTCGGGGTGTTTGCCCATGAGGTGGGACACGCGGTGATGCGACCGAGCAGCAGCTACAAAGGCCTGAACGAGCTCGACCGATGGGCCTCAGTGGTGCTGCAGGAGGTCGCCGCCGACGTCTTCGGAGCGCTGATGCTCGCGGAGGTTTGGGAGACGCAGTTCGGCTATAGCCGCGAGGCCGCGATCTCCTACTACCTGTCCGAGTGCCTCCGTTACGCGAACCGCGGCCTCGGGCACTTCCCCGACAGCGACGGGATGTACATGCAGCTTTCCTACCTCACGAACCTGGGAGCGCTTCGGCTCGTCCAGGACGAAGGGACCCAGCTCGTGGGCGACCCTTCAGTCGTCATCGCAGGGCTCCGTTCCCTCGCCCGGGTCCTCGCCGACACGCTGCTCGGGGACACGGCGGAGGCAGCACGCGACGTCTATGCGACGTTCGGCCCTGGCTCGTCCGCGGGGCACGTGCTGTCGCCGCTGGTAGACGACCTGCGCGGGGAGACCGCGGCGTCGATCGAGTATTCGCAGGAGCACCTCACGATGCCGCGGTCGGCGGCAGCCGAAGTCGGCTGAGCCGAGGGCCGGCCGGCAATGGGAAGCGTCGCGGGCTGGGTCACCTTCGGTCACCCCCCGCCGGAGCAGGCGGAGGTCGTCGCAGCGATGGCAGCGACGATGCGTCTCCGCGAACCGCATCCCCAGGCGGCATGGGTGGGCGCGCCGGGGGTGGTCCTGGCCTGCCAGGAGCCGACGCCGGCAGCCGGGAGGGAAGCGCAACCGGCGGTCGCCCGCTTCGGCGACGCAAACGTGGCACTCGTCTGCGACGGAGAACCGGCCGTCGCCCAGAGACTCCTGGCCGGTTACCTGCGCGAAGGAATCGACTTCCTCGCCGGGGCCGACGGCGCCTTCGCGATCGCCATCTGGGACGGCCGGACGCGCGAGCTGGTCCTCGCCCGCGATCACTTCGGCCTCAAGCCGCTGTACTACTTCGAGTTCGCGGGTGGCATCGTCTTCGCATCGGAACCGAAGGCGATCCTGGCCCACCCGTCGTTCGAACCCTGCCTGGATCCTGCTTCGACCTCGATCCTGCTGCAGCCCCGGCTGAGGATGCCGGGCGAGACCCCGCTTGTCGGCCTGAGTGAGGTTCCACCCGCTCATGCCCTCCTCAAGGGGGAGACCGGCAGCAGACGGCGACGGTACTGGAGACTGGTTTCGCGCCCTCATGAGGATTCGTTCGAGGTCACCGCCGCGACCGTGCGGTCGCTGATCGAGGAGAGCGTGCGACGCCGGGTCCCCCGTGGTGCGGCCTGCGCGACGATGCTCTCCGGGGGCATCGACTCGACCACCGTGACCGCGCTTGCCGGCAGGACCCTCGACGGGGCTGCCGGGAGCCGGCTCTTCACCTTCTGCCTCCGGTTCCGTGACCAGGAGGCGCAGTTCAGCCCCACCGAGCTGCGACCGGGAATCGACTGGCCCTATGCCCAGATGGCCGCTGAATTTCTCGGCAGCCGACACCGAGCCGTGACGGTCGAGGCCGGCGATCTCGACGCAGCCGTCCCGGCGACCCGCCGGGCAAGGGACCTGCCCGGCTGGCGCCAGTTCGACGCCTCGATGTACCTGCTCTTCTCGTCGATGCGCGAGGTCTCTTCCGTCGGCCTCTCGGGCGAGGCGGCCGACGAGTTCTTCGGCGGTTACCCCTACCTCTGGAACCGTGAGCTGATCCGGCGTGAGACGTTCCCATGGCTCGGGACCGGCCCCAAGCTCTCCGATTTTCTCTCGGATGACCTGCGGTCGCGTTTCGACCCTGAAGAGGACGAGCGCGTGCGCTACTCAGAGGCGCTGGCGGAAGTTCCGCCGCTGGCCGGCGAGGCCCCCGAGGAAGCGCGTATGCGAGAGGTCCTGCACCTGGGGATGCAGGGACCGCTGGCGGTACTGTTGGAACGCGAGGACCGGATGAGCATGTGTCACGGTTTGGAAGTGAGACTTCCCTTCTGCGACCATCGCCTCGTGGAATACATCTGGAACGTACCTTGGTCGATGAAGTCACACACCGGTCTCAAGGGTCTGTTGAAACATGCGGTGAGAGACCTGGTCCCTGGGTCGACCTTGAACCGGCAGAAGAGCGCATACCCCCACGTGCAGGACCCGGAGCACGACCGGCAACTGATCCAGGCGGCGCGGTCAGCCGTGAACGACCGAGACTCTGCGGTCGCGTGGATGTTCGACACCAAGAGCTTCAACTCGTTTCTCGGCCGGATCGGCACCGACGACCTTCCCTCCCTTCCCGGAGGCGTGCGCGCTCCGCAACTGCTCGTCCAGCTGGTCGAGCTCCGGGACTGGATCGACGGCTACAAGGTTGCGTTCCGGTAGGCCGAGGCGATGTTGGAGCTACGCCCGATAACGGACACGATCGGCACCGAAGTAAGAGGTGTGGATCTCTCGGAAGAGCTCAGCAGCCAGGACTTCGAGCGCATCTACGAGGCGTGGATCGAGACGACGATCCTGTTGTTCCGCGGACAGCGGCTCGACCCTCAGGCTCAGATCGACTTCACCCGCCGCTTCGGCGAGATGGTCGGGTACACGCGCTCCAAGTTCAGCCATCCGGAGCTTCCCGAGATCCTCGTGCTCTCCAACCTGCTGAAGGAAGGGAAGCAGGTCGGCTCGCCGCGCAGCGGCAGGGTCTGGCACACCGACGGCCATTATCTGGAGCAACCCCCGGCGGGCTCGATCCTCTACGCGCTCGAGGTCCCCCCGGTCGGCGGGGATACCTGGTTTGCCAACATGGCCGCCGCCTACGACGCGCTCCCGGAAACGATCAAGGCGCGCGCCGACGATCTCGAAGTCGTGATCAGCAGGGTCCAGTCGAGGCCCTACAACTACCCCGACCGCCCGCCGCCGACCGCCGAGCAGCGGGAATCCTGGGCGGACATTGCGCAACCCCTCATCCGCCTTCACGAGGTGAGCGGGAAGAAGGCGATCTACGCCGGCGGCAACGTCCCCTGGCGCATCGAAGGCATGCCGGAGAGGGAGAGCATGCCGCTGGTCACCTTCATCCAGGAGTTCTCGATCCAGCCCCGGTTCACCTACCGCCACCGGTGGGAGGCAGGCGACGTCATCGTCTGGGACAACCGCAGCGCCATGCACCAAGCCACGCCCTACGACCAGGAAGCGCACCGGCGCCTGATGCACCGCACGACGTTCGGCGCGCCCGTCGGCGGGCCGAAGGGCCCCAGCGGCCGGGCCATCGCCCCCGGCGAGGTGCCCGATGGCGGAGCTCTATGACTACGTGATCGTGGGGGCCGGCGCCGCCGGCTGCGTCCTCGCAGCCAGGCTGAGCGAGGACCCGGCCAACCGCGTTCTCCTGCTCGAGGCGGGCGCCGAGCGCCGCAATCCCCTGCTCTCGGTCCCCCTCGCGGAGATGCTGTGGATCGGCAACCGCCGCTACGACTGGTCCTTCGAGACCGAGCCCGACCTCACGATCGAGGGCAGGCGCCTGAAGATCCCGCGAGGGCGCCTGCTCGGCGGCTCCAACGCGATCAACGGCATGCTCTTCGTGCGCGGCCAGCGCCAGGACTACGACGGCTGGGCCGCCCTTGGCAACGTGGGCTGGGGATGGGAGGACGTCCTCCCTCACTTCCAGCGGGCCGAAAGCCTCAGGGGCGCGGGCAGCGACAACCAAGGACGAAAAGGCACGATCGCGATCTCCTCCCTGCGCGAGCGCGACGAGCTGGGCCGGGCGTTCCTGTGCGCAGCTCGCAGCGCCGGCTACCGCCTCCACCCGGAGTACAACGGCGGCGACCAGGCCGGCTTCGGCTGGTTCCAGGTAACCCAGGAGGCGGGGCGGCGCGAGTCGGTGACGGCCGCCTACCTGCGGGAGGCGAGGCGCTGGCCCAACCTCACGGTGAGGACCCGCGCCCAGGCCACCGGCCTCCGCTTCGAGGGACGCCGCTGCAGCGGCGTCCATTACCGGCAGGGCGGCAGCCTGCGAGAAGCCCGCGGCAGCGAGGTCATCCTCAGCGCCGGCGTGATCCAGTCCCCTCAACTGCTGGAGCTGTCGGGGGTGGGGTCGGCCGAGGTGCTGTCCCGGGCCGGCGTCCGGGTCCTGCACCACCTTCCAGGCGTAGGCGAGAACCTTCACGACCATTACGCCGTGCGGATGCGTTGGCGGGTGCGGAACGCCACCACGCTGAACCAGCAGACGCGAGGCATCAGGCTGGCGCGCCAGGCCGCCCGCTATGCGCTCCGGCGCCGCGGCGCGCTGAGCCTGCCGGTGGCGGTGGCGTTCGGCTTTCTCTGCTCTGCGGAGGCCGGGGAGCGGCCGGATCTGCAGTTCCACTTCTCTCCGGCGAGCTATGGCTCCGACAGCCGGCGCTTCGAGCGCAAGCCCGGGATGACGATCGGCATCTACCCGCTGCGGCCGCGCTCGCGCGGCTCGGTCCACATCTCCTCTCCCGACCCCCTCTTCCCCCCAGCCATCTCCACCGGCTTCCTCGGCGACGACGAAGACCTGCAACTGCTGCTCGCCGGGATGCGCATCGCCCGTCGGATCGCCGGCCGACCCGCCCTCGATCGCTACCGGGTGGAAGAGACCTCTCCCGGCCCTGACATCCGCTCCGACGCCGACCTGGCGGATTACGCAAAGGCCAGGGGAGACACCTCCTACCATCCCGTCGGAAGCTGCCGCATGGGGACTGACCCGATGGCGGTGGTCGACCACCGGCTCCGCGTGCGCGGTCTGTCGGGACTGCGCGTGATCGACGGGTCGGTGATGCCCGAAACGGTCTCGGGGAACACGAATGCAGCCACTCTCATGATCGCGGAGAAGGGCGCGGCGATGGTCCTCGAAGACAGTCACTGACAACACCTGACTGTCGTTCCGGCCGGTGACGGCTTTTGACGGTCCCTCGGCCGACAGCTATCACATGGCAATGGACCTGAGCCGACTGTATGACTGCCTCGCGGAGCAGCCGGCGCGACAGCTCCAGTTCGTGACCCCACGCGGAGCCCTGGAAGAGGTCACGTTCATGCAGATGCGTGAACGGGTCGATGTCCTCACCTCGCTCCTCTCGGAGTGTGGCCTTGGCCGAGGAGACCTGGTCGGGATACTCGCCCCCAACTCACCCGAGTGGATCGCAGCCGACCTCGCCCTGCAGAGGATGGGCTGCATCTCCGTCGCGCTGCCGGTGGAGGGCCGCAGAACGGAGGTGGACACGGAGGCGCTGGTCGAGCGATATGACCTCTCGGCGCTGCTGCTCGGCGAGTCGGTCACAATCAAGGGCGGACTTTCGCCGGCGGCAGGTCTGCTCGAGCGTCCGGCCCACCTGACCAGGCGCGAACCCGACGGAACCCAAAAGCTGCCGGAGGGTACGTTCACCGTCGCCTTCTCCTCGGGCACCGCCGGGACCCGAAAGGGGCTGGCGCTGTCCAGGCGCGGCGTCGAGAACACCATCGAGGTCTCGAGTCGCGAGTGGGGTGTAACGGAGGAGGACAAGATCCTCGTCGCGCTGCCGTTCTCGAGCTTCCAGCAGCGCTACCTCGTGTACATGGCGATCCAGGTCGGCGCCGAGGCCGCCGTCGTGCCTCCAGAGCGGCTCTTCCAGAAACTTGACGAGATCGAGCCGACGGTCGTCCTCGGGCCTCCGTCCTTCTTCGAGCTTCTCGACAACAGGGTGTCATCGGCCTCTCCGGGCGAGAAGATCCCCTACTACCTGGCCCGGGCTCTCGACGCGACAGCACCCGCCTGGAGCCGCCGCGCGCGGGTCAGGCTCGGCCGCAGGTGGACCGGCCTCTACGGCTCTCGGATCCGGCTGATGCTCGTCGGCTCAGCCCCCGTGCCGCGACGGCCGCTCGACGTTCACAGGCACCTCGGCCTCCCGCTCTACGAGGTCTACGGCGCCACCGAGGTGGGCTGGGTCGCGTTCAACCTGCCGCCGCGCCACCGTGCAGGGACCTCTGGGGTGCCCGTCGACGGGATCGAGCTCGAGATCGACGAGGACGGAGCGATCCGAATCCGCAGCCGCGCCCCGCAGGCGACGGGCTACGTGTTCGAGGGGGTCGAGACCACCGACGAGGTCTTCCTCGCCGACGGCAGCATCGCCACCGGCGACGTCGGCAGGATCGAGGACTCGGGATTCCTGCAACTGCTGGGGCGGAACGCAAACGTGATCGTCACCCGCAGCGGGGTGAAGATCAGCCCCGAGGAGATCGAGCGGGAGATCGAGAGTCTCGAGCAGGTCGAGCGCGCCCTGGTCTTCGCTGACCGACAGGGGACCGGCCTCTGCTGCGTGGCCTGGCTCGGCGGCTCCCGGCCTGAAGCCGACGCCGAGTCGGTGCGCGAGCAGGTCGCCCGGTGGAACCGGGAGCGGGAGCCCGCCCGCAGGATCGTCGACCTCGTCTTCAAGCAGGCCGACGAGTTGACCGTCGAGTCCGGCCTCCTGACCCGGAACCTGAAGCTCAACCGCGCAGAAGCGGAACGCAGAGTCCTCTCGACTTCGGAGCCGGCAGGTCGATGAGCGCCGTTCCCTTGCCGAGCGAAGAGGTCTACCGCATCATCGACAGCGCCACCGGCGGACGGTCGCGATCGTCCATCACGCCCTCGGCGGACCTCCGCCGCGACCTCGGGGTGGACTCCGTCGGCCTGATGAGCATCGTCTACCTGCTCGAAGAGAAGACTGGCTTCGACGCGTTCGACTACATCGACGACTTCATTGCCGCCGAGACCGTCGAAGACATCCTCGACATCCTGCGACAGAGCTGAGCGGGCGATGGAGGGACAAGAGCGGATAATCGATTTCCACTGTCACGTCGCCTCGGGCATGTGCTTCCCGCCGTCGTTCTTGAACGGCATGGTGGCGAATATGGCGACGGCGCTGGAAGCACGAGGCGTACCCTCGGCCAGGGACAGCGTCGCCCGCTTCCTCGACCGGACCCTGCGCGATCCGCTCTGCGACGAGCTGATCGCGGAAATGGATCAGGCGGGCATCACCGAAGCGGTACTGCTCCTGCCTGACTTCACCTATGCGCTGCGCGACGGCGATCGCAGCATCGAGGAGTTGGTCGAGCATCACCGGG
The DNA here is from genome assembly GCA_036376895.1 of Solirubrobacterales bacterium. Classification (GTDB taxonomy): domain Bacteria; phylum Actinomycetota; class Thermoleophilia; order Solirubrobacterales; family 70-9; genus VAYN01. The sequence goes on from DASUZL010000039.1 coordinate 69,584, forward strand.
CGGTCCGCGACCGCCATCCAGGCCGCTTCCGAGTGTTCCTCGGCGTGGATCCGCGCTGGGGAGACGACGGCGTCTCGCTGTTCGAGCGGGCGATCGAGGAGCATGGGTTCGACGGGTTGAAGCTCTACCCGCCCTGCGGCTACAGGCTCGACGACGAGTCGCTATGGCCGTTCTACGAGATCTGCGCCCGCGAGGGCCTGCCGGTCCTTACCCACATCGGCGCCACCGCACCGGTCTTCGAGTTCTCCCCGGCGCACCCCATCTACGTCGACAAGGCGGCGATGGCCTTCCCGCAGGTCGACTTCGTCCTCGCCCACGGCAGCGTCCAGTACGCGGAAGAGTGCGCGATGCTGTGCAGCAACCGGCCCAACGTCTACCTCGACGTCAGCGGCTATCAGCGCTCCGCGCCCACCTCTCTCCACCGCCTCTTCGGCCACCGCATCGGCCACAAGATCCTCTTCGGCACTGACTGGCCGATCTTCAGGCTCCAAGGCAAGCAGATCGACTTCGTGGAGCAGCTGCTCGCTCCCGGTGCGCTTCCAGACTCGGTGTCGGCCGGCGAGCGCCGCATGTTCCTCGCGGGGAATGCCGAACGGCTTCTGGCCAAGAAAAAACACGAGCGTGCACCCGCGGCATTCGCAGGCGGCGCGCGAAAAGAGAGGGGTAACCATGACTGACACGGATGTCCTAGGGCTCACCGACGAGGAGGTCGAGTTCTTCAAGGAGAACGGGTTCGTCGGCCCCTTCGACCTGTACGACCCGGAGGAAGCACCGCTGCTCTGGAACCAGGCCAAGATCGAGATGGTCCTTTCCGGGAACAAGCCCCACGAGTCGACCATCATCAACTATGACCGCCATCTCGACTGCGACACGCTGAGTGCCCACGTGGCCAGGCCGGAGATAGTCCACAGGCTTCGCAGCCTGATGGGCGACGACATCCTCTGCTGGAAGTCGAACATCTTCAAAAAGGAGCCGGGCGAGGCGGGGACCGGTTGGCATCAGGTCGAAACCTTCGTGGTCGGCGACACGACCACCGCCAGCTCGCCCTCGCTGAAGTACACGGAGGCCGGCGACGAGGTAACCCAGGAGATCACCGTCTGGACCGCGTTCTCGGAGGCGCAGATCGAAAACGCCTGCATGCGCTTCCTGCCCGGAAGCCATAAGCGCTGGCATTACGACGAGAGCAAAACGCTGACTCGCAACGTCGAGAGCAAAACGCACGACTTCTTCGGCTACGACTACTCGGAGCTCAAGCTCGACGACGACTGGGACCCCGACGCCGAGCGGATCGTCGACATGGAGATGACTGCCGGTCAGTTCGTGATCTTCGTTGCCAAATGCGTGCATGGGTCCCGGCCCAACCTCAGCGACCAGCCCCGCCTGGGATTCGCCTCCCGGTATGTGGTCCCTTCGGTGAAGGTGTACGAGGACGTCGACCAACTCTCCGAGTTCGGAGATACGATCAGCCTCGACTATCACGGTTGCGTGCTGGTGTCCGGCGAGGACAACTTCGGCCACAACCGACTGCACGACAAGAACCTCAACGGCCGGGAGTTCGAAAAGTGCTGACCGCCGAACGCGACTACAGAGAGACATTCCTGGAGCTGGCCACTGCCGAAGGCCTACTCGAAGGGGTCGGCATCGAAGACATCGAGCGCGACACGACGCGGGACGACCTCGGCATCACCTCGCTCAACGTCATCATGCTGATCGCTAATCATCTGCAGGCCAGCGCACCGGACGTCGAGCTGAACCCGGCCTGGGTGCCGGAACTCGAAGGCGTCGAGGGGATCGCCTCGGTCCTGCGCAAGATCGACGAGTTGAGGGACAAGGCGGGCGCCGGAGCATGATCCCCTCGGCAAGCATCGACTCCTTCGCCTGCGTCGTCGGCGATGTGGACGGTGAAGCCAGCTCGATCGCCGACTTCGACGAGCTCTGGAGCGTGGCTGCCCCGGGAACCGATTTCGGTGCGATGGGGTGCAACAAGTACCGGAAGATGTCCGGCCCGATCGAGCAGTACGTGATCGATTGCGCGCAGCAGACCCTGATCAAGCACGGAATCCGACCCGAGGCGGTGGACCGGGTGGTGTTTTCGATGATGGACGCGACTCTGAGCCTTCTCGGGCCGAACTTCGTCGCCGAGGTGCTCGACTCGCTGGGGTCGGTGAAATGCCTGCCGTCGGTCCTCTCGTTTCAGCAGTGCTGCAGCTCCATCTCCGCGCTCTCCTACTGCCAGCAGATGCTGCTGGACGACGATGTCGAGAACGTGCTGCTGATAGCCCTCGACTTCCGGATCGAAGACGAGGAACGGGTGCGGTCCTTCGCCCTCTTCGGCGACGCTGTGACGAGCTGCATGGTCAGTAGGGACCCGAAGCGCGGCATGCGACTGCTCTCCTCGTGCGTGGGCATGGATCACGACGGGATGCTCGGACGCGACTCCTTCACCTCGCGCCAAGAGGTCGCCCGCGAGACCTTCGGCAAGGCGCTGGGACAGGCCGGGGTCCAGGCGGGTGACGTGGTGCGCGTCTTCCCGACGAACCTCTTCGTGCCGCTGACGCAGTTCAACGCCGCGGCCGCCGGCATCCCAAAACCGAAGCTCCACTTCAACCAGACCCTTGCCGAGTTCGGGCACTGCGGCAACTGCGACTGGCTGATGAACCTGGACGATTACCGGCGTTCGATCGGGATGGAGGCAGATGAGGTCTTCGTCGCCCTCGCCACCGCACCCGGGTTCTTCGCCTGCGCGGTCCTCTCCGCCCTCTCACCTCGCATAGGACCGGAGCTCGTGGTCGACGACCTCACAGGACCCGCGATCGCGGAGTTTCTCGAAGAGCACATCGAGGAGATGAAGGAAGTGACCCCTCCCGGGAGCAAGCACGCGCTGGAACTCGACGAGCTCCGCCGACCCGAGGTGACTTTCTGGACCCTGCTCGACGACGACGAGGTGATTGCCTGCGGCGCGATCCAGCGGCTCGACGGGGATCACGGCGAGATCAAGTCGATGCGGGTCGCACCCTCGCATCGACAGCGCGGGGTCGCGTCCGCCCTCCTTCGTCACCTTTTCTTCGACGCGAGGCGCAGCGGCCTCTCCCGCCTCTCGCTGGAGACCGGGTCGTTCGAGTTCTTCGAGCCGGCGCGGCGGCTCTACGGCAGCCATGGATTCGAAGTCTGCGAGCCGTTCGGAGAGTACGAGCCGGATCCCAACAGCACCTTCATGACCAAACAGCTGTGACCGGTCCGGGTCCGCGTCCTCTTCTGGACGGTCTCCTCCCCGGGGCAGCAGTCGTCGCCGAGCGCTTTCGAGACCCGCCGGAGCCGCAACTGTTCCCCGAGGAGGCAGCCCTCGTGGAGGGGGCGGTAGAGAAGCGGCAGCGGGAGTTCGCCACTGTCCGGACATGCGCGAGGGAGGCGCTCGCGCGACTGGGAATTCCGCCCGTGCCGATTCTGCCGCTCGGCGGGGCCGCGCCTCCGTTCGGGCGCCGCGCCCCCCGCTGGCCCACCGGGATTGTGGGCAGCATGACCCACTGCGACGGTTACCGTGGAGCGGCGCTGGCAAGGTCGGCGGCACTCGCCTCGGTCGGGGTCGACGCGGAGTCGCACCTGCCGCTGCCAGCCCGGGTGACCGCGGCGATCGCCACTCCCGAAGAGTCGGAGAGCCTCGGCGCTCTTCGCGAGGCGGAGCCGGCGATCGCCTGGGAGCGGATCCTGTTCAGCGCCAAGGAGAGCGTCTACAAGGCCCTGTTCCCGCTGACCGGACACCCCCTCGGATTCCACGACTGCACGATCACACTCTGCGTCGATGGCAACTTCGCGGCCCGGGTCCAAGCGGGCCTGCGACGGCCACAAGACGACCAGGGGCTGTCGGGAAGGTGGCGGCTGCGGCAAGGTGAAAGCAACGGCCGCCCGGCCTTGATCGGCACCGCGCTTGCGGTGCCGAATTGAATTGCCTCCGACCCCCGAGTACACATACTCGATGGACCCCCGCGTGATAGTCACCGGCCATGATGCCGAGGGAAGGTCGACCGCGGTCTCCGAGCACGCTGCCCGAGGGACCAGGGCGGACGCCTTCCCGGGGCTGGAGATGTTCCTCATCTGGGGCACCCGGGACGGCACCCCGGCGCTCGGAGCGGAGGCCCGGGACCCGGTCCTGAGCCCCTTCTTTCCGGGTCCCGGCGGCACCCGCCTGCTGCTTGCCCGCTACGCACCGGAATCCTCGACCCCGGAAGCGGTCGGGAGCCCGGCCCGGCTGGAGGCAGATGCCGAGGCGAAGTTCCCGGGCCTGGTCGCGACGCTCGAGCCCGGCGGCACCGGCATGCACACGAGCGACACGATCGACTACGGGGTCTGCCTCGAGGGCAAGCTCTACCTGGAGCTGGACGGAGGCGAGGAGGTCCTCCTCACTCCCGGCACCGTGATCGTGCAGCAGGGAACCCGCCATACCTGGCACAACCGCGGCGACGAGCCAGCGCTGATGTGCTTCATGGCAGTGGGCGCCCAGCGCCGCTGAGGATCTCCGGGTGATATTTGATCGCGTGAACCTACTCTGGCACTTTGGCTGGCATAAGCGCCCGTCGCTTAAGCCGGTTCAAGTGACATGGAGGGCTTTGCGAAGACAACCATCTGGGAGCAGCAGATGGAGGGACGGGTGGCACCTTCTACGCTGCGCTCGTCAGTACCAGATGGAAGTACTCGCAAAGGCTGACACGTTGCGAAAAGCAGTGGCCTAGTAGGCCACAGATGCGGGTTCGAGGCCCGTCGGGTGCGTTGGCTGCGCAGAGGGCAAGATATGCACAGTGACACCGTCGCCGGATTGGTGTTGGTAGACCTTGCCTTGGTGATCTTCCTCGGCCGGATGCTGGCGCCGCTCGCGTCGCGTCTGGGTCAGCCTCCGGTAATGGCGGAGATCTTCGTCGGCATTGCCCTCGGTCCCACTCTTTTCGGCGCTCTCGCCCCAGGGGCCGCCGCGACGCTCTTTCCGCCGGAAGCAACTCAGATGCTTGCCGCGATCGGCAGCATCGGCCTCGTCCTGTTCATGTTCTTCGTCGGCCTCGAGTTGGACCTGGGGGCAACGCTGCGAGAGGGGCGAGTGGTCAGCCTTACGGCGTTCGGCTCGATCGTGGTGCCGGCGGTCTGCGGCGCGATCCTCGGCGGCGCGCTGTACGCCTCCCACTCGGTTGCCTCGGCGGATCCCGTTTCGCAGGCCGGATTCGTCCTGTTCATCTGCGTCGCGGTCTCGATCAGCGCCTTCCCGGTCCTTGCCCGCATTCTGCATGAGCACGGCATCGCATCGTCGCGTCTAGGTAGAACGTCGATGTCGACCGCCGCGGTGAACGACCTGGTCGGGTGGCTGCTGCTGATCGTCGCCCTCGCGGTCGCGACGGGCGGGACGCCCGCGATCGTGCTCGGCCAGCTGGCCGGGGTTGTCGGACTCGTCCTCCTTCTCGTTTTCGTCGTGCAGCCGTTGCTGCGGCTCGGCTTGGAGGGGGGGCTGCCCGATCCGGAGTCCCACTCGCGCCTTGCCCTCGTCCTCGCGATCCTGGCTGCGAGCGCGGGGTTCACCCAGATGATCGGGCTGCATGCGGTGATCGGAGCCTTTCTCTTCGGCGTCGCCTTTCCATCGGATCTACGGCCTCGGTTCCGGGCCTTCTTCCGCAAGTTCCTCCTCCCGATGACGATGTCCCTCCTATTGCCGATCTACTTCCTCGGGCCGGGACTCAACTTCGACCTCGGCTCGCTCGAGCCCGGAGGAGGAGTCGAGATCGCGCTGATCGTCGCCGTCGCCTTCGGGGGCAAGCTGCTGGGCACCCTCGCCGGGGCTAGATTCGCCGGAATGCCCTTGCCCGAGTCCGCCCTTCTCGGCGTCCTCCTCAACACCAGGGGCCTCATGGAGCTGATCGTCCTCAACATCGGCTTCACCGAGGGGATACTGGACAAAGCCCTCTACAGCGAGTTCTTGGTGATGGCGCTGCTCGCGACCCTGCTCACCAGCCCGGTTCTGCGAGCTGCCCTTCGGGGGGAAACTGTGATCAAAGTGGACCCAACCTTCAGCAGGAGCTCATCCGGGACTCGGATAGTCGACGGATAGCGGGCTCGAACCACCGGTCCGAAATTTCAGGCACTTTTCGCCAGTTGGGGTCAGGTATGGACGAACACCCCGGAACGCCTTCCGCGACGGATCTTCGTCAGGCGAGCGCGCGGCGGAGCGGTTGAGATAGGTCGCCTTTGCGCGCCACCGAAACGCCGCCGAGCTCGAGCCAGTCGCTGAGCAGCCGCAGCTCCGCGGCCAGCTCCTCGGCGACGAGGGCGGTATCGCATCCGGGCTCGGCGAAAGCGCTGCGCACGCGCAGCACGCCGGCCTGCCGATCGCTCTTGAGGTCGACCCGCGCGACCAGGCGGTCGCCGAGCAGGAAGGGGAGGACGTAGTAGCCGTAGACGCGTTTCGGCGCCGGCACGTAGATCTCGATCCGGTAGCGGAAGCCGAAGAGGCGCTCGGTCCGCTCGCGCGCCCAAACGAGGGAGTCGAACGGGGTCAGCAGTGCCCGCGCCGCCGCGACCCGGCGCAGGCCCGCGGGCCGCTCGGTCGCGAGATAGGCGGGCTGCCGCCAGTCCTCGACCCGGACCGGGACCAGACCGCCGTCCTCGGCCAGCTCGGCGACGCGGGCCTTCGACTCGGCGCGGGGGAGGCGGAAGTAGTCGCCGAGATCGGCCTCGGTCGCCACCCCGAGGCGCTTCGCGGCGATCAGGACCAGTCGCCGTTGCGCCTCCTCCTGCGAGGGCGTTGGCTCTTCGAGGACGTGGCGCGGCAGCACCCGCTCGGGCAGGTCGTAGAGGCGCTCGAAGTTGACCCGTCGCGCCGCGCAGACCCGCCCCGAGAAGAACAGGTACTCGAGCGCGGTCTTCTCTTCGCTCCAGCTCCACATCTCTCCCGGCTCTCGTCGGCGCCCCTTCGCCGCCAGCTCCGACGCCCGGATCGGTCCCCGTTTCCGCACCATGTCGAGCACGAACTCGAGCAGCTCCGGTTGCTCCGCCGCGATCCGCGCCACGCCTTTCCACGCCAGCGCATCGGCCCGGGCCATCCGCCAACGCAGCAGCGGCTGCAGATCGACCGGCAGCAGCGAGGCCTCGTGCCCCCAGTACTCGATCAGGTCCCGCTGCCGCGCCCGCCTGGTCTTCCCCTTTCCGTTCTCGTGCCAGGCCAAGCGGTCCAAGGCCTGCCGCGGATACGGACCGAGCCGCGAGTAGACCGGCATGTAGTGGGAGCGGCAGAAGACGTTCACCGAGTCGAGCTGGAGCAGGCCGACATCGTCGATCGCCCGCCGCAGGTGCCTGGCGTCTACCCGACCGGTCGGCCGCGGGCGGCTGAATCCCTGGGCGGCGAGGGCGAGGCGCCGCGCCTGCTCGGCGCTGAGGTCGAACTCGGGGTCGGGCACCATCGAGCGATTCTTCCGCAGATGGAGGACCTGCCTGCGGGATTGGGCTAGCGCCGCTCCAGCCGGAACATCTTCAGGGCGTAGGCGCCGGCGGGGTGGGCGCGGAACTCCCGGACTTTTGCGGCCATGGGTGGGGGGAGCTCGTCGGGCTGGGGAAGCGGGACGCCGTACTGGGGCGGCATCAGCAGCGGCGCCGATAGGGAGGCGAAGCTGAGGTCGGCGGCGGTGAAGCGCTCGCCGCAGAGGTAGGGACGGCCGTCGCCGAGCTGCTCGGCAATGCGGTCGAAGACTGCGCGTACCTCCACCTCGGATCGTTCGGCGCTGGCTGGGGTGATGTCGAGGTAGCGATCGATGATCCGGGCGGCGAGCGGATACGCCAAGGGAAGGGCCCGGCGCTGCCAGGCGGGCACGCCAGTGCATCCGTAGGCGATCGCGATGTCGCGCCGGCCGCGCAGGTTGAAGTACATCCACCTGCGCCCCTCGGGCCCGAGCAGCTCGTCGAAGTCACGTTGCAGCGCCTGGACTTCGGCCGCGGCGGCGGGGTCGTCGGGAAACAAGGCGCGGTCGGGTCGTGCCCGCGCGCTCGCCTCCTCGATGATCTCCGCCGAGTCGGCGAAGACGCGATCGCCCCAAACGAGCACCGGCGCCGTTTTCTTCCCGCCGGCGCGAGCGACGGGGATCCAATGGAGCACCTGGAGGTGCGCCCGCTCCCGGTAGGCGATGCCGGCCCGGTCCAGTGCCCAGCGAGCCTTCTCGCAGTAGTGGCTGATCGGGATCGTGATCAGGATCGGGGTCTCATCCATCGCAACAGTGTTCCCCATCGATCCACGCAAGGGGCGCCGCGCTTTACCCACATGACCCCACCGCCGGCTGACGATGACGTGAGCAGGACCTGGACCCTGATCGGGCGCGACGGTCGGTAGGTCACCCTTAAGCCGGGGGTAGGCCCGATCAGGCAGAAATCCGCATTTCTGCCTGAACACCCCGACAATCGCCGAATATCCCGCATATCGAGTTTCGGGGCAACGATCGAATGCGGGCGTAAACCGGCTTGCCATGCAGGATTCGATTTCGGCACGGCCAAAGGCAGCCAAATTGTGGTGCCGGCGGTCGCGGGTTCGAATCCCGTTTGCCACCCCAAGTAGGAACCTGCAATCTGTAGGTCTGAGTCTGCTCTCTTGACTCTGCGATCCTGAAGTCAAGGTGGGGACTCAGCAGCAAGAAGGCGGATCGGCAACGATCATCGAGGCGCCCTGGGTCACGACCCTGGCTGCGTTCATTGCGGTCTTCAGCTTTTTGTATGGGCTGGCCGGCACGCCCGAGGCGCCGGTGGAAATTGTGCTGGCTGCCGCGATCTTCGTCGCCTCAGTCTCGATCCTGGTGTACAGGATCGAGACCCATCTGGATTCTGGTGGTCATCGGACGTTGTTCAGGAGTAGGCCCGGTCTAGCGCTAACTGTTGCCGCCATCGCCTTGGGAGCGATCGCGGGAATCTTGGCCGAGTTGGCTTCTTCCAAGGATCCGCCTCCGACTCCACCGATCGTGATCTATGAGGGGCAGATGCAGGAGGTTCTTCGTCCGTTGCGCGAGGCGGAGGCGGGCGCGTTCGAGGAGCCGGGGTCGCGCGGCGACCCCGAGATCTACGCAGCCAACGCCAGAGAGATGGGCGAAGTCTACGCCGAAGCGAGCGAAATCCTCGGCGGCCTCGGCCCGCCGCGCCCCGGAGACATACCTCTGCACTCGCGCCTGGTCGTCCGCCTGGGCGCCCTTGGAGAGTCCTACACCATGCTCGGTACTGCAGTCGGGGAGGGCTACCCCGACATCGCGGCGAGGGAAGCGAAGGTTCTAGATGCTTCCGATGCTCTGCGGGAGGTTGAGGAGACGCTCAACCGCCGCGGCTATCGCATTACGGTGGCCTCCGAGCGGGACTGATCGTCTGGCCGAGCTTGGCCGTTCGCTAAGCTCACATCAAATAATGTCAGGGTTCCACTTTGGTACTAGTAGGGGTATTCAGATGGCGTTCGCTCTCGGGGCGATCGTCGCGTGCCTGACTGCAACCGGGGCAGCTGGTGCGGCCCCTATCAACGACGACTTCGCCGATCGGCTACCGATTCAGCTCGGAGTCGCCGACACTCGTAGCAATGTCGGCGCCACGATTGAGGCCGGTGAGCGCCTAACGGCCAATGACCCCGATGGGTTCGGCTGCAACAAACAAGGAGAAGCGGCGGCGGGTGACTTCCAGATGGACGGCACGATGTGGTGGGAGTTCACCGGCAATGGCGGCCCGATCACGGTCTCGACGCTCGCATCCAATTTCGACACGGTGTTGGGTGTCTACGAAATCGAAGGCGGGGCCATGGTCGCCTGCAACGATGACCTCCAGCCCCTCGACCCGACTCGCCCGACGCTTCAGTTCAGGGTCTCCTCCGAGGTGCTGCTGGAGTCGGTCGCCGGGCGCCACTACGCGGTTCAGGTGGGAGGATGCATCCCGGCGGAAAAATGCTGGGACAAAACCTCGGGGAACGTGACGCTGCGGGTTTCTCAGACGCCGGTGAACGACGACCGCTCGGCGGCGGAGTCGATAGTCGCTGGGGTGCCAGTTGCGATGACGAACACCGGAGCGACGCTGGAGTCGGGCGAGATGATGACCTGCGACACCGGGGAAGTGCAAGGCGTCCACCAGTACGGAAAGACCGTCTGGTTCAGGTACGTCGCCCCCAGGGTGGGGACGGCGGCCTTCTCGGCGGCCGGCTTCGACACCGTGATCGCGGTCTATCGCGACTCCGCGTCGATGCCCCTTGGGTGTAACGACGACGCCGTCGAAGGTCAGTTCGGCGCCTCCCGGTTTCCCAAACTGCTCCCTCCGGAGCCTCTGCTCGAGGTGACCCCGGGCGAATACCTGATTCAGGTCGGCGGTTTCTTCGACGACGGATTCTCGCCGGTCGCCGCGCGAAACGGACCGCTCAGCGTCCAGGTTGAGTTCATCCCCGACCTCGACCTCGACGACGACGGGATCAACACTGAACGTGACTGCAACGACCAGAACGCGGCGATTCGCCCCGGTGCGGAGGAGATCTGGAACAACGACATCGATGAGAACTGCGATGGCTTTCCGGTTTACGACCGCGATCACGACGGTGTCAGCGCCCCTCCACTCGGCACCGACTGCCGCGACGACGATGCCGGTATCAACCCGCGTACCGGGGAGGTGCCGGGTAACAGGGTCGACGAGAACTGCGACACCCAGACTCCTGACTATCCTCGCATGCTGATCCGAATCGGAATTGTCGAGAAGCAGTACAAAAAGCCGGAGCCGTACTCCTGGATACCGGCGGTCAGCCTCGTCGAAGTCCCAGCTGGTGCACAGGTCGAAGTGCGCTGCCTCGGTGCCGATTGCCCAAAGATGTTGGTCAAAAGGTTCCAGGTCAAGGAAAAGCGCGGCAGCCTGGAGCTGCCGGCCGGATTCCGGCTCGCGCCCGGCGAGCGGGTGGACATTCGCGTGACCAAGCCGGAGACGATTGGCCGAGAGCAGGTCTTCAAGATTCGGGCCGGCAAGAAGCCCGTCCCCGGAACGTACTGCCTTGACCCGGTGGGTCACAGGAGGCCCTGTTGAGTGGTCTTTATTCCGCCCTCCGCGTCGCCGGTCTCTTTGCCGTTTGCTTCGCTGCGTACTTCGGAGTGCGGGCAGGGGTGGACATCTGGAAGGGGGACGACGCTTCACCCGGAGTCTCGCGCCCCGGCATTGACGGGATCGTGGCAAGCCCCCCGCCGAAAGCGCCAATCCAACCGCCCTCGTCATCTCCCGTGTCAACCCAAGGAACCGCTGCTGGGTCAGGCGCCGGTCCCGCGGCCGAGACGATCTCTCCTGATGCCGCCGGGAGTACCGGGCAACCCGCTTCATCTGGAGTGGAAGTCCCGCCAGATTCAACCCCGGGTGGGGACGGGTCGCAGGGGGAGAATTCCTCATCGACTCCCGAGCCTAAGTCGGCGTCTGTTGAAGAAGAAGAACCACCGGCCGTCCGCTACCCCGGCAAGTAGGGAATGAAATACGAAAAAGTCACCCCAGCAATTATCAAAGCACACGATGAGTTGGAGGATCCCGCTTTGCTTGGTTTGGGGGAACTGGAGATGAAGGACGTCGAGAGGCGCAGCCTCGCGCTGGTCGACTGGATCTCCTCTTTTACCGATCCTCTGCCACCCCTTTTTGACGCTGCTGCAAATGTGCGGGTTGGGGTCGCAGTAAGCGTTTGAACGAGGCCAGAATCCGGCTCTCGATCAAGCAGAAACTGCCGGATCGGGGAAGCCGCTGCTAGGGCCAGACTTCGGAGGGTCGGGCGGTGTCGAAGGCGAGGCCGCTTGAGCTTTCGCCGCGGCCGGGGTTCTTCTCGCGCCGGGTCCAAACGTGGGCGGAGCCGTCGAACCAGCGGGCCAGGACCGGGCGGCGGACGACGATGGCGCCTTCGCGCGGCACCTCCTCCTCGTGCAGCGTGGTCTGCGGGGTGAGGAGTCGGCCGAGCGGCATGGGCTCGGCGCCGGGCGGTCCCTGCTGTTCCAGCGGCACCAGGTCGAAGCGGATCGATCCCGGCGCGATCGCGTGGGGGACCAGCGGCAGCCAATAGTCGGGGACCACGGTCTGCACTTCGTAGGCGGGCAGTTCGCCGGGATCGCGCGGCTCGGGGGCGATCTCGGCCCAGTGGTCGCGGCGGTTGACGAGGACTCCGCGCGAGGCGGTGTATTCGGCCTCGACCGCCCAGGAGAGGTTGGCGAGCTCGTCGCGGGCGAGGACGATCGTCTCCAGCGGGTCGCCGCTGAGCGCCGGCGCCGAGGGCATCACCAGCAGCCCGTCGTCGGCTCCCTCGACGCTGAACATGTTCCAGCCCTTGTCCTCGGTGCCGGCCCGGGCGATGTCCTGCTGGCGGCCGAAGGTGTCGGTGACGCGCAGTTTGGCGATCTTCGTCAGCGAGCCGGCCGGCACCTCGAGCGGGACCAGGAACCAGTCGTTGCCGTAGACCTCGGCGAAGGCGATCAGGAGCAGCCGGCCGGTGTCGAGGGTCCCGACTTCGGCTTTGCCGAGGTCGATCTGGGCGTCCTCCATCTCCCAGAAGCGATCGGCCGGCAGTCCTGAGAAGCGCAGCGGGGAGGCGATCGCCTGGCGCTCGAAGCGGTGGGGTTCCCCGGCTGGCTTTGGGGGAACGCTGCCGTCGGCGTCGACGCTGTACCAGTCGAGGCCGTCGCCGAGGTACTCCTCTGCGCGCAGGGCTTTGCCGCCGACCGAGAAGACCGCGTTGTGCTCGAAGCGGGCGGAGTCGAAGGTGTCCGGCCCCGGGTCGGCGCCGCGCCTGGACCACCATTCACCCCACTTCTTGGCGACGACGGCGATGCCGGGTACAGGCAGCGGGCCGTCCTCGATCGCTTCGGCGAGCCGCTGCGCGTCGGGGACCAAGTCGGCGAGCAGGCTGACCAGGCCGATCCCCTCGCCGGGTTCCTCTTCTTCCAACGGCTGTTCGAATCCGAATGCGGCGACGACGGCGGGCAGCTTGTCCGCCTTCCCCTCCTTGTCCAGCAGGCGGGCGAACTGGGCGCCGCCCTCGACCCGGGCCAGCAGGTCCTCCGGCATAGGGTCCTCGGCCTCCACCAGGCGGTCGAGCGGCCCGGCGGTGGCGTCGTAGGGCACCCAGTCGGGGGCGTCTCCCAGCCCCGGGCTCCAGTGGGTGATCGGCGCGCTCTCGCCTTCCAGCTCGATCAGCACCGGCGAGCCGGCGTCCTGGCCGGTGAACTCGCCGAACTGCCACTGCCGGGTCAGGGCCCAGGCGGGATCGTGAATGCGCGCGGCGAGGCCGGAGGCGACCTCGTTGCTCCTCGGCAGCGGCTCGAAGCGGTAGATGTCGTCGAGCGCGACCGGCTCTACGGCGAGGTTTTTGGGCATCAGTCCGAGTATTCCTTCCAGTAGTCGAAGGCGAGCAGGCCGAGCGGCGACTGGCTGGCGATCCGGATGCCGGGCAGGACGCCGGCCAGCAACGGCAGGTCGCCGATGTCGGCCGCTCGCAGCTTGGCCAGCTCCAGCGTGTCGCGGATCGCGAGCGCGAGGGTGTCGCCGGTCCAGCCGCGGCGGGGGTCAGGCGGCACGGCGATCAGCAGCGCCTGGGGGGCCTTCGCGTCGGGTCGGTCGTAGTGGAACGAGAGCCCGGTCAGCTCCGACGCCGGCGGGGCGGGTTCTTTCCCTTTTTTGGGTTTTTTCGGCGGCCGCTTGGTTGCCGCGAGCGCATCGGAGCCGGGCAGAACCTCGACCCACTCGTCGAAGACGATCCCCGCCAGCTTGCCGGTGCCGAGCGCGGTGGGGGAGTGGAGGACGATGCTCTGGCGGGCGGCGGGGCGTTTGAGTGCGGGGAAGGGGCCGCCGATCCAGACTTCCTTCTCCTTCACCGGAGACTGCGACGCGGCCAGGGCCGCGGCCTGCCCCGACGCCGCGCCGCTCAGCAGCAGGAGCTCGTGCCAGGTCCGCACCGCCGGCCGCACCGAGCCGTTGCGCCGCGCCCAGTTGGCGAGCCGTTGCGGCTCCGTCCGCCGCGGCTGCGGGCCGAGCTCGGCGCCGCCGAGCAGCGGCGCCAGCGGCAGGTTCGCTCCGAGCACTTCGGCGAGCACCGTCTGGACCTTCTGCAGCCACTCGACGTCAGCCGTCCCTTTCGAGCCGGCGAGTTCCGCCAGGCGCCCGCCCGGGGTGTCCTTGCCGCGCTCGGTGACGGTTGGGACGAAGGCGCGCAGGCGGTCGCGCGCCTGCTCGAAGTCGGCATCGATCCGCGCCGCCGCCGCTCCGGCGGCGAGGTGCTCGGGCAGCAGCGGCCGCGCTCCGGCGAGCAGCTTGCGGACGCGGACCGCGACGCCGCGCGAGCGCCGCCAGCCCTCACCCTCGAATTTGACCCTGGTGCCGGGTTCGTTCTTGTGCGCGCGGACCAGCTCCGCCAGCTCGGCGGTGTCGGCGGCGGAGATCGCGAAGGCGGTGGCGAGGGCGCCGAGGCCGAGCTTGTCGGCGCCGACCTCGAACTCCTTGGTCTCGGTCAGGATCTCGCCCTCGCCCTCGACCTCGCCCTCGGTGTCGCGTTCGAAGACGCCGGTCAGCCGCCGCTTCGCGGCGGGGCCGAGGGCGTCCCGGGCCCAGGCCTCGGCCCGTGGCTCGAGCTTTGCGAGTGGGTCTTCGTCCTCCCAGCCGCCGGCGATCCGCGGCGAGGCGGGGAGGACGGCGGCGACGCGGTGGGTGATCGCGCGGCCGCGGTGGGGGCTGCGGAGGACGTCGAAGCGGTCGGGCAGGTCCTCGCCGCGGCCGAGGGTGTCGGCCGAGATCCCGGCCCGCAGCGGGTTGCCCCCGATCAGGTGGTGGACGCTCTCGGCCAGGAGCAGGTCGCCCACCGCGTCGAGCGAATCGACCAGGTCGGCGACCGCCCGCGCCGCCGCGCCGAACTTGGTTTCGGCTTCCGCCTCGGTCAGGGCCATCGCCGCGCGGGCGAGGGCGAGGCCGTCGACGACGTTGCGGGCGGCGACCGCCTCGCTGCTTTCCTCCCACTTGGTTTTGTCTTCGTTCCCGTCCTGCGGCTCGGGCGAGAGCTGCAGCGGGAAGTCTCTGCGGAAGTCGTCGATCAGTTCGTCCTTGTGTTCGTCGTGCAGAGCGCGCTCGAAGCGGTAGCCGAGCAGCGAGCCGAGGTCCTGACCGCGGCGGACGCCGCCGAGCAGCCAGCGCGCGACCCGCGCCCGCCGCGAGCGCAGGTCGACGGCAAGGGTCTGGTCACCGTCATGGGCGTTGAACCCGGAGCGCAGCACGGCCGCCGTCGCCGCGTGCCGCAGCGAGGGCGCGTGGATGTAGCCGTCGGGGTCGATCGCCTGGTTGGCTTTGCTCGGGCGCAGGTTCTCGACCCAGCCGTAGCCGCCGAGGCGCGAGTGGGCCGCGGTTTTGGTGTGGCGCAGCGCATGCAGGCGCCTGGTGGCGAGCGAGGTGATCCAGGCGTCGAGCCGGTGCGAGTAGAGGTCGAGCACCTCCAGCGCCAGCGGGGCATGCTTCTCCGCCGGCGTTGCCGCCAGCGCCCGCAGGGCGCCGATCACCTTCGGCGCCAGCCGTTTGCCGGCTTTGGCGTCGCGACGCGCCCGCTCGCGTTCTTCTTTGTCGACGGCGGCAGCCGGGCCGAGCGCGTAGGTCACGAGTTCGTCGACGACGGCGGGGAGGACGAGCGCGGCCCGCAGCGCGTCCCGCGGGCCGAGGTCGCCTTCCCAGAATTCCCCGTTGCGGGGATCGAGCAGTGCCGGGACCAGGCCCGGGTGTTCGCCTTCCAGGGAGAAGAGCGTTTCCCGCCGTTTCGCCGCCGCGCCTTTTTTCGCGCCTTTCCCTTTTTTCCGGTTCGGGATCTCCAGCGGCCAGCGTTTCTCGTATTTGGCCGCCGAGATCTTGCCGCGGGCGAAGGCGAGTGCGTCGGCGAGCTGGTCGGCGCTCGCCTCCAGCACCGGCGTGAACTTGCCGGGCTCGGGATCGAGGTGGGGGAAGACGAGCTCGAGGTCCGGCGGCTTCTGCGGTTCGGAGTAGGCGAGGTCGCTGACCTGCTCGGTCGGCGGCGACCAGCGCAGGTTGGCGCCGGGGGCGATGCCGCCGACCGGGAGCGGCGGCCCAACTTTGTGGCTGCTGAGCAGGGTCTCCTTCGCGTTGCGCGGCGAGAGCACGCGGCGCACGGCGAGGTCCTTGGCGACCGGCAGCCGGGAGAGGATCTGGGCGGCGACTTCGTCGGCCGGCTGGGCGTTGCTGACCCGGGGGATCCAGCCCGGGACGAGCGCCGCCCGCCAGTGGTGGCGGATGCGCAGCAGCCAGGGGGCGATGTCCCCGGTCGGCCCGTCGCTTTTGCCGGGCACCCACTCGTCGAGGCTGGTCGCCGGCAGGATCCCATAGGGCTGGTTGCCGATACGGACGGTCGGCAGCGGCCCGCGGCTGCGGACGTTGCCGACAAGGTGATCGCGGACGCCGCTCCAGGCCTTGGCGTCGAGTGGCAGCGGCTTGTCGTCGCGCAGCGCCGGGCCCTGGACCGCGTCGACCATGCCGCGCCCCAGCGCCTCCCAGCTCAGCAGGGTGAGGCCGGAGACCGCGTGCTCGGTCATGTCGCGAGCCCCCTGGCAGTCGCCGAGGAAGCCCGGTTCCGGCAGGCCCAGGGCCCGCGCCGTCCGGGCCCCGTCCGATTCCCGTTTCAGCACCCGCAGGCGGGGGCGGCGGGTGCTGTGCAGCGAGGACCAGGAGGAGCGGCTCTCGGGGGTGTTGTTGGTCGGCGTGCCGGCGCCGAGGAAGCCGAGGCCGCGGCCGAAGGCGTGGCCCATCAGGGTGTCGCGCAGGTGGCCCGAGGCCTCAGCGGCCGGGCTCTGCTGGACGCCGATGGCGAAGAGCTGGTCGAGGCCGCCGGCCGGCACGTCGACGGCGACCGCCATCCCGACCCTGACCGCGGCGTCGAAGTTGGCGAGCCAGGCGGCGTGTTCGCGGTCGGGGGCCTCCTCGTCGGCGGCGAGGATCCCGAGCGGCAGCGGGTTGGGGATCTCCTTGCCGACTTCGTCGAGGACGACTTTGTCGCCGACGAGCCCGAGGAAGCGCCATCTGGTCGGCATCGTCGTCACCCGCGGCGCGCGCCGTTCGCCTTCCTTGCGCAGCTCCGGTTTGCGCGGTGCCCGCGGCCGCGTCGCCCGCTTTGCCCAGGCGGCCCGCGCCGGCCCGAGGTGGCGGAGCAGCCGCCGCCAGGACTCATCCCCCGGTTTGCGCCAGTAGGTCTCGGCGGCGCGCAGCTCGGCCGGGGTCAGACGCTCGTCGAAGGCGTCGACGTGGACGTCGTCGGGGAAGACCCGGATCTTCAGCTTTTTCGCCCCTTCGAACCGCGTCTCCAGGCGCACGGGGAGCAGCACGATCGGTTCCCCGTTGCCGTCGGCAAAGAGCGGTTTCTGGGCGTCGAGTTCGGCGGCAACCGCCTGCCTCGCCTGCACCAGCTCGGCCTCCAGCCCGGCGATCTCCTCGGCGCGGGAGGCGGCGTGCCGTTCGAGCACGGCGCGCCAGTCGGCGATCGAGTGCCCGTGCTCGTGCTCGGTCAGGACGAAGGTGCCCGCCTCCATCTCCCGCAGTGCCTGTTCGAGTTCGACGCCGGCCCTCTCGTCGGCGGCGCGCGCCGCCTCCAGCCGGATGCGGAGGGCGTCGGCCGCCCGGCGCTGGGCGAGGACCTCTTTCATGCCGGCTCCTTCAACATCGCTTCCGCCGTGACGGCGAGCTGGAAGGGGCGGTTGAAGGCGATCCGGGCGATGTCGGCGGCGTCGACGCCCCAGGCGCCGGGGTCGGGTTTGTCGCGGGTCGGGTCGATGTCGGCCGGGTCCGGGTTGGCCACGTTTTTCGGGGTCGGCGGCTTGCTGCCGACCTTTCTGGGGACGACGAAGCGGCGCTCGTCGACCGGCGCCCGGTCCCAGTTGAGGTCGGCCCAGCCTTTGAGCTCGAGTTCGCGGGTGTCGAAGCCGAACTGCGTGCCCCGCATCGGCTCGCGCAGGACGAACAGCCATTTTTCGGGGGCGGCTTTGCTTGGGTCCAGCTCGAAGCCGAACAGCGCCGTCTGGTCGTCGACCGGGAGCAGGAATTTCGGCTGCTTCCATTCGCCTTTGCCCTCGTCGGGAAGCAGATCTTCTTCCGCTTTCGCCGCCAGCACCGTCGTCCCGGGAAAGCGGCGCAGCACCTCGGCCCGGACGAGGAGGACGAGCAGGCTTTTGCCGTTGGTCCCGTCGTGGCTGCCGAGATCGCCGCTCAGCGGCCAGCGGGCGATCTCGTCGACGTCCGGGTTGTCGACCTCGGAGGGCCAGAAGCGGGTGAAGGCGGATCCGCGCTGGTCGGTCGGGAACTCGCGCCAGAGCAGCTCGCGGTTGAACTCCTGGTTGAGGCCGACCATCAGCGCCTCGACGAAGGCCGGGTTCGTTTCGACCAGGGTCGCCCGGTTGGAGGGGAAGCTGTTGATTCCGGGCAGCGCCCATTCCGGCCAGAGGTGCAGCAGTTCGGCCGCGATCGGCATCCCGAAGCGGGGGTGTTCCATGATCGGGCGCAGGGGCCGCTGCGCCGCTTCGTCGACGGTCTGGCCCGGCGTTTTGAACTTCGTTTCGATCCATTCGACCTGCCGCGGCAGCGGCCGCATCTCCTTGCGCACCGAATCGGCAAGCGCCCCCGGGTCGATTTTCTTCCCCACGAACTGAGTCGGCAGCGAGGCCAGCCCAAGTCCGAGGGGCAGCCGGATCGAGAGGCGGATCGCGAGCGGCGAGGGCACCGATTTGACGAAGGCGCCGCCGACCGCGCCTTTCAGCGCCAAGGCCAACGGCGCGAACGTTTTCGCGGTCGCGTCATCGTTGAGGCCGAGGAGCGTCTGCTGTCCCGTCATCGTGTTGGCGATCGCCGCCGTTCGCGGCAGCGAGGCGGGATCGCCGCCGAACGGGCCGCTCGGGGGCACCTCCCGTGCGATCACGCAGGCGATCGGGTCCGGCAGCGGGGGCTGCGTCGTCTGCATGCAGGAGGAGACGAGCGGGGGCTGGCGCTCGATCGGCATCTCTTTCGCCGCGGCGCGGGTCCGGACCCGACGGACCCGCCGGGCGAGCCCGCCGCCGCGCCGGGCGAGGCGCCGGAAGGAGGTCGAGGCGAGCCCGGCCGGGACGGCGGAGCTCGTCAGCATCTGCGCCAGCATCTCGCCGTCGCCGACTTCCATCCGGTTCCGCATCGGGTCGGCGGCGGTCGTCAGGTCGGCCGGGTCCATCGGTGCCAGGTGCTTCGCCTGGGCGAGGACCGCGGTCTCGTTGGCGAGCTCGGCCGCGGCCAGCAGCCGGTTCGCCTCCCGCACTGCCCCCAGTTGCTCCCAGGCCCGCGCCATCAGGAACTCCTGTTCGCGTTCGACGTAGCGGGAGCCGACGGAGGCGGCGAGCCGGTGGCGGACCTCGAGGTTGAGCTGCTGCGGCCAGCCGCTCGGCGACACCTTCCCCTCACCGGTGAAGTGCGAGCCGTAGAGGGGAGGGGCGACGGCTTTGTCGTCGCGGTCGACCTCGGCGCCGACGTTCCCGAAGCGGGCGCCGGGCGCGTTGAGCAGGATCTCCAGCTTTTTCGCGAACGCTTCCTGCTTCGCTTTGTTGCTCCACTTCTCGGTGGGGACGATCGCGTCCGGGATCCGCAGCGCGCCCTGCAGGACCGTCGTCACCTCCTCGGGAGGTGGCTGCGGCGGGTCTTTTTCCGCCTCCAGTTTTTCGCTCCGCCAGGGCAGGCTGACGTCGACCGCGTGCGAGCCGAAGCCGGTGTCTTTGGCCAGTTGCTTGGAGCTGATCGGCTCCACCAGCCTCGCCAGCTCCTCGAAGGAGCCGCCGTCGCCGGTGCGGAAGCGCCAGGAGTGGTAGACGGGGAGGCGAACCTCGGGCTCGGTGCCGGTCCAGGGGACGGCGTAGGGATCGGCCGGGACTTTTTCTTTGCCGAAGCCGGCCTCGACCCCGGCCCTGGTCGCCGGCACGACGCAGGCGAGCCACCCTTTGCCGGCTTCGAGCCGCCGCGGGCAGATCAGGCGCGAGATCACCGTCTGCGAGCCGCTGCGGACGTCGGCCTCGATCGCCGCTTTGGGGCCGACCCCGTCGTCCACCCGCGCCTCGGCGTGCGCCCAGGCCCAGATGTCGCCCGGTGCCGGCAGTGCCGCCGCCGGTACCCGGGCGACCGGCAGCGGGTCGCCCTCGATCAGCTCGCCCTCGTCCTCGCGGAGGACGAGGAGGACGATCCAGGGAGGCTGCTTCGGGATCGCCGGCGCCGGCGAGAACAGCCAGGGCAGGCTGGCGTCGGCGAACTCGACGCAGGCGAGGTTCTCGGCCACCGCGTCGAGGGTGCCGGGGGCGGGCTCCTCGCGGATCACCTGGGTGCGCTCGAACCCGAGCACGTCGCCCGGCCCCAGCAGGTGCAGTTGGGGACCGGTGGCGATGAAGTCCGCTGGCGCTCCCCCGACCTCACCGTCGACCTTGACCTTGGGCACGATCAGGGGGCGGCCTGCGTCGAGCCCCTGCGCGTCGTTGGCAGCGCCGACGGTGACCCGGGAGACGAACCAGCGCCGGCTCACAGCATCGCCACCTTGCTCGCCGGCATCGCCAGTTGCGTCTCGCGCCAGTGCGAGACCCGCTCTTCGGGGGCGACGACGCGGGCGAAGCGCTCGCGCCGGAAGTTCTCGAAGACCAGGTTGACGATGAGGTCGTCCTGGTCCGGCAGTTCGGGCTTGTAGCCGGTCTCGTAGCTGTCGTCGACGCGGTGGACGGGGCCGAAGTCGACCTCCTTGTCGCTCATCAGGATCCCGCTCTTGATCTCTTCGAAGGCCGGGCCGGTCAGCTGGGCGTCGGCCGTCAGGTCGAAGAATTCGGCTGGGATGAAGCTGTCCTTGACCTCGACGGGGGCGGCGGCGCCGGGGGCGACGTCGTCGTCGACGGGGGCGATGTCCCATTGCTGCTTGGCGACCTGGGCACGGGCGAAGCGGGTGATCGGTTTGCCCAGCGGGACGATCGACTGCGAGACGCGGTAGGTGGCATCGGCGTCGACCGCTTTGCCGGCGGCGAGGTCGGACTTCGCCCCGGCGGTGAGCTTGATCCCGGCGCGCTGCTCGGGTGGGCGGGTCACCGTCCACGCCTTGGTCTGCTTCAGCGCGTCTTCGATCAGCGGCCGCACGACCGGCGGCGGCTCCAGCGGCGGCGCGGCGTCTCCCCAACTGACGTCGAAGTCGAGCGCGACGTCCCACCAGAGGATCGAGATGCTGCCGGTGCCGAAGGCGTGCCAGTGGGCCGGGCCCGCGAGCGTGAAGTCGAGCCCGATGCCGGCGAGGCGGTGGCCGAAGGCGAGCACGGCGACGCTGGCGTAGACGCGGACGGAGAACGAGAAGGTCGGCTCGTAGACGAAGAGGGCGTCGAGCCCGAGCTGGCCCTCGACCCCGCAGCCGGCGATCGTCGCGTCGAGGTGGAGATTGGCCCCGAACATCACTGCGTTCGAGGTGACCGCCAGGTACGCCTCGGCGCGCAGGCCGAGGAAGCCGCCGCCGAGGTCCATCGTCAGCCGTTCCAGTTCCGGCACGCCGGGCGGCCGCGTGTAGCGGGGGTGGAAACCGCCGGCGGAGAGCACGAACACCGCCCGGCTGCCGCCGCGCGCCAGCAGGTAGATCTCGCCGCTGACCGGCGTCGTCACCACTCGCGAGCCCGCGAGTGAGACGAGGACCTCGGTTTCCGGCACCGAGGGGTCGATTCGGCCGAGGACGCTCGCCTGGAGGAGGATCAACGGCGCCTTCGGGTCGGGGATGGCGACGACGAGGCGGCCGAGGACGATGATCTGAGAGGGACCGGGGAGATCGAGGATGACGGCGCCCGAGAGGGTGACGATCCGCCCGCCCCAGTTGAGGCGGACCATCGGCCCGACGACGAAGCGGCCGCGCTTGCGCGGGAACGAGGCTTCCAGCGAGCGAGCGATCTCCCCCGCCCGCTTGACCGCGTCTTCGGGGAAGAGAACGCGGTCGGCGTGGCCGTCGCTGACCAGGGCTCGCAGTTGCTCGACGTCGGCGCGGCGGTTGATCCCGACCAGGCCGCCGACGGCGTCGAGCGCGAAGCCGAAGCCGAGCTGGATCCCGGGGTAGGGGAAGCTCGCCGACAGCAGGGCGAGGATCGAGGTCGGCTGGTCCGCGGTCGGCAGGCCGACGATGCCGAAGGCCTGGGCGCCGAAGATGCCGAGGTCGAGGTCGAGGACCCCGGCGTAGCCCTCGTCGGTCTTGATGATGGCGCCGCCGCCCCTGACCGGCGGCAGGTTCAGTTCCAGCTCGATCCCTTTCGGCAGCGGCGGGTCGGGCTTGGTCAGCTTGCCGAACAGGTCCTTGTCGAGGCTGAAGGGAAGGTCGATGCCGAGGTCGTCGATCCCGGCATGGACGGGGAGGCCGGGGAGGTCCGCCGAGAGGTCGAAGGCCGGCCGCAGGCCGAGGCCGTCCGGGCCGGAGCTGAGCTGCAGCCCGAAGCCGTGGGTGGAGACCCCCGGCAGCGGCAGCTTCGCCGGCAGGTCGAGGCGCAGGTTCCCTTTGTCGAAGCGCAGGCCGCCGGCGGCGTCGGCGCGGATCGCCAGGTCTTTGACCGGCGCCGTGGCGCGGTCGCCGCCGGCGCCGAGGAAATCGGCCAGCGCGCCCGGCAGCAGCGCCGCCCGGAAGTTGGTCAGGGTGATCGTGAAAGAGAGCGGGGTGGCCGGCCCGACGGTCAGGGCGGCGGCGATTTTGTCGGTGGAGACGCCGGGCCCGGTCGGCGGCTCGCCGATCTTCAGCTCCTCCCCTCGCTCGATCCCCAGGGTCACCTCGCCGACCGGCGGGCTGGGCGGCGCGCCCTTGGTGATCTCGGTATCCCAGACCGTGTTGGAGGAGATTTCCCCCGTCGCTTTCCATATCCCACCGCTCTGCGCGACGGTCAGTTTTTCGCCGGGGGTGACGACGACGTCGATCTTCGGCGTCGATTCAGGGGTGAAGGCGAGCACGGCCCTGGCGTTGCCTTCGCTGGCGACCAGGGCGACCCCGACCGCGGCCCCCTGGGCTCGCTTCCAGCCGTGCAGCCGCAGTTTCTCCCCGTCGGGGAGGTCGCCGACGACGCCGTGGATGAACTTCGCCAGCTCGTTGCTCTGCGGCAACTCGTTGAAAGCGATCAGGAGCCGGCCCTGGAGCGGCGCCGGTGCGCCTTCCTCGGTGGGGAAGTTGGTCGCTTGCTGGGCCAGTTCGGCGACCGACTCCCTCGCGAGCTCCCACAGCAGGCCGGCGATCTTTTCGAGCAGTTGATTCGGGTTCACAGTGACTGGTACGGTTTGGCGTGAAGTTTGCTAACCATATGAGGGAGGTTGCGGTAAAGCAACCGTCACCGATTGGGGAGATCAGGTGTTAAAGGCCCGACCGCTTCACCACTGCTGATGGCGCCGCATCTCGACCTCAACGTGATCGCGGTGGGCAAGGACCAGTTCAGCGGCGAACTGCTGACGAGGGCGGACAACGTGATCGAACGGGCCCGGCAGATCTTCTCCCAGGCCGGCCTGCCGATCGGGACGGTGGGGCGTTTCAACATCCCGGCGGCGAAAGCGGGGTCGCTGGTGACTCCCCAAAGCGAGGCGGATTGCCGCGCCCTCAGCTACCGCTGGGCGGTTCCCAACGAAGCGATGGACGTCTTCCTCGTCCGCAAGTTCCTCGGCATGGGCAGCATCGACGGCCTCGCGCCGAGACCCGGGCTCTGCGGGAAGCGCATTGTGCACAAGGCGGTCCGTACCCCCATGGTCTCCCTGCAGTTCGACGTCCTCGCCGCCAGCATCACCTTCGTCCACGAGATCGGGCACTGCCTCGGTCTTTTCGACTGCCAGCAATCGCCAATTCCGTGCGGGCCGCGAAACGTCATGGACGAAGCAGCCGGTTCAACCAACTCCAAGTTCACCGAACTGCAGGCCGAAGTGATGAAAACCCACTGCTACGTCAAACCGTGACCGCATGACCGCCGCGATCGATCAGCTCGTCGGCCTGTTCGAGGGTTTCGACCCCGCCCTGCTCGCGAACCTCAGCGAAGAAGACCGCCTCGACGCCTTCGCCCGCGCGGTCGAGCCCGGCAACCCCCAGGGCGACCGCGCGCTGGCGATCCTCGCGCGGACCGACCCGGGGCCGGAAGGGCTGCTCGCCGCCGCCGTCGCCCAGTTGCTCGCCGACGTCACCGATCCTTTCGGTGCCGTGCTGAGCGCGGTCTCCCTCGCCGCCGCCGCCGGCCCGGAAATCGTTCCGCTGGTGCTCGGGGTCGCGGCTGTCACGAGCGATCCACTCGTCGGCCTCGCCGCCTGGCGCACCCTGCAGCAGGTCGCCAAGGGCGAACAGTTGGAAGCGCTCGAAGCCGTCGCGCCGCCGCCGGGCGACGTGGTCGGCGACCAGGCCGCCTTCGCGATCTCGCTCGTCGCCAACCGCGCCGGCCTCCCCGGCCACGAGCCGACGGTGCCGGGGGAAGAGGAATTCCTGGCGATCGACCGGGAAGAGCCTGTTCGCCCGATCGTCCAGTCCGACCTCGACCCGACCGAATCGGAGGCGATCGCACGGCTTTCGAGCGGCGAGCTCTACCTGGTGCGGCCGAACGCCCCCACCCTCGTCGAATGCGGTGAGAACGGCGGCTTGCAGATGGTCATCTGCCCCGATGACGACGTGCTGGAATCTTCGCCATTCACCCTGCTGCAGGCGCCGGCCATGCCCGCCGTGATCCTGCTGCGGGAGCGCGAAGGGTTCGGTCACTCCGCTCTCTACCTGCCGGTCACCTGGCCCGACGAAGAAGGCGGCATCCACCTCCTGATGTTCCAGCCCGACGGCACCTCCACCCACTACGGCCACGCGCACAGCGAAGATGTGAACGATTCCGAAGCGAATTTCACCGTGTTCTTCGCCCTCAACCGCCCCGGAGTCGAGCGCGCCGCCCTCAATCTGAATGTCACCTCCGAAGCCGTCACCTTGACCGGCGAAATGGTGGGTGCCGTTGAGATCTCCGGCGACCGCCTCGAGCCCGAACCGGAATAGGAGCTCAGCGCACCTCGACCCGGAACCGCGGCTTCTCCTCCGCCTGCGCCTCTGCTTCCTGGAGCGCGCTCACGCCCTGTGGCCGGTCGCCGAGCAGTCCGTCGCGGGTGCGAACTTCAACCTTGAGCGCGTCGGGGCCAAGCTCTTCGGGGTCGAGGCCGTGCAGGGGAAAGCTGGCGCCCGCCATGAGGTGCGTCTGGCAGTTGGCGCAGCCAGCCACGTTCCATCGGCTGAGCACGGCCTCGGACCCGATAACGGTCTCCTCTCCGTCGACCTCGGCCGAGGCGACGATCAGGAAGGAGCCGCGGATGCCGCCGCGGTCGATACCGGTGACGTGTAGCTTCGGCTCCTCCGCGGCGGCCTCGAGCCCCGCCGGGGCGGCTTCGGCCAGGTCTTCCAGCGATCCGGGCCCGTATATGTAGTCGAGCTGGGTCTTGATGTTGAGGAGATCGTGCCCGGTGATTTTTTTGTCCACATATTCGACCGGCCATTCGAACGGCTCGAGCGGGGTGTCGAGTGAGAGCCAGGCGTTCGGCGGCACCCCTGGGGTGGCGCCCTGCGAGTCGGACGAGTTGGTCCCCGGGTACCGGTCGATGATCGACAGCTTGTCTGTTGTCTTTTTTCGTTCCTGCCAGAGCCAGAAGACGCGGTCGATGAAGCAATGGTGGAAGAAGAAGATGGGATCGAGCGCGGCGGTTTCGTTCTCGCCCATGTCGCCGTTGGCGCCGGGGATCACCGAGTTGTCACCTTCCTTCGGGCCTTTGGGAACGTCGTAGCCGCCCACGGCGAGGTGGATCTTGTTGTGCGGGTTCTCGAGCGGAATCACGTTTGCCCCGTTGTCGTTCCACTCTTGCACCGACGTCGTGTTCGAGAAGACCGTGTAGTTCGGCGCGTTCAGGCATTCTTCGAACGCTTTCTTCACGCCGATGGTGATCTGTTTGCCTTTGATGACAATTTCGTGCTTGAGCCATTCGATGATGTTTTTGTTCAGCACCTGGACGGCCTGCGCGTAGGTCCATTGCGCGTTGTGGGTGGCGGTTTCTTCCTTTTCCTGTTTGCTGCCGACCAGCCCTGAATACGGATAGCGGACGGTCTCGTAGCCGGCCTGCTTCGAGTAGTTGGGGATGTCGCCGTTGATGTGGTCGACGACGTTGGTGGGGAAGACGTAGGAGTGCAGCGGGTTGGGGATCGTCTTCCCGTCGAGAACGAAGGTTTCCTTGGTCAAGGCCCAGGGGATGCCGTTCTGGAGTGAGTCCGGGCTGCACTCGTCCCAGAAGGGCATGGTCACCTTTTCGCATCCCGGGACGCTTCGGAGCGCCTCTTCGAGCGCGTACAGGTAGGCCCGGTGCCAGAGCGGGAAGAGCACGTTGCCGTGGTGGCAGTAGCCGCCCCAGAAGATGGCATCGCCCATACCCCAGCCGGCGCCCCGGAACGGCTCGCCGTGGTAGCCGCCGAGCACGAAGTACGACTGCGGGTCGGTGATCGGCCGTTCCTTGATCCCCTTCCAGGCCCGCATCAGTTCTTCGAGCGGTTCCTTTTTGCCCTGTTCGTATTCGGCTTGCAGGTCGGTCAGTGAGCGACGAATTCGCACCCGGTTCACCCCTTTGGCAGAAAAGATCTTCAGTAGTCAAACGACCATAACGCCCGAATAGCGAACCCGCACGGTAAGCACCCGTGGCTCGTCCCCTCAGCCGGTCCGAGTCCGGTCAGCCACCACTCGGGACCGAGTCGTAGGTAAGCAGCGATTCCAGCAGGCTTGGGCCGACGGGGCGAGTGGAGCCGTTCTGCGGGGTGAACAACGTTGGCGGGCCGAAGACAGCGATTACCAGCCTTCGGCCGATCGGGGTCGTCGTGGTGACCAGGATCATCTCGCCGTTCGCGTACGTGTAGGCAGTCATGCTCGGCGTCGTCAGGTTGCCGATCAGGGTAGAGCCGCGCACGCGACCGGCTTTCTCAGCTCCCCCCGGCAGAGGTGGCGAAAAGTGCTCGAGCAGCGTGGAAGCGACCCGTCCAGAACTTCCCGCCGGACTCGAGCTGACGTCAAAGACGACGATTCCCTCCCTCCCCGAGTGTCCCTGGTGTTCGAACCCTTCGAGCAGCCCCGCGGCCCGGCGCGGGATTCGGTGCCAGGCCTTCCCCGGGTGGCACAGGTATAGGTTCATTCCCGGCAGGTTGCGGCGCACCAGGTGGGGCAGGTCGACCGTTGCACCCGATGCGGAGGCGACGTTCGCGAGGCGCCCGTTGATAAAGAGCTCCACCTTGTAATGGCCGCCGACCAGGCAGGAGGTGGGGGAGGTTGACCAGAGCACCGTTTGATATCCGCCAGCGACCGGCACCGGGTCGACCAGCTGCGAAAGGGGCTGAATCTCCTGCCAGCCAAGCCGCTCACGGTGGTAGACGGCGGCAAAAACCTGGTCCCGGCCGATCCGCAGTCCCCTTGCGCTGAAGGTGACCTGCGCTGCTGCCGGCGTGATTTCCAGATGAACGCCACTCGCCTCGGTCGCGCCGCGGTCCGTCGGGGTGTCTGAGTCCGAGCCCTCCAGCGCGCTGGCCATGCCCGCCGCCACCATCTGTTCCTTCGCTTCCTTCACCGTGGCTGCGAGCCCATCTCGGAGCCGCGAGATCCTGAGGAACTCGAGGTCGGTCAAGGCACCCCCGACGTATGCGAACGGATCGGAGCTCTCGCTCATCAATCGCTTTGCCTGCTGGTAGCTCTCACGCCACGGCTTGCCCAGGGCCAGGAGGGTGGTCGTTGCGTTGAGCGCGGGGATCGGATTCTCTGGCATCGCCTCTTCCACTCGCCGATGCAATTCGAGGGCTTGGAGGAGATTGCGGCGGTTGTGTTCGATCACCCCGTAGACGAAAAGCGCGGTGGCGATCTGTTGCAGGGCCCGCGGGTTCTCGGGGTCGAGCTGGCGGGCCCGTCGTGCGTGGTTGAGCGCCTTGCGCAGGTTGGCGCGGTTCTCCAGGCTCTCGTTGAGCACCGAGGCGTCGCGCGGCAGCCCGAGCTGGTCGAAGGCCTGGCTTCGTTCGAGGAAGGCCTCCGGAAAGTGGGGATTCAGTCGGGTCGCGCAGGCGAAATCATCCAGGGCCGTCGGTAAATCGCCGCGCATGAGGGCGACCTTTCCGTCGGCAAATGCCGCCGCCGCCTCAGGTTCGGGCTTTGGCGGAGCGTCCAGGGCGGCCTCCACCGCGAGGAAAGCCGAGAAGGTGGTCAAGAGAACGGCAAGCGCCGCGAAGGCTTTTCGGAAGCGATACCCATATTTGGTCAGCGCGTACCCGAAGAAGAAGAGCGAGACGGCGATCAGGGCGAGGGATGCGGCGTAGTGGGTGAACTGCTCCTCGGCGCGAACCGCCGTCTCGGCCGCGGCCGCGCGTCGTCCTTCCATGCGGAAAGCCTCACGCTGCAGTTCGGCCGAGTGGTGGGAGGTCGGCGGTGGGTCTCGCGGCGATTTCACCGAGATCGACGCTTCCGGGTGGGGTTCCGGGCCCGCCGTGCAGGGGGCGGCCGTGCCCAGGCCCGGACGGATATCGGGGAAGGCGTCGGCGGCGCCCGCCTGAATCTCCCGCATTTCGGCAGCGCCCTCGCGGGCGAGGCGGTGCGACCCCAGCGCCACCCTTCGGGCCTGCCCCCGCCAGTGCCTGGCCTGGAGTGCCAGCAGGGCGGGATCGCCGCGCCCGAAAATTGCTCGCCCGACAGCCTCTTTGGCGTTCATGCTGTTTCGCCGCACCAGTCGGCGGCGATCGAGCTGGAGCTGTTCGGTCTGACTGGCGCGGGTGCGGTGCGCGCTCGCGAGGACCGTCCACTCCTCCGCTCGCACCGTCGCCTCGTCGTGTTCGAAGTGCGCAGTCGCCTGCCGCCAGGCGATCAAGGCCCCGAAGAGCGTTACGAGAACGAGGGCGACGGTGATGGCGTCGCCCAGGCGATCGTGCTTCCCCATCACGTCCGGCATGTCCTGAGGATTGGGATCCATGCTCAGGCGACCACGCTGAGTCCGATGACCGCCGCGACCAGTGCGACAACGGTCCCGGTGGCGAACAGGGCGTAGGCCAGGCGGAGGACCGACCGGGGCACCGCCGGCACCTGCTTGCCCGCAGCGGGTGCCTTCGGCGCCCTTGCTCCCGCGTACACCTGGGCGAACGTGAGCAGGACTACGGCCACGAGAAAGAGCGCCGCGACCCCCGCCATCCGCACCCCGTCGAGGCGTGCGTTCCTACCGGCGATACGGTTCTCTCGCGGGCTCAGATCTTCCGCGAGTGCCTGCGGGCTACTCGCGATGATCTCGTACGCCTCGCTGGGGTCGTAGCTGGGGGCCCCGGGACCGCTGGTCAGGAGTGGTTCAACTCGAAATTCATTCAGGAGCGTGGCGGCGGTTGCCAGCTCTCGCTCGGCCTTGGCGCGGAGAGCGCTTGCCAGCTGGGGGTTGACGGTCGGCGCCAGCGCCTCGCTCCTCAGGTTTCGGGCGTGCAGGACATGGTGCTCGTAGCCGCCGAACAGGGTGACGTCCTGGGCGACTTGTTCCTCCCTCTCGCGATTCGCCTGCTGCCAGCTCACCAGCTGCTGGCGGTACAGCGCGTCCTCGTGCGAGCTTTGCTCGTCGTAGACAGCTGCCTTGAGGACTGAGACGGCGGATCCCGCGGAGACGAAAACAATGGCGACTGCAGCCAGAAGCCGGAGCCGGCTCAGTCCGTCAGCCGCACCGTGTTGGCCACCTTCCGGCCCCAGGACCTTCGCAAGCCATCGGAGCATTGACACAGGCTTTATACCTTAGGTACTGCTGAGTACCAAAAGGGAAGTTAAGCCAGCCGGCCGCTGTCCGGTGATGGTGAAAGACGCGCTCAAATCGACCTGGCGTGTACGAGATCACCCCTTAGAAGGTGCCGCCGCGACGAGTTCGGCCGCGGTTTCGGCGAAGGCCCGGGGGCTGACGGTCGGGTCGATCTGGGCTAGGAGCTCGAGGTTGTCCCAGCGGCCGATGGCGTCGATTGCGCGGTCGCCGTCTAGCTTGAAGCGGCCGATGCCGGTCCAGGTGAGGGGTTGGTTGACGAGGGTGCCGGTGATCTCGTACTCGATGAAGACGGTGTCGTCGTTGGCGGCCCAGTTCGCCACTTTGAGGTGGACGTCGGGCATCAGGGCCTTGATCGCGCGGACGTAGTCGGGCTCTTCGGCGCCGCGGATCGGGGTGGGCATGCCGGAGTGGTGGATCGTCGCCTCTGGGTCGATCGCTTGCTCGAGGCGGTCGGCGTCGAAGGTCGGCCACACCTCCATGTATTGCTGCATGAACCGCTCGGCGTTGGTCATCTCGCTCCTCCGTTGGTGGGGTCGGGAGATGAACGCTGCGCCGCCGGTGCAATGTGAGGTTCTCGATCACGCGTATCCGACCTTTTGCGCCCCATAGGACGTACAAAGTTGGACGCGCGTTGCGGGCGTCCCGCTCAGCTCCAGGCTTGGGGTGCCAGGAACTCGTCGAGCTCGACCGGGTCGGCGAGGTTGTCGGCCAGCTTCGGGTCGGCCGGGGCTTCGTTCTCGCGCATCCGGGCGAGCTCCGCCTCATCGAGGCCGAGGTTGCCGAGCACGGTCGAGTCGAAGGCGACGCCGTTGCCCGTCATCTACTTGGCGCTCCGGCTGTGCAGAGGCACCCCGCCACTTCGCGAAGGAACGACCTAGGCTGCTGGCCGATGGAGGACATTGCACCGGACTTGGCGCTTGCGATTGAGCTGATCGAGGAGCGGGACGTCCTCTGGTGGGGGCAGCTGGCGGACGGGTTGATCCAACCCACCCCTCGGATCTCGCAGCGGGGGATGGACGGGTTGGAAGAGTTCCAGGCATGGGCAGCTTCGCGAGTCGGTTCGCCCCGCTCTCTTGTCGTGGCGGCGGTGGCGAACGTTTCCCGCGTGGTGGCCGATCTCAGCGGGGTCTTCAGTTACGAGCCCGAATTCAATGACGGCTACTTAATCGCCCACCAGTGGTACAGGAACTTCGTCGGGGCGCCGAGATATCGCGAGGTCGCCGACTACGAAATGCACGTACGGCTTATCCACAACCTGGCCATCGAGCTGATTCGCGCCGTGAACCTAGTGATCGGGCGGGCGAAGAGGGCGGAGCCGGCCCTGCTCTCGGGTCAGCCCCTGGCTGTCATCGTGGTAGGTCCGGATCACATGCCGGTGCAGGCTGTTGAGTATTCCAAGGAAGCAGGCGCTGCTCCTCAGCCTTACCCCGGGCTCCGCGCATTTCCGGCAGCGATTCCCAGCCGGGACCCAGGAGGTTTTGGCCATCACGGTGATGACACGCCACGAACGCAAGAGGAGTTCGAGCGCTGGGTCGGAGTAGTCGAAAAGGCCATCGGCTATGGCAGCCCGCCGCCACCGGAAGATGAGCCTCCTCCGCGACTGTCGGCGCCGGCTTCGGCTGCTGAGGAAGATCAGGTGCCGCGGTCTTTGAAAGCCGCGTGGAGTGCGTTTGCCTTGATCGCCGCGATTCTCACGCTCCTAAATAGCCCCTGGGCCCTGGGTGCGGCCGCCGGCTTCGCGCTCGTAACCGCTCGCTTCCACCGCCGGATCTGGAAATGGCCCCCGCACGTGGGACCGATCTTGCTCGCGTTTGCGGTGGCCGTCGCGCTGGGGATCTCAGCCCAACTTGCCTCCGACGAGTTTGCGGGTGATGGCAACGACCAATCTTCCGCCGTCGGCTCAAAGGCTCTTTCTGAAGATGAAAGACCATCCGATTCCCCTGGGGTTCCGTTTCAGGACGAAGTTGAGGGCAGCGAGCCCGGCCCGAGCGGGCGGGTGGAGGCGGCGGCCGGGGAAATGAGCACCAGCGCCGAGTACAACCTGTCGGCAGGCCTGCGCATCGCCAACCGCACCCTCGGAGACCGCTGGGCGACCGAAGTTCGAGCCGATCCCACTGACCGGCTCGCGTTCGCGCTGACCGTCGAAAACCGGTCTCCGGCCGAGAGCTATCCGCTGGTCGCCTGGACCCAGCACGAAAACGACCCGGAAGTGGACTACGGCCACCAGGTGCGGCTCCTGATCGCCAAACCGAGCGGGGAGGTGTTGTTGGAGGCGCCATGGGTTCACACCCGGGCCTGGAGCAATCAGTTCGGCCCCTTCTACGTAGTGACCCGCGAGCGGGCGGGAATGGGCGTCGTCCGCAGCCCATCTGGAGATGTGCTGCGGACGCTCAGAAACGAAAGCGGAACCAGTCCCTATCGGTTCCCGGACGAGCTGTGGGGAGCATCCGAGCTAGGTCTCGGTCTCGACAGCCTCTCGATTGGCCGCTTGGAGAGCGGCGAGCGGGTGCTGGTCGAATTCGTCGGGAGCTGGGACATATCCAACGACTACGAAGGGTTCGGGAGCATCGATCCCACCTTCGAAGTCAACGGCTCCTCAGCGCCAGAGCCGCTCGACATCGGCAGTGTCCGGGTGAGGGACCGCCTCACCTTCTACATTCTGCTCGACAACCAGGGCAACCACTCCAGCCCTTCGCGGGTGCGGGTGGACTTCCGACCGCGGAGGGGAGGGCGCTACATCGAGATGCGCACCTTCGGGATCCAGTATGACCGTGAGCGGCTGATAGGCACCACCACGATTAACAGCGGCGACGGCCGGCCGATCTCTCTTCGCCCCGTGTCGAACTCGACCCAACTGCTGAGCCATCCGCTGGGCTCGTGGGTGTACCACCCGGACTGTCCCTTGGAGGAGGTCCCGACTGATTCTCGCCGGCTGGAAGAGGGGATTGCGCTCGGCGGCGTCGACATTGGCGAATTCGGCGGTTTCACGGCGCACGGCAGTTGCGCTGGGGTCGAGTTCAACAAGCAGCTCCGGTTTGAAGCAGTCGTGAGGCCCGGCTAAACATGCCGATCGGCCGATGCCCATAAAGGGCCGTCCAGCTCTCCGGGCCCACCGCGACCCTTTCGCTGAAGACGCTCTCACCCGGCGTCCACGAAATCAGCGCCTCCTTCAGCGCCGACGTCAACATCACCGGCACCACCGTCACAAACACCGACACTGACGCTTCGATGTTTCCGGCTGCAGCCGACGAACGCGATGACTAACTCGAGCGCAACACGGCTTCCTCGGCGAACTTGACCAACAGCTCGGCCTGACGCATCGAGTGTTTGAGCTGGGCGGCGGTGATGGTCAGGAAGCCATAGTGGGCGGAGTCCTTGAGGCCAATCAGCTGCCGCATCTTCGAGCCCGCGGCCTTGCCTCCCGGAGTGATCTGCGCGAGTAGGACAGCCGCGTCGTGGTGATTGTCGGAGCGTGAGCGTCGGCCCAGGGCCGCGCAGCAGGCAGCGTCGGCTGCAGCGATGCCGGCGAGGATGGCAATGGAAGCCGCAACCCCGGAGTACTCGAGATCGGGATCGCTGGTGTCGGCTGCGAGCTCGGCGACGTCAAGGTATCTGCGTGCCTGCGCGAGCCGCTGACGTGCTTGTGGCGCTCCGCAGACTTGCGTCCTGCCGCCTTTACGCGCCACTCACTTTCCCTTTCCCAGGAGCTTGCGTATCGGGATCCCGGCGATGTCGATCGCGTCGGTGGTCAGCTCGCGCAAGACGGGGGGGCGTCGGCGACGTAGGGCGGCCATCTTCTCCTTCGGTAACTCGACGATTCCCGCGGCGTTGCCAGTCCAAGTATGAACGCTGTCAGCTAGGTGCTCGACCTGTAGACGCCATGTTTCATTCTCCTCATCGACGCCGGAGGGCCGAACCAGGAAGAGGTCGATGTCGCTCTTAGTGTCGCCGTCACCGCGCGCTGCGCTGCCGAAGAGCGAAAGATGCGATGGCTGGACTTCCCAGACCTCGACAAGCTCGCGCAGCCGGCGAACGAGCTCGACGCGGGCGCCAGCCATCTCCTGGACGGCGGACGCCAGCAGGTGGTCGTAGTTGAAGCTGTAGAGAAAAGCCTGACCCGCCACGCGGCGCTCCACGAGGCCTTCGTCCACGAGGCGGTTGAGCACATGTTGAACGCCGGTCCGCGAGCGTTCGATGCCTCGCGCCAACTCTCGGCCGCTGCGGGCCTCGTGTGAGCCGGCGAGGGCTACGAGCAGGGCGGTATCGATCGTCGGAGATATCGCGCGATAGGGCTTGGCTACATCCATCTGCCTAAATATAGGTCACTTTGACTAAATTTAGGTCATATGAACTAAATCTTGTCGGCGCTCAACCCGGTTGATCCAAAGGCACCCGCCTTGCGCATGTGTCGGAAACCCCTTCCCCAAAGGAGCATCATGGATTCCGACACGAAGTTTGGCGAGACGAACGTTGATGGCCTCGTCCGCGAGGCGGCTCACAACGCCGCAGAAACCCTGCCCGAGGGCGACACCCGGCTCGGCTTCCTGAAGAAGGCCGGGCTGGCTGGCGGCGCGGTCGTCGGTGGCGGCGCGCTGCTTGGCGCTCTGACCGCCGCTCCCGGCATGGCCGCCGGCAAGGGCCGCCCGCCGGCGAGCTTTGGCAAAGGCGACGTCGGCATCCTCAACTTCGCCCTCACCCTCGAGTATTTGGAGGCCGCCTTCTACAACGAGGCGACCGCCAACCAGGCGAAAAGCTCGTTCATCAAGGACAAGCAGACCCTGGTCTTCCTGAAGACGACGACCCGGGACGAGAACGCCCACGTCGCCTACCTGAAGAAGGCGCTCGGCAGTAAAGCCGTCGCCGCTCCCAAAGTCGATTTCGGCGGCACCACCTCGTCTGAGTCGTCCTTCGTCCAGACCGCGGTGGCGCTGGAGAACACCGGCGTCCACGCCTACTCGGGGCAGGCGCTGAACATCGCCAGCCCGGCCAACGTCGCGGCCGCCCTCTCGATCCTCACGATCGAGGCCCGGCACGCCTCGGTGATCGGCCTGATCGCCAAGAACAGCCCCAAGGGGATCTCCCCCGACGGTCCCTTCGACACGCCGTTCACCGCCGACGAAGTTCTGAAGGCAGTCGGCGCGACCGGCTTCCTCAAATAAGAGCAGCCAGACCGCAATAGGAGGTCTCACCCATGCCCAACATCGGACCGATGGAGATAGGAATCGTCCTCGTCATCGCCCTGGTCGTCTTCGGACCCAAACGCCTTCCCGAGCTCGGCAAGTCGCTCGGCAAGGGGATTCGGGAGCTCCGAGGCTCGCTCGGCGGGGAGAAGGACGAGCCCGCAATCGAGGCGCCGGCCGAGCCTGCTGCCGTGACCAAGCCGGTCGCCGTCGCCAAGCCGCAGGCCTGAGGTGAAGCGAGTGCGGCGCCTGAAAGCGATCTCACACGAGGACCAGGTCCCGCTCGTCGATCATCTCGACGAGCTGCGGTCCCGGATCGTCGTCTCGATCGCCGTCTTCGGCGTCGCACTCGCCCTCTGCTTCTGGCAGAACAACCTGCTGCTGGAGCTGGCGAGCGGGCCGCTGCCGGCCGGCCACACCAAGCTGATCACCTTCGGCGTCACCGAGCCGTTCACGACGACGCTGACCGTCTCGACCTACGGGGCGCTGATCCTCTCCCTGCCGATCATCCTCTACCAGGCCTACGCCTACCTGCTGCCGGCCTTCAGCCGCCACCAGCAGCGGGCGATCCTGCCGCTCCTGCTGCTGATCCCGGTTCTGTTCATCGCCGGGGTCCTGTTCGGCTACTTCGTCGTGCTGCCGGCGGCAACCAAGTTCCTGCTCAACTTCAACGACGCCCAGTTCAACATCCAGGTGCGGGCGCGCGAGTACTACGGCTTCTTCGCCCAGACCCTGCTCGCCTGCGGCCTCGTCTTCCAGGTGCCGGTGGGGATCCTCGCGGTCACCCGCCTGGGCATCGTCAAGGTCGAGCAGTTGACCAAGAACCGGCGCTACGCCTACCTCGGGTGCGCCGTGCTCGCGGCCGCGCTGCCGGGGGTGGACCCGATCTCGATGCTGCTGGAGACCGGGCCGCTGATCCTGCTCTACGAGCTCAGCATCGTGCTCGCCCGCGCCTTCGGCCAGCCAAAGGTGACGGCCGAGGTCAGCGGATCCGCGGCCTGATCGGCGGTCGGTGCGATCGCGTCCCAGGCGACCGCACCGACCGCGTCGGCTCTAATGATGGGAGCGCGCCCCCCCCTTTGGCGATGTGGGCCTTGTTGCCGCGCTTCCCCTTCTTCCCCTTCTTCCCCTTCTTCCCCTTCTTGCCGTTGAGCTGGATCGTGCCCGGCTCTTCGAGGCACCAGCGATCGCTGGCTGCGACTTCGGCGTCGGAGTAGTAGGCCTGGTTCTCGGTGGTGGCGAGGGCACAGATGCTGACGAACCCTTCGACCAGCGTCCCGTCCGGCATTTCGTAGTTGAAACGCAGGATCTCCGGCACCACGAGCGGCCCGGTCGGGGACTGCACCGTGTGGAAGCGCTGTTCCGGCAGCTCTTCCACCGGCACGAAGACGGTGGCCCCCGCGCTGGCGGCGAACGCCCAGGTCAGCGCCATCGCCGCAATCGCCGCGGCGAGGATGTGTCTCGTTTTTCGCATCTGTCCTTCTCCTTTTTCGGGTTGGTCGAGCTGCCCGTGTGGACGGGCTGGGATGAAGTGGGGTGGAGCGGGCGCGGGGCTAGGGACTTCGGACGTCGTCGAGCTTCACGACGATCCCCTGGCCCTGCTTGACGATCGTCGGCGGCAGGGCGTCGAGCCAGGCCTCGTACTCGATCTCTCGCACGGAGGCGAGCAGCTGTCGCAGGGCGGCGGCGCTGGGGGTGCTGGTGAAGAGCTGGAAGGTGTGCTCTCGCAGCCTCCAGATGGCCCATCCGCTGAAGCTGTGGTTGAACTCTCGGTGGATGAAGATCCGGGCCTGGGTTCCGAGCACCGAGGCCGGCGCCAGCTCCTTCACCACATAGGGCGCCATCTCGAACCCGTTCTTCTCGGCGCTCCGTCGCATCGCCTGCGGCAGCGTGGCGATCGCCCGGACCCGGCGCTGCATCGGTTCCAAGTTCCACTGCAGTTCGGCGAAGTCGGTCTCGGGCCCGCCCTCGGTCTCATAGTCGCGGGAGAACTGGGTGATGCCCTCGCTCTCGAATGGCTCGCTCAGGGCTTCGACCTTCCAGCCGGGGCCATCGATGACGATTGGTGGCGAAGCTTCGAGCAGGTGTTCGATGTCGTCGCCGACCGCCTTGTCCAGTCCCACCGTCGAGCCGCCGCCGGCGCCACCGGCGATCAAGATCGCGATCGCGACCCCACAGACCGTCCCGGCCAGGGCAAGCTGCCGGCCGCCGAAGCGGAGGCGCCGGGGCTTCGGGCTGGGCAGGCGCACCTCCGCGGGCTCGGCGGTGATTTCCCGGACCAGGTCGCGCTCGACCTCGGCCAGCGGCAGCTCCTCGACCGCGCCGAAGCTCAGCGGGTTGGTGCCGGAGATGATCGTGTCGATTTCGCGCTTGTTCATCGCGCCTCCTCAAGCTCGAGTTCACAGTGCGGGGTTCGCTGCGCTTCGGCCCTCTCCAGCTCCTTGCGAAAGCGGCGCCGGGCGCGGTGAAGGCGGTTGCGCGCCGCCGGTCCGGAGATTCCGAGGACCGTGGCGATCTGCGCCGGCCCGAGTCCCTCCCAGCCGGCCAGCAGCAGGACCTCCCGGTCGCGTGCCTCCATGCGGTTGAGGATGCGCGTCGGGACGTCCTCGATGTCCGGCGCGGGGTCGGTCGAAGCCAGCCGCGGAAGCTCGTGCCGCAGCCGCTCGCCGAGGCGGGCGCGGCGCACGTCGCCGCGGCGCTGGTTGGCGAGGACGCGGCGGGCGACGCCGTAGAGCCAGGGCTGGATCTCCTCCTCGGGAGGGAGATCCTCGACCCGGCGCCAGGCGACGAGAAAGGTCTCGGAGACCGCGTCGGCCGCGTCCTCGGGCCGTCCCGCCCGCCGCAGTGCGTAGGCCATCACATGGCGGCCGTTCTCCGCATACAGGCGGGCGAACTTCTTCTCGGCGCCCTCCCGGGGCGTTATCTCCTCGCCATTGAAGCTCATACCGATCCCATGTCCACGGATCTCGATGTGTCCCAACCCCCGTTATTCCTGGACGAACGTCGGAATGGTGCGCGGATCCGCGGCCTGATCGCCGGGCTCTTGGACGAACGTCCCTGCGCTGACGCCGGCGCCGATTGAGGGCTCGATCCGGGGGTAGGCAGCGCGCAGATGACCCGCCACGCGCAGAGCCATCCGACTCTCGACGATGCCCGGGAGCTCCTCGAATGGCAGCCGCCGCTGGGCGTTCTCTCCGTCTACGTGCGGATCGATCCGGCCGATCGCGGCGGCGGTTGGCGCACCGCTCTGCGCAACGGCTTGGCCGATGCCTTGGTCCGCGCGAAACCGGCGGAGCACGATGCTCGGGTGGCGCTTCGCTCCACCGCCGACCGGATCGCCCGGCGCTTCGGCGACCAGGAGTTGCAGTCGCTGCCGCGCGGCAGCGACGTCGACCTGATCGCCGAGCCGGCCGGGCGCTTCCTCGAGCTGGTCGAGACAGCGGTCGAGCGCCGCGACGCCGAGCTGGAACGCCGCTTGGTCGAGCGGGCGCTGGAGGAGACCCGCGGCGGAGCCCACGGGGTGGCGGGCGCCCAGGAGGCAGCGGCCGCGCTCGAGGAAGGCCGGGTCGACCACCTGATCGTCGACGACGCCACAGAGCCGCTGATCCGGCGTGCGCTCAGGACCGGCGCCCGCATCACCCCCGTCTCCGGCGCCGCCGCCGAGAACCTCGCGCCGGCCGAAGGCGTGGCGGCGCTGCTGCGCTACTGAGCTCGCGGTTCCTTTTGCACCCGGGGGACGCAAAAGGAACCGCGAGTTGGTGGCTAGAGCCCTAGCCGGTGCAGGCGGGGCAGGTCCCAGGCGGCGACCCGTTTGCCTACTTTGGCCGCGATCTCGTCGGAGAAGCGGTAGTGGACTCCCTCCCAGACGCGGCCGTCGATCGTCTCCTCGGTGATCTCGGACCAGCGGGTGTAGGTGTGGACCGAGCCGGGGGCGGTGTTGGCGGTGACCGCGATCGGCTGCGGCGGGCGCGGGCCGGTCAGGGCGGTCAGGACTCCCTCGGCCGCACCGGCGTAGCCAGCGTGGCCGCTCGGGTACTCGGGGTGGCGCGGGGTCGCCAGCAGCGGCGTCCAGGTCGGGTCGGGGTCGACGCTGCTGGTGCGGATCGCGGTCACCGGGCGCCAGAACGTGTACACGTACTTGGCGTCGAAGATCGCGATCTGGGCGTCGATCGTGACCACGTGGAAGGCCGCCACGGCCTGCGCGTCCCAGAGCAGTGAGTGCTGGGTGTCGTTCAGCACCTCCCGCAGCGCCTGCCCGTAGAGGGCGAACGAGTCCTGGGCGATGAACAGGGCGGTGTCGGTCTGCTCCGGCGTGCGGGTGGCGCTGGTGTTCTGGCCGACCGCCCGGACCTCGGCCAGGGCGTCGAGGAACTCGTCGGAATCGAGCGCCGGCGGCGGGCCCGGCCGGAACTGGTCGTTGCTCGCCAGCAGGAAGCTGTCGCCTGCGGCCTGGCCGGCCCGAACCGCCGGGCCGAAGGTCGGCGGGGTCGGCTGCCAGACGCCGGGCGCGGCTGGGGGCGGGGTGTAGGGGATGTCGACCGAGGCGGTGTCGAGGCCGTCGCCCTCGCGCTCGGCGAGTGCCTTTTTCGCCTCGTACTGCCCGGCGGCGATGCCGAGCCGCTTCTCCCAGCCGTTGGGGATCCCGCCCAGGGTTGAGGCGAGCGCGGCGTCGAGCTGGGCCTGCTGGCCTGGCACCTGGGCGACGAGGCTGTCGTGCAGCGCCGTCGCGAACGCCGCCGTCTGGAAGCGGGCGCCGAAACCGTCCCGCACGGCGCGGGCGGCGCCGAGCCAACTGACTGCCCAGGTGCGGCTCTGGGTGACCGGCTCGGGGAAGCCGGCGGCGGCGACCGTCGTTTTGGTGATGTCGAACCACTGCAGCGACAGCGCCTGGTCGGTGGTGGGGTGGAACACGGGGTGCTCGTGCCGGTGCGCCGCGGCTCCGCTGGCGCCCAGCAGGGAGGTGGCGAGCGCGAGGGTGGAGAGCAGCGCCACCAGTGCGCCTTTCCTCCTCGGCCCTGGGGAGTTTCTCACTTGCTTCATCTGGTCCTGCCTCCTATTTCGTGGGGATGTGGGGAGGCCCGATTCCGTTGCCGTCGGGGTCAGGGCCGGCGGCATAGTAGATAAAGTTGATAGTCTTAGTCAAGAATTGATTTCAACGAGCTTGGAAGGGAAGGGACGATGAGCCAGACCGAGCAGCAACTGAGCCAGACCGATCGCCTGGTCGCCAATGCCGCTGCCTATGCGGGAAAGTTCGACAAAGGGGACCTCGTGCTGCCGCCGGCGAAGGGCGTTGCGGTGCTCGCCTGCATGGACGCACGTTTGAACCCTTACGGCCTGCTCGGGCTGGAGGAGGGCGACGCGCACGTGATTCGCAACGCCGGCGGCGTGGTCGACGACGACGCGATCCGCTCGCTGGCGATCTCCCAGAACCTGCTCGGGACCGAGGAGATCGTCCTCATCCACCACACCGACTGCGGCATGCTCACCTTCACCGACGAGCAGTTCGCCGCGAAGCTGGAGGCGGAGACCGGCGAGCGGCCGCACTGGCACGCGCACGCCTTCGGTGACCTCGAGGAGGACGTCCGCGCCGGGATCGAGAAGATCAAGTCGAGCCCGTTCATCCCCCGCACCGACAGCGTCAGGGGCTTCGTCTACGAGGTTGAGTCAGGGTCGCTGAGAGAGGTTGCGTAACCTTGAAGAAACCCACGAAAGGAGCACGATGACGCTGCAGCTGGGCCAGACGGCACCCGACTTCGAGGCGGAGACGACCGAGGGGCCGATCTCCTTTCATGACTGGATCGGGGACTCCTGGGCGATCCTCTTTTCACACCCCAAGGACTTCACCCCGGTCTGCACGACCGAGCTCGGCTACATGGCGAAAATCGAGCCGGACTTCAAGAGCCGGAACGTGAAAGTGATCGGGCTCTCCGTCGACCCGCTCGACAAACACGAGGAGTGGGCGAAGGACATCGAG
>DASUZL010000040.1:0-67661 GCA_036376895.1 Solirubrobacterales bacterium
GGGGCGTGCTCGCGGCACCACGCGACGCAGCGGTCGAGCCAGCGGTGCGTTCGCTCCATGGAGCTCGCGGTGTAGTCGCGCTCGACGTGGAAGGGAGTGCACTCGTCGAAGGCGAGCGCGATGTCGGAGCCCAGCGCCGCCTGGACCTGCATCGAAACCTCGGGTGAGATGAACAGCTCCGAGCCGTCGCGGTAGGAGCTGAACCGCGCGCCCTCCTCGGTGATCTCCACCTTCGAGCTGTGCTCGCCGCCGGAGCGCCCGCTGCCCTTGACCTCGTCGGCGACGCCGCCGTGGGCGAGCGAGAAGACCTGGAAGCCGCCGGAGTCGGTGATCAGCGCCCGCTCCCAGCCCATGAAGCCGTGCAGGCCGCCGGCGGCGGCAATCCGCTCCGGCCCGGGCGAGACGAACAGGTGGTAGGTGTTGCCGAGGATCAACTGGTAGCCGAGGCCGGCGATCTCGGTCGCTTCCATGCCCCGCACCGACCCCTTGGTCGCCAGCGGGATGAAGGCCGGCGTCTCGATCGGCCCGTGGGCGGTGTGGATGACTCCGGCCCGAGCGGCCCCGTCACGGGCGCCGATCTCGAAGCGCAGCCGCTGCGGCTCGCTCCTCACGCGATCAGCGAGCGGCCGGTCATCGCCGCCGGCTGCTCGATCCCGAGCAGCTCCAGAGCGGTCGGGGCGACGTCGGCGAGGATGCCGCCGTCGCGCAGCGTCAGCCCCTCGGCGGTGACGATCAGCGGCACCGGGTTCAGCGAGTGGGCGGTGTTGGGCGAGCCGTCGGGCTCGAGCATGTGGTCGCAGTTGCCGTGGTCGGCGGTGACGATGCAGGCGCCGCCCTTCTCCTGCACCGCCGCGATCACCCGGCCGAGCTGCTCGTCGACGGTCTCCACCGCCTTCACCGCAGCGGGGATGACGCCGGTGTGGCCAACCATGTCGGGGTTGGCGAAGTTGATGATCCCGAAGCGGTAGGAGCCATCTCGCCAGTGCGAGACGAAGGTGTCGGCGGCGGCGAGCGCGCTCATCTCCGGCTTGTGGTCGTAGGTGGGGACGTCGCGCGGGGATTCGACCAGGCAGTGCTCCTCCCCCTCCAGCTCCTGCTCGCGGCCGCCGTTGAAGAAGTAGGTGACATGGGCGTACTTCTCGGTCTCGGCGACGTGCAACTGGCGGCCGCCGGCGCGGGAGATCGTCTCCGCCAGGGTCGTCTCCGGGCGCTGCTCGGGGAAGGCGACCGGGCAGGGCCAGCCTTTGCGGTACTCGGTCATCGTCGTCAGGTCGACGGTCGGGGCGCCGCCGCGGGCGAACTCGTCGAAGCCGGGCTCAGAGAGGGCGCGGGTCATCTGCCGGGCGCGATCGGGGCGGAAGTTGATGAAGAGGCCGACGTCTCCGGCGGCAACGCCGTCGTAGTCGCCGATCACGGTCGGTTTGACGAACTCGTCGGTCTCCTCGCGCTCGTAGGAGGACTCGATCGCGGCGGCGGCGCTCGGTTCGCGCAGGCCCTGGGCGTGGACGATCGCGTCGTAGGCGAGCTTGGTCCGCTCCCAGCGGGTGTCGCGGTCCATCGCGTAGTAGCGGCCGCTGACGGTGCCGACGCGCCCCGCCTGGCGCAGCCAGCGCTCGAGTTCGTCGAGGTAGCCGCGGCCGCCGTGCGGGAGCGTGTCGCGGCCGTCGGTGAAGGCGTGGAAGACGACGTCGGGCACGCCCTCCTGCGAGGCCAGCTCGATACAGGCCTCGATGTGCTCCCAGCCGGAGTGGACGCCGCCGTCGGAGACGAGGCCGAGCAGGTGCAGGCGGCCGCGCGGGCTGGTGCGGGCGCGCTCGCAGGCGGCGAGCAGGACCTCGTTGTCGAAGAAGCTGCCGTCGGCGATCGCGTCGTCGATCCGGGCCAGATCCTGCTTGACGACGGCACCGGCGCCGAGGTTGAGGTGGCCGACCTCGGAGTTGCCCATCTGCCCGTCGGGCAGGCCGACGTCGCGGCCCTGGGCCGAGAGCTGGGTGTGCGGGAAGCCGTCCCAGAGGCGGTCGAAGACCGGCGTCTGGGCGAGTGAGATCGCGTTGCCGGGCCCCGGCTCGGCCAGTCCCCAGCCATCGAGGATGACCAGGGCGAGCGCGGGGACCAGCGGGGTCATCCCGCCGCTTCCACGATCCCGGCGAAGTCCTCCGGGTCGAGGCTGGCGCCGCCGACCAGGGCGCCGTCGACGTCGGGCAGCGAGAGCAGCTCGGCGGCGTTGGCGGGCTTGACCGAGCCGCCGTAGAGGATCCGCACCTCGTCCGCAGCGGCGCCGCGCAGGCGGATCACGTCGCGGATGAAGGCGCAGACCTCCTGGGCCTGCTCGGGGGTGGCGGTGCGGCCCGTGCCGATCGCCCAGATCGGCTCGTAGGCAATGACGATGCGGGGGACGTCGGTGGCCTCGACGTTGGCGAGGTCGGCCTGCAGCTGGCGCTCCAGCACCGCCTTGGTCTCGCCGGCGTCGCGGGCCTGCTCGCTCTCGCCGACGCAGAGGATCGGCTCGAGGCCGGCGGCCAGCGCCGCCGGCACTTTGCGGGCCAAGGACTCGTCAGTCTCGTTGAAGAACTGGCGCCGCTCGGAGTGGCCAAGCACGACCGCCTCCACATCGAGCTCGACCAGCATCGCGGCCGAGACCTCGCCCGTGAAGGCGCCCGAGTCCTCCTCGTGCATGTTCTGGGCGGCGACTTTGACCGCGGTGCCGTAGCGCCGCTCGACCACCGCGGTCAGCGCAGTGAAGGGCGCGCAGACGACGACGTCGGACTGGGTGGCGGCGATCCGCGGCAGCAGCGCGTCGATGAACTCGGCCGCCTCGGCGACCGTCTTGTTCATCTTCCAGTTGGCGGCTATGTAGGGCGTGCGCTCAGCCATCGGCGTTCTCCGCGTCCATCAGCGCCTCCACTCCGGGCAGCTTCTTTCCCTCCAGCAGCTCCAAGGATGCTCCTCCTCCGGTTGAAAGCCAATCGACCTCTTTGTCGAGGCCGAACTTGCGCAGCGCCGCCACCGAGTCGCCACCGCCGACGACGGTCGTCCCCGGCGCCTTCGCCACCGCCTCGGCGACGGCGACGGTGCCGGCGGCAAACGGCTCCAGCTCGAAGGCGCCCATCGGGCCGTTCCAGAGCACCGTCCCGGCGGCGGCGATCGCCTCGGCGTAGCGGGCGGCGGTCTTGGGGCCGACGTCGAGCCCCATCCAGCCGTCGGGGACCTCGACGCATTCGCTCTCGCGGCGCTCGGTCGCGGCGTCGAAGGCCTGGCCGAGCACGAGGTCGACCGGCAGCAGCAGCTCGCAGTCGGAGCTCTGCGCCCGCTCCAGCGCCTCCGCCGCCAGCTCGATCCCCTTCTCCTCGACCAGCGAGTCGCCGGTCGCGATGCCCTGGGCGCGGAAGAAGCTGAAGCACATCGCGCCGCCGATCAGGATCTGGTCGGCGACTTCGAGGAAACGGTCGATGACGCCGATCTTGTCGGAGACCTTGGCGCCGCCGAGGACGACGACGAGCGGGTGCTTGGGCGACTCGACTACGGCGTTGAGCTCGCTCACCTCGCGCTCCAGCAGCAGCCCGGCGTAGGCCGGCAGGTGGTCGGCAACGCCGGCGGTGCTGGCGTGGGCGCGGTGGGCGGCACCGAAGGCGTCGTTGACATAGAGGTCGGCGAGCTGCGCCAGCGCTTCCGCCAGCTTCGCGTCGTTTTCGGTCTCGCCAGCGACAAAGCGGGTGTTCTC
The DNA here is from genome assembly GCA_036376895.1 of Solirubrobacterales bacterium. Taxonomy (GTDB): domain Bacteria; phylum Actinomycetota; class Thermoleophilia; order Solirubrobacterales; family 70-9; genus VAYN01. The sequence continues at coordinate 3,722 of DASUZL010000040.1, forward strand.
CAGCAGCAGGACGTCGCCGGGGCCGAGCGCGCCGGCCATCAGGTCGACGTCGCCGCCGACCACCAGCGGCGCCTGTTTCACCTCGATCCCCAGCAACTCCCCCAGCCGCTTGCCGACCGGCGCCAGCGAGAGCGCCGGGTCCGGCTTGCCGCCGGGGCGGCCGAGGTGGGAGCAGAGGACGAGCGCAGCGCCGCGCTCGCGCAGCAGTTCGATCGTCGGCAGCGCCGCCTGGATCCGCATGTCGTCGGCGACGACGCGTCCCTCGCCGCCCGGCCCGTCTTCGAGCGGGACGTTGAAGTCGACCCGGACCAGCACCCGCCGGCCCGCAACCTCGGCGTCGCGGACGCTTGCCTTGGCGAAGCTCACGGCGCCGTCCCGGCCCCGGCTCAGGCCAGGACCTTGCCGGCCAGCTCGACGCAGCGGTTGGAGTAGCCCCACTCGTTGTCGTACCAGCTGATCACCTTGGCCATGCGGCCGTCGCCGATCACCATCGTCGAGCCGGCGTCGACGATCGAGGAGTGCGGGTCGCCGACGATGTCGGTGGAGACGATCGCGTCCTCGGTGTAGTCGAGGATGCCCTTCATCGGGCCCTCGGCCGCGGCCTTGAGGGCGGCGTTGATCTGGTCGACCTCGAGCGGGTCCGGGGTCGTGAAGACGAGGTCGACGGCGGAGCCGGTCGGGACCGGGGCGCGCATCGAGAACCCGTTCAGCTTGCCGTTCAGCTCCGGCAGCACCAGGCCGACCGCTTTGGCGGCGCCGGTGGTGGTCGGGATCAAGTTGAGCGCGGCAGCGCGGGCCCGGCGCGGGTCGTTGTGCGGCATGTCCTGCAGGCGCTGGTCCGCGGTGTAGGCGTGGATCGTGGTCATCAGACCCTGCTCGATCCCGAACGCCTCGTGCAGCACCTTGGCCAGCGGCGCCAGACAGTTGGTCGTGCAGGAGGCATTGGAGATGACGTGGTGGCTGGCGGGGTCGTAGTCGCTCTCGAAGTTGACGCCGAGGGCGACGGTCACGTCCGGCTCCTTGGCGGGGGCGGAGATGATCACCTTCTTGGCACCGGCCTCGAGGTGCTTGGCGGCGTCGGCGCGGGCGGTGAAGAAGCCCGTGGACTCGATCACCACGTCGACCCCGAGGTCGCCCCACGGCAGCGCCGCCGGGTCGCGCTCGGAGAGCACCTTCAGCTCCTTGCCGTCGACCGAGATCGAGTCGCCGGAGACCGCGACCTCGCCCGGGAAGCGGCCGAGGATCGAGTCGTACTTGAGCAGATGGGCCATCGTGGCCGTGTCGACCAGGTCGTTGACGGCGACGAACTCGAGGTCCGTGCCCGCCGCTTGGGCGGCGCGGAAGACGTTGCGGCCGATGCGTCCGAAACCGTTGATGCCGACCTTCACAGCCATCTACTCATTGCCTCCTGGTTCGTTTTGGGGAGCCGATCCTAAGGGCTCGGCGAACTGGACTACGAGCTAATCGGACCCGATCGTGATCTCGATCTCGTACCCGTCCGGGTCCTTGAGGAACGCCGAGTAGGAGCCGGAGCCGGGCGAGCGCCGCTCGCCGGGGTTGCTGACCGCGGTCCCACCCGATTTGACGCCGTTCTCCCAGGCCGCCTTGACGGCGACGATTCCGAGCGCCGAGAAGCTGAGCAGGCCGAAGCCCGGTTTCGGCGGATGGTGGGCGGCGACGAAGAAGACGGGTTTGGCGATGCCCCAGCCGATCGTCTCGTCCGCCTCGAAATGACGACGCCAGCCCAGTGGGGAGAGCATCGAGTCGTAGAAGGCGGCGCTGCGGTCGAGGTCGGAGACCTCGAGGAGGACGTGGTGGAGCATTGAGTCAAAGAGGCTATATGCGCGCCTCCCGGCAAGTCGGGCGGGTACTGCGGTGTTCAGCCCGAACGGGGGGTCCAGCGGAAGAAACGGATCGCCAGCAAGAGGCCGGCGACGCCCCAGATCGCGACCACGGCGAGGTTGCCCCAGTCGACCGCGGCGTCGTGGGTGGCGGGGACGTAGGCGTGGAGGAAGGCCTCGAAGAAGTCCCGCACCGGGAAGTGGTTGGCGAACTGGATGACGCCGTCGGAGAGCTCGTCGTCGGGGATGAAGATGCCGGAGAGGAAGTAGAGCGGCAGCAGCAGCGCGTTGACGATCGGCGCGGCCGCGTCCTGGGAGGGGATCGCGGCGGTCAGGGCGATCCCGAGGCAGCAGAAGCTGGCGGCGCCGATCACCAGGGTTATGAGCAGCGCCGGCACCCGCCCCCAGGGGATCGGCACCGAGTAGAGCAGGCGGCCGATCGCCGCCAGCAGGATCAGCATCATCAGCGCCACCACGATCGAGTTGCCGATGCGGCCGGCGATGAAGACCCAGGGCGGCATCGGGGTGCCGCGGCTGCGCTTGAGGCGGCCGTCCTCGCGGGCGATCACCAGCGACATCGCCAGGCTCTGCATCGTCGCCGAGATCACCGAGAGGGTGATGATCGCCGGCACGTAGTAGGTCGTCGCCTCGACGCCGCCGTCGACGTTGACGTTTTTGTCGCCGAAGACGCTGCCGAAGATCAGCATCAGGACGACCGGGAACATCACCGTGAAGAAGACCGAGGCGGGGTTGCGCCAGAACGCCTTCTGGTCGTAGCGGAACTGGTGCGCGACGAGGGCGACGCCGGTCACTCCGCGACCTCCGCGGGCTCTGTGTCGGCGGTGGTGGTCAGCTCCAGGTAGACGTCCTCGAGCGAGGGGCGGGTCACTTCCAGGTTCTCCAGTTGCTCGCCGCGGGCCAGCGCCTCGCCGGTCAGCTCGTGCAGGGTCTGGACCGGGGTCGTGGTCTCGACGCTGACCTCGCGACCGCCGGCGCGGTAGCGGATCGTCGTCGCTTGGTCGCCGCGGTCGCCGAGGTCCTCGGGAGTGCCGCGGGCGACGATCTCGCCGGCGGAGATGATCGTCACCCGGTCGGCCAGGCGCTGCGCCTCGTCCATGTAATGGGTGGTGAGGAAGACGGTCTTGCCGAGGTCGCGCAAGCCGGCGATCACGTCCCAGGCCTGGCGCCGGGCCGAGGGGTCGAAACCGGTGGTCGGCTCGTCCAGGAAGAGCAGCTCCGGGTCGCCGATCAGGGCCATGCCGACGTCGAGCCGGCGCTGCTGGCCGCCGGAGAGCCGCCGCGCCCGCTCGTCGGCCTTGCCCTCCAGCCCGACCAGCGCGATCACCTCGTCCACCGGGCGCGGCGCGCGGAAGTAGCCGGCGTAGAGACCGAGCGACTCGCGCACGGTCAAGTAGGGATCGAGCCGGCCACCCTGCAACACGATCCCGATCCGCTCGCGCCAGCTCCGCCCAGCCCGCTCCGGATCCTCCCCAAGCACGCTCACCTCTCCCCCGGTCCGCTTGCGATAGCCCTCGAGGATCTCAACCGTGGTCGTCTTGCCGGCCCCGTTGGGCCCAAGAAACGCAAAGACCTCACCCGGCATCACCTCAAGGTCGATCCCGCGAACCGCCTCGGTCTCGCCGTAGCTCATCCGCAGGCCGGTGATGGAAATGACGGGGGCGGGCAAGGGGGGCGATTCTAGGGTCGCGGGGAGCCCCGGGGTGCCTCGCCTTCGCTGGCGTCAGCCGTCGAGCTCTACGTCGCGGTGCTTCATGCGGACGACGATGTCCTCGCGGGGGGCGAGGTCGCGGCGGATGCGGTCGGCGACGGTGACTGAGCGGTGGCGGCCGCCGGTGCAGCCGACGGCGATGGTGAGGTGGCTCTTGCCCTCGGCCACGTAGGCGGGGACGAGGAACTCGAGCAGCGGCAGCAGGCGGCCGTAGAACTCGCCGGCCTGGGTGCCGGACTCGACGTAGGCGCGTACCTCCTCGTCGTGACCGGTGAGGGGGCGCAGCTCGTCGACGTAGTGGGGATTGGGCAGGAAGCGGACGTCGAGGGTGAGGTCGGCGTCGCGCGGCGGTCCGTTCTTGAAGCCGAAGGTGAGAAGAGTGAGGGCGAGCTTGCCGCCCTCCTCTTGTCCCAGCATCTCCTCGGCGATCCGCCGTCGCAGTTCGCCGCCGGAGAGGTCGGTGGTGTCCATCACCACGTCGGCGCGCTCGCGCAGCGGCGCCAGCATCTCGCGCTCGGCGCGGATGCCCTCGACGATCCGGCCTTCCGGCGCCAGCGGGTGGCGGCGGCGGGTCTCCTTGTAGCGGTCGAGCAGCGTCTCCTCGTCGGCCTCGAGGAAAAGGACAGTGGGCTTGAGCCCGTCGTCGTTGAGGTCATCGATCACCTGCAGCAAGCCGTCGAAGTACTCACCGCCGCGCACGTCGGAGACGATCGCGGCGCGCTCGACCCCGCTGCCCTTGTGGCGGAAGAGCTCGCCGAGGCTCTCGATCATCCGCGGCGGCAGGTTGTCGACACAGAAGTAACCGCCGTCCTCGAAGGCGGCAATCGCCTCCGACTTCCCCGCCCCCGAGTGGCCGGTGATGACCACCAGGTTCACCTTGCCGTCAGACATCGCTCTCTCGCCTAACCAATCCTGTTCAACTGCTCGTGAATCTCGCGCCCTACTTTGCCAGGCAGACCGGGCACCGCCTCGAGCTCCTCGCGGGTGGCGGCGAGGAACCGCTCTGGAGTGCCGAAATGCTGCAGCAGCGCCCGCTTGCGGGCGGGGCCGATGCCGGGCAGCTCGTCCAGCACCGAGCCGGTCATCGCCCGGTCGCGGCGGCCGCGGTGGTGGTCGATCGCGAACCGGTGCGCCTCGTCGCGAACCCGCTGCAGCAGCTTCGAGGCCTCCGAGTCGGCGGCGAGGTCGAGCGGCTCGGCTCGGCCGGGGACAAAAACCTCCTCGACCCGCTTGGCGAGGCTGACCACGGTGACGCCGCGCTCGGTGAACGGCCGCAGCGCCCGCATCCCCGCCGCCAGCTGCCCTTTGCCGCCGTCGATCAGGATCAGCGAGGGCAGCGAGGCGAAGCTGTCGTCGCGCTTGCCGTCGTGCGGTGAGAGGTCGGCCTGTTCGAGGTAGCGGGACATGCGCCGGGCCAGCACCTCCTCCATCGAGGCGAAGTCGTCGGGGCCGCCGTTGCCGACGCCGGCCTCGCGCAGGTCGCCGCGGACTTTGAAGCGGCGGTAGTCGGACTTCTTGGTCGCGCCGCCCTGGAAGACGACCATCGAGGCGACCGTGTGCTCGCCGCCGATCGTCGAGATGTCGAAACCCTCGATCCGCACCGGCAGCTCCTCCATCCCCAGCGCCTCGGCCAGTGCGGTCAGCGACTCGACCCGGCGGGAGCGGCGGTGCTCGCGCTGCAGCCGGTCCTGGTCGAGGGCAAGGCGGGCGTTGCGCTCGGCCAGCTCGCGCAGCCGGCGCTTGTCGCCGCGCTCGGCGGCGCGCACCTCGACCGGGGAGCCGCGGCGCTCGCTCAGCGCCTCGGCCAGAACCCCGACCCGGTCGCGCAGGTAGGGACCGACGACGATCGTCTTCGGCATCGCCGGCGAGGCCGAGTAGTACTGGCCGATGAACTCCTCGGCGACCTCGGCCGGCTCGCGCTCGGCCTGGTTTTCGAGGTAGAAGCTCTGGCGCGCGGCAAGGATCCCGTCGCGGACCTGGAAGACCTGGGCGTTGGCGTCGGTGCCCTCGACCGCGACCCCGATCAGGTCCGCGGTGCCGACCGAGCCGCCGGCCACCCGCTGGCGCTCGAACAGCGAACGGATCGCCTTCAGGCGGTCGCGGTGCAAAGCCGCCCGCTCGAACTCCTGGGCCGCGGCGGCCTCCTCCATCTTGCCCTGCTCCTCCCGCTCGACCTGGCGGTAGCGGCCGGAGAGGAAGTCGACGATCGCGTCGATGTTGAGCCGGTACTCCTCGCGGCTGACGTGGCCGACGCAGGGCGCCCCGCAGCGCTTGATGTAGTAATCGAGGCAGGGGCTGCCGGAGCGACGGCCCGGCTCGGCCCCCTCGCAGGTGCGGAACTGGAACAGCTTGCCGAGCAGGTCGAGCGTCTCCCTGACCCGCTTGGCGGAGGAGAAGGGACCGAAGTAAGCGCGGCCGGCGCGGTGGCGCTCGCGGGTGAAGTAGACGCGCGGGTAGTCCTCGTCGAGGCTGACCGCGACGTAGGGGTAGGACTTGTCGTCCCGCAGGCGGATGTTGAAACGGGGCCGGTGGCGCTTGATGAAGCTCTGCTCGGCCAGCAGCGCCTCCGCCTCGTTGGCGGTGACCAGGGTGTCGATGCGGTCGACCCGGGAGGTGAGGCGGGTCTCGCCGCCGGAGAAGTGGGAGGCGACGCGTTTGCGGATCGAGCGCGCCTTGCCGACGTAGAGCAGCTCGCCGTCGCCGTTGTAGAAGAGGTAGACGCCCGGGGAATCGGGCAGGCCGCGCCGCTGCTCGGCCACCCGTTCGGCCCGCGAGAGACCGTCGTCGTTTCCGTCCACTTGCTGCATCGGTCAAAGGGTAGGCTGCTGGCCACTCGGCCAAATTCGACGCCTACAGGGGAGAGCGAGAGATGAGCAGCCAGACCGTCAGCCCACCGGAGCTGACCACGCTGAAGATCGAGATCGACGGCGAGATCGGGACGCTGACGCTCAACCGGCCCGACGTCTTCAACGCGATGAGCCCGGAGCTGATCGGCGAGCTGACCGTCGCCTGCTCCTGGTTCGCCGACCAGGCGAAGCTGCGGGCGCTGATCGTGACCGGTGCCGGCGGCGCCTTCTGCTCCGGCGGCGATATCAACGGCTTCCGCGAAGGGATCGAAAACGAGGAGTTCGACATGCCCTCGGCGGTTCGCCGCGGGGCCGAGGTGATGCACCAGGCGATCGTCGACCTGCGGCGGATCCCCTGCGCGGTGATCGCCGCCGTCAACGGCCCGGCGGCCGGGGCGGGCTTCTCGCTGGCGCTTGCCTGCGACATCCGCATCGCCTCCAGCAACACCTTCCTCGCCTGCGCCTACGGCCGCATCGGCGCCTCCCCCGACGGCGGCATGACTTACTTCCTGCCGCGGGTAGTGGGACCGAGCAAAGCGCTGGAGCTGCTGCTGGAAGATCCCAACATCAATGCGGAGCAGGCGCTGGAGCTGGGCCTGGTGACCGAGGTGGTCGCGCCGGAGGAGCTGATGAGCCGCGCCCGCGAGCGGGCCGAGAAGCTGGCGGCGATGGCTCCCTACTACGTGAAAATGGCAAAAGCCCTGACCGCGGTCAGCATCGAGAACAGCATGCCCGAGCACCTGCAGCTGGAGCGCCACGGAATCGCCGACAGCATGGCGACGGAAGACCTGCGCAACGGCGTCGCCGCCTTCTTCGGCGGCGACAAACCCGAGTTCCACGGCCGCTGAACGTCAGCCCTCGCTCGCACGTACCGCGAGTTACAGTCCCCTAACCAGTCCTAGAGCGGGAAAGGACCCCCATATGAAGAAAGTCGTACTTGCATTTGCCATGCTGCTCGCAGCCTTCGCCCTCGCCGCATGCGGCGGTGGAGACGACGACACGACGTCGGCGGAGTCCAGCGCACCGGCCGAAACCCAGGCTGAAAAGCCGGCTGAAGACGAAGGTGCCGGCGACGCCAACGCGCTTGTGTTCGAAGCCGATCCGGACGGCGCCCTCGCCTTCACGGAGAAGAACGTGAGCTCGGCCCCCGGCGAGACGACGGTTGAGTTCAACAACCCGTCGTCCGTCCCCCACAACGTCGAGATCGAAAGCGCTGACGGCGAGGACGTGGTCGAGACCGACGTCATCACCGGAGGCTCGGAAACCGCCAAGGCTGACCTGAAGCCCGGTACCTACACCTTCTTCTGCGAGGTCGCTGGCCATCGCGAAGCGGGCATGGAGGGAACCCTGACGGTCAAGTAGCACCTGCGGGCATGGCGGGGGCCTCGAGCCCCCGCCAGCTCCCGCTCGCCTCGCTGAGCGCGAAGCGGGCAAACCACGATTCGGAGAACCAGCCTCCCCGTCGCTGCGCTTTGACGGCGTCCTGGTGGACTCCGGGGGCGTAGGCGAAGCGAGTCGCGTCGGCGCTCGAGCGCCAGAGCGAGAGCGTCCCGGTGTCATTGCTGCGGACTCCGTCCATGAAGCCGGTGGCCCAGATCTGCCCCTCGGCGCGGCGCAGCGAGCGAACGACTGGCCCGTCCGTCGCTGCGAAAACCGGCACCCTGCGAAGGCGGGTGCGCGAGTGGGTGAGCAGCAGGACCGGACCCGGCCCTGGGTCGGCGTGTGGCCCGTCGAGCGGATCACCGCCGGACCAGGTGCCAAAGCTCTGCAGCGGCCGCAGGGTCAGCGCCAGGTGCTCCTTGGCCGCGGTCCACGGGCGCAGCGGCCCGGTGCGAAAGCGCTCGACTGCGCCGAGGTCCGGCCAAACCGCGAAGAACCCGACGGTCCGCACTAACGGGACCGGCCAGGGCATCGACTCCAGCCGGATCGGGAGCAGCAGGCGCGAGAACGAGGCGCCAGCGGCGAAGTCGCGGCGACTGACCCTGGCCAGCTCCCGCTGGGCGGGGCCGAGTGGGAGCCGGATCAGGTCGAGCGAGGCGTACACAGGGTCACGCTAGGCGCGGCGATCGCCGAGAACCATGACATCGATCACTGTCACATAAGATCGCGCCGGTCGCCACTAGACTCGCCGTCGACCCGGACCGAGAGGAGCTGCACGATGAGCGAACGGCATTCCGACCCAGCCAACCGGCGCGTCGCCTTCATCCAGTCGTGCTGGCACAAGGACCTCGTCGACCAGACGCGAACCGCGTTCATCACCGAGATCGGCCAGCTCGGAATCGCCGAGTCCCAGCTCGAGTTCTTCGAGGTCACCGGCGCCTTTGAGATCCCGCTGCACGCCCAGAAGCTCGCCGAGAGCGGCGATTACGACGCGATCGTCGCAGCCGGCCTCGTCGTCGACGGCGGCATCTACCGCCACGAGTTCGTCGCCGAGGCGGTGATCAGCGGCCTGATGCGGGTCCAGCTCGACACCGGCGTCCCGGTCATCTCCGCCGTCCTCACCCCCCACCACTTCCACGAGCACGAGACCCACCGCGCCTTCTTCTTCGACCACATGGAGACCAAGGGGACGGAGGCAGCGCGAGCCTGCGCCCACACGATCGAGGCGCTCGACCGGCTGGCCACCTCGGCCTGAATCTTCGGTCGCTTCCCGTCGTGCGTGCTTGAGGCGAGGCCCCGGGCGACCCTAAGGGTCGCCCGGGGATTGACACTAGGACTGAGCCAGTTTTGCCTGATCAAGCTGGGCACGAAGGCGCTTGTTTTCCATCTCGGCCGCGTAGCTCTTAGCGGTCTTATGAAGGGCGCGCCACAGCGGACGATTCTTGCCAACCGCGTTGATGTTGTTTGCACCGCCGAGGCTTTGAGAGGTCTCAACACACGAGACCATCATCTCCTCCCCAAGGTCGTCCCACGCCTTTAGAACCGCTTTGAATCCGCCCTCCCAGCTCATCCGAGTCTGAGCCGCGTTCTGCCGCACGAAAACACGAAAGGCCGCCAGCATCGGATAGGTCGCTGCATTTGAAAGACGGTACGTGCCGGTAACGCCGTAGTTCCCGTCATCCCTTTTGAAGAAAGGAAAAGTCCACACATTGGGCTTCGCCTTACCGTCTTTGCCGAGCTTCTTCTCGACGATCCGCAGGTGGCCGGCCTGGCGCTTACCCGTGTTGTACTTATCGGTCGCGGTGCTGCGAATCACGTCGTAGAGTTGCAGCGCATCGGGCAGCAGGGGGATCATCTGCTTGAAGGTGTCCCGATAGCGCTCGTCCTCGAACAACTTGAGCGCCACGGACTGCTTCTCGTACGCGGCGACGGGGTGGGTGATCTCGTCGCCAGAGGGCGCCTCGTTGGGGAACGCAACGGGATTGAGAGCCGTCAATATCGACAGCACGTCAAGGACGTCGTAGTCCGTCCGCGCACTCTCCTCCCAACCGATCTTGTCCGCGTAGGGCATGAGCGACATCGCTTCCTTGAACGGCTCGAAGAGCCCCATCAAGTTGTCGATCGACTGATCTTTGACTTGAAGGACCGTGTTCCGGCCGCGTGCGATCCAAGGAATCAACGTGTCGCGCTTTGAGGACGGGATGCCGGATATCACGTTGAAGGTCACGTATTGGCGAGCTGAGATCTCGCTCTCCTTCAAGACCTTCTCGATAACCGCAAGAGAGTGAAGGCCGTTGACAACGCCGTCGGCCGGCTCCTCCGAATCCTCGGGGTCAACCTGGAAAGACACGACAATGGAATCGTCGCCTTCCTTGACGACATCCCCCACAATCGTGATGCCGAGGTGTGCCAGGTGGAAAACGTCCACCTCAGGGGTCTCGAAGTTGAGAAGGCTGGCTTCGATCTGTCGAGCAACCTTCTTGTTCGTGTTCGGCAGGGGCCTAGGGTTCGGACCGCTGAGTTGGGCCAGCCCCTCTTCGAGCTGCTTGACCGGAACGTCCATGTAGTGCCGAACGATGCCGAGCGATTTATCTCGCTCGTTCTGCATCCTGCGGGCGCTCTCGATACCGGTAAACCGGAACGTGACTTTGCGTCTGCCCGAATCCGCGTTGCTTCCTACGCTTGCGATAGTCATCGCATTTCTCCTTCATATTCAGCGGTGTCGCGCAATGGCGACCCATATGTGTCCGTCCTGCCCTCTTGGGTCAGGAAGGCCGACCGCTTTCACGCGTCGACTACTCGACGGTACCAGTCGGTTTGGACGACGCCCATCGCCTAGGTTCCTCAGGGCGACTGTGGCGAGTGCCAGGCGGTTCGTTACTCAGCCGGGGCCATGACCCGGGTCACCGAGTCGCCGACGAAGCAGGGCTTCTCGCCGCCGTCGACCTCGACGGTGAAGCGGGTGACGGCCTGGTACCAGCCGCCGCCGACTTCGTCGAAGGAGATCAGCTCGGCGCGGACGCGGATGCGGGAGTCGACCGGGACCGGGGCCGGGAAGCGGATCTTGTTCCAGCCGTAGTTGACGCCGAGGGCGAAGCCGGTGGCCGTGATCAGGTCGTTGCGGACGCCGTCGATCATCGAGAGCGTCAGGTTGCCGTGGGCGATCGTGGTCCCGAAGGGGCTTTCTTTCTCGGCCCGCTCGGCGTCGACGTGGATCCACTGGTGATCGCCGCTGAGCTCGGCGAAGGTGTCGATGTCGGCCTGGGTAACGGTGCGCCAATCGCTGGGGCCGACCTCCTGGCCGACCATCGCTTTCATCCCGTCAACACCCTCTACCTCTGCGGCTGGCATCCGCGGCAGTCTATCTTGGCGACGTGGCCTTCCGCCTGAAGCGCAAGGAGGGAGTTTCCGAGGGCATCCGACGCATCGCCGCCGGCCGGGCCGAGAGCGCGCTCGAGGCCCTGAGCGGAGCCAAAGAGGAGCCGGCCGAGGCGGTCCACGAGGCGCGCAAAGACCTGAAGAAGCTGCGGGCGATGCTGCGGCTGAGTCGCGACCAGCTGGGCGGCAAGCTGTTCCGGACCGAAGACGAGCGCTATCGCGACGCCGGCCGGCTGCTGTCGAGCAGCCGTGACGCCGAGGTGCGGCTGCAGACGGCGAGGACGCTGGGGCGGCGCTGCGGGCCACAGCTGCCCGCCGGCGCCTACGGAATCTGGGTGCTGGCGCTGGAACGGGAGCGAGAGGAGGTGGCGGGCGGTGGTGACGGCCACGGCCGAGAGCTGGAGGAGGCGGCAGCGGCGATCGCCGGCGGGTTGGCGGCGATCGCGGATTGGCCGTTGCGGGACGACTCCTGGGAGGCGATCGGCCCCGGCCTGCGCCGCAGCTACCGCAAGGGGCGCCGCGGCCTACGGCGGACGATCGCCGACCCGAACGCCGAAAACGTCCACGGCTGGCGCAAACGGGGCAAGGACCTCACCTACCAACTGCGGATCGTGCGGAGCGCCTGGCCGGAGCTGCTCGGCGAGACTGCGGAGCGCTCCCACCTCCTCACCGACCTGCTCGGCGACCACCACGACCTGGAGCTGCTGGCCGAGGACCTGGAGCAGCGCGAGATCGACGGCAAGGACGAGATCGTGGAGCTGATCCGGCGCTGGCAGGCGGAGCTGCTCGACGAGGCGTTCGAACTCGGGCAGCGGCTCTACGCCGAGAAGCCGAAGGCGTTCGAACGGCGCCTGCGGGCCTACTGGCGAGCTTGGCGCGAAGACTGACCGGCGGCGGTCAGTCGCTCCACCAGCCGGGGATGACTTCCCCATCGCCGTCGTGGCGGGCGCCGACAGCGAGCACCTCGATTCCGCCCGGTCCGGCCTCGAAGGCGCGGACGACACTGGGCTCGACCCGGATCGCGTCGAGCCGCTCGACCTCGATGATCTCGTCGTCGAGTTTCATCCGGCCGGAGCCGTTGAGGACGACGTAAACCTCCTCGGCGTCCTCGTGCTTGTGCCCGAAGGGCTGCCGCATGCCCGGCTTCAGCCGGTGATGGCTGACTCCGGTTTGCTCGGCGTCGAGATCCTTGTTGGCAAAGCGCGCCTCCTGGACGCTGTCGTTGCCAAATTCCGGTGCGGAATCCTTTACCTCGGTCAGCTTTATGTGGGTGTGGGTATTTGCCATTTGGTTTCGCTCTCCCCCTACCCAGCCTCGGCGTCGCCATGCATCCCGTGCGGACCAGATGGGCGGGCGGGTAGCCTTGACTGGTGGTCAATCCAGCCAGTCGAGTCCTCTCCAGCTCGCAGCTTGAGACGCTGGCGGCGCTGGGCGAGGAGCGAACCGCGTCAGTCGGCGAGGAGCTGTTCCGGATCGGCGACCGCACCTACCCGTTCATCGCCATCCTCGAGGGCGAGGCGGCGGTGCTCGACGCCGCCGGGCGGGAGATCGTCCGCCACAGCAACTCCGGCTTCCTCGGCGAGATCAACCTGCTCTCCGGCCAGACCGTCTTCCTCACCGCCGTCGTCACCGCGCCGCTGCGCTACATCGCGGTCGAGCGCGAAGCGCTGAGGCAGGTGCTGTTCGACGATCCCTCGCTCGCTGACCTGCTGCTCCCCGCCTTCGTGCAGCGGCGGGAAATGCTGCAGCAGCGGGACGGGATCGGGGTCGAAATCGCCGGACCGTGGGAGTCCGACGACACCCGCCGCCTGCTCGAATTCGCGAAAGCGCTGCGCCTCCCCCACACCTGGCTCGACCCGGCCGCCAGCAAAGAGGCGGCTGCGCTGGTGGAGCCGCTGGAGCCGGAGGAGATCCCACTGGTGCGGCTGCCGGGTGGCGCCGAGCTGCGGCAGCCGAGCAATGGTGAGTTCTCGCGGGCGCTGGGGATCGGGCTGGAGTTGGCAGCGCGCGAGGAGGTCGACCTGCTCGTCGTCGGCGGCGGGCCGGCCGGGCTCGGCGCGGCCGTCTACGGCGCCTCCGAGGGTCTCGACACGCTGGTGATCGAGAGTTCGGCGCTGGGCGGACAGGCTGGGACCTCGCGGCGGATCGAGAACTACCTCGGCTTCCCGGCTGGGATCAGCGGCTCAGAGCTGACCAGCCGCGCGATCACCCAGGCGCGCAAGTTCCGCGCCCGCACGGCGACGCCCTACCGGGCGAAGGCGCTGGAGCCGGGGGGCGAGCGCCACCTCGTCAAGTTCCAGGAGGGCAACGAGGTCGCCGCCAGGGCGGTGCTGCTGGCGACCGGCGCCGAATACCGCCGCCTGCCGGTTGATGATCTGGACGAGTACGAGGGACTGACCGTGTTCTACGCCGCCGGTCCGCCCGAGGCGCATCTCTGCGGGGCGCAGCGGGTCGGGGTCGTCGGCGGCGGCAACTCGGCGGCCCAGGCGGCCGTCTGGCTGGCCCGCGGCGGCGCCCTCGTGACCCTGCTGCACCGCCGCGCCGACCTGCGGGAGACGATGTCGAACTACCTGATCGAGGAGATCGACCGCTACGGAGTCGCCGTCCGCGCCCGCAGCGAAATCACCGAGTTGCACGGCAAAGACGGGCACCTGGAAGGAGTGACCCTGAGCGACGGCGAAAGGCTGCCGCTGGGCTTCCTCTTCCTCTTCCTCGGCGCCTCCCCCTGCACCGGGTGGCTAGGCGACATGGTCGCCCGCGACGAGAAGGGCTTCGTCCTCACCGGCGAGGACGCCGGCGCCGACGGTCTGCTGGAGACCAGCGTCCCCGGCGTCTACGCCGCCGGCGACGTCCGCTCCGGCTCGATCAAGCGCTGCGCGACCGCGGTCGGCGAGGGCGCCACCGCCGTGCGCTTCGTGCATGAGCGGATGGCGGCCCAGAGATCAGCCCCGCAAGCCGCCCCGGTCAGTGGCGGCTGAGCCGCAGCGGGGCAACTAATCAAATTGGCGTCGCTGGGCTCAGGTCAACCGCTTGAGCCATGCGCTGCGGACCCTGTGAGCGGAGGCGCTAAAGCCAATTGCCCAGACGGCTGCCGGATCGGAAGCCGCCCACCGCACGCTGCCTCCGCAGCACTCAGCACCGATGAGAACTGACCCGCTTTGAGTGCCCCCAGTGGTCGCTCAAGGCGAAGTCCCTCGTTCCTGGAGCGAAGCCATCCGGCGACCGACCTAGGCCTCATCGCTCCACTGCGGATGAGCAAGGAGCTGATCACCCGCAGATCATCGAGCGCAACGGGTCGCTCTCCATCCCCCTCCTTTTTCCACCTGGAAAAGGTTGCTCGGCTGACATCAGCCAACTCGCAGAGCTCTCGGTCTCGAAGGCCGAGATCTCTGCGGAACGCTCGAAGCTGATCACGAAGGGGGCTCTGCTCGGAGAGTTTTTTGAGGACGGCAACAACTTCAGCGCTGAGGACAGGGAAGTTCCTTGGCTCGCCAGATCCCGACCGCCCAGCCTCAACCTCCGGGGAAATCATCATCTCAAATACCTCCTATTCGCCCGCACCAAGACCCCAGCACGAGGCGGCTAGACGAGATCCAATTTTGAAGTTTGCCTCGGCAATTCCCTGGCCGAGTGAAACATTCATAACACGCACATCGGATGGAATCAAGACATTTGTGAAACTTTTATTGTAAAGAGAAATAGCAGAAGCTGATGCTTTTTTTCGACCTTTTATGGACAATTCTAAGTCGTTCGGTGTTATGGTTGGCCTCATTGGGAAACGAGGAGGACCGATATGGAGAATGTCCAGTACCCGCATGAGTTGATCGGTGAGTGGCCGGACGACCCAGCAGACCTCAAGGCATGCGTTAGGAAGAACATCTATACGGCACTTCCGCCCGGTGAACGCGCATACGACTGGGAGTCCCCTTCCCGGATCGTCACGAACCCACCCGAGGTCAAGAGCGGGCCCTTCACCGAGATGCACCTCTCTCCAACGCCCGCTGCAGCTATAGCGGCGCGCGTAATGCGTCTGCGTGCCGGAGCAGACCAGCAACCCATTTTGCAAATCCTCGGAGACGCGATGCAGATGGCCATATACCGAGTGCGCGCGCCCGCAGTCAGAATCAAGGATGTACGTCTCGACAGCCGCTTTGTCGGCGGTGCGGTGGAGCTACGCAGGGACGGGGAGTTGGCGCAGGAGCGTCTGGAGGATCGAGTCCGCGTCGCCTCCGTGCCTACGGGAGGCGTGGATGAGACAGTCGGACGCCATACGTCAGACGCCTGGGAGGCGATCGCCACCGGCTTCACCAAATCTATTGCAGCAATGGAGTTGCCCGACGATGCGATACATCCCAGTCTCAAGTTGGATTGGACTCTTCTTGGATCAGTGCCGCGGCTAAACCTCCTGAAAAATGATGGACCCTTCAAACTCGACTTCCTAGGGCAATCCTGTGTTACGTGGCGCGACATTTTGGCGATGGAGGACATCGCCGGCCGCCCCGTAGGCTGGCGTTTCGCCTACTACATCGGGCGAGAGGCGGCCCATGACTTCATCTCCCTAAGCCGCAAGAAGAGACTTCGTGATTGGCTGGGATTCGGTATAGCCATATTGACCTTCCTGAGCTCGCTGGGAAGTCTCGGTTGGCTCGTATCGCAACTCTTCTGACTGCGTCGCGAATAGATCATCCATGAGAAAAGTCGTCCCTGGCAACGAGGCCTCGCGCTGACGCCACAGAGCCGTAGTGATCGCCGACGCTCATTCTCGGTCGTCGCGGGCGCGGATCTCGGCAAGGCTGCCGGACCAGCCTGAACCTTCCGCTGTAAGCGCCTTCTGATTTCTCACAGGCATCGGGACCGCGACCACCTCGAGGCCATCGATTCCCTTGAAGTCGTCGGGATTGCAGGTGTAGATCGGGAGGTTGTTCGCCAGGGCGGTGGCGGCGATCATCGCGTCGTAGGCACGGGCCGCGGTTTTGCGGCCGCTGCGGCGTAGGGAGGCGGCAACGCCTCCGAAGGCGCGGGCGGCGGCGTCGTCGAAGGGCAGGGGGACGAAGTCGGCCTCTGCCTGCTGGAGATGGGCCTGCCGCCTCGCCCGCTCGCCCTCGTCGGAGGCGACGAGCGGGCCAACCGCTAGCTCGGCCAGCGTCACGGCGGTGATCAGCGGCTCGTCGGGGAGCACGCTTGCGTCGGGGAGCTCGCGCAGCAGGACCACGGTCGAGGTATCGAGGACGCCGCGGGCACCTGCTTCGGTTTTCGCGCTCACAGGGTCGGATCCAGCAACTGGTCGACGTCTGCACGGAGGGCGACTGGGTCCACGGCGGGCAGGCTGCGCCAGCGGCTGAGCAGCCCGTCGGCCGAGAGGGGCGGTCGCAAGGGGCGCAGTTCGGCGACCGGCCTGCCTCCCCGGGTGATGGTGATCTGCTCGCCGCGGGCGGCGCGATCGACTACGTCGCCGCCTTGGTTCCGCAGTTCTCGAATGGTGACGTCGGCCATGGGCCAGGTCAATGTATCACTGGTGATACTTGGTGAGTCGGTTGCGGTGCTGGGGGTCATGCGATCAACCTCACTTCGAAGGAGGGGACAGGGAGAGTGCCGGCGCCGCTAAGCAGGGCGAGGATGCGGGTGACGTAGGCCTGGGTCTCGGGGTAGGCGGGGATGCAGTGGCAGGCTTCAACTGGGGCGGGACCGGCGTTGTAGGCGGCGAGGGCGAGCTCAGGGGAACCGAACTGGCGCAGGAGGTCTGACATCAGGTGCGCCTCCGCGTCGATTGCGGCGACCGGGTCGAAGGGATTGGTGAGGCCGTAGGCGGCGGCGGTAGATGGCATGAACTGGGCGATGCCCTGGGCACCGGCGGGGGAGCCGGCGTTGGGGTCGAAGCCGGACTCGGCCATCAACTGCCCAGCGAGCAGAGCAGCGGAGACGTTCCAGCGGGCAGCGGAGCGGAGGATCGGGTCGCGGTACTGGGCGGGGACGAAGCTGGGCAGCGACCCGGCCGCGAGGGCGCCATCGCCGCCGGGACCGAGCGCCTCCCCCGCCGCCGAACAGGGAGGCGGGCCGGCGCTGAAGCCGTAGTGCCAGGCCTCCCAGGAGTAGCGCTGGACGAAGCCGAAGCGGCCGGCGTTGGCGGCGAGCCAGGCGTAGGCCGATTCGGGACCGAGGTCGAGCTCGGTCGCGCAGCGGTGCAGCGAGTGTCCCGGCGGGGCGACCCAGGTCGGATCGGGATGGGCGGCGAACAGCGCCGCCTGCTCAGCGTCGGAGCGAAAGCCGGAGACGACGAGCAGGGCGATGCCGGCACCGCGCGCGGCCGCGGCCATGCGGTCGAACGCGGCGGCGACGTCGGGGCGCATCCCCTCCCCCGTGCGGTAGAGGAGCGGTCCCGCGTAGCCGCCGCCGCTCGCCATCCCCGGCATGCCGCCGGAGGCGCCGCTCGGCGCCGCCGCTTCGGCGATGGCAAAGGCCTCCACCTCGGTGCCGCGCCCAACCTGGAGCACGGCGGTGACATTCGCTTTCGCCCGCACCGGCGCGAAGGCCCCCGCGTCGGGAAAGGAGACATCGAGGCGGTCCGGGTCGACCCCGTTCGCCCGCCCCGCCGACACAGCGGCCGCCCGTGCCCGAGCCAGATACGCGGCCTTGCTCATATGGGCCGGGTTCGGCAAGCCGTTCGGCAGGCCCGGCGGCGCCAGCAGCCGCGGCAGGTCGTCGCGCATCGACCTGGCGGCGGAGATCGCCGCCAGGTCGGCGGCCCGCTGCACCCGCCCCTTGCCGACCACGGCCCCGGAGATCGCAACCAGCGCCAGCGTCCCCGCCAGCAGCACGAAGATCGCCCCCACGGCAGGGATCAGCGCCTGCCCAGACTCGGAGCCCTCGCGGCCTGGATGCTTCCCTGCTCCCATTGGCCCAGCCTGGCGGGCACGGACGCATGTGTGGCGCGCTCAAAAGACCAATTCAGTGCCGTCTTGGTGACGAAGTGGAAACGGCGAGGATCTGCCTCCGGACACGTGGGCCCAAGCCCTATCTCGTCCGCGAACTGCTCTGGTACCAGGCGCAGCCGGTGGCCTTCAACTTGGTCGAAGCGAAGCGAGCCCGGGACCGGGGGCGAAATCTCGCCGCAACATCATGGCGAAAACTGAAGAAGCGACCGAGCGGGGACGGCGTGCAGCCGATCAACTCGACCACGGGGCTCAACCGCATCCGGGATCTACAGTCGGGGTTCTCTACTGCTTCATCGTGATCGACATGCTTGACGACGACTTCACCCTGACCACCAAGAGAAAGACGTACGGGAAGTGTGTCGTCGTCAGAGTCACGCTCGACCACGACCCCGCGCATCAGTCTGCCTCCCTCCCCACGTAGGCCCTCGGCCCTACGAGCGAGATGCGACCTGAACGCGAGGCCCGATTATTCCCGAATCTCCCCTAACGTCGTGTCGACCCCCGAGGCGTCCGTGCTCCACCCCGCGCCCATGCAGGTGGTGCTTTGGCATGAGACACCGAAGAGCGAACTGAAGGCCGCGCCCGAGGGGTTCGGAGTGCCCTGGATGGACCAGCTGGTCCCGTTCCACTTCTCGGCCAGGGTCTTCGTCGTTCCCCCGTCCACCGAGCTCCCGGCCGCCGTGCAGGAGGCTTCGGTCGCGCAAGAGACGTCTTGGAAGACGCTTTCGGTGCTCCCCGAGGGATTGGGCGTGCTCTGCAGCGTCCAGGTCGTCACACCGTTGAAGCGGTAGGCCAGCGTGGACTGCTCGCCTTTGCTGTTCTTCCAGCCCCCCACTGCCGTGCAGCGGTTCGGCGTCTTCGTGCAGGAGACGTCGAGGAGAGTGGTCTCAACCGCTCCTTCCGGGGCCGTCAGGCTGTGCAGTTTCCATTCGCCATTCCAGAACATGACGAGGCTTTTGACGGCGCCGCCGCTGGTGGTGTAGCGACCGACAGCCGCGCAGAAGTCCGACCAGATGCAGTCGATGCCGTCGAGCTGACTCGAGGTGGCCCCTTCGGGGATCGGGATCGATTCCAGGGCCCAATTCGGGCTGGTCCATTTCTCCGCGATCGCCGTCTTCACACCGCCGATCATGGCCGAGCCGACCGCCCCGCACCTGGAGGTCGAGCTGCAGCCGATCCCCACGAGCTCGCTGGAGGTCGCTTCGGATGGCACCGGCGGCGACTGCACCGACCATTTGCTTTCGTTCCATATCTCCGTCAGGAGCGTGGGGCCGCCTTCGGAGGGCTGGTAGTTGCCGGCCGCCAGGCAGCGGGTTTCCGAGGGGCAGTCGACGCCAAAGAGGCGGGTTGGCAGGGTACCCGACTTCTTCGCGGGACTCTGTTCGGACCAAGAGGTGCCGTTCCAGCGCTGGGCCACCGGGCTGTCTGCCCCTGATTTGGTGCTTTTGCCGACCGCGGTGCAGACGCTCGTATTCGGTTCGCAGCTGACGTCGTGGAGATTGCTGTCGCTCGCCCCCGAGGGGTTCGGCGTCGAGAGGATTTTCCACCCCGGCGTCATGAAGGTCTGGTCTTCGCTTTCGACGGTCCCTTTGGCGTTGGTCGCCACCAGGCGGAAGTGGTAGGTGGTTTCCGGCGCCAGGCCTTCAATTTTCTCGCTGACTTCCACCGAGCTGGTGCCTGAGCCGATCGATTTCGGGGTCGCCGGGGATTTGGAGCCGTAGCTGGTGGTCGTGCCGTATTCGTATTGGTAGGTGGTCGGGGAGCCGTTGGGATTGACCATTCCGAGCGTGAGGGCTTCATATTCGCCTGCGCCAAAGCCGACCGTTCCTTCGAGAACCGGTGGCGGGGGGTCATCGGTGAGAATGTTGAAAAAAGTCGAGCCCCCTCCGATCCCCATCACCTGGCAGTAGGTCGCCGTTACACAATCGACCTGCTCTGGCAGGTCAAAGGCGCCTAGGGACATTTCGGGGGGCTCCTGCTCACTCCAGCTAGTTCCGTTCCAGCCGGCGATTATGTAACCAGTGCCGAAGTTAATCCCCACGGCGATGCACGAAGTTGGCGTCCCACAGGACACCCCGTAGGCTTCCCCTTCTTCTTCTTCCCCTTCTTCTTCCGCCGTGTCTCCCTCAGGTTCTGGCAAGGGAGGCTTCCCAAGCACCCATTCGGAGCCGTTCCAGTGCTCGGATATAGGGACGGAGTCTTCGTATTTATAGTTTTCCGGCGACTCCGCCATCCAACCGATGCCCATGCACGAATTGACGGACGGACAGGACACATCCCACAATTCACTTTGAACTCCAGGAGGGGTCAGACTGGTATCGACCGACCATTCATACCCATCCCATCGCTCAGCGAACACCTGAAAGCTTTCCGCCGTTTCGGAGTACAGCCAACCTACGGCTAGGCAAATTTCTTCTTCTTCTCCTTCCACTTCTTCTGCCGCACAACTGACTTTGCTCAATCCCGCGCCTTCGACTCCACTGGGCGAGGGAACTTCAGGCGTCGACCATCCGCTACTCGTCAAATGCAGGCTTTCCATCCGCATATTTCCATGGAACCGTTGGACTTCGCCACCGACAATCATGCAATCGGTCGCCGAGGCGCAGGAAACAGAAAATGGGGCGGTAAAGACACTTTGAGGCGTAAGACTCGGTGCTGATTCGTCGAGTTGCCACTGGCCCCCGTTCCACTGCAGGACGTAGGTTTCCTGGTACCCAGACCCGTCCATTTCTCCGACAGCAAGACAAAAGTCCGTCGTTGGACAGGAGACCCCCCTGAGCTTGCCAAGATCTTCTAAGTATTTGTTCTCGGAAGGCACCGAAACGGTGTTCCATTGGTAGCCATCCCATTCAGCCGCCATCGGCCAAGCCCCGTTGGATTCCTCTGAGCCGCCGACGGCAATACACATGGTTGGCGAGGCGCAATCTATGTCCGGCATACCGTCCACAAAGAAGTGGAAATCCACATTTTTCGAGTGCGCCAATACCCAAAGAGGAAGCGCAGGCACGCCCTGCGGTACGCCAACACCGGTGGGCCCATCATATCCCGACATCGCGTCTCCATCTTTACCGGCGACCGCGTTGCATAGGTACAGAGGAGAGCACGAGTGGCCCTGGTAATTCGTGTTGTTGTCGGTAGTACTGGGACCAACGTCATAAATGCTTCCAAAGCCATCGTAGAGATTGCTATAGATCGCCTCCGCCGGTTTTTTATGCACTATCTCGTTGGAATGTGCGTAGATTCCCGCCATCAGAGGTGCACCAACGCTCGTTCCACCCACCTTCAGCCAGCGTTTCTCCTCATCATCCTCAAGATAGCTCGAGTAGATGGCAACATTGCTGGCCACAAGTGCAATATCACTCGTCATCCGCGTCCCACAGGAGATGAAGTCCTGCCACTCCGGCCTCGGCATCTCCGCGCTACAGCCGCCACCGGTTTCCTCCCACACGTAGTCCCGCCAACCCCGCGGGGTATTGGGGGCTGGTTTGAGGTAAGTCCCGCCTACGGCTACGACACCTGGAGCCCCCGCCGGGTAGTCAGTTGCATTTTTTCCGTCTAGATGACCCCGATAACCATCGTCTCCGGAACTGACGGTGATCGGGACTCCAGGATGGTTGAAGTAGTTGTTAAGGGAACTATCGCCGGACTCTTCGAGACGCCCATAGCTATAACTGATCACAGTTGCGCCAAGCGCTACCGCCCGATTGATTGCCTCTCCGGTCGCTTTCATAAATCCACTTGACACCTGCTGTCTCTCAACAAGCAGAAGGTTGCATCTCGGGCACGCCGCGGAAGCCATCTGAAGATCGAGAGAGGTCTCTTCCGCCGAGGCTTTCTGCGGCTGTGGGAAGTTGCTAGTACCGCCCAAATGGTCTCGCTTCCGAAAGCAGCCATTTGCTTCAGTGCAGGGCGGAAGATCGTAGTAGGAGCGATAGACAGCAAGATCTGCCTCAGCGTTCGGGGCGTCGGCCGTGGCAATGATCGCGATGGTTTGCTCGGAGCCAGCCCAGTCCGGTATGTCGTAGGCATCGCGAAGCTGTTTGGGCCCATATCCCTCGGGAGCTGCTGAAGTACTTTCGACGATCAGAGCTTGGGCCTGGGGTATGGCGATGGCAAAGATCGTGACCAGCACTATCGGCCCGATGGATCTCCTCGACTGCCGCATGATCTACCTCTTCTCCCCTTGCTCTGCCGCAAGAAGGGAAGCCATACCATGCTCTCACTAGATAGGCAAAAACAATCGGGTTTCTCCCGGACCGCTTTGCCGCAATCGAGGGGGGCGTGCATTTATCGCCACCTATAGCGCAGGGTTCTAAACCACAAACGCGCCGCGCTGGTAGCGACTCGCTGAAGGCCCGACCTACGCTCGGAACCTCCTAGGAACCTGTTGCACTCAAAGGGGGCACCTCGCAGAAGCCGCCCGTGCCGAGGGAAGCCTAGACCTACAGAAACGGGTAGCAACACCCAGGAGTAGCGCTGGACGAATCCGAAGCGACCGGCGTTGGCGGCCAGCCAGGCGTAGGCGACCTCAGGTCCGAGGTCGAGCTCGGTCGCGCAGCGGTGCAACGAGTGGCCGGGCGGGGCGACCCAGGTCGGGTCCGGGTGAGCGGCGAAGAGCGCAGCCTGCTCGGCGTCGGAGCGGAAGCCGGAGACGACCAGCAGCGCGATCCCGTCGGCGCGGGCCGCGGCCGCCATCCGGTCATAGGCAGCGGCGACGTCGGGTCGCATGCCCTCGCCGGTGCGGTAGACGAGCGGGCCGGCGTAGCCGCCGCCACTGGCCATCGCCGGCATGCCGCCGGAGGCGCCGCTCGGCGCCGCCGCTTCGGCGGTCGCCGAAGCCTCGACCTCTCCTCTTTGCCGCCCGACCGCCAAGCGGGCGATCACCGTCGCCTTGACCCGGACCGGCGCGAACGACGCCGCGTCCGGGAAGTCGACGACGATCCGCTTCGGGTCGACCCCGTTCCCCCGGCCGGCCGAGATCGCCGCCGCCCTCGCCCGCGCCAGGTAGGCGGACTTGGTGAGGTGGGCCGGGTTGAGCACCCCGTTCGGCATCCGCGGCCGTGAAAGCAGCCGCGCCAGGTCGTCGCGCATCGAGCGAGCAGCGGAGATCGCCGCCAGGTCGGCCGCGCGCTGGACCCGCCCCTTGCCGGTGACCGCGCCGGAGATCGCGACCAGGGCGAGGGTCGAGGCAAGGAGGACGAAGATCGCCCCGATCGCCAGGATCAGCGCCTGCCCCTCCTCCCGAGCACCACGCCGCCCCCACATATCTCGTCTTGCTCCCACCGACCCAGCCTTGCGGGCAAGAGCGCACGTGTGGCGCGCTCAATGGAGCAATTCAGTGCCATCTCTGCGCCAAAAGTGGAAAATCTCCGCTCCGAACCTTTTGCCGGCCCTCGCCGTAGAACGTTTGACCGAGATCCGACCCCAAGGAGCATTCATGCGGCAGTTCGCGAACCCCCGTCCCAACCCACTCGCTCTTCGCGTCGCACTCGTCGTCGTCGCGCTCAGCGCCCTGCTGGTTCCGGCACTCGCCGGCGCTGCGAAGACCATGACCGTCGCCAAGCTGGCAGTCAGCGCCGCCTACGACAAGCCGGTCATCGTCAACATCAAAGGACGCACCCTCTACACCCTCAGCTCGGAGAAGACGAAGTTCGTCTGCGTCGACGCCTGTTTGGACGCCTGGCCTCCGCTGACCGTCCCGGCCGGCGTCAGGCCGAAGGGCCCGGTGCCGCTGGGCACCGAGATGCGCCCCGACGGCAGCATGCAGGTCACCTACAAGGGCTTCCCCCTCTACACCTTCAGCGGTGACAAAAAACGGGGCGACGCCAACGGTGAGGGGATCAAAGGCGGCGGCGTCTGGCACGCCGCCCAGGCCCCCCAGTTCAAAAGCGGCCCGGCTGAGCCCACCCCGCCGCCCGCGTCCACCACTCCGCCGCCGTCGAACCCGAACCCCTACGGGTACTAGGCAGCTCAGCCCGAGACCTGATCGAGATCGACGATCTCGATCAGGTCCTCGAGGCCCCGCAGGTCGGCTGCGTTGAGGGTGTAGAGCGCGAAGCCATGGGCGAGTGCCGTGGCGGCAATCATCAGGTCGACGGTCCGCGTCCCCCCTGGCTTGCGCCCGGCGGTGGAAACCGCGGCGCAGACATGACCAAAAGCGCGTGCGCTTGTCGAGTCGAAAGGCAGCGCTTCCAAGACAGCCTCCACGGCCTGAGCAAGCTCCCGCCGTCGCACGCGAGCGACAGCGTCAGGTGCCAGCACGGGGCCGCGTACCAGCTCTGCCAGCGTCAGCGTCGAAATTGCCATCTCGCCTGGTAGGAGGGTGACCTCGGCCGGCCCCAGGGCAATCGCAACCGAGGTGTCGATCAGGCCGCGATCAGGCGTCGTCGGGCCACTCACGAGGAGTCGGATCGAAGAGGGCGTCGGCCTCCGCCTTGTATTGCTCGTAGTCCTCCCTTGGGAGGCAAGCAATCGTTCGGGCGAAGACCTCCCGCGAAACGAAACGACGCCGCCCGGGCGAACGCAGATCCCCCGTTGGGACTCCGTTGCGACTGACGATGAGGTCTTCACCGCGACCCAATTCGCGCATGATCTCCCCGCCCTGCTCGCGCAGCTCGTGTTGGGTCAGCTTCCGCGTCATCTAGCCCACCGTAGCAATTGCGAGACAGAAGATTTCGCACCAACCGCGCCGGCAGGCCACCCGACTGCTCGGGCGGCAAGGCACCGAAGAGCGCCCGGCGCTCGGCGACCCAGTTGAGGCGGTGCTTGAGCACGGCGACGGCGACGTCGCGGGCGAGCAGGTCGCGCACCGCGAGGGCTAAAAGGGGGCGGTCGGCGGCGACGTCGGCGCGCAGCAGGACGCCGCTCGGACGCGGGCCGAGCTCGCGGTCCAGCGCCTCGCGTAACTGGGCCGGGGCGAGGTGCACCACGGCGAGCGCGCCGCTGGCCACGGTGGCCGCTGCCGAGGCCGCTTCGTAGCCCTCCTCCCCGGCCGCCACCGTCAGGTGGCAGACGTGGCCGCGGGCGGCGACCTGGGCGGCGGGCAGGTGGGCGACCAGGCGCTCCTCGAGCGCCCTGGCAGCGGCGGAAGCCAGCAGGGTCGGCCGCGGCGCCCTACCGCCGACGTCGACGAGCAGGGTCGCGAGATCCGCGTCGGCGCCGGCGCAGGCGAGCGCCGCCGCAGCGCCGCGCGAGCCCTCCGCCGCGCCAACCGCGGTCACGAACACGGTCGGCGCCTCCCTCACCGCACACTCCTGACGCTGGCGGAGCTGGTCACGGCGAGTCGCTCGGCCAGCGCCGGCAGCGGCGAAGGCGGCCGCAGCCGGACCGAGACGGTCCCACCGCGCACCTGCACCGACACGCTCCCCTCCGCCCAGCCGGGCAGCGCCGCCCGCGCGGCATCCGCCGCCGAGCCGCCCGACGCCAGAGCCAGCGCCCCGGCCTCAGCCGCACCGTCGGCAAGGGTCAGCGCGTAGCCGGCGGCGAGCAGCTGCAGCGCCACGAACGCCGCCAGCAGCAGCGCCGGCAGTGCGGCGACCAGCTCGACAGCAGCCTGTCCGCGCGAGTCAGCCACCGTCCGCCCCCAATCCCGCCCTCGCCCCGAGCATCACTCGCGGCAGTTGCGGCAGCAGCCGCGGTACCGCGACCCGGACCGAGATCTCCTCGCCCTCCTCGACCCGGGACCCATCCCGCATCGAAGGCGGCAACGCCCTTCGCGCCACCGCCGCCACGTCCCCACCAACCAGAGCCGCCCGAGCGCCAGCCCGCGCTGCCACGCCCGCCGACCAGAGCGCCTGGCCGGCGAGCGCGACCTGGGCCGCCACCAGGACCGCCAGCAGCAGGAAGGGAACCACCGCGATCAGCTCTACTGAGGCGGTTCCCTCCTCCCCGTGTTCTGCATTGCTGGCGGTCCGTGGCGGCACCCGACGACCGTTCCAGGAAAGAACGCACGGATGACGCGCAGAAACGAAATTCTTTGAAGAACCTGAGTCGCGGAACTCAGTAGGAGTGCGTGTTCGCCTCGATCCAGATCCGCCAGATCGCCGCCACTGAGGCTGCGAGCAGGACGATCCAGAGCAAGGTGCCGCCGCCACTGGAGAAGAGCTTGTCGCTGCCCGCGATCAGCAGCGCGATCATCCCGAAGGCGCCGTAGAAGATCACCCGCCGCGCATCGGTCAGGGTCGCCAAGGTGAGCTGGTTTTCGCGGCTCATCACGTAGAGCATCCAACTGATGCCGGCGAGGAAGCCCATGGTCAGCGCCGTGAAGACCGCGTCGGCGATGTTGCCTCCGGAGGGCAGGAAAGCGACCCCGGCGGCCAGCGCCAAGATGATGAGGACGTTTCGAGCGGTGCGCACCGACCCAGTGTACGCCGGCTAGTTCGAGGTCATCACGAATATTCCGGCGACCAGCGCGGCCCCGACGCAGGTCAAAGCCAGGCTCGCGACGGCCGCCGCGCCGGCCGCCGCCAACGGCCGCTCGTTGCGGCTGAGGTCGGCGAAGCGGGCGACGCCCCAGATGGCGACCGAGAAGGCGAAGGTGACGCCGACGCTGGCGACCACGGAGGCGATCACCGTCTCCAGCAGCTCCCTGCCTTCTACAAGCGTCGCGATCATCCGCTCGAGGCCGGGACGGGTGCGCCCCGCTGCGCCCGCCGCGCGAAGGCGGCGACGATCAGCGAGATCGCCATCAGCGAGACGACCAGCGGCCCCAGCGCTCCGGTACCGAAGATCCGGGTGGCGCCATAGGTGAGGGCCCCGATCGCCGCCGCCGCCGGCAGGGTCAGGACCCAGGCGGTGACGATGTTGCCGGCGACCCCCCAGCGCACCGCCGAGAGCCGCTTGCCGGCGCCGGCGCCCATCACGCCGCCGTTGATCACGTGCGTGGTCGAGAGCGGGAAGCCGAAGTGGGTCGAGGCGAGGATCACCGACGCGCCCGCCCCCTGCGAGGAGAAGCCCTGGGCGGCGTCCATCTTGATGATCCGGGTGCCGGTGGTTTTGATGATCCGCCAGCCGCCGCTGTAGGTGCCGAGGGCAATCGCCGCCGCAGCCGAGACGATCACCCAGAGCGGCGGGTCGGCGTCGGCGCCGAGGCTGCCGTTGGCGATCAGCGCCAGGGTGATGATGCCCATCGTCTTCTGCGCGTCGTTGGTGCCGTGGGCGAGCGCCAGCAGGCCGCCGGAGACGATCTGGCCGTATTTGAAGCCGCGGGTGACGATCCCCGGCCTCTGTTTCCCGACCACCCGGTAGACGATCCCGATCCCCAGCCCGGCGACGAGAAAGGCGAGCACCGGCGCCACCAGCGCCGGCACCAGGACTTTGCCGACGAGGCCGTCGGCGAGCACGGCGTCGAAGCCGGCGGCGGCCACGGCGGAGCCGACGACGCCGCCGATCAGCGCGTGCGAGGAGCTCGACGGCAGCCCGAAGTACCAGGTGGCGAGGTTCCAGGCGATCGCCCCGATCAGCCCGGCGAAGACGATCGTCGGCGTGATCACATCGGCATTGACGACGTCGTTGGCGACGGTGGCGGCAACCGAGATCGAGATGAAGGCGCCGATGAAATTGAGCAGCGCCGCCATCCCGATCGCCACCTGCGGCCGCGCCGCCCCGGTCGAGATCGAGGTGGCGACGACGTTGGCGGTGTCGTGGAAGCCGTTGGTGAAGTCGAAGGCGAGCGCCGTGACAATGACGATGACGAGGATGACGTCGCTGCTCACCGGGCGCTCACGAGTTCTTGATGACGATGCCCTCGATGATCTGCGCCGCGGTCTCGGTGGCGTCGATCGCCTCCTCGAGCACCGCGAACATGTCCTTCCAGCGGATCACCACCATCGGGTCGATGCCGTTGGAGAAGAGCGAGGCGACGGCGTCGCGGGAGATCCGGTCGCCATCGTTCTCGAGCCGGTGGATCTCGATCCAGTATTTGTCGAGATCCTTGAACTCCGGCAGGTGCTCCAGCCCCATCGCCAGCTGCTCGCAGGAGGCGACGAGGACCTTGGTCAGCGCCTGCGCCTGCTCCATCGGCGCCTCGATCTTGTAGAGGCCGAGGAAGTCGGCCGCCTCCTCGGCGAAGTCGACGATGTCGTCCATCTGGGTCGCGAGGTTGTAGATGTCCTCGCGGTCGATCGGGGTGACGAAGGTCGAGTTGAGCCGTTTGACGATGTCGTGGGTGATCCGGTCACCCTCCTGCTCGGCGTCGACGATCTGCTGCAGCAGGCCTGCTTCCTCCGGCCATGTGTTCATCATCCGGTCCAGCAACCGGGCCGTTTGCACGCTGTTCTGACCGGCCTCGATGAAGAGGTCGAAGAAGGTGCGGTCGCGAGGGAGGAGCGAGAAGCGCGCCAAGGAAGCCAATCCTAGTCGCGCCGGGGGCGGCTAGGAGTCAGGCCGAGCCCGCCGCGGCGAGCTGCTCGGCGGCCCGCGCCGCGTAGCGCTCGCGCAGCTCCTGCTGGACGCTGCGCCGCCCCTCCGGCGGGCCCCCGTTGCGGGTCCAGGCGCCGTCGGAATCGAGCTCCCAGGAGTTGGCGTTGTCGGCGAAGCAACGCTCCAGCACGTCGAGCATCTCCGCCCGCAGCTCCGCGTCTTCGACCGGCGCCACCAGCTCGACCCGGCTGTCGAGATTGCGCGGCATCAGGTCGGCCGAGCCCATCAGCACGCGGGTCTCCTCGCCGCGCTGGAAGGCGTAGATGCGCGAGTGCTCGAGGAAGCGGCCGACGATCGAGACGACCCGGATGTTCTCCGAGACTTCCGGCACCCCCGGGCGCAGGCAGCAGATGCCGCGCACGTTGAGGTCGACCCGCACCCCCGCCTGCGAGGCCTCGTAGAGAGCTCTGATGCAGCCGGCGTCGACCAGCGAGTTCATCTTCAGGGCGATCCGCGCATCTTCGCCGGCCTGGTGGGAGGCGACCGTGCGCTCGATCTCCTCGACGATCCGGTCGCGCATCGTCGTCGGCGAGACCAGCACCTTGCGGTAGACGGCGGGACGGCCGTAGCCGGTGAGGAAGTTGAACATCTCGGCGACGTCGGCGCCGACGTCGGGGTCGGCGGTGAAGAGGCCGAAATCGGTGTAGAGGCGGGCGGTCTTCGGGTGGTAGTTGCCGGTGCCGAGGTGGACGTACTCGCGCACTTTCTCGCCCTCGCGGCGAGCGACCAGGATCGCCTTCACGTGGGTCTTCAGGCCCGGGATTCCGTAGACGACGTGGACGCCGGCCTCCTCCAGGGACTTCGCCCAGTGGATGTTGGCCTCCTCGTCGAAGCGGGCTTTGAGCTCGACCATGCAGACCGCCTGCTTGCCGCGTTCGGAGGCGCGGATCAACGAGGGCACCAGCGGCGAGTCGTCGCTGGTCCGGTAGACGGTGTGCTTGATCGCCAGCACGTCGGGGTCGGCGACCGCCTGCTCGACGAAGCGCTCGACCGAGGTGGCGAAGGAGTCGTATGGATGGTGGACGAGGACGTCGGCGCGGCGGATCGCCGCGAACATGTCGACCGGCTCCTCGTCTTCGCCCTGCAGTCGCGGCTGCGTCACCGGCGTCCAGGGCGCGTAGCGCAGCTCGGCGTGACCGGGCACGTCGGCGATCGAGCCGAGGTCGCCGAGGTCGATCAGGCCGTCGACGTCGTAGACCTCGCGGTCTTCGAGCCGCAGCGCGCTGACCAGCTGCTCACGCAGCTTCGGGTTCATCCCGGCCTCGGCCTCGAGCCGTACGACCTCGCCGAAGCGGCGGCGGCGCAGCTCGTCCTGGACCGCCTGCAGGAGGTCGTCGGCCTCGTCGGAGACCGTGAAGTCGGCGTCGCGGGTGACCCGGAAGTAGCCGTGGTCGATCACGTCGGTGCCGGGGAAGAGCGCATCGAGGTTGGCGGCGATCACCTCCTCCAGTGGCACGAAGGACTTGCCGTCGGACCCGACCGGGAGGAAACGCCCGAGCAGCTCCTTCGGCACCTTGACCCGGGCGATGATCTCGACCCCGCTCTCGGGATCGCGCAGCAGCACGCCGAGGCTGAGCGAGAGGTTGGAGATGTAGGGGAAGGGCCGACCGAGGCCGATCACGAGCGGCGTCAGCGCCGGGAAGACCTGCTCGTAGAAACGGGCGTCGATCTCCCGCCGCTCCTGTTCGCTGGCCGTCTCCAGCGAGACGACGCGGATCCCGTGCTCCTCCAGCGCCGGCCGGATGATGCCGCCGAAGCAGGCGTGCAGGCGACGGTCGAGCTCGAGCACCCGCGACTGGATCGTGTCGATCTGGGCGCTGGGGGCGAGGCCGTCGGGCCCGCGGGCGTCGATCCCGGCGTCGAGCTGGTCGAAGAGGCCGGCGACCCGGACCATGAAGAACTCATCGAGGTTGGAGGCGTAGATGCCGCAGAAGCGGACCCGCTCGAGCATCGGCACCTCGGGATCCTCAGCCAATTCGAGGACCCGCTGGTTGAAATCGAGCCAGGAGAGCTCGCGGTTGAAATAGAGAGCGGGATCGTCGATCGATCCATCGTAGCCGGCACTCAAAGCGCGACCGGCCAGCTCAGGCGACGCGGACGAGCGGTTGCGGCGTCGCCGCGGCCGCCGGCTCCAAGGCCCGCCGGTATCCCGTCGCCAGCTGCCCCATCGCCCGCTCCCAGGAGCGCTCGCGGGCGGCCTTGGCCCCGGCAGTACCGAGCCGGGCCCGGTACTCCGGCGCCGAGGCGAGCTGCAGAAGCGCCCCGGCCAGGTGGTCGGGATCGGGACGACAGAGCAGGCCGGTGTGGCGGTTCTCGATCAGCGCCGCCGGCCCGCCCTCGGCGACGGCGACGACCGGCAGCCCGCTGGCGCCGGCCTCGAGGATCACCTGGCCGTAAGTGTCGGTGCTGCTGGCAAAGAAGAAGGCGTCGGCGCTGGCGTAGGCCCGCGCCAGATCCTCTCCCCCGAGCCAGCCGAGGAAGGTCGCACTCTCCCCCAGCCTCGCCCGCATCTCCTCTTCCTCCGGCCCACCACCGGCCAAGAGCAGGTGCAGGCGGGGATCGGAGCGGTGCGCGCGGAGGAAGCTCTCGACCAGCAGATCGACCCCCTTCTCACGGGTCATCCGGCCCGCGTAGAGGACCTTGATCTCGCCCGGGAAGGCGTCGCGGTCGGCCTTGGCCGGGTCGAAGCGCTCGACGTCGACGCCCCGCTCCCAGCGCCCGACCTTGGTCCCGTCGACCCCGAGCGCGCTCAGCGAGGAGTCGGCCGAGGGACTCGGCGAGAGGACCAGGCGGGGCGCCGAGTAGAAGGCGCCGAGGGCGGCGCGAGCGACCGCCTCGAGGCCGGTGTCGCCGCTGCGCAGGCCGGCGTAATCGGCCAGCTCGGTGTGGTAGCTGGCGAGCAGCGGAGCGCCGGTGATGCGGCTGAGCAGCGTCGCCGCGACGCCGGCCGGGCCGGGTGCGGTGACGTGGACGAGGTCGTAGTTGCCTTCGGCCAGGGTCTCGACCAGGTCCGGCAGGCCGGGGACGCCGAGCTTCAGGCCCTCGTAGAAGGGCATGTCCAGCTCCGCCGCGGCCGGCAGGCGGCGGTCGACGCCGGCGTCGGTGCCGATCACGTCGACGTCGAAGCCGGGGACGCCGCGCTCGCGGATCTGCTGGATCGTGTGGGTGACGCCGTGCATCGAGCCGATCCCGTCGACGATCAGGGCGACCCGGCCGCGCTCGCCCTCGCGAGCCCGGAGCTTCGCCTTCTCCGCCCCGAGGAACGCGGTCGAAGGCGCGTAGGGGACGGCCGGGACCAGGGCCTCGAAGAGCCCGGTGACCGCGGTCGGCAGGTCGCCGCGCGAGACCGCAGCGGTGCCCTCCTCGACGGCCCGGTGCAGGCGCCGGTCGTGGATGCGGCGGGCGCGTCGGTAGAGGTCGGCGTGGGAGAAGCCGTCGGCCTGCAGGTGGGCGATCAGCTCCTCGCCGCGGAGGTTGAGCCCCATGCCGTCGAGCCAGGCCTCGAGCAGGTTGCGAGCGTCGTCGGGGCCGATGTCGGTGGCGACCTTGCCGCCGCGCGCCGCTCCCTCCCCGATCACCCGTTCCGCCATCTTCAGCACCGCGGCCGGGTTCGGACCCGTGCGCGCTTGCCCCCGCATACCGGGGACATCTGCGTTCGCGTCGTCGCCGAGCGCCCGCGTCGCCAGCGCCATCGCCGCGTGCGTCCACTTGGCGGCGCTGCCCTGTTCGCCGTGGGCTTCGGCGTCACCCCGCTGCAGGTGACTCAGAAACTCTTCCGGCGTCTTTGCGGCCGGCGCCTCCGTGAAGGTGCGGCCGATGTCGACGCCGGCATGGTCGTCGGAACCGCCGATGCCGGTGCCGCCGTGCGTCTCGATGTAGACGACAGCGGGCATGTTCAGCTCGGCTGCCCGGGACCCGTTGCGGACCTCCCAGATCGGGAAGAGCTCCGCCAGTCGCCGCCGGTGCCGCCTTGTCAGCGGCGCCGCGACGTTGAAGAAGGGATGTGCCAGAGCACAGGCGATCCCGCCCTCGTGCAGGTATGCGGCGCAGGCCTCGACATCGCCGGAATGTGCCTGCAGCCACTCGTGGTCTCCGGGAGTGATCCCGTAACAAAGGACGTGAACCGCCTGGGGCTCGCCGGCGAAGCGGGCGGTCAGCTCCTCGGAGACGAAGCAATCGGGTCGATCCGCCAACTGCAAGCAGCCGGCGATCGTGTCGTGATCGGTGATCGTCACGAAGTCCATCCCCCGCCGCTTGGCCAGCGCATAAACCTCCTCCGGAGGCGTCGCGCACTCGGGCAACCCGAGCGAGCGCTGGACCCCGAGCTTGGACAACTGCGAGGCGGTGGAATGGCAATGCATGTCAACACGGGAAGTCATCGGTGTCTCCCTGTCTCGTATCTGTCTAGTCCCCCACAGAATTCGCCAAATGCAGGGAAAACTTGTGAACGAGGCGGGAACCCCGTGTGAACTTCGCGTGACCGGCGAGCGCGCTAAGCGGCGATGCGGGCCGGTGAGGACCCGTTGGCGCTGCCGTTCAGCAGGTCGAGGATGACCCCCTCGCGGAGGCCCCCCTTGCCGATCTGCAGCGGCTGACCGAGCAGCTCGGAGACCTTCTCCAGGAGGAGGACGCCGGTGGTGAGGATGCGGACCCGCTGGGGGTCGAGCTCGAAGCGGCGGGCGACGTCGGCGGCGGGGTCGCCGCAGAGGACGCGGATGCCGCGCTCCAGGGTCTCGTACTCGAGCACGGCACCGACCAGGCGACGCAGCGAGGTGGCGCTGCCGCCGACGGCGACGGCCTGGGACGGGCGCTCGATCTCGACCCCGTCGAAGATGTCCTCGATGCGGTCGCGGACGCGGCGGATCTCCGAGGCCGAGGGTGGGTCAGAAGCGATCAGCTCGTCGGCGAGGACGCCGGAGCCGACCCGCCAGGAGCGCACCTCGCGGGCGCCACCGGGGACGGTGCCGAGGATCACCTCGGTCGATCCGCCGCCGACGTCCACGACGCCGACCGTGCCGTCGACCGGGTGGCCGAGCGTCTTGGTGGCGCCGATGAAGGAGAGCCGACCCTCCTCCTCGTCGCTGAGGATCTCGATCGGGACCCCGGCCGCGGCGCCGATCCGGGCCGCCGCCTCGGAGCCGTTGCTGGCCTCGCGCACGGCGGCGGTCGCCACGGCGCGGATCTCCTGGGCACCGAGCTCCCGCGCCAGACGTACCTGGGTGGCAACCACATCGCAGACCTCGTCGACCTTCTCAGGGAGGATCGCGCCGTCGCCGTCGAGCGCCTTGTTGATGCGGGTGTAGGCGCGCTGCTCCATGACCTTCTTCAACTGCCCGTCGATCGGCTCGGCGACGAGCACGCGGGTCGTGTTAGAGCCGATATCGATTGCTGCGCAGATCATCAGGACACCGTTCCCATCTTCCCAGACGGGCCGGATCGCAACCCCAGGCTCAGGACGGGTGCGACGCGTCCTCGAACTCGCGGAAAAGCCCGGTGACGACGAAGGCGACCTGCTCGCCGATGTCGACGGCGTTGTCGGCGGTGCGCTCGATCGCCCGCGCCGCCAGCAGCATCGTCATCGCCCACTCGCGCTTGTCGGCGTCGTCGCCGATCTCCAGGGCGAGGCGGAAGCAGTCGCGGTTGAGGTTGTCGACGACGTCGTCGCGGCGGACCAGGTCCCGCGCCATCTCGACGTTGCGGTCTTCGAAGGCGCGCTTGGCCTGGGAGATCAGGGTTTTGGTGTGACCGCCCATGGTCACGATCAGCTTCACCATCTCCGGGTCCGCCGGCGGCTCGTTGCCGGAGAGCGGGATCACCTTGCAGATGTTCACGCACTGGTCCCCCATCCGCTCGATGCTCTTCAGCACGTGCAGGAGGGCCGAGATCAGCCGCAGGTCGGTGGCCACCGGCGATTGCGTCGCAAGCAGCGTGATCAGGCTCTGGTGCACCTCGAGGTAGCGGCCGTCGATGCGGTCGTCGTCGATCACAACGAGCTGCGCCAGCTCGACGTCCTGGTGCTCGACCGCCTCCATCGTCCGTTCCAGGGCGATGTTGACCATGTCGAGCCCCTCGAGCGCCGAGGTCTCGAGCGCTTCCAGTTCCTCTTGGTAGTAGACCCGCACCGCTTCCGCCATCAGCCGACCTTGCCGGAGACGTAGTCCTCCGTCCGTTTGTCGGTCGGGTTGGTGAAGATCTTCTCGGTTTCGTCGTACTCGACCAGGCGGCCCCAGCGGTTGTCCTCGTCGGCGTCGAGCTCGACCATGAGGAAGGCGGTGCGGTCGGAGACGCGCGCCGCCTGCTGCATGTTGTGGGTGACGATGACGATCGAGAACTCCTCTTTCAGCTCGATCATCAGGTCCTCGATTTTCCCGGTCGAGATCGGGTCCAGGGCCGAGCAGGGCTCGTCCATCAGGATCACCTCAGGCTCGACCGCGATGCAGCGGGCGATGCAGAGCCGCTGCTGCTGACCGCCGGAGAGGCCGAAGGCGTTGTCGTCGAGCCGGTCTTTGACCTCGTCCCAGAGCGCCGCCCTGCGCAGCGCTTTCTCGACAGTCGCGTCGAGGTCGTCCTTGCGGCCGAGGACACGTGGGCCGAAGGCGACGTTGTCGTAAATCGACTTCGGGAACGGGTTCGGTTTCTGAAAGACCATCCCGATCATCTTGCGAACCTGCACCGGGTCGACGTTCGGCCCGTAGAGGTCCTCGCCGTGGTAGAGCAGCTCGCCGCTGACTTCGGCATTCGGGATCAGGTCGTTCATCCGGTTGAGGCAGCGCAGCAGCGTGCTCTTGCCGCATCCGGAGGGGCCGATCAGCGCGGTGACGTTGTTGTGGCCGATCTCCATCGAGACGCTCTTGACCGCGGTGACCCCGCCGTAGGCGACGTCGACGCCCTTCAGCGCAAAGACCTTTTCGCCGCCCGCGAAGCCGCTGCTGGAGCGGAACTCCGGCCGAACGGAGATCGCGGCGCGACCGGCCGCGTCTTCGCGGCTCTGTCGTGCGGCCTCAGCTCTGGACTCGTCCTGGGCCATCTGCTCGCTCACGATAGTTCACCTACCACCTTTGCTCGTAACGATTCCGTAACCAGATCGCGAAGGAGTTCATCGCCAGCAGCACGACCAGCATGAGGATGATCCCCGCGGCTGCCAACTGCTGGAACTCTTCCTGGGGCCGCAGCGCGTAGTTGAAGATCTGCACCGGCATCGCCGAGTAGCCGTCGGTGCCGAGGAAAGTCGGGTCGAAGGTGACAAAGACGGTGGCGCCGACCAGCAGCAGCGGCGCGGTCTCGCCGAGGGCGCGGGAGACGGCGAGGATCACCCCGGTGACGATCCCCGGGATCGAAGCCGGCAGCACCTGCCGGCGAATCGTCTGCCACTGGGTCGCGCCGAGCGCCAGCGAGCCCTGGCGGATCGAGTCGGGCACGGCCCGGATCGCCTCGCGCGCGGCGATGATCACCATCGGCAGCACCAGCAGCGCCAGGGTCAGCGATCCGGCGGCGAGGATGAAGCCGAGGTCGAGCGGCCCGCGGACGATGAAGGCCAGGCCGAGGATGCCGTAGATGATCGAGGGCACCGCCGCCAGGTTCTGGATGTTGACCTCGATCAGCCGGTTCCACCAGCGCGTTTTGTCGGCGTACTCCTCGAGATAGAGGGCGGCGCCGACCCCGACGGGGACGACAAAGAGGACCACGCCGGCGATCAGCAGCAGCGACCCGATGATCGCCGGCCGGTAGCCGGCTTTCTCCGGGAAGGCGGTCGAGGGCGGGTTGGTGATCAGGTCGAGGCTGAGCGCTGGAGCGCCTTTGACGAAGGCCTGGATCAGCAGCGCCAGCAGCCCAGCGAGGGCGATCCCGACGGCAAACAGGAGCAGCCCGGCAAAAATGGTGTTGCGGATCACGTCGCGGCGCGGCTGGTTGCCCAGCATCGCCTCGGTCGTCGCGCGGGCGCCAGCCACTGCCAGCCGGTTGCGCCGATCCCCGGTGCTCATCAGTCGTAGACCTCGCGGTACTTGCGAACCAGGCGGATGCTGATCACATTCATGACCAGGGTCATGACAAAGAGCAGGGTGCCGACCGCGAAGACCGATTTGTAATCGATCGAGCCGGCCGGGATGTCGCCCGTGGCGGTGACCGCGATGTAGGAGGTCATGGCCTGGATCGGCTCGACCGGATTCAGGGTCGCTTGCGGGGTGGAGCCGGCGGCGAGGACGACGATCATCGTCTCCCCCACGGCTCGCGAGATCGCCAGCACGATCGAAGCGACGATCCCCGAGAGCGCCGCCGGGAAGATCACCCGGGTCGCAACCTTGGCTTTGGTCGCGCCGAGCGCGTAGGCGCCCTCGTGCAGGCCCCGGGGGACGGCCCGCATCGCATCGTCGGAGAGCGAGGCGATGATCGGGACCACCATCAGGCCGATCCCGAGCGAGGCAGCCAGCGCCATGAAGGGCTTTCCGGCTGCCCCGCCGAGGAAGTCGCCGGGCCAGAGAGGCACGATGAGGCTAGGAAGGAGGTAGTAGGCGGCGAAAAAGCCGATCGCAACAGTGGGAATGCCCGCCAGGATCTCGAGCACCGGCTTAACTGCCTTCCGCACCCGCGGCGAGGCGTACTCGCTGAGATATACAGCCGAGCCCAAGCCGACCGGGATCGCGAACAGCATTCCCCACAGGGTCACGTTGAGCGTGCCGGCGACGATCGCCAGCACGCCGAAGCTGGCGGGCTCGAACTGGGGGGACCAGTCGCTGCCGGTGATGAAGTCGAAGAACGGGACGACTTCGAAGAATTCGAGCGTCGGCAGCAGCAGTGAGACGAGGATCGCCGTCGTCGTGAGGACGGAGAGGATCCCGCAGGAGGCGAGCAGCCACTTGATCACGCGCTCGCCGTAGCGCTTACTGGACGCCTGAAGCCGGCGGGGGGGTCCCCCCGCCGGCTTCGGTGCGATGGTCTCTATCTGACTCATCGAGGCGTCGTTTCGGCCAGATGCCGAGTGCGACTAGGCGCCGGCTTTTTCCGCGGCGGCAGTCGACTCTTCGAGCTGTTCTTCGGTCAGCGGCACGAAGCCCAGCCCTTCCGCCACCGAGTTGACGTTTTCGAGGTAGTAGGTGATGAACGCCTTGACCTCAGGCTTTTTCAGCGCCGCTTCGCTCGGGTACATGAACAGCGGTCGGCTCAGCGGCGCGTAGCTGCCGTCCTGAGCGGTTTCGACCGACGGCGGCACGCAGCCTTTGCCGTTGTCGACTTCCAGCGCTTTCAGCTTGCCTTCGTTCTCCGTGTAGAAGGAGAAACCGGCGTAGCCCATGCCGCCGGGCGAGCCCTCGACGCCTTTGACCGTGGCGTTGTCGTCCTCGCCGACGTTGTTGTAGTCCTTGCGGGTCGCGCCCTCCTCACCGTTGATCGATTCGGTGAAGTAGTCGAACGTGCCCGAGTCGGTGCCGGGGCCGAACAGCGCCAGCTCCTCGTCGAATTCTTCTTCGACGCCGGGGATTTCACTCCAGTTGGAGAGCTTCGAGTCCGGGCCCCAGACGTCGGAGAGCTGCTCGACGGTCAGGCAGGCGATCGGGTTCTCGTTGTTGATCATCACGGTCAGCGCGTCGGTGGCCACGTGGACCTCCTCGTAACCGACCCCGTCCTTTTTGCAGGCGGCGATCTCTTCCGGCTCAATTGCGCGGGAGGCATCCGAGATGTCGGTCTCGCCGGCGCAGAATTTTTCGAATCCGCCGCCGGTGCCGGAGGTGCCGACGGTGACGCGGACGCCGGAATTTTCGGCCATGAACTGCTCCGCGACCGCTTCGGTCAGCGGGGCCACGGTGCTGGATCCGTCGATGCGGATCGAGCCCGACAGGTCTTCGCCCCCGCTGGCGCTGCTGCTGCCGGTGCTGTCGTCGCTGCTGCTTCCGCAGGCGGCAACCCCGAGGACGAGAAACGCTGCGGCGCCGAGGACCGCGAGCCACTTAGAGCTTTTCACTCTGTCTCCTTCTTGGTTGGTTCACTGAGATCGCCGGCCCGACGGGCCGAGGTCGGGATGACCCTCGCAGCGGGCACCAGGCACCTTGTTACCTGCGTGTGTCGAGGATGTGAAAAAGATGTAAAAGCGGCTGGAGATGGCGAATCCGCCATCAGCCGTCCGGGGAGAAGCGGTAGCCGATCCCGTTGTGCGTGTGGATCAGGGTCGCCTCCGGCAGCGCCTCCCCCAGCTTCGCCCGCAGGCGGCTGACGTAGACGTCGACCGAACGGTCGTCGCGGCGCGGCGCGCTGCCCCAGACGGCGCCGAAGAGCTCCTCGCGGGTCATGATCCGCTGCGGGTGCTCGGCCAGCGTGACCAGCAGTTGCAGCTCACGCATGGTCAGGCTGAGCGGGCGGCCGTCGACCAGAGCAGCGTGCTCGTCAGGCCGGATCTCAAGGCGTCCGGCGACCCCCTCAGAGGAGTGTTGCTCGGTTCGCGTCGCCATGGTCGCGGAGCATGGCGGCGCGAGTGTCGTCAGCCGTTATCCGGCCGTGAAGCTGGTGTGAACGACCTGTGAAGCCGGGTCCGCCTCGGGGGCGGGCTCGGGAACCGGCTCGAGCGGTGGTGCCGCAACCAGATCCTCCTTGACGATCCCGGCCGGTTCGGGGTCGAACCGGTAGCCGACGCCGAAGTGGGTGTGGATGTAGCCCCAGCCCGGCGAGCGCTTCTCCAGCTTCTGGCGCAGCTTGCGGATGAAGACGTCGACCGAGCGATCGCCGTGGGCCATCGCGTAGCCCCAGACCCGCTGGTAGATCGCCTCGCGCTCGAGCACCTGGCCCTTCGCGTCGGCGAGGAGATGCAGAAGCTCGAACTCGCGCCGGGTCAGGTCGAGGCTGTCGCCGCTGACGAAGGCCTGGAACTGGTCGGGGCGGATCTCCAGCTCGCCGGCGACGACCGGGCCGACCTCGGAGCCGCCGTGGCTGCCGCGGCGGCGGCGACGCGAGACCGCTTCGATCCTCGCCATCGCCTCCTCGGGGTGGCAGGGCTTGGTGATCCAGTCATCGACCCCGAGCCGCAGACCGCGGACCCGCTGGGCCACGGTCGAGCGGCCGGTGCAGACGACGATGCCGAGGTCCGGGAGCATGTCGCAGAGGCGCTCCAGGTATCCCCAGCCGTCTTCGCCGAGCACCGCCGGGTCGACCAGCAGCGCGTTCAGCTTCATCGCCACCAGCTCCTCCGGCGGCACCGCGCCGGCGGCGACGCGCAACTGCCAGCCGGCCGCCTCGGCGCGCTTGGAAAGCACCGTGACGAAACCGCTGTCGGTGTCGATCACCGCGAGCCGGATGGTCTGCTGTGGATTCATTTAGAGGAGGTCCCGGCTTTGGTGGGTGGCGGCTGGGACCGACAAGACACGGCGATTGTAAACGGGCGTCAACCCCGAAACCCCTGCGTTCACAGGATTTTCACAGGCTGGATACCTCGAAATTGCGGGAAAACAGGTCGAAATCACGAAATCGTGCCCGTCGCGGCCAGGGCCAAGACCAAGATGCCGAGGGCAACTCGGTAGACGACAAAGATGTCGAGGCTGTGATCTCCGAGGTAGCGCAGCAGCCAGGCGATCGCCGCGTAGCCGGTGACGAAGGCAACCAGGGTGGCGATCGCGGTCGCCCCAGCCGAGGCGCCGCCCTCTTCGCCCACCTTGCGCAGCTCGAAGAGCCCGCTCAGCACAACCGCGGGCACCGAGAGCAGGAACGAGTAGCGGGCTGCGGCGACCCGGTCGAAGCCGCGCAGGAGGCCGGCGGAGATGGTCGCGCCGGAGCGGGAGACGCCAGGAATCAGGGCGAGGGCCTGGGCCATGCCGATGAAGAGGCCGTCGCGCCCGCTCATCCGGTCGAGCGAACGCTGCCGGGTGCCGACCCGCTCGGCGAACAGCATCACGAAGGAGAAGAGGATCAGGGCGGAGCCGATCAGGTAGAGGCTGCGGGCGCCGGACTCGATCTGGTTGCTGAAGACGACGCCGAAGATCGAGATCGGGATCGTGCCGAGGATGATGAACCAGCCGAGCCGGGCCTCCGGGCTGGCGCGCGGGATCGGCGTCCGCAGCTCCCGCACCCAGGAGACGGCGATGCGCCAGAGCTCGGCGCGGAAGTAGATCAGGACCGCGGCCATCGTCCCCAGCTGGATCACCGCGGTGAAGCCGGCGCCGGGGTCTTCCCAGCCCAGCATCGCCGGGACGATGCGGAGGTGGCCGCTGGATGAGATCGGCAGGAACTCGGTCAGCCCCTGCACGAGGCCGAGGACGATCGCTTCGAGGGCGGACATCGCGGCGGATCCTATGGCGGGGTTCGGCGCCGGTCGCTTGCGCTAGATTTCCGGGCGTGAAGCGCCCCTCGCTACGTCTGCGCCTGACCGCCGCCCTCTGCGCCGCTTTGGCGCTGGCCCTGGTCGCCGCGCCCGCCGCAATGGCGGAGAACGGCGTCGGCCTCGCCGGGCCGACCACCGACAAGACGGTGACCTTCTTCTGCTTCGGCGTGATCGCCTTCTTCGCGGTCCTGCCGATCGTGCTCTCGCTGATCCAGGGCAAGCTGGAGAAGCGCAAAGAAACGCGCCGCGCCGATCTCGAGCGGCTCTCCTAGTTACTAGGACAACCGGAAGCCGCTGAGCAGGCGTTTCTCGGTCTCGCCCTCGACCTGGGCGACGACTTCGACTTTGCCCTCCAGCGGGGTGCCGCGGATCTTCGTCGCCAGCAGGTCGTCGACCTGGAAGATGCCGGCGGAATTGTTGAGATCGATCTCGATCCTCACGGCGCGCTCCTCCCCCGCCTCGATCCGCACCTCGTCGATCGCCGCGGCGGAGATCGAGTGGATCCCCTCCTGGCCGGCCTCGAGCGGGATCCGGCTGCGCCCCTGCGCCATGTCGAGCGCGTCGGCGACGCGGACCACGCCCGCCTCGACCGTGTAGGGCTCGCCGCGGCGGCGGTGGCCGATGATCGCGTGCAGGATCTCCGAGGCGATCACGGTCCGCTCCGGCTCTTTGTAGGTGTCGGCAAGCAGCCGTTCGAGAGCGCCGTTGGCGAGGAACAGCGAGTAGGCCTCGTGGTCAGCGCGGTGGATCGACATGCCGACGTCGTGCAGCAGGGCGCCGCCGGCCACGACCACCTCGGCGTCGCGGTCGCGCATTCCGTGGTCGGCGACAACGGCCGGCTCAACCCCAGCCTTGACCAGCAGACGCAGCAGTCGCAGGGAGATGTTGAGGACGATCTGCATGTGGACCCAGGAGTGGTCCGACATGCCAAGTCGTTCTGACTGGACCTGGGCCAGGTACCACCAGGCGCGCACCTGGTCGTCGGAGTTGACCGCGTCCAGGAAGGACTCGAGCTTGCGGTTGCCGCGGGTCGGGACCCTGACCCTGGCCTCGGCGATTGCCTCTTTCGGCGGTTTGCGCGTCGGCCCGGCGGGGTCCGGGGCGGGCACCTGCTGCTCGTTCATGGGGCTGATCGTAGGGGAGGGGTCGGGTGCCCCTCCTCGACGGTTAGCCGCAGATGGGCCAGGGGCTGGAACCCGCGCGGGAATACAGGAGGGCTGCTCGGTAGTCCTGCTCCAACTCGGTAGCTGCTGCTGGGTCGCCGGTGCCGCCGACGGATTCCCAGGTGCCGAAGTCGAATTGGTATTTGCCGCGGTATGAGCCATCCGAGGAGACCACCGTGGGGTCGCCTCCAGACTCGCAGGCGGCGATTGCGGCGAGAGTTTCTAGGGAGACGCCGCCGGGCAAAGCTTCGAAGGCTTCGCGCTCCTCACGGGCACGCTTGCGGACGGCGGCGCGGTGGTCGGCGCGGATCTGGGCTTGGACGGCGTCGATCGTGCGCTGGAAGCTTTCGGCCGGGCGCTGCAGGGGTGCAAGCGCGGGCTGGGCTGGGCCGATCGCGGGGCCGGCGCTTCCGCCGGCGGCCAGTGCGGCGGCCGGGAAGGCGAGCAGTGCAAGGACTATGTAGGCGATATGTGAGCGTTTTATAAGCAAGCGCGGGACCGTGACGGTCGCGCCGAGCCAGAAATGTGACCGCGGTCACTCAACGAGGACCGCTTGAGCGCATTCGCACTTGCTCAGGCACGAAGCGCCTGCTCCCAATCCTTCCTCTGGGCAGTACCTTGCAGCGGGATGGCCGATAACCCGACCTCCCGCCTGCTCCTGGCCTGTCCCGACAAGCCGGGTCTGATCGCCACGGTCAGTGGCTTCCTCGCCGAGGCCGGGCTCAACATCGTCGACGCCGACCAGCACTCCAGCGCCGAGGGGCGCTTCTTCATGCGGATGGTCTTCGACTCGGTCGCCGAGGCCGAGCGCGGGGACCTGCGGCGGCGCTTCGAGCGCGAGGTCGCCGGCCCATTCGAGATGGAGTACCGCTTTGCCGAGTCGAGTCGGCGCAAGCGGGTGGCGGTGATGGTCTCGCGCGAGGACCACTGCCTCTCCGACCTGCTCTGGCGCTGGCGCAACGGCGAGCTCGGCGGCGACCTGGTCGCGGTCGTCTCCAACCATCCCGACCACGCCGACCAGGCCGCTGCGGTCGGTCTCCCCTTCCACCACGTCCCGGTCGAGCCGGGCCAGCGCGATGAGGCGGAGCGGCGGGCGCTGGAGGCGATCGGCGAGGTCGACCTGCTGGTCCTCGCCCGCTACATGCAGATCCTCTCCGACGACTTCCTGCGCCAGCTCGGGGCGCCGGCGATCAACATCCACCACAGCTTCCTGCCGGCCTTCGTCGGCGCCGACCCCTACCACCGCGCCCACGAGCGCGGGGTGAAGCTGATCGGCGCCACCGCCCACTACGTCACCGCCGAGCTCGACGCCGGGCCGATCATCGACCAGGACGTGACCCGGGTCAGCCACCGCGACGAGATCGCCGACCTGGTCCGGATCGGCCGCGACATCGAGCGACTGGTGCTGGCACGAGCGGTGATGGCCCACCTCGACGACCGCGTCCTGCTCGACGGCGAGCGCACGATCGTCTTCTGAAGCACGAAACTGGCTGGCTGGCCAGTTTTCCCTTATGGTGTCTGCAGATGGAGCAGGCCACCCTCCCCCGCCCCACCGCCGTCGGCGTCGAATCGCTGCCGCCCGGGCCGAGCGCTCCGGCGCTGGTGCAGGCGCTGCGCTACGCCCGCGACCCGCTCGGCTTCCTCGCCAATCACCAGCGGCGCTACGGCGACATCTTCACGATCAACTTCCCCTACTTCAGCAAGGTCGTCTACGTCGCCCGTCCCGACCTGGTCAAAGAGGTCTTCACCGGGGCGCCGGCCGTCTTTCATGCCGGTGAGGCGAACGCGACCGTGCTGGAGCCGGCGCTGGGGCCGAACTCGGTCCTCACGCTCGATGACGCGCCGCACATGCGCCAGCGCAAGCTGCTGCTGCCGCCCTTCCACGGCGAGCGGGTGCAGCGCTACGGCGAGCTGATCGTCGAGATGACCCGGCGCGAGATGGAGAGCTGGCCGCGCGGCGAGCCCTTCGCGATGCGCCCGCACACGCAGCGCATCACCCTCGCCGTGATCATGCGCGCGGTCTTCGGCGTCCATGACGAGGACCGGCTGGCCCGCTTCGAGGTGCTGATCGACGACTTCTCGCGCCGGGTCGGGCTGATCACCTCCTTCCCCAACCTGCGGCGCGACTTCGGGCGCTGGAGCCCCTGGGCCAAGTTCGTGCGCTCGCGCGAAGCGCTTGACGCCTTCATCTACGAGGAGATCGCCCTGCGCCGGGCCGAACCCGGATACGAGGAGCGCGACGACGTGCTCTCGCTGCTGCTCAGCGCCCGCGACGAGGACGGCGAGCCGATGAGCGACACCGAACTGCGCGACGAGCTGATCACCGTGCTCGGGGCCGGGCACGAGACGACCGCGACCGGGCTCGCCTGGGCGGTCGAGCGGCTGGTCCGCAATCCCGCGGTACTGAGCAAGCTGCGCGATTCTATCGCCGCAGGCGAGGAGGACTACCTGGCGGCGACGGTCAAAGAGACGCTGCGCTCGCGCCCGGTGATCGTCGACGTCGCCCGCAAGCTGACCGCGCCGGCGACGGTCGGCGGCTACGACCTGCCTGCCGGGACCTTCGTGCTGCCGGCGATCGCCGCTCTGCATTACCGCGAGGACACCTTCCCCCAGCCCTACGAGTTCCGCCCCGAGCGCTTCCTCGACACCAAGGTCGACAATTACGCCTGGATCCCCTTCGGCGGCGGCGTCCGCCGCTGCATCGGCGCCGCCTTCGCCGAATACGAGATGCGGACGATCCTGCGCGAGTTCGTCGAGCGGGCCGACCTGCGCGCCGAGGATCCAAAGGCCGAGCGGGTCCGGATCCGCAACATCACCCTGGCGCCGGCCAAGGGTGCGCGGGTGATCGCTGACCGCGTTCCCGCCTAACCGGCGGGCGCCTCAGACTCCGCTGTCCGCTGCTGGGTCTCCCATTCGGCGTAGAGCTCGTCGATAGCGGCCTTGGCTTCGGTGTGGCGCTCGCTCGCTCGCTCGGCGCGGCCCGGGCTCGACCAGG
Organism: Solirubrobacterales bacterium; assembly: GCA_036376895.1. Classification (GTDB taxonomy): domain Bacteria; phylum Actinomycetota; class Thermoleophilia; order Solirubrobacterales; family 70-9; genus VAYN01. Next base: position 48,703 of record DASUZL010000040.1, read on the forward strand.
CGGCGGGGTCGGCCAGCTCTTCCTCGACCTCCTTCAGCCGCGCTTCGGCGCGGGCGATCCGCTCCTCCAGCCGCGCCGCTTTGCGCGCCGCCCGCTGCGATGACTTCGCCGCGCGGCGCTCGTCGCCGCCCTTGCCGCCGGGGCCGGAGTGCTTCGCCTTCGCCTTCGAGCCGGCGTCGCTGGCGGCGGCCTCGCTCTCGTCGCGGCGGCGCTGGTACTCGGCCCAGCCGCTGGGGTGGCTGCTGAGCTTGCCGTCCTCGCAGACCAGCGTGCGGCTGCCGACCGCCTCCAGCAGGGCGCGATCGTGGGAGACGAGGACGAACGCGCCTTCGTAGGCGATCAGCGCGTCCTCGAGCGCCTCGCGGCTCTCGATGTCGAGGTGGTTGGTGGGCTCGTCGAGGATCAGGACGTTGGCCCCGGAGGAGACCAGGATCGCCAGCGAGAGCCGCCGCTGCTCGCCACCGGAGATGTCGCTGAGCTGCTTCTCGGCGTCGTCGCCGGAGAAGAGGAAGGCGCCGAGCAGCGCCCGCGCCTTCTGGCCGCTGAGGCCGGTCTCGCGCTGGGCGGCGTCGAGCACGGTGCCGACGCCGGCGGCGGTGTCGGCGTGCTGGGAGAGGTAGCCGACGTTGACGTTGTGGCCGGTGCGGACGATCCCCGAGGCGGCCGGGCGGCGGCCGGCGAGGGTCTCGATCATCGTCGTCTTGCCGGTCCCGTTGGCGCCGACCAGGACCACGTGCTCGCCACGCTCGACCTCGAGCTCGGCCCCGGAGAGCAGGGTCCGCCCGGGCACCTCGATCTTCGCGTCGACCATCTTCAGGACCACGCGACCCGGGCGCTCCGGGGTGCGGAAGGAGAACTGGAGGCGGCGGGTGTCGCGCTTTTCGGCGACCGGGCCGTCCCTCTTCTTCTTGTCGATCTGTTTGATCCGGGACTGCGCCTGGCGCGCCTTGGTCGCCTTGTAGCGGAAGCGCTCGACGAATTTCTCCATCCGCTCTATCTCCGCCTGCTGGCGCTCGATCGCCTTGCCGAGGGCGATCTGCCGCGCCGCCTGCTCCTGGCGCCAGGCGTGCCAGGGGCCGGCGAAGAAGCGGGCGCGCTGGGCCTCCAGCTCCAGCACCGAGGTGCCGACCGCCTCCAGGAACCAGCGGTCGTGGGCGACCAGCACGACCGCCGAGTCGAGGTCGACCAGGTAGGACTCGAGCCACTCCAGCGAAGGAATGTCGAGGTGGTTCGTGGGCTCGTCCAGCAGCAGCAGGTCGGGCCGGGTCGCCAGCGCCCGGGCCAGCGAGGCGCGGGTCAGCTCGCCGCCGGAGAAGGTCGAGAGCGAGCGCCCGGTCTGCTCCTCGTCGAAGCCGAGCCCGCGGAGGACGGCGAGCACGTCGTCGCGCCAGCGGTAGCCGCCGCCGGCTTCGAGCCGCAGTTGCGCCTCCGAGTAGGCGGCCATCGTCTCCTCCCCCGCCCCGCCGGCCATCTCCGCCTCCAGCCGCGCCAGCTCGGCCTCGGTTTCGAGCATGTCGGTGCGGCCGGAGTAGACGTACTCGCCGAGTGTGGTCTGCGATTCGCGCGGCGGGCGCTGGTCATGCAGGGCGACGCGAGCGCCGCGCTGCAGCGAGAGCGAGCCGGAGTCGGGCGCGAGCTCGCCGGCGAGGACCCGCAGCAGCGTCGACTTGCCGGCGCCGTTGCGCCCGGACAGGGTCATCCGATCCCTCAGCTCGAGCTTGAAGGAGACGTCGTCGAACAGCAGCTTGCCGCCGACGTGTACTTGCAGCGAGGTTGCGGTCGCGATTGCCATGGCGGCAACCAAGTTAGTGACCCGCGGGCGCGCGTAACCTCTGGGCATGGCGGGACCGCTGAGGCACCTGGGCGAACTGGCGCGGGCGCGGGCGACGCGGCGCTCCTCCGAACGCGACGACGGCCAGTTGCTGGGCGAGCTGGAGGCGCAGCCGCTGGCGCTGCCTGCCGGGCTGGAGGTCGAATGGCTCGGCGTCTCCGGCTACCGGATGACCTACGAGGGGCAGACGCTGTTCATCGACCCCTACCTCTCGCGCATCCCCTTCCGCAGCCTCGTCTCCCGCCGCACCGCCCTGCCCGACGCCGCCGCCCTCGACCGTTTCCTCCACGCCCCCGGCGAGACCGCCGGCGTGCTCGTCGGCCACACCCACTTCGACCACGCCGTCGACGCCCCGGCGATCGCCGCCCGAACCGGCTGCCGCGCCTACGGCTCGAGCTCGCTGGTCCACCTGATGGCGCTGCACGGACTTACAGACCAGGCGGTCGAGGTCGAGCCCTACCGGACCTACGAGCTGGGCCCGTTCGAGGTCAGCTTCACGCCCAGCGTCCACTCGAAGCTGCTGCTCGGCCTCGCAGTCCCCTATGACGGCGAACTCAGTTGCGAGCACCTCGACGCGCTCTCGCCCGGCGCCTACCGCTGCGGCCAGGTCTGGGGCATCACGATTGCGGTCGCCGGCCTGCGCTTCTACCACCAGGGCAGCGCCAACCTCATCGACGACGCGGTGCGCGAGCGCGGGGTCGACGTCTTCCTCGCCGGCGTCGCCGGGCGCAGCTTCACCCGCAACTACTGGAAGCGCATCCTCCCCGCCCTGCAGCCGCGGACCGTGGTCCCGACCCACTACGACAACTTCTTCCGCCCGCTCGGCGCCCCGATGGAGTTCGTCGCTAACGTCCAACTGGCGCGGCTGCCGGAGGAGATCGGCGCGGTCAGCCGCGAGATCGAGATCGGCGCGCTGCCGCGGACCGACTCGCCGCCGGCTACCTGACGATCTTCAGCTTGCGGTAGCTCGTCGTCTTCTTGCCGGCGAGCGTCCGCGTCTGCTTGACCACGACCGAGTTGGCCCGCGCGAGCTTGTCGCGGAAGGCCGGCTTGGCCTTGAACGAGACGATCGCCGAGCGGCCGGCCTTGACCTTGACCTTGGCGACGGCGCTCTGGGCCTTTGCCCTGCCTTTCGGCTTCGGCTTCTTGGCGACCACCTGGAGCGCGAACTTGCAGCCCGCGCGCTTGGCCTTCTTCGGGCACTTGACCTGCACCCCGGGGTAGGCGACCTCGACCCTCTTGGTGATGGCCGCGCCCGGGGAACCGGCGCAGGATGCGGTCTGGCCGGTGAAGATCAGGGAGGTCGAGCAGAATTCGTTGTCGGTCACCTTCAGGGTGACGGCATAGGTCCCCGGAGTGGCAAAGACGTGAGTCGTCGCCGGGGCGGTCGCAGTGACCGCTTGGCCATCGCCGAAGGCCCAGGCGAAGGTCGAGATCCTGCCGTCGGGGTCCTTGGAGGCGGAGGCGTCGAGGGAAACCGGGTCACCTGGGCGGATCCGCGCAGCGGGCGCCGAGAAGGCTGCGGTCGGGGCGAGGTCGGGGACGGTCGCGATCCCTTCGAGCTTGCCGCCGCCTTCGATCGGCGGCCCGACCAGGGTGTTGGTGGTGGTGTCGATGACGGCGATGTTGTCGGTGCCGAAGCTGGTGACGAAGGCGTGCCCTTCGGCGATCGCGACCGCTCGCGAGGTGATGCCGACCGGAATCGGAGCCCCGATCACCTGGTTGAGGCGGGTGTCGATCACCGAGACAGTCCCGTCGTCAGCGTTGGAAACGTAGGCGCGGCCGCCGTCGGGGGTGATGGCCATCGCACGAGGTTCGTTGCCGACCGGAATCGTCGCCCGAACCTGGTTGGTGGCGGTGTCTACGGCATATGCCAGATCCGTGTTGGTAGTCGCGTAGAGGGAGCTACCGTCCGGAGTGATCGCGATCGCCTGAACTCCACCGCTGACGACGATCGGCTCGCCGACCGGCTGATTCGTATCGGCGCCGAGAACCTTGATCCGAGTCACCGCGCCGATCCTCTCGCCAACGTAGATCCGGCTGCCACTCGGAGCGATCGCAATCGAATTTGCCGTGCCTTCCAGGTCGATCCGGGTCACGATCGCGTTGGTCCTGGTGTCAATGACGGCCACCTCTTCCCCGCTTTCGCTGGCCACGTAGACGCGGCTGCCGTCCGGAGCGATGGCGATCGACTGAAAATCGGGGCCGAGGACGATCGGCTCCCCGATCCGCTGGTTCGTGGCGATGTCGATCACGGAGAGCCTCGACGCCACTGCGTCGCGATTTGCAACATAGGCACGGCTGCCGTCCGGGGTGATGGCGATGCCGGCGAGGCCACTGCCGACGGCGATCGGCTCCCCGATCCGCTGCCCGGTGGCGGTGTCGATGGCGAAGATCGTGTCGAGGGAGAAATTGCCGACGAAGGCGGGACGGGCCGAAGCTCCGGGGACGGCGGCCCACAGAAGCGTGACCGCCGCCAGTGCCGCGCCCAGGCCAGATGCGATTCGCCCAGAACCTTCGATCGCCGCAGGGTAGCCAGCCCGCGCGGCCCCGCGAGCCGGCCCACCGCCCAAACCGAACCTTCGTCCAGCCTCAGGCGCGGCAGTGCTTGGCGGCGATCTGCTCGACCGTGCCCATCGTCCGCATCGTCCCGGCGCCGAGCGCCTTCCCGATCGCCTTCAGGTCGAGCTCGGATTCGGAGATGCCGCCACTGGGCAGCCAGTAGAGCTCGCGGCCCTCGACCGCCAGCCGGTCCTCGTCGGTGGCCTCGGCCAGTGCCGCCTTGCGATCCCTGGCGCTGGGGGCCTTGGCCAGGAAGAGAACTTGGAGCTTGCCCTTGGAGGCCACGACCTGTTTCGCCGGGAAGGGTTCGTGCGCGGCGATCTCCTCCACCTCGGCGCAACTGCGGAGGAAGACCGGCACCTCGTAGCCAAGCGCGTCGCCGAGGCCGGATTCGATCGTCTTCGTCAGCCTCGCCTCGGCGCCTTTGTCGCTGGCGAAGATCACATTGCCGCTCGCCCGGAAGGTCGCAACCGCATCGAACCCGAGCGCCTCGAACTCGGCCCGGAACTCCTCGTTCTTGATCCGCCGCCCGCCCAGGTTCATCCCGCGCAGGAAGGCCACGTAACTCGGCATGCCCGGACCCTAGTCAACGAGTTCTGGCAAGCGGGCTTGCCAGAACTCTGTAACTATTCCGTTTTTCCTGCGATAAGGAGGATGTGTGGTTTCAGAAAGTGAGCAGCACCCTTCGGGTGAAGGGGGTAGAACACGAGTCCCAAACCTGGAGAGTGCCCTCGAGCACCCCACGCGCCGGGAGATCCTGCGGGTGCTGATTGCCTCCGACAACGCCAAGACGGTCAGAGAGCTGGCCGAGCTCGTACCGAGCGTCAACCTCAGCAGTCTCAACTACCACCTTCTTGTTCTCGACAGAGAGGGCTGCCTCTCCCGAGCCGGAGAGATCGGGCCGGACGACGACCGGTTGCCCGCCTACTCACCCACCGTGGCCGAGAACCAATTCGTGCTGGACATCCTCAACGGCACCCGCGGCGAGGACCCTACTGCTCCGCGCTGCGGATGATCTGCGAAACCCGCTGGTGAGATATCGCCAGGACCGTGGCGATATCTCGCATCGTCATCCCGTTGTCGTACGCCGCCCTGATCGCCATGTCCCGATCTGTGCGCAACGCATCGACAGTGCGCTCTATCTCCTGCTCCCGCCGCCCGTACTCGACGGCGAATGCTTTGAGTACAGCGCGAGCCTCAGGTGATTTCCGCCTCGGGCGAGAGATACCCAGATCGTTGAACGTATTCTGGCAATTAGGTTAGCCAAAACACCCAACCAGGCGTACATTCCCCCCGAAAGCAGGCTCACACCATGTTTGGTTCGGGAACCCCACTATCCCTTGGTCAAGGAAGCTTGATCTCCATCACCACGGGGCAGTGGTCCGATGCCTTCGGTTCGCCCTCGCCGACGCCGTCGAAGCGCTCCTCGGTTTGCGAAGAAGTGAGTCACTGGTCTTCGGCCGGCCGCCGCGCGACCACATTCTCGACCTGATCCCACTCGACCAGCTCCTTGACCCCCGATTCCCTCGTCGTCGCTCTCGAGGCAATCGTTGAGGTCACCGACGACGATGAAGTTCTCGTCCCCGGGTTTGGGCCCGAAGCGGTCTTCGATGATCTTCTTCACCCCGGCTGCCTGCCGTTCGCGCTTCGGCCGCGTTTCCTCGCGGGTCCTGATCATCGACTTCAGGTGGTTGACGTAGATGGTGAAGATCGTGCCCTCGACGTCGACATCGACCTCGAGGCAATCGCGCGAGAACAGTTCCCTGCCGCTGCCCTCGGTGTCACGCATCTGCGCGTAGGAGCGCACGTGAACGAGCGGGTATTTGCTCAGCACCGCGACGTCGATCAGCCGCGGGTCGTTGCCGTCGATGCCGGCGACGTGTTCGTAGGCGCGGAAGCCACCGAGGTGATCGGTGCGAAGTGCTTGAGGGTGTCGACGTTCTCCACCTCCTGCAGGGCGAGCACATCGGCCTTCACCTCTTTCACCGCTTTGCCGGTGATCCTCTTGTCGTCCTCACCGAGTTCGTCGAAGTGAGCCTCTTCGACGATCCAGCCACGCTCGTTCGCCTCGTCGGCGTCGACGTCGCTGTTGAATTTCCACCGTGCGAACAGGTTCTCGACGTTGAACGTCGCTACGCGCAAGCTCGCCATCCCGCCCTCCACCTGAATTAACACTGTTTAGTGAGAGAACGTCGACCATAGTCAGGTTCTACGTACCTGGCCGTAGGGCTGAGACGTCGAGTGTGGGTTCGAGCGCAGGCCGAAGCCCCGGTTGCCCGGGGCTCGACTTTGATGGAGGCGCCGAGATTCGAACTCGGATCCGCGGACGCGGCGCGAGGGTGTCTACAGGTTTAGCTGGCGCTTGATTCTCGTCTCCCGGGGTCCGCGCCAGCGGGCACTGCGAGAGACAAAGCCCCTTGAATTTCCCCTCGCGGCCGGGGCGGTCCGCCTGGGTAAGCCCGCATTTTGAAGCCGGCTCCCCTCCCTGCGGGCGAGGGAGGACCGACTCTCACAGCGCTTAGGTTCTAGCTAAGCGGCGAGGGCGAACTCATGGTCCGCACGTATTGGTTTGTGCCGGTGTTTCACGAGGCCTCCGGCAACCTCGACCTGCAACCGTTCGCACGAGTCGACCACGTCGAAGCCTGTCGCCCCCATGCTGATGCTGTGTCGAATTGTACGGTGTCGGGAATGAGGGGCCTGTGAGCGAGCGGGAATTCGACGTAATCGTGCTTGGAGCCGGCCCCGCCGGCGAGGTCTGCGCGGGGCGCCTGGCGGAAGCCGGGATGAGCGTCGCGATCCTCGAGCCGGACCTGATCGGCGGCGAATGCTCCTACTACGCCTGCATGCCCTCGAAGGCGCTGCTGCGGCCGGCCGACGTGCTGGCTGAGGCAAAGCGGATCCCCGGTGTCCCGGTCGACGAGGAGAGCCGGCTCGACCCGCAGGCGATCCTCGACCGCCGCGACGAGGTGATCCACGGCGAGGACGACTCCGGGCAGTTGCCCTGGCTGGAAAAACGGGGTATCGAGCTGCTGCGCGAGGCCGGCCGGCTCGATGGCGAGCGCCGGGTCCGGGTCGGCGATGAGACCCTGGTCGCGCGCAAAGCGGTGATCGTCGCCACCGGCAGCGGCGCGGCGATGCCGCCGATCGACGGGCTCGACGGAGTCGACGCCTGGAACAACCGCCAGGCGACGACGGCGAAGCGGGTGCCGGCGAGCATGTTCGTGCTCGGCGGCGGCCCGGTCGGCAGCGAGCTCTCCCAGGCGTGGGCAAGCCTCGGTACCCGGGTGACCCTGGTCGAGGGACTGCCGCACCTGCTCTCGCGCGACGAGCCCTTCGCCGGCGAGCAGGTCGCCGAGGCCCTGCGCGAGCGCTTCGGGGTCGACGTCCGCACCGGGACCAAAGCGGAGAGCGTGCGGGCCAGCGGCGACGGCGTCGCCGTCTCGCTGAGCGACGGCGCAACCGTCGAGGCCGAGCAGATCCTCGTCGCCGTCGGCCGCCGTCCCCACACCGCCGAGCTCAGCCTCGACTCGGCCGGCGTCGAGGCCGGCGACGGCGGATTCCTCGAAACCGACGACAAGCTCCGGGTCGGCGGCCGCGAGTGGCTCTACGCGATCGGAGACGTCAACGGCCGCGCCCTCTTCACCCACGTCGGCAAGTACCAGGCCTGGGTTGTGGCGGAGAACCTTTGCGGCCGCCCGGTCGAGGCGGTCGCCGAGGGCATCGGCTCGCCCCGCGTCACCTTCACCGACCCGCAGGTGGCGGCGGTCGGCAAGACGCTCGACCAGGCGCGCGAAGCCGGCCTCGACGCCCTGGCGATCGACGTTCCCACCGACGGCTCGGCCGGCGCGAGCTTCCAGGGCAAGGAGACCGGCGGCACCTCGCGGATCGTCGTCGACAAGGCAAAGGGGACGATCGTCGGCGCCACCTTCGCCGGCTTCGAGACCGCGGACTTCCTGCAGGCGGCGACGGTCGCGATCGTCGCCGAGGTGCCGCTGGCGCGGCTGCGCCACGCAATCGCGCCCTACCCGGCGCGCAGCGAGATCTGGCTGCGCCTGCTGGAGAAATACGAAGCCGGAGGCAGTACCGGCTGAGCGGCCCGACTAGAGCGTCGAGCGGGTTTTCAGCTCGTCGAGTACATCCTGCGGGAAGCCGGCGATCTGGTCGAGGTCGTCGACCGACTGGAAGCCGCCGAGGCGCTCGCGGTGGGCGAGCAGGCGGGTCGCCTGGGTGACCGAGAGGTTCTCGGCCCGCAGTTGCTCGAAGGTGACGGTGTTGAGGTTGAGCTCCCCTCCAGCCGAGGACGTGCTCGCCGCCGGGGGCGGCGGCTCGGGCGCGGGCGGCGGGCTCGGCGGCAGCGGCGTCGGGGCCGGCGGTGGCTCGGGGGCCGGGGCAGGCGGCGGAGTCGGCTCCGGCGCGGGCGCTGGAGGTGGCGGCGGAGTCGGCTCCGGGAACGGCGCCGGCGGCGGGCCCGGCTCGGGCGCGGGCGTCGGTGGCTCGGGGGCCGGTGCAGGCGGGGGCGGAGCGGGCGCAGGGGCCGGCGGCTGCGGCGCGGGCGGCGGCGGGAAGGTCGGCTCCTGGTGGACGGGCGGCGGAGGCGGTGCAGGCTGTTCCTGGGTGGGTGGCGATGCAGCGAACTGGCCCACCGGGGGCGGCGGCGTCCCACCCTGGACCGACTGGACGACGGCCTGCTCGGCTTCGATCGCCCGGCGCTCGGCCTCGCGGGCCCGCTCTTCGGCCTCGGCGACGCTCTGCTGCAGCTCGCGCAGGCGCTGCCCGCGCGCCATCTCCTCGGTCTGCAGACTCTCGAGTCGTTTCGCCTCCGCGGCGCGGGCTTCGGCGGCTTTGGTCCGTTCGTCGATCTGGCGCAGCCGCTCCTCGGCTTCGGCCAGCGAGCGCTCGTGCGCCTGGCGCTCCTCGACCAGGCGCTGTTCGGCCGTCTGCAGGTCGGGGCTCGGGGCCAGCGGCACTTGCGGCATCGGCGGCTGCGCCTGCAGGCGCTCGGCCTCGGCGATCCGGCGGTCGGCCTCAGCGCGGATTCGCTGCTCCTCGAAGCGGACTTCCTCGACCTTGTCGCGGACCCGCTGTTCGGCCGCAGCGGGGTCGTACTCGGTCGGGGCCGGGGTGACGGCGGGACCGACCGGCGGCGCGACCGCCGGGATCTCAGTCGTCTGCTGGGGCGCAATCGGGGTCGGCGGCTGCAGCGGCGCCACCGGCTCGGACTGCAGCGGCTGGCCGCTCTGGGCCTGGGCGATCGCGCGTTCGTTGGCGGCACGGGCTGCAGCCAGGCGCTGCTCAGCCAGCGCCGCCTCGCGCTTCTGCTTACCACCGCCGTACTTGATCCCGAAGAACTTCTTCTGCTTCACCGGCGGCAGCTCGGCCGGCGGCGGGGTCACCGGCGCGCCAGGAGCGCCCGGGGGCACCGCTGCAGCCGGCTGAGGTGCACGACCGGCGCGCGCGTCCTTGCGACGTTTGATCTCCTCGCGACGCGCCTGGCGCTGGGCGTTGCGCTGGGCTCGCTGGGCGTCGCGCTGGCGGCGGCGACGGTCCCTCGTGCTCTCCCCCGCCGTGGCGGGACCGGCAGCGACCGCGGCGGCACCGGCAGCAGCGCCAGCGCCAGCGGCCATGCCGGGAGGCGGCTGTGAGGCACCTGGCGGAGTGCCCACCGCGGGCATCTCCGTGGTCGCCGCAGCGGCGGCGGGCGGGGCGGCACCGGGAGGCGCGGCCGGAGGCGGCGCCTGGCCGGCGACGGCCTGCGGCGGCGCGGCCGGCGGAATCTGCTTCTGATCCTTTTCGTTGGCCCGCCTGCGGGTCACGCTGACCACGAGCAGGAGCAGGAGGATGGCCGCCAGCAGGCCGGCGACGAAGTAGCCGGTGTTGTCGCTGACGTAGTCGCTGGCCTCTTCCGGGAAGGATTCAGCGGAGGCCACCGCCGGAACGGCGAGAGCGACCGCGAATAGCCCGACGACGAACGAGGGGAAAAGCAACCGGGTCCGCATTGGAGTGCATCCTTGCATGTGTATCGGCAGTTTCAAGCCAATACCCGGTTCGCCGCCGACCGCACACTCCCTTCAGCGCATCCGCCCCTTGAACTCGCGCTCGACCTCGCGGCGGACGTCGCGGTCGGCGATCTCGCGGCGCCGGTCGCGTCCCTCCTTGCCCCGGGCCAGCGCCAGCTCGACCTTGGCCCGCGGCCCTTTGAAGTAGATCCGGGTCGGGATCAGGGTCAGACCTTTCTGCGCCGTTTTGCCGATCAGCCGCTCGATCTCCTCCCGGTGCAGCAGCAGCTTGCGCGGCCGCTCCGATTCGTGCGCGTCGACATCGGCGAACTCATACGGGGGGATGTGCAGCTTGCGCAGCCAGACCTCGCCACCGTCGACCACGGCGTAGGCGTCGGTCATCTGCGCCTTGCCGCTGCGCAGCGCCTTCACCTCGGAGCCGGTGAGCACGATCCCCGCCTCCATCTTCTCCACCCATTCGAACTTGTGGCGGGCGCGACGGTTGGTGACGACGTCGCCGGAAGCCGGCTCGCGTTTCTTCTTCACCTTCTCTGCCATCAGTCCTGTTCCCCACCGAACTCGGCCGGTACCAGCTCGGCCCGGCCGCGCGCGGCGTCGACGCCGGCGACCATCACCTTGACCGGGTCGCCGAGCCGCAGCGAGGCCTTGGAGCCGCGGTTGACCAGCGCCACCTCGGCCTCGTTCAGCTCGTAGCGCCCGCCGGGCAGGCGGCGGGCCGGCAGCATGCCCTCGTAGACGTCGCCCATCTCGCCGCCGAAGCGGACGAAGGCGGCGGCGCGGATCACCCCGGAGACCTCCCCCTCGAAGACCGCGTCGAGGCCGCGCTCGCCGAGCTCGCGTTCGAGCAGGTAGGCGGCGCAGACGTCGTCGGCCCCGCGCTCGATCTTCGCCGACTCGCGCTCGCGGGCCGAGCAATCGGCGGCGACGTCGCGGGCCTCGGCCAGCCGCGGCGCCTTCTCCCCCTCCCCGATCAGCGCCAGCAGCGCCCGGTGCACGATCAGGTCGGGATAACGCCGGATCGGCGAGGTGAAGTGCGCGTAGGCCTCGCTGCCGAGGCCGGCGTGGCCGCTGTTTTGCTCGCTGTAGGTCGCCTGCTTCATGGAGCGGAGCACGAGAGATGTATACGCCTCCATGCCGTGCCCGCGCCGCGCCGCCTCTTTGCGGGCGAGCCGGCTCGCTTCCGCGGCCACCAGCCCGGCCTGCTGCGGCGAGATCCCCTGGCCCAACGGCGGGGTCGGGACGCCCAGCGCCGCGAGCTGCTCCGCCAGGCGCTCGATCCGGGCCGGGTCGGGCTGGGGATGGACGCGGTAGATTGCCGGCACCCGGCGCTTCGCCAGCAGTTGGGCGACCTGTTCGTTGGTGAGGATCATCAGCCGCTCGATCAAGCGGTGGGACTCGGTCTGCGGCACCGCGCGGGCGCCGGTGACGTTGCCGGCGGCGTCGAAGCGGAACTCCGGCTCCGCCGACTCGACGTCGAGGCTGGTGGCGCCGCGCTGCCCTGCCAGCGCGGCAGCGACGTCGCGGGCGGCTTCGAGCGGTTCGGCGACGTGCTCGGGAGCGGCGACGCGGCCGGCGAAGATCGCGTCGAGCTGGTCGTAGTCGAGGCGCTCGTCGGAGCGGATGCGGCTGCGGTAGAAGCGGGCGGAGAGCGGCCGCGCGCCCGGCCCCAGCTCGATCTCCGCCGTCACCGCCAGCCGCTCCACCCCCGGCGCCAGGCTGCAGGCGTCGCTGGAGAGCGCGTGCGGCAGCATCGGCTCGACCGCGCCTGGGACGTAGGTGCTGTTGGCGCGGCGGCGCGCCTCGAGGTCGAGCGGCGAGCCGGGCTTGACGTGGGCGGCGACGTCGGCGATGTGGATCCAGACGCGGGCGCCGTCGCCCTCGCGCTGGGCGGAGACGGCGTCGTCGAAGTCGCGGGCGGTTGCCGGGTCGACGGTGAAGGTGCTGAGCGCAGTGAGGTCGCGGCGAGAGCCCGGATCGGCCGCGGCGGCCTCCGCCGCCCGCGCCGCCTCGACCTCCAGCGCCGCCGGCAAACCGCGGTACCCGAGCTGTTCGCGCAGCAGCGCCTCGACCGCCTCGCGCGCGCTCGGCCGCTCCTCGCGGCCGCGCCTGCGCACCTGCCCCCGCGGCGCCCCGCCGCGGCGCCGCCCCCGTCCCGAGCGACTCGAGCGGCCGCTCATCCTTCGGCCCGGCCCGCGAGCACCTCCAGCGCCCGCTGCCTGGCCTCGTCGACCGTCGTCTTGGGATCGTCGGCGACGCGGACGTCGGGGTGGATGCCCCGGCTCTCGGCCAGGTTGACGCCCTCGGGCGTGAAGTATTCGCCCACGGTCAGCTTCAGCGCCCCGCCGTTGGCAAGCTCCTGCTCCTCCTGGAAGACGCCCTTGCCGAAGGAGCGCTCGCCGACCACGGCGGCGCCGGCGTCATCGGCCAGAGCAGCGGCGAGGATCTCCGCCGCGGAAGCGGTGTTGCCGTCGATCAGCACCGCCAGCGGCCGCCGCGGCAGGTTGCCGCCGACGGTCTTGTGCACGCTCTCGCCCTGGCTGCGGGAGTTGGTGGAGACGACCACTTCGTCCTCGGGCAGGAAGACGCTGGCGCTCAGCACCGCCTCGTTGAGCAGGCCGCCCGGGTTGGCCCGGAGGTCGACCACGATCGCCTCAGCCCCTTCGCGCTGGACCTTGCGAACCGCGTCGGCGAGCAGCGCGTGGGCACCTTCGCTGAAGGAGAGCAGGCGGACGTAGCCGAGCTTGCGGTCGTCGATGTCGACGACCGTGCTGCTGACGTTGGGCAGCGCCACCTCGGCTCGGGTCAGCTTCAGCTTGCGCAGTTTGCCGCTGTCAGCATCGCGCACCCCGATCGCCACCTCGGTCCCTTCCGGGCCCTTGATCTGCGCCGTCGCGTCGGCCGTTGAGACGCCGGCGAGCGATTTGCCTTCGACCGAGACGATCGTGTCGCCGGGCTCGATCCCCGCCTCCGCAGCAGGCGAGCGGGGGAAGACTTCGACCGCGCGCAGGCCGCGTTTGACACCGGCGACGCTGAGCCCGATCCCGGAGAAGCGGCCTTCGATCTGCTCGTTGAAGCTTGCCAGCGCTTCCGGTGAGAAGTATTCGGTGAAGCGGTCGCCGTGGCGGCGGCGCAGCTCCCGCACCATGCCCTGCAGGGAGCCGTTGCCGAGCTCGGTCTCGCCGACCGGGCGGAAGTAGCTGTCCTCGATCAGTTCCGCCGCTTCCGCGGTCAGCGAGGCCGGCTCGGAGACGAAGGCGTCGCGGGCGAACCCGGGAAGCTGCGCGGGGTGCCCGCCGAGCCATAGACCGGCGGCACCGAAGGCGATCAGCGCCGCGGCGAACGCCACGGCCCCGCGTGCTCTCACCGGCGCCTCAGACCTTGAGGAAGCGGCGCAGGGTGACGCCGGAGCCGATCGTCGAGACCAGCACCGAGGCGGCAAAGAGGATCGCGACCAGGGCCGGGAAGCCCAGCGTGGTCGTGTTCTGCGCTTCCAGGAAGTTGAAGGAGTCGCTCAGCGGATCGACGATCGTCAGCTTGCCCAGCCACAGGATCAGTATGGCTATCAGGCCGCCGGCGAAGCCCACGACCACGCCCTCGATCATGAACGGCCAGCGGATGAACCAGCGGGTGGCGCCGACCAGCCGCATCACCTCGACCTCGCGGCGGCGGGTGTAGATCGAGAGCCGGATCGTGTTGCCGACCAGCATCAGCGAGGCCAGCACCAGCAGCACGGTGATCACGCTGAGCACGATCTTCAGAGCGCCGGTGACCTCCTCGATCTTGTCGGAGGCCTGGGTGCGGTCGAAGATGTTGCTGATGATCGGCGAGATCGCCTCGCCGTTGGGCATGATCGCTTCGCGGATCCCGGGCAGGTTGGCGGCGTCGTCGGCCTTGACTTCCAGGCTTGCAGGCAGCGGGTTTGAGTTCAGCTGCCCGACGATCGATTTGTCCTTGAGCTCGCTGCGCAGCGTCGCCAGCGCTTCGTCCTTGCTGATGTAGGTGACTTCGGCGACGTGCGGGATCCCTTCGAGCTCGCCCTGCAGCGAGTTGACCTCGGCTTTGGTCGCGTCGTCGTAGAGACCGGCCTGGATGTTGAGCTCGCTGCGGACCTCGTTGCTCTTGGCCTGGGTCGTCTGGAAGATCGGGATCAGGACGCCGAGCAGGATCACGGTGACCACCGTGGTCACGACCGCGGCCAGGGTCGGAGCGCCGTTACGGCGCAGCGCGCGCAGGGCCTCCTGGAAGAAGAAGATCAGCCGGCCCATGGTTAGAGCAGGGATTCCTGGTCGGCGTGGCCGTTGGTCTGGATCCCGCCGTCGGCCCCGACGCCCATCTCGGCCTGCATCCGCAGCCCGAATTCGGTCGTCGACTCCTCGGTGTAGCCGCCGGAGACCTCGTCGCGGACGACGCGGCCCTCGTAGAGCTCGACCACGCGGCGACGCATGTTGTCGACCATCTCGCGGTCATGGGTGACGACCACGACCGTGGTCCCGGTCTTGTTGATCCGGTAGAGCAGCTGCATGATCCCGATCGAGGTGACCGGGTCGAGGTTGCCGCTGGGCTCGTCGGCCAGCAGCAGCGGCGGGTGGTTGACGAAGGCGCGGGCGACGGAGACGCGCTGCTGCTCGCCGCCGGAGAGCTGGTCGGGGTAGTTGTTGAGCTTGGTCGAGAGGCCGACCAGGCGCAGCGTCGCCGGCACCTGCTCGCGGATTTCGGCGCGGCTGGCGCCGATCACCTGCAGCGCGTAGGCGACGTTGTCGTAGACCGTCCGGTTGGGCAGAAGCTTGAAGTCCTGGAAGACGGTGCCGATGTTGCGCCGCAGCTGCGGGATTTTCTTCTCCGAAAGCTGGCCGATGTCGCGGCCGGCGATCTTCACCGCGCCTTCGGTCGCCGCCAGCTCGCGGATCAGCATCTTGATCAGCGTCGACTTGCCGCAACCGGTGGGGCCGACGAGGAAGACGAACTCGCCGCGACCGATCGCCAGGTTGACCCGGTCCAGGGCCATGTGGCCGCCCGGGTAGACCTTGGTGACCTCGTTCAGCTCGATGATCGGGGCGCGGCGCCCGCGGGGGCGCCGGGGCTCGTCGTCGCGCTGCTTGTTCTTCTTAGCTCTCGCCATGCGGGGGGTGCCTTCTGCGAATACAGAGTGACTCCTGCGTGGGCCCGGCCGCGCAAGAAGGCGCCCAAACCGCGTTGGCGAGAGCTTAGCGAATTGTTAGCGGACGTTCATATTCCTACTCGGCCATGAACGCGTCAGTCCCTTCGTTGTCGGACTTCAGTGTCGTCTGGCCACTGTAGGTGCCATTGCCGTGCAGGCCCGCGCCTGGACAGCCGAGGTCGGCCGTGTAGGCGATCCCGGTCAGGTTCATGTCGACGTCGACATCTTTGGCGTTTGTTTTGTTTGTGTAGATCAGCGATTTGAGCCCGAGCTGTTCGCCGACTGTGATGTCGCAGGTGACCATCGATGTGATTTTGAAGTCGATCTTGGCCCCCATCGGGCAGGTGATGTCCATCGACCCTTTGACCGTGTCCATCACCACTGTTTCGCCAGCGTGGAAGACGTAGTCGCAGCCATTGAGGCTGACGTCCACCGCCAGGCCTTCGATGCCGCAGTTGTAGGTCGGGGTCAGTGTCAGGTTGTTCGTCGCTGCTGCCATTTCACCGTGGAAGGTGACGTTGCAATTCATCGCCCCGGCTTCGGTCGTGAACGTGTGGCCGCCACCGATGTTCTGGCCTGTGATTGTCGCCGGGTAGGCCCCAGCTGTGAATTCGCTGGCCTGCGCAGCCGTTGCGCTGACGGCGCCGATTGCGGCCAGCGCGACGACGGCGAGCAGCGATGCCTTGAGCTTGCGGGTCATTGGTTGCTTCCTCTCCCTTGTTGGCTAATACGCCTCGGGGGTAGGGCAACCAGTAGCCCATCGTGAGCCACCACACAACTTTTCTTAACTAGAGGGCCGCGCGCGCCGATTCGCGCGTGTTAGCCGATCGCGACCATGCGCTCGATCGGGATCCGCGCCTTGGCGGCGACGTCGGCGGGGACGCTGACCTCGAACTTCATCTCCAGCAGGGAGTCGCGCAGCTTCGGCAGGGTGATCATCTTCATGTATTTGCAGAAGGCCATCCGGTTGGCCTCGATCAGGTTCGCCCGCGGCGCCGCCTGCTGCAGCGGGTAGAGCATGCCGTTCTCGGTGGCGACGATGAAGCTGCCGTCGGGGTGCTCTTCGACGTGCTTGAGCATGCCCGAGGTGGAGAGCATGTGCACGCCCTCGGGCTCGATGTCGCCGGAGGCGACGTACTCCATCGCCTGGGTCGAGCAGCCGCACTCGGGGTGGATCAGGAACTCGGCCTCGGGGTTCTCGGCCCGGGTCTGGGCGATGTCCTCGGGACGAATGCCGGCGTGGACGTGGCACTCGCCGTCCCAGACGTGGAAGCGGGCGCGTCGCTCAGGGTCCTCGACGAGGCCGGTCTCGCGCTCGACGAAGGCGCCGAGCCACATGTCGGGGCCGAAGAGGATCTCCGTCTCCGGGCCGTGCTCGGCCCAGATGTGCTCGACCACGCTGACCGCGTTGGAGGAGGTGCAGCAGTAGTCGGTCTCCGCCTTCACCTCGGCCGAGGTATTGACGTACATGACAACGATCGCCCCGGGGTGCTCGGCCTTCCAGGCGCGCAACTGGTCGGCGTCGATCGAGTCGGCGAGCGAGCAGCCGGCGTCGAGGTCGGGGATCAGGACCGTCTTCTCGGGAGAGAGGATCGCGGCCGTCTCGGCCATGAAGTGGACGCCGCAGAAGGCGATGACGGAGGCTCCGGACTCGGCCGCCTGGCGCGAGAGGCCGAGCGAGTCGCCGGTGTAGTCGGCGACCTCCTGGACCTCGGGCACCTGGTAGTTGTGGGCGAGGATGACGGCGTCGCGCTCGCGCGCCAGCTCACGCACCTCGCGCGACATCTCCTCGACCTCGCCTGGCGTGAGGTCGAGCATCGGGACCGGCTCGTTGATCGTCGGAAGCTCTCTCATTTCCGGTTGCCTCAAAAGGCCCTGGGAGGGCCCCGTTGATCGTATGTTCGCTGGCATGGCCTTGGCCTGAGTCCAGTCGAATGGAACTGCGCTCAAGTCTACTCTCTCGACATGCCCGAGCTGCCCGAGGTCGAGATCACGACGCGCAGGCTCGACTCCGCACTGGCCGGCGCGACGGTCGAGTCGGCGCTGGCGCCGGGGATGAACGTGATGAAGACCTTCGACCCACCGCTGGATGCGCTGGTGGGGCGCGAGATCGCCCAGATCCGCCGCGTCGGCAAGATGCCCGTGGTCGAGCTCGGCGACCTCGCCCTCTTGATCCACCTGATGTCCGCCGGGAGGCTGCGCGTCTTCGACAAACGGGCCTCGCCCAAAGACCGCGCCTCGCGGGTGCTGGTGCGACTCGAGGACGGCCGCGAGCTGCGCCTGCGCGAGTTCGGCACGAAGCAACGGGCGTGGGCGAAGCTGCTGCCGACGGACGCGGTCGACGAGGACGAGGCGGTCGCCAGGCTGGGGCCGGAGGCCTGGCCGGCCCCGCCGCTCGACGTCTTCGCAGCGGCTATCGACCTTCCCCGCCATTTGCATCCCCTCCTCCGCCACCAGGGGGATATCGCCGGCATCGGCCGCTCCTGGGTCGACGAGATCCTCTGGGAGGCCCGGCTTTCCCCCTTCAAGCAGGGATCCGAGCTGAGCGACGAGGAGGTCGAGCGCCTGCACGCCGCCCTGCACGTGCTCGGTGACGCGATCGACCATTACGAGAAGACGGTCGGCCCCGAGCCGCCCGACAAGCTGCCGATGCCGCTGAAGGTCCACAAGCGCGAGGGCGAGCCCTGCCCGCGCTGCGGCACGACGATCGAGGCCGTCTTCTTCGCCGAGCACCAGACCAGCTACTGCCCACAGGAGCAGACCGGCGGCCGTGTCCTCAAGGACCGCCGCCTCTCCCGTCTGCTGAAGTGAACCGCCGCCGAAGAACGTCCGTACCACCGGCAACCGTCCAGAGGAGGTTGGAGATGCGCAAGAGAAAGACGATCGGTCCCGTCGCCGCCGTGGCCGCCGTATTCGCGGCAATGGCCCTGACGGCGCCAGGTGTCGGCGCCCGCGGCGAGCCGGAGGCGACGATCACGGTCGGCAACAACTTCCTCTCGCCCGCCAAGAAGACGATCTCGCAGGGGACCAAGCTGGAGTTCCGCTGGGTCGGCGGGGTGCGCCACCACATCGTCAAGACCGAAGGGCCCGGCGGCACGATCCAGGAGCCCGCGACGAGCAGGAAGGGCGTCAACCTCGCCCACACCTTCAACAAGCGCGGCACCTACCGCTTCGTCTGCACCATCCACCCGACCGAAATGCACCTGAAGCTGACGGTGACCGGCGGCGCCGCGCACGGATAGGCCGGGCGCGGCTCCCCCACCCCGCTCAGGCGGGCTCGACGAGCATCGAGAAGTCGAGCGTCGGCGCCGAGTGCGTCAGCGCGCCGACCGAGATGAGCTCGACGCCGGTCTCGGCGATCTCGCGCACCGCCTCGAGGCTGACCCCGCCG
>DASUZL010000041.1:0-36835 GCA_036376895.1 Solirubrobacterales bacterium
CCGAGACGCGGGGGACTGCGGAGATCAGCGCCGCCGTGTAGGGATGCCTCGGCCGCTCGAAGATCTGCTCCGAGTCTGCGAGCTCGACTACGTGCCCGAGATACATGACCGCTATGCGCGAGCAGATCTGCCGCATGACGGAGAGGTCGTGGGAGATGAAGACGTACGTGAGGTCGAACTCGTCCTGGAGGTCGTGGAGCAGGTTCACGACCTGCGCCTGGATCGAGACGTCGAGCGCCGAGACCGGCTCGTCGGCGATCACCAGCTTCGGCTCCAGCGCCAGCGCCCGGGCGATCCCGATCCGCTGCCGCTGGCCACCGGAGAACTCGTGCGGGAAGCGGTCGTAGTGCTCGCTGGCGAGGCCGACCCTCTCCAGCAACTCGGTGACGCGGCGGCGCAGGTCGGAGCCGGAGGCGACCTTCTGGCGACGCAGCGGGTCGGCGACGATCTGGCCGATCCGTTTGCGCGGGTTGAGCGAGGCGTAGGGGTCCTGGAAGATCATCTGCATCTGTCGCCGCAATGGCCGCATCTGCCGCCGCGAGAGCCCGGCGATCTCCTCGCCTTCGAAGCGGACCGAGCCCGAGGTCGGCTTGATCAACTGCAGCACCGCGCGACAGGCGGTCGACTTGCCGCTGCCGGACTCGCCGACCAGGCCCAGCGTCTTGCCGCGCGGGATCTTGAAGCTGATGCCGTCGACGGCCCGCACCTGGTCGACCTCGCGGTCGACCAGCACCCCGCGCTTGATCGGGAAGTGCTTGACCAGGTCGGTGACCTCGAGCAGGTTCTCGCCGCTGCCGTTCAAGCCGGCGCCTCCAGCCCGATCTGTCCCTCGACCTGGCGCTTCTCCCGCTTCTGCTCAGGCGTCAGCCAGCAGCGGTCGCAGTGCTGGGCTGCATCGGGCAGCCGCGGCTCCAGTCCGGGCACCTGGGTGCACTTGGAGAACTCGTGCGGGCAGCGGGGCCGGAACGGGCAGCCCTCGGGCAGCTCCAGCAGCGAAGGCGGGACGCCGCTGATCTGCGGCAGCCGCTTCGGCCGGGGCCGGTCGAGCCGGGTCAGCGACCCGAGCAGGCCCCAGGTGTAGGGGTGCTGGGGGTCGTAGAAGATCTCGTCCAGGGAGCCCTGCTCGACCACCTTGCCGGCGTACATCACCAGCACCCGGTCGGCGACCTCAGCGACGACGCCGAGGTCGTGGGTGATCAGGATCGTCGCCAGGTTGCGCTCGCGGTTGAGGTCCTCGAGCAGACGCAGGATCTGCGCCTGGATCGTTACGTCGAGCGCCGTCGTCGGCTCGTCGGCGATCAGCACCTCCGGCTCCAGGGCCAGCGCCATCGCGATCATCGCCCGCTGCCGCATGCCGCCGGAGAATTCGTGCGGGTAGTCGTCGACCCGGCGCTCGGCGTCGGGGATGCCGACCGAGTCGAACAGCTCGACGACCCTGGTCCGGGCGTCCGCCTTCGAGGTCCCGGGGCGGTGGGCGCGGATCGCCTCGGTGATCTGCGCCCCGAGCCGGTACACCGGGTTGAAGGAGGTCATCGGGTCCTGGAAGACCATCGCGATCCGTTCCCCGCGCAGCTTCCGCATTGCCGCGTCGCCCGCCGTCAGCAGCTCCTCGCCGTCGAGCTGGACCGAGCCCTCGATCCGCGAGTTGTGGCCGCGGGTCAGGCCCATGATCGTCTGCGCGGTGACGCTCTTGCCCGATCCCGACTCGCCGACGATCGCCAGCACCTCGCCCGGGCGCAGCTTGAAGTTGACGCCGTCGACCGCCTGCAGCAGGCCGCCTTCGGTCGCGAACCCGACCCGCAGATCACTGACGGATAGCAGTTGCTCCGGGCTCACTCGGCGGCCGCTTCCCCGAGCCGCACGCGCGGGTCCAGATAGGCGTAAGTGATGTCCACCAGGGCGTTGATGAAGACGACGAAGAAGGCGCCGTAGAGGGTGACTCCCATGATCGGCGGCAGTTCGAAGTTGGTCACCGCGTCAGCCGCGTAGGCACCGACTCCGTTTATGTCGTAGAGCGTTTCGGTGATGATCGCGGTGCCGGCGATGGTGGCGCCGAAGTCGAGCCCGAACAGGGTGATGATCGGGATCAGCGAGTTGCGCAGCACGTGGCGGGTCATCACCTTGCGCTCGCTCAGCCCCTTGGCCCGCGCCGTGCGCACGTAGTCCTCGTTCATCACGTCGAGCATGTTCGAGCGCAGGACCCGGCTGTAGAAGCCGATCGAGAGGATCGCCAGGGTGACCCAGGGCAGGATCAGGTGCTTGAACCACTCTCCCGGGTCTTCGGAGATCGGCACGTAGCCGCCGTTGGGGAACAGTTCCAGCTTTTCGGCGAGGAAGTAGATGAAGACCGGGGCCAGCAGGAAGACGGGGATCGAGATGCCGGCGACGGCGACCGCGGTCAACAGCCGGTCGAGGAGCCCCCCGGGCTTCAACGCCGATAGGTAGCCGAGCAGGATCCCGAAGAAGAGCCAGATCAAGCCGGCGCCGACGCTGAGCGAGATCGTCGCCGGGATCCCTTCCTTGATCCGGTCGTTGACCGGGATCCGTGGTTCGTAGGAGGTCAGTTCGCCGTTGACGACCAGCTTCATCATCGTCACGTACTGCTCCGGCAGCGACTTGTCGAAGCCCCATTCTTCTTCGATGTTCTTGACCAGGAAGGGACGCGCGTTCTTGCCCGCCAGTTGCTGCGCCGGGTTGGCATTGGGCACGACGTTGAAGATCAGGAAGACGAGCACCGAGACGGCAAACAGCACGATCGCCATCCCGGCCAGGCGCCTGACCACGAAGCGCAGCATCAGACCGCCGTCCCCTCCGGCTCGGCGACCCCGAGGTGGGCCTCGAGCCGCACTTTCGAGCGCGGGTCGAGCGCGTCGCGCAGCCCGTCGCCGACGATGTTCAGCGAGAGCACCGTCAGCATGATCATCACGCCGGGGATGATCGCCAGCAGCGGCTGCGTGCGCAGCAGCTCCTCGCCGACGGTGATCATCGTCCCCCAGGAGGAGTTGGGCGCCTGCACGCCGGCGCCGAGGAAGGAGAGGCCGGCCTCGAACAGCATGTTGTTGGCGATCGTCAGGGTGAAGAAGACGATCACGGTCGAGGCCAGGTTGGGCAGGATCTCACCGAACATCAGCCGCAACGGTCCGGCGCCCTGGGCGATGGCCGCCTCGACGAACTCTTTCTCGCTCAGCGCCAGCACCTCGCCGCGGATCGGCCGCGCGATGTACGGCACGGTGAAGATGCTGATCACCAGGATCGGGATCCAGAGCGAGCCGCCGGAGATTTCGATCGGGCCCAGCTTCAAGCCGCCGATCGCCAGCGAGATTCCGAGGGCGAGGCCGACGAGGAAGACCGGTAGGGACCAGAGCACGTCGAGGGTGCGGGCGATCACCGTGTCGACCCAGCCGCGGTAGTAGCCCGCGAGCAGCCCGAGCACGATCGCGGTCAGGGTGGTGATCAGCGCAGTCGTCACCCCGATCAGCAGCGAGGTGCGACCGCCGTACATCAACCGCACCATCTCGTCGCGGCCGAGGCGGCTGTCGGCGCCGAGGAAGAACTTGCCGCCGGCGCCGAACCACTGCGGCCCGATCGGCTTGCCTTCGGGGGTGACGATTTCGCGCTTTTCCCCGTCGACGGTGATTTTTTCCAGCGTGTGGGTCTCGTTCGGCCCGGTGTCGGCGACGTCGTTCGCCCACAGCGGCGCCGCCAGGACGAACAGGATGATGAGGATGAAGACGCCGAGGAAGGCGACCGCGATGCGGTTGCGGAGGAAGCGCTTGAGCGCCAGCCCCCACGGCCCGGGGCGACCTTCAGCCGTGCTTGCCTCCGGCTGAAGGTCGGCGGACACGATCGATTCCTACCCGACCAACCCCTACTTGAATTCGAAGCTGGTCAGGTACTCGAAGAACGTCGGGCTGACGATGATGTTGTCGAAGTTGATCTCGTCCGAGACGAAGGTCGAGAGCGTCCGGGTTCCGTATGGCACCCAGGGCGCCATTTCCATGTACGTCTTATCCATTTCCCGGTACGCGTCTTCCTGCTCCGGGCCAAGCTGTTCTTCACCGAGTTCGGCGATTTCTTTATTCAGCGCCGGGTCGTCGATATTGGCGAAGTTGCCGTTGTTCGTCGGGAGGATGCTCTCGCCCGCCAGCAACGGCTGGAAGAAGTCGTTCGGGTGCGGATAGTCCTGGAACCAGTCCGACCAGCCGGTGTCGAGGTCCGGGGTGGTCTGGTTGCCGATCACCGTGAAGTAGTTGTCGGCGTTGAGGATTTTCAGCGTGGTGTTGAAGCCGAGCTGCTTGAGGATGTCCTCGTAGTAGGCGCCGGCTTCGTCCTGCGGGCTTTCGTTGTCGGTCCAGACGGTGATGTCCATGTCCGACGGGTTCGCTTCCTTGATCATCGCCTTGGCTTTGGCCAGGTCATGCGGGAAGAGGTCGAATTTCTCGTAGCCGGGCATCCCGGGCGGCAGGATCTGGTGGGTGCTGGCGAGCTGACCGGCGTAGATCCGTTCGAGGGCGGCGGTGTCGACGGCGTAGTTGATCGCTTCGCGCACTTTGATGTCGTCGAACGGCGCCTTCGTCGTGTTCATCCAGAAGTAGTAGGTGCTGATCGTCGGGTTGACCCGGAACTGGGTGCCCTCGTATTTTTCCTTCACTTCGGCGTAGCGATCGGCCGGGGGCGGATTCTGCATCCACTCGACACGACCCTGTTCGACGTCGTTGACCTGGGTCTGGGCGTTGCGGTTGACGGTGATTTTCGCGCCGTCGATCGTCCCGGTCGGGTATTCGGGCATCGCTTTCGAGTTCGCTTTGGCCCAGTACGGGTTGCGCTCGTATTCCCAGCCACGACCCGGCTGCGATTTGGTGATCATGTACGGCCCGGTGCCGGGCGGCGGGCTCGCCGACTGATCCGTGTCAGGAGTGTCCGGCGGCACCGGCGCGACGAACATCAGCGCCAGCTCGTTGGTGAAGGTGCCTCGCGGCTTGACCAGGTCGATCTTGACTTCGCCGGTCTTGTCGTTGGTTTTGATGCCGGGGATGCCGCCCTGCTTGGTTTCGGCGAACTTTTCGGCGCCGACGATGCCGGTGTAGAACGGCGAGCCGCCGGAGTTGACTTTGAAGTTGCGTTCGACCGCGTTGGTGAAGTCGGAGGCTTTGACCGGGGTTCCGTCGGAGTATTTGAGCCCGGGGCGGAGGAAGAGGGTGTAGGTCTTTTCCCCGTTGGTGATTTTCGGCATGTCTTTTGCCAGGCCGGGAACGACTTCGCTGCCTTCCTGGCCTTCGCCGTGCTTGTAGGTCAGCAGCGGGATGTAGATCTCGCCCATCGCCGTCCAACCTTCGGCGGTGTAAGAGAGCGCCGGATCCATGTAATCCGGGAAAGAGCCGTAGGTGGCATTGAGGATGCCGCCCGTTTCACCACTCCCACTGTCGCCGGTGTCGTCACCGCCGCCACCGCATGCCACCAGTCCAATCGCCATTAGCGCTGCAAGTCCGATCACCGAAAAAGCAATGCGCAAGTTCCTCAAAGTTCAACCTCCGGTTAGGGACTGGTGTGGCGGGCGGCCGGAATCAACTCCAGCACAACCTCGTCACCCCCGTCAAGCTCTTCTGGACTAGTTGTCGCAGGCTGGTCGGACCATCTCGCACCCAGCGCTGGTGAAACCAGCAGGAGGATGCCGATTACCCCAAGACCTGCTGCGGCAAACGTTGCCCGTGGTGACACCGCTGCGGCGACGACTCCGCCAAGCACGAAACCCACACCTGGCATCGCTGCGCCAATCGACTCCAACACGCTCATGACCCGTGCCTGCATCCCCGGCGCCGTCAGCTCCTGTACGGCGCTGATCATCGACACCCACTGGACTCCGTTGCCGGCGCCACCGACAACGGAGGCGACGCAGGCGAGTGCAAGGGTCGGAGCCACCGCCAGGCCCAGGTAGCCGGCGCCGACGGCGAGCGTGCTGAAGAAGAGGAGGAAGAGAATCGAGAGCCTGCGCAGGGCGGCGAAGACGAAGCTGCCGATCACCATCCCGGCGCCCCAACTGGCAAGCATCAGGCCGTAGCCGGAGTCGCTGGTGCCGAGCGTCTCCTTGGCGTAGACGACCTCGACCGGGATCACCGCAGCGAAGAAGACGAAGGCCGCCCCCTGGGCAAGCAACAGCCGCCGCAGCACGACCTTCTCCTGGATATAGGCGATGCCGGCGCGGACGCGCTCCCGCATCCGGCCCGGTTCGGGCTCGGCCCGTGGCAGCGGCCCGGCGGTGAGCAGGATCCAGGCGATCGCGTAGAAGGAGACGGCGTCGAGCAGCAGCGCGGTCGAGACGCCGAAGCCGGCGACGATCAGACCGGCGAGGCCGGGGCCGAGCGCGGCGCCGCCGGTGAAGGCGATGTTGAGCAGGGCGTTGCCGGCCCGCAGCTCGCCCGTCGGCTCGAGCAGGGCGGCGACGACGGCGCGGGTCAGGGCGCGACCGGTCAGGGCGAGGGCGCCGTCGATCGTCGCCACCACGATCACCGCGGCCAGCGAGAAGGTCTCGGCCGAGGCCAGCAGGGCGAGGCCGCCGAAGGCCGCCGCCTCACCGCAGTAGATGACCGGCAGCGCAAACCGCGGCGGTGGCTTCTCCGCCCGGGCGACCAGGATCGGCGCCAGCAGGGCGGGGAGGAAGCGGGTGCCGAGGAAGAGACCGGCCGTCGCCAGGGGGCTGTCGGTGCGCTCGAAGACCAGCACCGAGAGGGCGATTATCCCCATCCAGTCGCCCAGCTCGTTGACCGCGTAGCTCGTCGCGAGGCGCCGGAAGACCGGCCTACGGAGGGGGTCGGTCAGGCTTCGTTTAGGCATTCCTAGGCATGGGTACTACCCTATTTCTGCACAAGTTTTCCTGCAGATGCACAACTTTCCGCCAACCTGTGCTACAAAGTCCCCATCTGATTTGAAGTTCCCAGGATGCAGTGCACAAGTTCGCGGGCTTTAACCACCATTTGAAAGGGAAAGAAATGGGCTACCGCCACTAGATCTTCTTCAAGCGAGCAACGGGATATTGCTCGCACCAAGCTTCGACTAAAGGGCGTTCCTTAAGGGGACGCCCTTTGTCTATTCGGGGCCCGCTGTCGCGCCCCTCCAGAGCCGCGCAGGCCGGTTGCACGAGATTGGTCATCCGCCTAAACCGCCTTGAATGGTCGGTCTGATGCCGGTAGCTTCTAAAACCCGCACGTAGCGCCAGTACCCGATTGAACGTCGACGGCGCAGGGAACGGCAACGCGTTGCTGAAACCCCTAGCCAGGCTGCGACTCTGCCCCCACCAGCCACGTCGAACATGACCGAGAACCGCCCAACCCATGCAGCGATAGGCGCGCAGATTGCCGGCCTGCTTGCGGCTGTCGCCGCCGCGGTCTGGACCGCCCCCTCCGCCGACTGGGATCTGCTGCTGTTCGCGATCCTGCTCGGCTTCTCGGTTTTCAGCGATCTGACCGCGATCACCACCACCTCGAAGGTGAAGATCTCCGGCAGCTTCCTGGCGCTGGTCTTGGCGATGGTCTTCCTCGGCGGCACCCCGGCGGCGCTGATCGGCGTGATGACGATCCTCACCGGCTGGCTGCGCTGGCGCGACGACTGGCACTTCCTGCTCAACAACGTGCTCACCTACGCGACCTTCCCGCTGGTCACCGGGATCGCCTTCCACGAGACGGTCATCGCCAACGGGGTCTCCCACACCGAGCCGGCCTTCTACGTGCTGATCTTCGCGGTCTTCCTGCTCGCGCTGGCGATCAACTTCACGATGATCGCCTCCTACTCCTGTTACCTGGACCGCAGCTCTTTCTGGGCCAAGGTGCGCACGGCACTGATCCCGCTGCTGCCCTCCGAGCTCGCGGCGGCGCTGATGGCCTGCGGCGTCGCCTATCTCTACGTCCAGGTCGGCATCGCCGGGGTCGCCCTCTTCGGCGTCGTCCTCGTCACCTTCCAGTACCTGCTCGGCGCCTTGCTCGTCTCCCAGCAGCGGGCCGAGGAGCTGGCCCTGCGCAGCAAGCAACTGGCCAGCTTCCAGGTCGGGATGTTGAGCGCGATGCTGCGCACGCTCGACCTGCGGGACCAGATGACCGCTCGCCACAGCGCCGCCGTCGCCCGCTACTCGCGGGCGATCGCCCAGCGGGCCGGCTACTCGCGCCGCGAGGAGGAGCTGGTCCACATCGCCGCGCTGCTGCACGACATCGGCAAGTTCATCCTCCCCGACCGCATCCTCAAGGCCAACGTGCCGCTCACCGACGAGGACTGGATGCTGATCAAGCGCCACCCGCAGCAGGGCGCCCGCGTCGTCTCCTCGCTCGACGGCTACGGCCCGGTCGCGGAGATCATCCTCGCCCACCACGAGCGGATCGACGGCAAGGGCTACCCGCGCGGGCTCGTCGGCGACGACATCCCGGAGCTGGCGCGGATCATCTCCGTCGCCGACACCTACGACGTGATGACCGCCCGCGACTCCTACCGGACGCCGATGTCGAGCTACGACGCGATCGTCGAGTTGCGCCGGGTCGCCGGCAAACAGCTCGATGCCCGCTTCGTCGAGATCTTCATCGAGCTGCTCGAGGGCAAAGACGTCTCCTTCCAACACGGCGAGGCGGCCGACTTCGAGAAGGAGCTGGCGCTGGAGTCGCGGATCGCCGAGACCGCCAGTCCCGACGAGACGACCCGCTTCCAGACCACCACCGCCTCTTAACCAGCCCTTCCGGCGCCGGCTGCGCCGACGGCGATACGGTTGCGCCTGCCGATGCGCACCGTCACCTTCCAAGCCCCGGGCGAGGTCCGGATCGAGGAGAAGCCCGAGCCCGAGGTCGTCGCCGCCGACGACGCCGTGGTTCGGGTCGACGCCAGCGGCATCTGCGGCTCCGACCTCCACATCTACCACGGCCGCGTCCCGGTCGAGCAGGGCTTCACGATCGGGCACGAGTTCGTCGGCACGGTGATCGCCGCCGGCGACGACGTCGAGCGGGTGGCCGTCGGCGACCGCGTCCTCGGCACCTTCCTAACTGCTTGCGGCACCTGCTCCTCCTGCCTGCGCGGCGACTACCACCGCTGCCGCAACGGCCGCACCTTCGGCCACGGCTCCCACCTCGGCGACCTGCAGGGCGCCCAGGCCGAGCAACTGCTCGTGCCCCGCGCGAACATGACCCTGCGGCGGGTGCCCGAGGCGATGTCCGATGACGTCGCCCTCTTTGCCGGCGACGTGATGGGCACCGCCTACCACGCGGTCGACAAGGCCGAGATGCGCTCCGGTGACACCGTCGCCGTGCTTGGGCTGGGGCCGGTCGGCCTCTGCGCCGTGCAGGTGGCGCTGGCCGGCGGCGCCGCCGCGGTCTTCGCGATCGACACCGTCGAGGAGCGCCTGCAGATGGCGGCCTCGTTCGGGGCGACCCCGGTGCACCTGACCGAGCAGGATCCGAAGAAGGAGATTCGCGCGGCGACTTCAGGGATGGGTGTTGACGTCGTCGTCGACGCGGTCGGCAACCCGGAGCCGCTGGCGCTGGCGATCAGCCTCTGCCGCGACGTCGGCGTCGTCTCCGGGATCGGTGCCTACGCCGGCAAGGCCGAGGTGCCGCTGGGGCTGGCCTGGCTGAAGGGGCTTGACCTGCGGCTTGGGGTCGCGAACGTGATCGCCCACGTCGACCGGGTGACGGCGCTGATGGAGGCGGGCAAACTCGATCCCGGCCCGCTGGTCAGCGCCCACATGTCGCTCGACGACGCCGCTGAGGCCTACGAGATCTACGACCGCCGCGAAGCGCTGAAGATCGTCCTGACGCCGTAGTTCTTAACTGTGCCAATTGACTGGGACAGTGGCCGCGGCTACTGTGTTCTTCAATGGCACAGCAAGTCGAGCGCAACCCCTTCGCGGTCGACCCGGGCGACGAGCTGCCGGTTGGGCTGCAGTTGGCCTGGCGCCTGCGGGCGCTGATCTCGACCGGGCAGCTAGCCAGCGGCGAGCGCTTGCCGAGCTTCCGCCAGCTCGCCGGCTGGGCCGGAGTCAACGTCAACACGGTGCGCGGCGTCTACGAGGGGCTGGAGCAGGACGGCCTCGTCGTCAGCCGCCAGGGCCAGGGCACCTTCGTCGCCACCGGGGTGGCGCCGAACCCGGAGTTGGAGGAGATCGTCACCGAGGCGCTGCGCCGCGCCCGCGAGGCCGGCGCCGGGCCACGTGAGCTGGCGATCGTGGCGATGGCCTGCGCCGGCGTCGAGGCGGATGCCGACGGGATCGAGGCAGTCGGCGGCGAGGACAGCGAGACGATCGAGATCCGCAGTGAGCTGCGCCGGCAGATCGCCCGGCTGGAGGCCGAGCTGGCCTCCTACGCGCGTGATCTCAGCGGCGAGCTGCCGACGGCGCCGCGCCGCGCCGTCGCCCACGTCGCCGGGGTGCAGGAGCTGGAGCGCACCCGCGACACGCTGATCGCCCAGCTCTCGGAGGCGCAGAAGGCGGCGGAGCGCAGGGTTCGGCGCGAGGCCGAGGAGATGGGTCCGCTCGGCAGGGCGATGGGCCGGTGGCGCGCCCGGTCCTAGCCAACCGCGCCAGCTCCGCCAGCGGCCTGTTCACGCAGGTCGGCAACATGGTGATCCTGACCACGCGGACGATCGCCTCGGCGGTGCGGCCGCCCTATCCCTACGGCGAGGAGCTGGTCGACCAGTTCCTCTTCGCCCTGCGGCTCTGCTGGTTCCCGCTGCTGGTCACGACCTTCGCGCTCAACCTCGGCGCGCCCGGCCTGCAGGCGGCCGGCCCGCTGCAGATCTTCGGCGCTCTCGACCGCCTCGGCGGTTTCTTCGTGCTGACCGCGATCCGCTGGATCGGGCCGCTGGTCACGGCGCTGATCGTCGCCGGAGCCGCCGGGACGGCGATCACCGCCGACCTCGGCGCCCGCAAAATCCGCGAGGAGCTCGACGCCCTGCAGGTGCTCGGCGTCGACCCGGTCAAGAACCTGGTGGTGCCGCGCTTCCTGGCGCTGATGGCGATCACCGCCCTGCTCGACGTCTTCGCGATCGTCTTCGGGCTGACCGCCGGGATCGCCGCCGAGCTGCTCTACAACCAGTCGCTCGGCGGCTTCTTCGCCACCCTCTTCTCCAACGCCTCGATCACCGACATCTGGGGCTCGATCCTGATGTGCACGATGTTCGGCGCGATCATCTCCGTGGTCTGCTGTTACAAGGGCATGACCACCTCCGGCGGCGCCGCCGGGGTCGGTCGCGCCGTCAACCAGGCTGTGGTCACCTCGCTGCTCGGGGTCTTCGCCTTCAGCTACGTCTTCACTGCGGTCCTGCTCGCGACCAACCCCGAGCTGCAGACGATCCGGTGAGGGGGAGGGCGCCGTGAACGCCTGGCTCGAGGTCCCGCGCGGTTGGCTCGACTCCTTCGGCGAGATCGGCCGCTTCGGCCTCCGCGTCGCCGGCCTCGTCTACAGCGGCCGCGCCCTGCGCTTCTTCGGCGAGGCGCTGCGCCAGTCCGGCATCCTCATCCTCGGCTCCGCCCTGGTGATCTGGGGCTTCGTCTTCATCCTCGGCCTCCAGTGCGGCCTTCAGGGCGCCTACTTCTTCCGCGCCCAGGGGGCGCCGGCCTACGCTGGCCTCTTCGCTGCCTTCTGCGACCTGCGCGAGGCGATGCCCTACGCCTTCGGCTACATGCTCTCGGCCAAGGTCGGGACCGGGATCGTCGCCGAGATCGGGGCGATGCGGATCTCGGAGGAGATCGACGCGCTGGAAGTGATGGGGGTGCCGCCGGTCACCTTCCTCTGCGCCTCGCGCCTGCTCGGGGCCTGGATCGCGCTGCCGTTCATCTACCTGGTCGGGATCGGGGTGATGTACGCGGCCAGCTACCTGACCGTGGTGCAGCAGGTCGGCGACGTCTCCTCCGGCGGCTACACGCTGATCTTCTGGATGTTCCAGGACCCCACCGACCTGATCTTCAGCCTGATCAAGGGGATGACGATGGCGACCGTGATCGTGCTCGCCGGCTGCTACTACGGCTACACCGCCTCCGGCGGCCCGGTCGGCGTCGGCACCGCAACCGCGAAGTCGATGGTCTTCAACATCGTCGCCGTCCACATCATCGGCATGCTCGCGACCCTGGTCTTCTGGGGCGCCAACCCACGGGTCCCGATCGGGGGCTAGCCGCCTTTGACCAAGAGCGTCCCGATCAAGCCGACCAGGCAGACGATAAGGGCGAAGTTGCCGCGGGCGATTACCCAATGGAGCTCCCGCACCGCCTGCGCGAGTTCGCGTACGCGGCCGTCGACCTCACCGATTTGACGGACCACGTCTTCCTTCGTCTCGCTGGCCTGACGGACTAGGTCTTCCTTCGTCTCGGCTACCCGGCGGTCGACTCCTCGGATCGCCCGGTCCGATTGATCGAAGCGTTCGTCGACGTGTTCGAAGCGCTCCGCGAGGTTCTCGTCGGTGTAAGTCATGAGCTCCATATTGACAGCATAGAGAACTCGGCGCAACTCTTTGTCTATAAGACAGAGAATTGCACTGGTCTATCCGCTCGTTGCGGAAACGACCGGGCGCGCTGGCTGGCGGTGGCGGCGGAAGGTGTCCAGGACCCAGTTGAAGGCGGGGCGGGAGCTGAGCTCCTCGCGGAAGCGCTCGAGGTTGGGCGGCACCGGCTGGCCCGGGGGCAGCGGGCCCTCGTCGGGGCCGACGACGGGGTAGAAGAGCGAGGCGGCGGTGATGTCGGCGACGCTGAGGCGGTCGCCGACCAGGAACTCGCCGTTGCCGGCCGCGAGCTCGGCGTCGACCAGGTCCATCGCGGCGACGATCTTCGCCCGCGCCTCCTCGGCTCCCTCCTCGCTGCTCGCCTTCCAGCGCAGGCTGGTGTAGGTGCTGGCGTAGATCCCGGTCACCTTCTTCATCTTGCCGAGCGGGCCGGGGACCGCTTCGGCGGCGACCTGGGCGAATATCTCCGGCTCGTTGATCAGCTCGTGGAAGGCGAGGAGGCGAGCAGCGGGGCCGAGCTGCTCGTCGAAGTAGTCCTCCAGGTCCAGTGCCTGGCGCCGCAGCTCGGGGTCGGCGGGGTAGAGCGGCGGCTCGGGGTAGCGCGCCTCCAGGGCGGCGATGATCGCGGTCGAGTCGGTGATCGTCTCGCCGTCGATCTGCAGGATCGGCACCAGGGTGCTGGCGCCGCGGGTCAGCCAGAGGGCGATCGCCATGTGGCCGCCCGGCAGCGGCGAGCGGCGCACGTGGTCGACGCCCTTGTAATCGAGCGCCCAGCGCGCCTTCTCGTTGTAGTGAGAGATCGAGAGCTGCCAGAGAACTGGCTTGGAATCGCTCGTTGCGCCTGCCGCCATCGCCTGCCAGCATAGGGCCGATGGCGCTGCTCAGCGAGGCCGAATTGGAGACAAAGATGTCTGAATCGCCCGGCTGGGAGCGCTCTGGAGCGGCGATCTCGAAGCGGTTCGAGCGCGGCGACTTCGTCGGCTCGGTCGAGTTCGTGCGCAGCCTGGTCGAGCCGGCCGAGGCGATGAACCACCACCCCGACCTGGAGATCTCCTGGGACACGGTGACGGTGACGCTCTCCACCCATTCTGAAGGCGGCCTCACCGCGGCGGATTTCGAGCTCGCTGCGAAGATCGACGCTCTGGCCTAGCCGGCCAGGACCTCCACCAGTTTGCGACCGCAGGCGAGGCCGGGGTCCTTCTCCGGGTTGTAACAGCCGAGCGAGGCGCCGGCGAGGGCGGGGGAGGCGAGCAGGGGAGCGATCGTCGCCCGCAGCTCCTCCCAACTGAGGCCGTCGGGTTGCAGGTAGTCGGTGGCGGGGAAGGCGCCAGCGTCGAGGACGTCGACGTCGAAGTGCAGCCAGAAGGGGCCGGCGGCGGCGAGCTGCTCCGCGATCTCGGCGGCTGCCGCGGCGGGGCTGGCGGCGCGCAGGTCCTCGAGCGGGCGCAGCAGCGGCGGTGGGGAGATCTGCTGCGGCTGGCGCATCCCGTCCTCAAGGGTTTCCTCGCGGTCGCGGAAGCCGACCAGGGCGACCCGGTTGGAGGCGACCGAAGCGCCGCCCGCCGCCTCCACCCAGGCCTCGGGGCCGAGGCCGAGCGCGACCGAGACCGGCATCTCGGCGGCCTCGCCGGTCAGCGAGGTGCGGCCGTCGTAGAGGTCCTGGTGGCCGTCGAGGTGGACGAGGCCGATCCCGCCGAGGACGTCGCGCGCACCTGCAAGGGCGCCGGGCAGCGCCGCGCAGCAGCCGCCGGTGACGAAGGGGCGGGCGCCGGCCTCGATCTGCTCGGCGACCTTCGCGCGGATCGCCGTGGTCGCGGCGAGCACATCGGCGCTGGCCAGGAGCCCGGTCTCGGGGTCGCGCACCTCGCCGCGGATCCGCAGCGGCAGGTCACCCTGGTCCGGGCCGCCGAGCGCCGTCGCCAGACCGAGATGGCGCAGTGTCGAGGGGCTCAGCTCGGCGCCTCCGCTGCGACCGACCGAGTCGATCGGTGCACCGATAAACGTCAGCGGCTCCACGCCCCGACTCTAGCCCGGCCGAACGCGCATCCGACTCAGCACCCCCCATAAGGGGTAAAACCTCCGATGCGATGGCCAAGCGCAAGAAGCAGCGACGACCGCGGGAGAAGCCGGTCACCTGCGACTACACCGATCCGGAGGGCAACGTGCTCACCCTGCGCGAGTCGCTCAGCGCCGCTACCGTGGCCAAGATCGGCGAGCCGCCGACCAGCCACGCGGCCTCCTTGGAGGACGCCTGGCGGCGGCGCTCGGAGGCGCTGTTCGAGCGGCTCGCGGTGCGCTGGGAGATCGCCGGGCTGCCGCTGGACGACCAGAAGATGCTGCTCGGCCGCTACCGGATGGCCGACGCCGATACCCAGCGCTGGGTGCGGCAGACGATCGACGAGCACCTGCGCCGCCACATCCCCGAGCTGGCGGGCTGAGCGGTGGCCGAGGAGCTGCGGATCGACGAGCGGCTCTCGCTGCCGCTGGCGGAGATCGAGCTGCGCACCAGCCGCTCCTCCGGCCCCGGCGGCCAGCACGCGAACGTCACCGCCTCGCGGGTCGAAGCGGTCTTCGACGTCGAGGCCTCGCAAGCGCTGGATGAGCGGCAGCGGGACCGGCTCTTGCAGCGGATCGGGCCGGTCGTCACCGCCGTCGCCCAGGACGCCCGCGGGCAGGCGCGCAATCGCGAGCTGGCGCTGCAGCGGCTGGCGGCGAAGATCGCGGCGGCGCTGCGGGTGCCGCGACGGCGGCGGCCGACGCGGCCGACCAGGGCCTCGCGCCAGCGCCGGCTCGAGGGCAAGCGCCGCACCGGCGAGCGCAAGCGCGGCCGCCGCCCGCCGAGCGCCGACGAGTAGGCCCCCGGCGGCGCGATCCGCCAATATGCCCGCCCATGTCCGAGCGCGCGGCATTCATCTACGAGGCGGTTCGCACCCCCTTCGGTCGCTACGGGGGCGCCCTTGCCGGCGTCCGTCCCGACGACCTCGCTGCGCACTCGGTGCGGGCGCTGCTCGAGCGCGTGCCCGGGCTCGACCCGGCCGAGATCGACGACGTCATCCTCGGCAACGCCAACGGCGCCGGCGAGGACAACCGCGACGTGGCGCGGATGGCGGTGCTGCTGGCCGGGCTGCCGACCAGCGTCCCGGGCGCGACCGTCAACCGCCTCTGCGGCTCCAGCCTCGAGGCCTCGATCCAGGCGGCGCGGGCGATCGAGTGCGGCGACGCCGAGCTGATGCTGGCCGGCGGGGTGGAGTCGATGAGCCGGGCGCCGTGGGTGCTGCTGAAGCCGGGTCGCGGCTATCCCGCCGGGCACGAGACGCTCTACTCGACCACCCTGGGATGGCGGATGGTCAACCCGGAGATGCCCGACCAGTGGACGATCTCGCTCGGCGAAAGCGCCGAGAAGCTGGCCGGGATGTACGAGATTTCGCGCCAGGCGCAGGATGAGTTCGCGCTGCGCAGCCACACGCTTGCGGCCCGCGCCTACGACGAGGGGGCGATGGCCGAGGTGGTGCCAGTGCCCGGAATCGATTTGGAGCGCGACGAGGGGATCCGCGCCGACACCTCGCTCGAGAAGCTGGCGAAGCTGAAGCCGGCCTTTGTCGAGGGCGGCAGCGTCACCGCCGGCAACAGCTCGCCGCTCAACGACGGCGCCTCGATGCTGCTGATGGGCTCGGAGGCGGCCGGCGGCCGGATCGGCGCCGAGCCGCTGGCCCGGGTTGTCTCCCGCGGCGTCCACGGGGTCGACCCCGACGTCTTCGGCATCGCCCCGGTCGAGGCCGTGAACAAGGCGCTGGCAAAGGCTGGGATCGGTTGGGGCGACGTCGACGTGCTGGAGCTGAACGAGGCCTTCGCCTCGCAGTCGCTGGCTTGCCTCAAGGGCTGGCCGGAGCTCGACCCGGAGAGGGTCAACGTGCGCGGCGGCGCGATCGCCGTCGGTCACCCGCTCGGGGCCTCCGGGGCACGGGTCGTCGGCCGGGTTGCGCACGAGCTGCGGGCCAGCGGCGGGCGCTACGGCGTCGCCTCGCTCTGCATCGGCGTCGGGCAGGGCCTCGCGGTCGTGCTCGAAGCTCGATGAGTTTCGGCCTTCGCCGCGGTCATAACGGGTAGCAGTCCGTAAACGACCGAGAGGAGGCGACGATGCTCGCCGACAGCAAGGCCTACAACGGGTTCGCCGTGGACGACCTGGGCAAGGCGCGCGAGTTCTACGAGGGCACGCTTGGGATCGCGACCGAGACCCTCGACGAGGAGAACGGCCTGATCGTGCTGAAGCTGGCCGGAGACCGCGACACGCTCGTCTACGTAAAAGGGGACCACGTCCCAGCCACCTACACCGTGCTCAACTTCCCCGTCGACGACGTCGAGGCGACGGTCGACGGCCTGGTGGAGCGCGGTGTCAGCTTCGAGCGCTACGACCAGTTCCCGCAGGACGAGCGCGGAATCGTCACCGAGGGCGGCCCCCGCGTCGCCTGGTTCCGCGACCCCGCCGGCAACATCCTCTCCGTGCTGGAGCAGTCTTAGGAGGGACTGGCGAAACCCCCGCCCGCGCCCGGCGGCGGCGGACGCGGCGCGGTGCGGCGTCCTCAGTCGGCCAAATAGCGCTGCTATTCGGCCTCCCTGCGTCCTTGCCCCACTTGGTCCGGCGCTCGCCGGATCGCAGACGCTGGTTTCGCCAGTCCCTCCTAGTGTTTGGGAAAACTGAACTCCCAAGTGGCGGTGCTACGCTGTCGCACATGGAGATCGGCGTACGCGATCTGCGGAACAGGACCGCGCAGGTGATCGACGCGGTCAAATCGGGTGAGCGGGTCGTGCTCACGGTGAACGGCGACCCGACCGCGGACATCGTGCCCCACGGTCAGCGAGCCCGGTGGCTCAGCGGGTCGCAGTTGCGGGACCAGCTCCGCGATCGCGCGGCCGATCCCGCTCTGCGGGTCGAGCTCGACGAGTCCGCGGGCCAGACCCTGGATGAGTTGTGACTCGGTGGCGGCCGGACTGCTCGACACCTCAGTCTTCATCGCTCGAGAGGACGGACGGGCTCTCGGTGAGCTGCCGGACAGGGTCGCGGTCTCGGTCGTGACGATCGGCGAGCTGCAGCTTGGTGTCCTCTCCGCGAGTGACGACGAGGCCCGTGCCCGGCGAGCTGACACCCTTGCGCTCGCGCGGGCGGCGGATCCCGTTCAGATCAACGAGGCGGTGATGGTCACCTGGGCGAGGCTGGTGGCCGACTGCCGCGCGGCGGGAATCCACCGCGCCATCAAGCTGACCGACTCGCTGATCGCCGCAACCGCGGTCGAGTATGGCTTGCCCGTGGTGAGCCAGGACGGCGATTTCCTCACGCTGGCCGAGGTTCATCGACCGCTGCGAGTTCTGAGCGTCTAGCTCTCAGCAGCTCGCCGGTCTGCCCGAGTCGTAAAACCCGGAGTTTCCCGCGCCGTCCAGGGCGACCAAAAAAATCTGTCTGGGTTGGGAAGAAGCAGGGCCCTCGTGTGTCTCTGCTGCCTAGACCCGACTTTTTCGCCGCCGCTTGGCGGCAACGACCCTGGAGGTACACCTCGATGTTCCGATCTTCGAAGTTGGCGGCACTGCTGGTCGCCGCGGCGGCGATTGCACTGCTGGCCTTCCCCGTGATGGCGAGTGCGACGGCGACGCCTGACGTTCAGGGCAACGTCCTGACCGTGACCAGCGACGCGGCCGACCAAATCATCCTCAGCGTCGTTGAAGTCGAAGGCGTTCGTCAGATCGCCCTGAACGGCGAGGCGACCGGCCTCGCGGCCGGCCCGGACGCGGAGATCGTCGTCAACGCAGGCGCTGAAGATGACGTTGTCGACGCGAGCGCGTTGGTGGCTGCCGACTACGGCGCCCTGACGATCAACGGCGAAGCCGGCCTCGACATCCTCACCGGCGGTGGTGGCAACGACCTCATCAACGGCGGCGACGACGTCGACGAGCTGCGCGGTGGCGACGGCAACGACAC
The DNA here is from genome assembly GCA_036376895.1 of Solirubrobacterales bacterium. Taxonomy (GTDB): domain Bacteria; phylum Actinomycetota; class Thermoleophilia; order Solirubrobacterales; family 70-9; genus VAYN01. The sequence continues at coordinate 18,431 of DASUZL010000041.1, forward strand.
CCTCACCGCGGGCAAAGGCGACGAGCTGGTCGTCCTCGGCGAGGGCGGCGACGACACGATGATCTGGAACGCTGCCGAGGGCAGCGACCGCAACGACGGTGGCGAAGGCATCGACACGGTGCTCAGCAATGGCGCCCCCGCTGCTGAGACCTACACCTACGAGCAGATCACCGAGGGCGATCCGGCCGTCGACCGCGTGCTCTTCCAGCGGACCGCCGGCGCTCCGGCCTTCAGCATCAACTTCACGGCTGAGCGGCTGGAAGTGAACGCTCGCGGCGGCGACGACAACCTCAGCCCGGTGGGTCCCGGTCTGGGCGCACTGTCGATCATCGTCAACGCCGGTGAAGGCAACGACACCGTGACCACGGCCGAGGGCCCCGACTTCCTCAACGGCGAACTCGGCAACGACGTGCTCAAAGGTGGCGACGGCATCGACGAGCTGCGCGGTGGCGATGACAACGACACGCTCACTGCCGGTAAAGGCAACGAGCTGGTTGTCCTCGGCGAAAACGGCGACGACACGATGGTCTGGAACCCCGCCGAGGGCAACGACCGCAACGACGGCGGCGAAGGCATCGACACCGTGCTCAGCAACGGAGCAGCCGCTGCCGAGACCTACACCTACGAGCGGATCGCCGAGGGTGACCCGGCGGTCGACCGCGTGCTCTTCCAGCGGACCGCCGGCGCTCCGGCTTTCTCGATCAACTTCACCGCCGAGCGGCTCGAAGTCAACCTGCTCGCCGGCGACGACACGATCGCTCCGATCGGCACCGGCCTGGCTGGTCTCTCGCTGATCGCCAACGCAGGTGAAGGCAACGACACCGTGACCGGCGCCGAGGGCATCGACGAGCTGCGCGGCGGCGACGGCAACGACCGCCTGACCGGCGGCAAAGGCAACGAGCTGGTCGTCTTCGGCGAAAACGGCGACGACACGATGGTCTGGAACCCCGCCGAGGGCGACGACCGCAACGACGGTGGCGAAGGCATCGACACCGTGCTCAGCATCGGCGCCGCCGCATCTGAGACCTACACCTACGAGCGGATCACCGAGGGCGATCCGCCGGCCGACCGCGTGCTGTTCAAGCGGACCGCCGGTGCCCCCGAATTCAGCATCAACTTCACGGCCGAGCGCCTTGAAGTCAACCTGCTGGCGGGCAACGACACGATCGCCCCGGTCGGCACCGGCCTCGGCGGCCTGTCGCTGATCGCCAACGCCGGCGACGGCAACGACCAGGTGACCGGCGCCGAGGGCAGAGACACCCTCAACGGCGACGCCGGCAACGACTCGCTCGTCGGTGGCAAAGGCGACGACACCGCCAACGGTGGCGACAACGACGACACGATGACCTGGAACAACGGCGACGGGTCAGACATCAACAACGGTGGTCTCGGCAACGACACCGCCGTCAGCAACGGCAACGCCGCTGACGAGGTCTACACCTACGAAGCCAGCGCCCAGGCGGGCCGCGTCGTCTTCAAACGCGCGGCCAACGCGGCGGGCATCGGCGCCTTCCAGATCGACCTGGAAGCGGAGAGCCTGCTGGTCAACTCGCTGGCTGGTAACGACACGTTCAGCCCGGTCGGCACCGGCATCGCCGGTCGCACCACGATCACGGTCAACGCCGGTGAAGGCAACGACACCGTCACCGGTGGGGACGGAGTCGACATCCAGAACGGCGAAGCCGGCAACGACACCCTGACCGGAGGTCCGGGCATCGACACCGCCGACGGCGGCGATGGCGGCGACACCATGGTTTGGAACAACGGTGACGGCTCCGACACCGACACTGGCGGTCTCGGTAACGACACGGTCCGCAGCAACGGCAACAACAACGCCGAGACCTACACCTACGAGGCTGGTGCCCAGCCGGGCCGTGTCCTCTTCAAACGGACCAGCGCGGTCGCCTTCCAGATCGACCTCGAAGCCGAGAGCCTCGAGATCAACTCTCTGGCCGGGATCGACACCTTCAACCCGGTCGGCACCGGCATCGCCGGTCGCACCACGATCACCGTCAACGCCGGTGACGGCGACGACGTCGTCAACGGTGGCGACGGCGTCGACATCCAGAACGGCGACGCCGGCAACGACCAGCTCGTCGGCGGCAAAGGCGAAGACGTCGCCAACGGCGGTGACGGCGATGACACGATGACCTGGAACAACGGCGACGCCTCCGACAAGAACACCGGCGGCGTCGGCAACGACACCGTCATCAGCAACGGCAACGACGCTGGTGACGAGACCTACACCTACGAGGCGGGCGACCCGGGCCGCGTTCTGCTCAAGCGGACGAGCGCGGGTGCCTTCTCAATCGACCTCGAGGCCGAGAGCCTCGTCGTCAACGGCCTCGGTGGCGCTGACTCGTTCAGCCCCGCCAACGCCGACCCGATCGCGGGCCGCACCGTGCTCACCGTCAACGGCGGGGCTGGCGCGGACCTGATCACGGGTGCCGACGGTGACGACACGCTGAACGGCGGCGACGATGTCGACGAGCTGCGCGGCGGCGACGGCAACGACCGGCTGACCGGTGGCAAAGGCGACGAGATCGTCATCTCCGGCGACGCCGGCAACGACACCATGGTCTGGAACCCCGCCGAGGGCAACGACCGCAATGACGGTGGAGAGGGCAGCGACACGGTCCTCAGCATCGGCGCGGCCGTCGAAGAGACCTACGCCTACGAGCGGATCACCGAGGGCGATCCGGCGGTCGACCGCGTGCTTTTCCAGCGGACCGCCGGCGCGCCGGCTTTCTCGATCAACTTCACGGCCGAGAGGCTGGAAGTCAACCTGCTGGGTGGCAACGACACGATCGCCCCGGTCGGCACCGGCCTCGGCGGCCTGTCGCTGATCGCCAACGCCGGCGACGGCAACGACCAGGTGACCGGCGCCCAGGGTGCCGACCTGCTCAACGGCGACGCCGGCAACGACTCGCTGGTCGGCGGCAACGGTGGCGACACCGTCTCCGGCGGCGACGGCGACGACACGATGACCTGGAACCCCGGTGACGGCAGCGACGTCAATAACGGCGAAGCCGGTCTCGACACGGTTGTCAGCAACGGCGTCGAAGGCAATGAGGTCTACGACTACGCCCCCGGGGCGCCCGGTCGTGCCCTCTTCCGCCGCACCAGCGCCCCCGAATTCAGCATCGACTTCGATGCTGAGAGCTTGGTCGTCAACGGCAAAGGCGGCAACGACCAGTTCGCTCCCGCCGCTGCCGGTCTCAACACGGTTGAGATCACGATCAACGCCGGTGCCGGCAACGACGCCGTGACCGGCGCCGACGCCGACGACACCCTCAACGGGGAGGCCGGCAACGACACGCTCATCGGTGGCAAAGGCGGAGACACCGTTTCCGGCGGTGACGACGACGACACGATGATCTGGAACCCGGGTCACGGGTCCGACGTCAACGACGGCGACGCGGGTATCGACACCGTGCAGAGCAACGGCGTCGCCGGCGACGAGGTCTACACCTACGGTGCCGCCAACGGGCGGGTGCTGTTCCAGCGCACGACCGCGCCGGCCTTCAGCATCGACTTCACTGCCGAGAAGCTGGAGGTGAACGGCGAAGCCGGTAACGACCAGTTCAGCCCGGCCGGTCCGGGTCTGCAGGCCCTGGCGATCACCATCAACGCCGGTGAGGGCAACGACACGGTTGCCGGCGCCGACGGCAAAGACACGCTGAACGGCGACGGCGGCAAAGACCGCCTCGCCGGCGGCAAAGACGCGGACGTCCACTCCGGCGGTGCCGGCGACGACGTCATCGTCTGGAACAACGGCGACGGCACCGACACCGCCAACGGCGGCGTCGGGTCCGACACGTTCGAGTCCAACGGCTCGTCCGCCAGCGCCGACCTCAACACGCTCTCCGTCGTCAACGGCGAGCTCGTGTTCGCGCGGACCAACCTGGTCCCGTTCACCGTCACGCTGAAAAACAACGCCGGTGAGGCCACGGGTGGCTTCGAGAACGTGACCAACAACCCCGACGCCGGTGACGATGAGTTCACCGTCGCGGCGGGTGTGGGTGTGAGCGTCAGCGCCAACGGTGGCGCCGGCAACGACGAGCTGACCGGTGGCGACGAGGAGGACACCTTCCTCGGTGGCGAAGGCAACGATGTCCTCACCGGCGGTGCCGGCAACGACATCCTCGGCGGCCAGGACGGCGACGACCAGCTGTTTGCCCGCGACGAAGTCGCCGACTTCGTCCGCGGCGACGCCGGCATCGACAGCGCCCAGGTGGACGCAGCTCCGATCGACGGCGTCACCGGCGTCGAGAACATCGACGCCCCAGCCCCGCCCGAAGAACCGGAAGAGCCGAAACCGGAGCCGGAACAGCCGAAACCGCAGCCCGATCAGCCCAAACCGCAGCCCGAGCAGCCGAAACCCGCCGCTCCGGCGGCGGACACCAAAGCCACCGCGGTGACGCTGGGCGCCACCAAGGTCGCCAAGGTCGGCAAGAAGCTGTTCGCGCAGCTGCCGCTGTCCTGCCCGGCGACCGAGGCCGGTGGCTGCCAGGTCAGCATCACCTTGCAGACCGCGAAGGCGGTCAAGCTGGGCACGGTCAAGGCGGTTGTGGTCCTCGGTTCGGCGAAGGCCACCCTCGCCGCCGGCGCCACGGCGACCGCCAAAGTCGCCCTCAAGTCCAGCGCCTCGGCGCTGACCAAGGGCGGCAAGCTGGCCGCGACGGCGCTGATCACCAGCACCGACGCCGCCGGGAACACGGTCAACACGACCGCCCCGGTTGCGCTCAAAGTTCCGCAGCCGAAGAAGTAGCTAAGAGCACGTTCCAGTGGGAAAGGCCCCGCCTCTTGGCGGGGCCTTTTCTTGCCTGCGGCCCTTCCGCCTCCCGGGGGGCGGGCCAGGCTCAAGCGCACCTAAAAAGTTCCGATTGGCGGGAAGAAAACAGCCGCCCCCCCGTCCCTGACCGTAGACACAATGGCCACCGTTCCCCAGGTGGTAACCACAACCCTGGAGGTATTACTCCGATGTTCCGTTCTTCGAAGCTGGCGGCCTTGCTGGTCGCCACGGCGTCGATCGCACCGCTGGCCATCCCTGTGGCCGCGAGCGCGACGCCGACGCCCGTCGTTCAGGGCAACGTCCTGACCGTGACCAGCGATGCGGCTGACCAAATCAAACTCTCCGTCGTCGGGGGCAAAATCGCCCTCAATGACGTTGCGACGGCGCTCGACGCCGGGCCGAACGCCGAGATCATCGTCAACGCCGGTGACGGGGTCGATACGGTCAACGCAAGCGCTCTGGCGACTGCCGACTACAGCGTTCTCACCATCACCGGAGGTGACGGCAACGACACTGTCACCGCTGGCGCCAACAACGACATCATCGACGGCGGAGCCGGCGATGACACCCTCACCGGTGGCAAAGGCAGCGACTCGGTTCTCGGCGGTTCCGAGAACGACACCATGATCTGGAACAACGGCGACGGGTCCGACCTCAACACGGGCGGACCCGGCGACGACACGGTCATCAGCAATGGCAACGACGCCGCGGGCGAGGTCTACACCTACGGTCCGCGTCCCGAGCCTGGTCGCGTCCAGTTCGATCGTGCCAACAACGCCGAAGGCAAAGGTGGCTTTGGCATCGACCTCGAAGCCGAGAACCTCATCGTCAACAGCCTCGGCGGCGACGACCAGTTCACCCCGACCGCTGCGGGCCTCGCAGGCCGCACGCTGATAACGGTCAACGCGGGTTCGGGCAACGACGCCGTCACCGGCGGTGACGGCGTCGACATCCAGAACGGGGACGCCGGCAACGATGCCCTCATTGGCGGCAAAGGCGACGACACCGCCAACGGCGGCGACGGCGACGACACGATGACCTGGAACAACGGCGACGGCACCGACCGGAACACCGGTGGCGCCAACAACGATGTTGTGGTCAGCAATGGCAACGACGCCGCGGGCGAGGTCTACACCTACGGCCCCAGCAACGAGGCCGGTCGCGTCCAGTTCAACCGCGCCCCGAACGCCGAAAACAAAGGCGCCTTCGGCATCAACCTCGAGGCTGAGAGCTTTGTCATTAACAGCCTCGGCGGCAACGACCAGTTCAACCCCACCGCTGATGGCATCGGCGGCCGCACGACGATCACCGTCAACGCAGGCGAGGGCAACGACGCCGTCACCGGCGGCGACGGGACCGACGTCCAGAACGGCGACGCCGGCAACGACACGCTGGTCGGCGGTAAAGGCGTCGACACCGCCAACGGCGGTGCCGGCGACGACACGATGATCTGGAACAACGGCGACGGCACCGACACGAACACCGGTGACGCCGGTACTGACACGGTCGTCAGCAACGGCAGCGACGTCGCCAACGAGGTCTACACCTACGGACCGGGCGCTCCCGGTCGCGTCCAGTTCAGCCGTCTCCCCAACGCCATGGGGGCAGGTGCCTTCGCCATCAACCTCTCGGCTGAGCGGTTCATCGTCAACGGACTCGGTGGCGACGACAAATTCAGCCCGACCGCTGCCGGTCTCGCCGGCCGCACGGCGTTCACCATCAACGCGGGCGGCGGAAACGACGTCGTCACCGGCGGCGACGGTGCCGACGACCTGCATGGTGACGGCGGCAACGACCAGCTGTTCAGCCGCGACGGGGTCGCCGACTTCGTCCACGGCGACGCCGGCACCGACAGCGCCCAGACCGACGCGCTGACCCTCGACCGGGTCGACGGGGTCGAGAAAATCGACGCCCTCGGTGGGGACAAGAAGGCGTTCCTGCCGCTGCTCGGCAAGGTGAAGGTGGTCAAGGCCGGCAAGAAGCTGTTCGCGCAGCTTCGGCTCACCTGCCCCGCCGCCGAGACCGGTGGCTGCAAGGTGAGGATCACGCTGAAGACGGCCAAGCCGGTCCGTCTTGGCAAGACCAAGCGGACCCTGGTCCTCGGCAGCAAGGGCGCCAAGCTCGCTCCGGGTGCCATCACCACGGTCAAGGTCCCGCTGAGCAAGCGTGCGGCCAGCGTCGCCAAGGGCGGCAAGCTGTCCGTGAAGGCCCTGATCAGCAGCACCGACGCTGCCGGCAACAAGGCCAGCACCGCCAGGAAGCTGTCCCTGAAGCTCCCGCGCACCAAGAAGTAGGTTCGCGGCAGCGTTTCGCAGAGAGAGGCCCCGCCACCCGGCGGGGCCTTTTTCATGCCCGCGGTCGGTAGCGTGGCGGCCGCATGGCAGCTCCCGTAAAAGCCGTCACCTTCGACTTCTGGAACACGATCGCCTCGGTCCCCACGGGCGCGATGGAAGAGGCGCGTCGCCAGGCGGTCACCGACGCCTGCGAGGCCCACGGCCTCGAGGTCGAGGCGGAGCTGCTGGCGTCTCATCTCGACCAGGTCGGTGAGAGCTACCACCGCTCCTGGTCCGAAGGCCTGCACTTCCACCCGCGCCAGGGGGCGCAGATGCTCTCCGTCGCCCTCGGCGCCGAGGGCGAGGCGGGGGAGCAGGTGGCGGCAGCCTTCCTCGGCGCCGGCCGCGGCGCCCAGCTCGAACTCTCACCCGGGATCCGCGAGTGCCTGCAGGTCCTCTCGGAGCAGGGCCTGCGGCTGGGGATCGTCTGCGACGTCGGCTTCACCGGCGGCGAGCTGCTGCGCGAGATCCTCGACGGCGAGGGCCTGCTCACCCACTTCTCCGGCTGGGGCTTCTCCGACGAGGTCGGCCACTACAAGCCCTCGCCCGAGATCTTCGAAGCCGCCCTCTCGTCCCTCGGCGCCACCCCCGCCGAGGCCGTCCACGTCGGCGACCTGCGCCGCACCGACATCGCCGGCGCCCAGGCAATCGGCATGGGCACCGTCCGCTACCGCGGCCTCCACGACGACCCCGACCCCGGCGCCGAAGCCGACTTCGTCCTCGGCCACCACCGCGACCTGTCGGCGCTGGTCGAGCGGGTCGGTCGCTAAGGCTCTACCGGCAGAGTGGCTCGCGGGCGATCCAGTCGCCAGCGCTCGACGGCTTACCGGAAGCGGGTCGACTCCCTCCGCACTCGAGTTCGTTGGCGTGGCCACCGGCGAGGCTGAGTGGCCGCGCGGCGACCGTCGGCAGCAGCATCGGGAGCGGGTCGATCGGGGTGTCGTAGCGGCGCACCTCGAAGTGCAGGTGGGGCCCGGTCGAGTAGCCGGTCGAGCCGACGTAGCCGAGCCGGGTGCCGCCTTCCACCTGCTCGTTGACCCAGGTCGTGATCGAGGAGAGGTGTGCGTACCAGGTGGTGTAGCCGAGCCGGTGCTGGACGACGACGAGGTTGCCGTAGCCAGCGGCGTTGTAGCCGGCGAAGATCGTCGTGCCGACGCCGGCGGCCTGGACCAGGGTCCCTTCGGGGACCGGGAAGTCGAGCCCTTGGTGGAGACGACCGCCGCCGCGCGAGGCTCCGAAGCCATCGCCGATCGACCCCGTGACCGGCCGGTAGAAGCTCACCGGCCCGCTCGGGCCAGGAGCGCTCGGCGCGGTCCCGCGCCCGCGCAATGAGGCGATCGTCGCCGGGCCAGCGAGCCCGTCGGCGCCGATCCCGGCGGCGCTCTGCGCCCGCATCACCGCCGCTTGCGTCAGCGGTCCGAATAGCCCATCCGCCCTGCCTGCGCCATGGCCTGATCGCTGCAGCAGGTACTGCAGCGCCGCCACGTCCCAGCCGCGGTTGCCGATCCGCATCGTGCGGCTGCCCAGCCCCGGGCGTCCGCGCCAGCCGAGCGCCCGCCGCGTCCGCGGCCCGGCGACGCCGTCAGCGGCGAGGCCGCGGTGGCGCTGGAAGGCGACCACGGCGCGCCGCGTCAGCGGCCCGCGGACCCCATCGACGTGGCCGTCGTAGAGCTGCAGTTGCAGCAGGGCCGCCTGCAGGGCGGCGACGTTCGCGGGAGACGCGTCGGCGCGAGCCGGAACGAGGAGGGCGAGGGCAACCAGTGCCGCTGCCCCAATTGCTGCAAAGGGCCGCATCCTTCAATGGTCGGAAGCGGAGCTCGGCCTCACAACCCCCGCAACAGCCCGTGCACAGCGCCGCCGCCTATCTGATGGGCACGGCTGGTTTCGAACCAGCGACCTCTCGCGTGTGAAGCGAGCGCTCTCCCACTGAGCTACGCGCCCGAGGGGGCAGATGATACGGCGGGCACGGGTTCGGCGCCGCGGCGCAGGGCGGCGCCGACGAAGGGGAAGATCAGGGTCGAGAGCATGGCGGCGCCGACCAGGCCGGCGGCGGTCGAGGCGCGCATGTGGCCGGAGTCGGTGGCGATCGTCGTGATCGCCACCACGAGGGGGAGCTCGGTGGCTGAGTAGAAGGCCAGCGCCCCCCGCTCGCGCAGGTCGAAGACGCCGCGGTAGAGCACCAGCGCTGGCACCCCGCGCACGATCAGGAAGAGGCAGAGGAACATCGCCAGCTTCGCGATAGCTTCGGCCGAGCCGAGGGCCGCGAGGTCGAAGTCGATGCCGCTGGTGACGAAGAAGAAGGGGACGAAGAAGCCGAACCCGACTGCGGTCAGCTTTGACTCGAAGACCTGCAGCTCGTGGCCCTGCAGGGCCAGCCGGGTGATCATCCCGGCGACGAAGCCGCCGAGGAGGATGTCGAGGCCGAGCTTGCCGGCGAGCAGGACCAGGCCGAAGACGAGGACGACGGTGATTCGCACCGCCAGCTGGCTGCTCGCCTCGAAGGTCCGCTCCAGCGCCGGCCAGCCGCGCCAGGCGTAGCGCACCGAGCCCATCGCCAGGACCAGCGCCAGGGCGACGAAGGCGAGCAGGATCGCCGCCTCGTGCAGGGGGTTGGCGGTCGAGAGGACCAGCGTCACCAGCAGGATCGGGCCGAACTCGCCGGCGCCGCCGGCGGCCAGCAGGTAGGTGCCGAAGCGGGTCTTGAGCTCGCCGCTGTCGCGCAGGATCGGGATCAGCGTGCCGATCGCGGTCGTCGCCATCGCCGAGCCGGTGTAGAGGAAGGAGAGGATGACTCCGGCCTCGGCGAGCACGCCGCCGATGCCGTAGGCGAGGGCGACCGAGAGCACCCAGCCGTAGGCGCCGAGCTTCATCGGCCGCCCTTTGATCCGGCCGAAGTCGATCTCGTAGCCGGCGAAGAAGAAGAGCATCCCCAGTCCGAGGTTGGAGAAGAATTCGACGAAGTCGTCGTTGTGGGCGAAGCCGAGGATTTCGGGGCCGATCACGATCCCCAGGACCAGCTCCAGCACGACGACCGGGGGCGCGTAGCGCTTCGGCACGACCGCCACCGTCACCGCCGCCACCGCGGCGACGACGACGATCGCGAAGAAGGAGTCGGCGTCGACGGTGATCAAGGCGAGGCCGATCCTATGGCCAGCCGGGTAGGATGACCAGTGGACCGTGCTAGGCGGGGAACCAGCGGTGCCTTGTAACCCGAAATCCGCTTAGCGGGGCCGAATACCGTTTCGAGGAGCTGGCCGTCGGGGTCGGTGCGTCGCGGCGGCGTTGACGGCCGGGTCCTGCGCGACGTGGGCACGCGAATCAGGTCAGGTCCGGAAGGAAGCAGCCTTAAGCGGATGCCGCGGGTGCCGCAGGCGAGCCCGGCCTGAGCCTAAAACGACGAACACGCCCGGTGACCTCGCTTCGAAGGGCGGGTGCACGGTCCATTTTTTTCAGTCGATAAGTCGCTTGCGCATCTGGCGGATCCCGACCCGCCAGGTGGCGAAGGCGAAGGCGACGAGGAAGGCGAAGCGGGCGATGTCCACCGGCTCGAAGCCGAAGGCGCCGCCGCGGACCAGTTCGACCAACTGGTGCAGGGGGTTGAACTGCGCCACCACCTGCACGCCCTCGGGCAGGCCGTCGATCGGGAAGAAGGTGCCGGCGACGAGGAAGAGCGGCGTCACGAACAGCGCCGTGACGTAGTTGAACTGGTCGATCTTGGCCACGGTCGCCGCCATCGCCACCCCGAAGCCGGCGAAGCCGAGTGCGGTGACGAAGGCGAAGAGCGGCACCAGCAGCATGCCCGGCTCGGGGTCCAGCCCCCAGAAGAAGGTGACGATCAGCGGCACGCAGCCGTAGACGGCGGAGCGGATCGCGATCCACAGCATCTCGGCGCTGACCAGCTCTTCGACGTCGACCGGGGCGGCGAGGATCGCTTCGTAGGTGTTCTGGAAGCGGTGCTTGACGAAGGTGCCGAACATCGCCGGCAGGGCGCTGGAGAAGATCACCGCCGTCGCCACCATCCCGGTGCCGACGAACTGGATGTAGGGCACGCCTTCGACTTCGTCGACCAGGGTGGCGCTGAGGCCGAGCCCGAAGGCGAGCAGGTAGACCAGCGGTTCCAGCACGCTAGAGAAGGTGGTGCCGCGCCAGTAGGTGCGGAAGTTGGCGACCTCGCGGCTCATCACCCCGGCGATCGCCGCCGGTTCGAGCCGCCGCATCGTGCGGTTGGCGCTCACTCGGCCTCCTCCCCGGTGAGGATGACGAAGACGTCCTCGAGGGTGGCGGCGCGGACCACGGCGTCCTCGGGGACGGCGCCGTCGCCGGCGCGCTCGGAGCCGACGATCGCGATCGCCGGGCCGGCCGGGCGCACGCGCAGGCCGGCGCTCTCGGCGCTGACCCGCAGCTCCGCCAGGCGCTCCGGCGGCGCGTAGACCTCGGCGGTCTGGCGGCCGGCGTGCTCGGCGATCAGGTCGGCGGGACGGCCGCGGCTGATGATCCTGCCCTGGTGCATCACCGCCACCTCGTCGGCCAGCCGCTCGGCCTCCTCGATGTAGTGGGTCGACATCAGGATCGTGGTGCCGCGTGATTTGAGGTCGCCGATCAAGGTCCAGAGCTCGGTGCGGATCTGCGGGTCGAGCCCGACCGTGGGCTCGTCGAGCAGGACCAGGCGCGGTTCGTGCACGAGCCCGCGGGCGAGCAGCAGGCGGCGGCGCATGCCGCCGGAGAGTTTGTCGACGGCGTCGCGGCGGCGGTCGCGCAGGCGGGCGAGGTCGAGGCAGCGGTCGACGGCGGCGCCGACGTCCTTGACCCGGTAGAGCCGAGCGTAGACGGCGAGGTTGTCCTCGACGGTGACGTCGACGTCGAGGTTGTCGAGCTGGGGGACGACGCCCATTTCGGCCCGCGCCGGCTTCGATTCCCCCGGCAGCTCGTAGCCGAGCACCCGCAACTCGCCGGCATCGGCGATCGCCTGGCCGGTGAGCAGCCGCATCGTCGTCGACTTGCCGGCGCCGTTGGGGCCGAGCAGGCCGAGGCAGATGCCTTCCGGCACGTCGAGGTCGAGCCCGTTGACGGCCCTGATCGGGCCGAAGTTCTTGACGACGCCGCTGAGTTCGATCGCTGCCACGGCTGGGGATGCTGACACGGACGCGGTCTCGGCAGCGCCCGGTCCGCCGGGCGGCTCAGGCGGAGGCGAGCCGCTCGGCCAGCCAGAGGTCGCAGAGCCAGTCGCTCTGCTCGCCGTCCTTGCGGGTGACGACGATGCCATCGGGCCCGCCGCTCACCGTCAGTCGTTTCCAGCGGGTGGAGTTCGGGACCGCTTTCAGCGTCGCGACGATCTCCTCCGGCGCGCCGTCGGCGGGGCGGACGCGGCCGTCGCGCGCCTTCGCCTCGAACGCCGCCGCCGCGCCGGCGACGACGATCTCGCTGGCGCCCGCCCGCTCCTCGCCGCCGAGTCGCACCGTCACCGCGCGGCCGTGGCGCTGCCCGCTCAGCACCAAGGCGCCGTGGACCTTCGGCCCGACCCGGCCGCTGGTCGCGTCGCGGGTCTCGATCGAGACCTTGGGCCGCTCGGTCACCTCCAGCCCCAGCGGCGCCATCGCCCGCCCGACCCGCTCGTAGCCGGAGTCCATCTCGCCGCCGGGGGCGAGCGCCCGGATCGATCCGTAGACAGCGGCGATCACGATCAGCGGCCCGCCGATCAGGAGCGGCACAAAGGATTCGAAGATGTAGATCGGCGGCACCGTCAGCAGGATCAGCGCCGTCACGATCATCCCCAGGCGGATGCTGCGGCGACCGGCGTCCCACATCTCGCTGCGGGCGCGGACCGCGTCGGCGTCGATCGGCCCGGTCGCCAGCGCCGCCCAGAGCTCCGGCTCTTCCATCGTCGTCGGGTTCTCGACCTCGCGGCCGCCCTCGGCGGCGGCGCGGCTGCTGGCGGCGGCGCTGCCGGACGCGGTCCGCTCCAGGTCGGAGCGCTGCAGGGCGAAGAGGATCACGCAGTAGACGGCGATCACGCCGAAGATCAGGCCCAGCGCCAGCTTCGGGTTCGAGTCGCCTTCCCCCATCGTCAGCCCGATCACGGCGACCACCGCTGCGACGACGAAGACGCCGACTATCCCGAAGCGCGAGGAGCGCTTGAATCCGCCAGACACCGGCGCCAGCCTATCGTCGGCGAATCGGGGAAACTGGCGGCTTGCTCGACGAGCGCTGGATCAAATCGCTGCACGTGGAGTCGATGCGCCGGGCCGACCTGCACGCCGAGCGCGATCCCCACGTCCTCTTCCAGGCCTCGACGATCGGGGCGCTGCTCGACGGCGCCTTCGACGGCGACCTCAGCTTCGCCGAGCTGGCCGAGCACGGCGACCTCGGGCTGGGCACGCTGAACGGGCTAGACGGCGAGATGATCGCCCTCGACGGCGAGTTCTGGCGCGCCGATGTCGACGGCGGGGTGCATCCGGTGCCGCCCGAGGCAATGACGCCGTTTGCGGTGGTGACCCGATTCGAACCGGAGGTGGACGTGCGGATCGCGGGCGCGCTCTCACACGCCGAGTTGCTGGCGCGGCTCGACGAGCTGGTCCCGGCTGACGCCACCTCCTGCGCCATCCGGCTCGACGGCCGCTTCGAGCTCGTCCGCGCCCGCTCGGTGCCGCGGCAGAGCCCGCCCTACCGGCCGCTGACCGAGGTCGTCGCCGAGCAGCACGTGTTCGAGCTGGCCGATGTCGCCGGAACGATGCTCGGCTTCCGCTTTCCCGCCTACGTCGAGGGGATCGAGGTCGCTGGCTACCACCTCCACTTCATCAGCGAGGACCGCAGCCGAGGCGGCCACGTGCTCGACTCCCGCAGCGACGGCCTGCGCGCCCGCCTCGATCCCTCCAATGACCTCCACGTCGAGCTGCCACCGCGGGTAGACCTCGCCGACCCCGACCTCGCCGCCGCGACCCACGCCGCGGTCGAGGCGGTCGAGCGCGGTTGAGGTCGCAGTTTGTCCCGCATAGCGGGACGAAGTGCGACCTCAACGGGGGGTGAGCCTCAGCAGCGGCGGTAGACGCGCCAGGACTCGTTGGCGGCGACGGGCTCGAAGCCCGGGGGTTTCTCCAGCGTGAAGTCGGTCGGGTCGTTGGGGTCGAGGATGAAGTTGTGGATCACGAAGTCGGAGGCGGGGGCGACGAAGTAGCCGCGGTCGGGGATGCCTTCCTCGCTGGCGCTGACGATCTGGGTCGGCTTCACGTCGAGGCCGAAGGCGAGGCGCGGGACGGCGCGGTGGTTGGGGACGGCGACCTCGCCGCAGAGCGGCTCGAAGGCGCCGGCGTCGACCAGGTCGGTGAGGTCGCGCTCGATCCTGGCCTGGTTGGTGAGGTCGGTGTCGACGCGCGAGTCGAGGTCCCACTGGTTCGGCGCCCAGACGACGAACATCAGCGCCACCAGGCCGGCGAAGAGCTGCCAGCGGCGGCGCCAGGGGTCGTCGCGCTCCAGCAGCCGCCAGCCGAGCAGGGCGAGGGCGACGAAGATCGCCAGGATTGCGGCGGCGAGCATCGTGTAGCGGGGCAGGATCGCGAGGCCGCCGCAGGCGAGGACGGCGAAGGCCGCGAGGGCGAGCGCCGCGGCAGCGGCGCCGAGGGTGGAGCGGCGGCGCATCAGGGCCAGGCCGAGGGCGAGCCCGCCGGCAGCGCCGATCATCCCCGGCCACTGCAGAACCTCGCCTAGGCGGCGCGGGCCGTAGAGGATGAGATCGATTGGGCCGGTTTGGCGTTCGAGGGTCTCGACCGTCTCGCGGGTGCCCGTGAACGAGTAGGTGGGGCTGCCCGTGGTGATCCAGTCGAATATGGCCCAGAGCAGGGGGGCCGCAAATGCCAGGACCACGAGGGAGAGGGGGATGCCCCTCGCCCGAACAAGTGCCGGTCTAATTAGACCGGCACTTTGAGTATCCGCCCGTTCGAGGGGCATCCCCCTCTCCCTCTGGCCGTGGAGTTGGGGCCACACGAGATAAGCCAGATATGCGAGGGAGAAGAGCCAGGCCTCGGGGCGGAGCAGGCCAGCGGGGACGAGCAGGGCCAGGACGGGCCAGCCGGCGCGGGGGCGGCGGGCCTCTAGGGCCAAAGCTCCGAGACAGAGGGCTATGTACGGGAGGTCGACGTAGGCGCGGAGGCCGTTGGAGAGGAAGGGGGCGCGGGTGAGGACGATGGCGGCGGCGACGGCGCCGATCGGGCGGTCGAACCAGCGGGCGCCGAGCCAGTAGACGAGCCAGGCGATCAGGCCGAGGGAGGCGTAGGCGATGACCATGATCACGGTGATCGCGCCGTCGCCGAGCGGGGTCGAGACCAGCCCGATCAGGTCGGTCAGCGGGTGCGGGGTGGGCGGCAGCGCGGCGCCGTAGTCGGGGCTGACGCCGTTGGCCAGTTCGCGTCCCCAGACCAGGGCGTAGATCGTGTCGTAATTGGGGAAGCCGACCGGGAACAGGAGCAGCAGCACCGCCGTGACCGCGGCGACCCAGGCGGCTGGCGCAAGCCAGCTTGAGACCCTCGGTGGCACCGGCGCAAGGTACCGGGACCCGCCCCGGGGGCGCCGGTGGGCCGTGGATACACTGGCCGAAGACCTGATGAGCGCCGAGTCGACCTCCCTCTACCGCCGCCACCGCCCGGGCTCCTTCGACGAGGTCGTGGGCCAGCAGCACGTGGTCCGCACCCTGCGCAACGCGGTCGAGCGCGACAAGGTCCACCACGCCTATCTCTTCGTCGGCTCGCGCGGGACCGGCAAGACTTCGATGGCGAAGATCCTCGCCCGCTCGCTCAACTGCGAGCGCGGCGGGCCGACGGTGACGCCGTGCGGGGAATGCGAGTCCTGCGTGACGATTGCGGCCGGGACCTCGATCGACGTGATCGAGATGGACGCCGCCTCCAACCGCTCGGTCGACGACGTCCGCGACCTGCGCGAGCGAGTCGCCTACGCGCCCGCCGGCGGCCACTGGAAGGTCTACATCCTCGACGAGGCGCACATGCTGACCAAAGAGGCATGGAACGCCTTCCTGAAGACGCTGGAGGAGCCACCGCCGAAGACCGTCTTCGTGCTCGCCACCACCGAGTCGCACAAGGTGATGGCGACGATCGCCGACCGCTGCCAGCGCTTCGACTTCCAGCGGCCCTCGCTGGAGCAGATCTCCGAGGTGCTGAACCGGGTCGCCGCTTCGGAGTCGATCGAGGTCGAGGAGGGGGCGGTGGCGATGATCGCCCGCTCCGCCCAGGGCAGCTTCCGCGACGCGCTCGGCACCCTCGACCAGCTTGTCGCCTTCGGCGGCACCGGCGACTCGGGCGCAGCTCAGGTCGGGCTCAAAGATGTGCTCGAGATGCTCGGGGCCGCTGACGCCGAGCTGCTCTTCGACGCGGTCGACGCGGTCGCCGCCGCCGACCCGAAGGCGGTCCTGCTCGGGGTCGAGAAGATGGCCCGCTCCGGCCGCGACCCCTCGCAGTTCGCCCGCGACCTGCTGGCCCACCTGCGCTTCCTGCTCGTCACCCAGACGACTGGCGAGATTCCACCTTCCTTCGTCGTCACCGCCACCGACCAGGCGCGGATGCAGGCTCAGGCCAGCGCGGTCGGCGCGGCGACCCTGGTGCGGACGATCGACGAACTGGCCGATGCGTTGACCGCAGTGCGTGAGGGGGACGACGCGCGGATGGCGGTCGAGATCGCCCTGCTCAAGGCGGCGCGTCCTGATTTGGACCCGTCGACCGAGGGACTGCTGCGCCGGATCGAGAAGCTGGAGAGTCAGTTGGCGGGAGGAACGCCGCCGCCGGCTCCGGTCGCCCCACCTGTCCCACCGGCTCCTGTCGAGGATCCACCTCCGGCCGAAGAGGAGGAGGCGGAGCCCTCGCCAGAGCCAGAGCCACCGGCTGCAGCCGAAGAGGTTGCTGTGAGCGAGGGCGATCTCTCTCTCGATGAGATTTCCCGGATCTGGCCGGCCGTCCTTCAGAAGCTGGGGGAGACGGCGCCGGCTTTGGCCGCAACCTTCGAGGGGGCGCGGCCGGTGGAGTTCGGCGAGGAGGGCCTGAAGATCGGGTTCCCGGCCGACAAGACCTTCAACAAACGCAAGGCCGAGTCGCCCGAGCGCCGCGAGGCTGTTGCCGCGGCCTTCGAGGCGGTGGCTGGCAAGGCGCTGAAACCCAGCTACGTCCTGCTCGATGGTGAGGAGGAGCCCCCGGCGCAGCCGGAGGGCGAGGCGGAGGCGAAGGGCGACGGTGTCGATGAGGACGAGTTGCTGGAAAGGCTGAAGAGCGAGTTCGACGCGGAGGAGGTCAGTTAGTGGCGCGAGGAGGCGGACCCGGGGGCTTCGACATGAATGCCCTGATGAAACAGGCGCAGCAGATGCAGGACCAGATGCTGCAGGCCCAAGAGCAGCTCAAAGACGAAGTCGTCGAGGCGAGCGCCGGCGGCGGCATGGTCAAGGTGAAGATGGGCGGCGACATGAGCCTGCGCGAGATCGTCATCGACCCCGAGGCGATCGACCCCGAGGAGGCCGAGATGCTGGCGGAGATGGTCCAGGCCGCGGTCAACGAGGCCCTGCGCGCGGCGCAGGAGCTGGCGAGCTCGAAAATGGGCGGGATCACCGGCGGTCTTCCCGGCGGCGGCATTCCGGGTCTGGGCGGTTGAGCGAGGGCCCGGCACCGCTCGCGCGCTTGGTCGCCGAGCTCTCGCGGCTGCCGGGAATCGGCCAGCGGACCGCGCAGCGGCTCGCCTTCCACCTGCTGCGCGCGCCCGACGAAGAGGCCTTCGCGCTCGGCGACGCGATCCGCGAAGTCAAGGAGAAGGTCGGCCTCTGCGAGGAGTGCTTCAACCTCGCCGAGGGCCCACAGTGCCGGATCTGCGCCGACCCCAACCGCGACCGGGCGACGATCTGCGTGGTCGAGGAGCCCGCCGACGTGATCCCGATCGAGCGAACCCACGAGTACCGCGGCCTCTACCACGTGCTCGGCGGCGCTCTCTCGCCGATCGACGGCGTCGATGCCGAGGATCTGAAGATTGCCGAGCTGCTGCGCCGGGTCGGCGAGGGCGACGTCAGTGAGGTCGTCCTCGCCACCAATCCGACCACGACTGGAGAGGCGACGGCGCTGCACATCGCCGAACGGCTGCGCGGCCAGGTCGCCGTTACCCGCTTGGCGAGCGGTCTCCCGGTCGGCGCCGACCTCGAGCACGCCGACGAGGTCACCCTGGGCAAGGCCTTCGCAGGCCGCCGCAGCCTCGACTGAATCCGGGTGCAACGCGCTGTTCCCCTGCTGTGGGGACAAAACG
>DASUZL010000042.1:0-71578 GCA_036376895.1 Solirubrobacterales bacterium
ATCACGGGGCCGACATCCGTCTCGGGATCGGACGGGTCTCCGACGACGAGCTCTTCCACCTTCGGCACGAATCCGGCCACGAACTCGTCGTACGCACTCTTCTGCACGTAGATGCGCTGCACCGAGATGCAGCTCTGCCCGGCAAAGGAGAACGCGTGTGCCGCGAGCTTCGTCGCGGCGTCGGTGACGTCGGCGTCGTCGTGGACGATGACCGGCGTCGCGTTGCCGAGCTCCAGCAGCACCTTCTTGCGCGCTGCGCGCTCGCGGATGCCCCAGCCGACCTCGGAGGAGCCGGTGAACGTGATCGCCTTGACGCGCTCGTCCTCGACCAGGACGTCGCCGATCTCGCTCGCCGGGCCGACGAGGACGTTCAGCCAGCCGGGTGGAAGACCCGCCTCGTCCTGGAGCTCGGCCAGCGTCAGCGCCGAGAGCGGCGTCTGGCCGGCGGGCTTGAGCACGACGGCACAACCGGCCGCCAGCGCCGGCGCGATCTTGTGCGCGACGAGGTTGAGCGGGAAGTTGAAGGGGCTGATCGCGCCGACGACGCCGTAGGGGACGCGCATCATCACCCCGAGCTTGCCGACGCCGGCCGGCGAGGCGTCCATCGGGACGGTGCCACCGGTCAGCTTGCGGGCCTCGGTGGCGGAGAAGGTGAGGGTGTCGACGCAGCGCTGCGCCTCGACCGTGGCGGTCTTCAGCGGCTTGCCCGCCTCGGAGGCGATCGTCAGCGCCAGCTCCTCGACCCGCTCGCCCGCCAGCTCGGCGGCGCGGTCGAGCACGGCGGCGCGCTTGTGCTGGGGGAAGTCGGCGCTGGAGAAGGCCTCGTGGGCGGCCTCGACGGCGCGGTTGACGAGCGCCTCGTCGCCCTGTGCGACCCGGCCGACGACGCTCTGGTCGTAGGGGCTCGGGACCTCGTCCCAGGCGCCGGTCTCGATCCACTCGCCGGCCGCGAGGAGCTTGTGATCGGTGGTCTGGAGGGTGCGGGTGGCCATCGATCACAGCCTAGAGCAGGCCGCGACTCGTCCAGCGCGAAGATGTTGTCGAATCATGGCCGTTCGTCCACGCACTCGCCTGCTCGCAGTACTGCTCGTCTCAACCGCGCTGCTGACGCTTGCCTCGGCGGCCAACGCGGGTGCGAATTGGGTCGTCAACGGGCGCGGATTCGGCCATGGAGTCGGGATGAGCGCCTACGGCGCCTACGGCTACGCCAAGCACGGCAAGGACTACCGCTTCATCCTCGGCCACTACTACACGGGCACCACCGTGGGGCCACTCGACAAACCCCGGGTCGTCCGCGTGCTGCTCGACATCGCCAGCGGCGACGTCGGCTTCAGCGGCGCCACCAGCGCCTGCGGCGTCGCCCTCGACCCGGCGCGCGAATACACGGCGCACCGGACCGGGGCCGCGGTGCAGTTGCGCGAAGCCGGCGGCAAGGCGCTCGCCCCCTGCGGCAAAAAACTGCGGGCCGCCGGGGCCGGCCGGATCGAGATCGCCGGCCAGGGCACCTACCGCGGAGCGCTGGAGACGGTCCCGACCAAGAGCGACGCCGGCGCCCTCAACGTCGTCAACGCGCTCGCCGTCGACCAGTACGTGAAGGGCGTGATCCCGAACGAGTCGCCGCCCTCCTGGCCGATCGAGCAGTTGAAAGCGCAGGCGGTCGCCTCGCGCTCCTTCGCCCTCACCGGCGGCGTCGGCGGCAACGGCTTCGACCTCTACGCCGACACCCGCAGCCAGGTCTACGAGGGGCTGGAAAGCGAGTACCCGCGCTCGAACATGGCGGCCGATGCGACCCGCGGCGAGGTCGTCACCTACAACGGCGAAATCGCCCAGACCCTCTTCTCCGCCTGCTCCGGCGGCCACACCGAGAGCATGGTCAACGTCTTCGGCACCGACGTCCCCTACCTGGTCGGCGTCCCCGACCCCTACGACGGCGCCTGCCCGCTGCACACCTGGAAGCTCGAATTCAGCGGTCCGGAGATCAGCGCCAAGCTCGGCGCCTACCTCGACGGCCAGTTGCGGAAAGTGGTGGTGACCAAGCGCGGCGTCTCTCCCCGGATCATCGAGGCGAAGCTCTACGGGAGCGGCGGCGTCACCACCGTCACCGGCTCCGAGCTGGCTGGGGCGCTCGGCGGCTACGACACCTGGATGACCTTCCAGAAGGTCGGCGCCGGAGCGCCGCCTCCGAGCGGCGCGCAGGACGGCGGCGCTCCGCAGGAACCCGCCGGGCAGCCCGGCGGCGTCGGCGGCTAGCCCTAGGGCAGAGCGACGGTCGCGTGGATCGCCCGGTGGTCTGAGCCGGGCAGTTCGTCGACGCCGTACTCGACGATCCCGAGCCGCTCGTCGGCGAGCACGTGGTCGATCGTGACCAAGGGCGGCAAGCGGCTCCGATCGCGCGGCCAGGTCGGGGTCAGCCCCTGGCCGGCGACGTCTCCGGCGTCGCTGTAGCCGCGGTCGATCAGATCGCGCAGCTCCGAGTGGTCGAGGGTGGCGTTGAAGTCACCGGCGAGGATCCACGGTGCGCCCTCGCCGCCCGAGGGAAAGTCCTCGAGCGCGTCGCGCCAGGCATCGACGCCGTTGCGGCTGGGGGTCAGCGGGTGCACGTCGATGACGCGAACGCGGCGACCGCTCGGCATCTGCAGCTCGGCCCGCGGCATCCGGAAGAAGGACTCCCGCTCGGCGTCCAACCGACGCAGCGGTAGGCGCGAGAACATGCCGCCGCCCGCGGGCCCCTGGCTGATCTCGGTGATCGCGTAAGGCAGCCGCTCGCGGATGCCGGCGGCGTCCAGCTTCCGCGCGAACCTCGGCGACAGCTCCTGGACGTTGAGCAGGTCCGGCCGGTAGCGGTCGACCAGCTCGATCACCGCCTCGGGATCGGCGTGGCCGCGGAGGACGTTGGTCGAGAGCACGGTCAGCGTCTCGTGGCCGGCAGCGTCGGCGGTGCCGTCGCCGATCGCCCGCGGCAGCACCGCGACGGCGAGGCAGAGAGTGGCCACGGCGGTGACGGCGGCGGCGGGCCAGTTGCGCAGCGCCACGGCGACGCCGGCCACGAGCAGGGCAGCGACGGCGACATAGGGCGTGAAGGCCATCATCGCGACCAGCGGGAAGCCGCGGTCCAAGCCGAAGACGCGAACGAGCGTCCACAGCACCACCGGGACGACCGGCAGCCAGATCAGCCAGTAGCGACGCGCCCCTGCCATCGCCATCGCTCAGCCGTCTGGATAGGGCTGGATCGGGATTCCGTGGTCGGTCTCGCGCATCCCGAACTCATAAGCGGCGCCGCCGGCGAGGGTCAACTGGCGCGGCGGCAGGCCGGGCCGTTCGACGGTCAGCTCGAGGTCGGAGACGGAGCAGTTGACGGTGTTGTGCTCGGGGCCCTTGGGGTCGGCGTAGACCCAGCCGACGAAGTCCTTCTCCGGGGCGGTGACGCGGCCGTGGACGACGATGTCCTTGCCGGGCAGGGAGAAGCTGCAGACCGATGGGTGCTCCTCGATCGAGGCGGAGCGGATCGCGCCGAGGCCGCCGAGCCGGTGCTGCTCGCCTTCCAGCATCAGCATCCCGGAGGGGATCCAGGGGCTGGTCCGCTTGCCCAGCTTGACCCGCGCCGCGCCGGCGTCGAAGTAGGTGTCGGGCGCGTCGGCGAAGCCGGTGCCCTCGAGCCAGACCCAGCGCTCGGCGTGCTCGGTCCCCCAGTTGTGGCCGATCATGCCGGGCCAGCCGGAGAGCTCGATCGACTCGTCGCCGAGTTCGAGGCGGCCGTCGAAGCGGGCGTCGGGATAGGGAGCGACGAACTTGGTTTTCGGCAGCGGCGCCTCGTAGAGCCAGTCGGCCGGCAGGTAGCGGCAGGGATCGGCGCTGCCGGAGAAAGTCAGCGACCAGCCGGCGGTGAGCGCGTCGGTGTCGACCGAGCCCTCGGCCCGGCCGGGCTCGATCTGACAGTCGCCGATCCGGATCCAGCCGCCGGGCGGGACCGAGAGCTCAGACGCGGCGACCGTCACCTTGGTCGCCCGCGGGCCGTCGGCGCTGCGATCGAAGAGGACGAACCAGATCGAGGCGTTGGGCTCGGCCCCGGGCCGCTTGTGCACGGTGTGGCGGATCCAGATCCCGCGCCCACCGCCCGGCTCGCAGGCCTTGATGTAGAAGCTCTCGTAGTGGCCGCCCTTGGCGGCGACCTTCGGAAACCGCGCCCCTTCGTCCATGCGGGGACTCTAGAGGCGGCTGGGCGCTTTTGTCCCACCCGTGCGGGACGAAAGCGCCCAGCCGGACCGCCTAGTAGCTCGGGTTCGGGTTCGGGACGACTTCTTCCCAGCCACTCGGGTCCTTGAGCGGCGCGGCGTCGGGCGCGCTCTGCTCCGCGGCGGCAGCCGGAGGGGCGGCCTGCTGCGGGGCGGCGGCGGAATCGTCGGCGCGGCTGGAGCCGCTGTTGAGGGCGATCGCCCCGACCGCGGCAATGCCGCCGATCGCGGCCAGCACGGCTGCGCGCTTGACGAGCGGGTTGCTGCGGATTGCTGACGTTGACATGACTCTCCTTTTAGTTGCCTTCACGTTGAAGCTTTCGGAACATTTCTTTTGCCTCTTGCGGGGTGTCGGTCCTGCGGTCGCAGGGCAGGTCGGTGCAGTCCCAGACCACGGCGGGGTCGACTTCGGTCCAGCCACTCGGGTCTTCGAGGGGCTTGACGACGTAGGAGGTCCCGTCCGCCTGCTGCTTGGGCTCGACGACGTAGACCTGCGAGCCGACAACGACGGGACGCGAGCCATTCTTCGCCGGCGCGTACACGACCGCCGTCGAGCCCTGCTCGGCGATCCGAGCGAGTTCGTCCGCGTACGCCGGGGCCGGGGCCTTCGGGGCCGGGCCGGGGCCGCTGCTGGGCAGGAGCAGAAGCGCGAACGCGCCGGCGCAGACCGCCGCAGCGCCGCCCAGGTACCGGGCCCAGATCCCGCGCGGCCCGGGGGCGCGTCGCCGGGGCCGCTTGCCCCCAGCGGGCTCCTGCGGCTCCGCCACGACCCCGCCGAGGAACTCGCGCTCGGCGCTGGTCAGCGGAGGCAGGGCCTCCCCGAGATCGATCGGGTTTGCGGCTGATAGGGCCTGATCGACGTCGAGCCTGTTCATCGTGCCTCCTCGAATTCGAGTCTGTTGGTCGGGTTGGGGTCGGGAACGTCCTCGACCTCAGAAAGCTGTTTGCGAAGCCGGCGACGGGCGCGGTGCAGGCGGCTGCGCGTCGCCACCGCGGAGATCGCCAGGACCTCGGCGATCTGGGCCGGCTCGAGTTCCTCCCAGCCGGCGAGCAGCAGGACCTCGCGGTCGTCCTTCTCGAGCCGGGCCAGCGCGCACATCACCGCGGGCCGCTCGGCGTCCGGCTCGGGCCGTGCCGTAATCGCGGCCGGCAGCTCCAGCCGCAGGCGGTCGTCGAGGCGCCCGCGCCGGCGCTCGCCGCGGTCCAGATTGGCGAGGACCAGCCGCGCGACTCCGTAGAGCCAGAGCAGCACCTCGCCGTCGGCGGGCATCTGCGCCGACTTGCGCCAGGCGACCAGGAAGGTCTCGGCGACCACTTCGGCCGCGTCCTCCCGCCGGGTCCGGCGCAGCGCATAGGCCATCACCTGGCGGCTGTGCTCGGCGTAGAGGCGGGCAAAGCGGGCCTCTGCCACCTCACGTCCAACTACTCCAGATTCAGGCTGTGCCGATGGCATTACCTGCTTATGTCCGGCTCGGTCCCAGCGTTGCAGGCGTGGGATGGAGCTCAGACCTTGATCGTGATCACGTCGCCGTCCTGGACCACGTAATCGCGGCCCTCGACCCGGAGCAGGCCCTTGTCGCGAGCCGGCGCGTAGCCGCCGCACTCGACCAGCTCCTTCCACCCGATCGCCTCCGCTTTGACGAAGGCTTCCATGATCTCGGTATGGATCGTGCCCGCCGCTTCCAGCGCGGTGGCGCCGCGGTGGATCGGGCGGGCGACCGCCTCCTTGCCCTCGCCGGCGGTGAAGAAGGTGTGCAGCTCCAGCAGCTCGTAGGCGGCGCGGACGAGGCGCGCCAGGCCGGAGCCCTCGACGCCGTAGGACTCGCGCATCTCGGTCGCTTCCTCGGGGTCGAGCTCGGCCAGCTCGCCCTCGATCCGGGCGCTGACCGCGACCACGCCGGCGTTGGCCATGGCGGCGTGCTCGGCCACCGCAGCCGGCGGCTCGGCATCGCCCTCGTCGACGTTGGCGACGTAGAGGATCGGCTTCGTCGTCAGCGCCTGCAGGTTGCGGACCGCGTCCGGAGCGCCGTCGGGCACCGGGATCGAGCGGGCGGGACGGCCGGCGGCGAGCGCCTCGTGCACGGCTTCCAGCCAGGCCAGCTCGGCGATCGCCTCCTTGTCGCCGGACTTGGCCTGCTTGCCGACGCGGCCGAGCCGGCGCTCGACCTGCTCGTAATCGGAGAGCACGAGCTCGGTCTCGATCGTCTCGATGTCGGCCAGCGGGTCGACGCGGCCGTCGGGGTGCGGGACCCCGGAGTCGTCGTGGCAGCGGACGACGTGGCAGATCGCGTCGGTCTCGCGGATCGAGGCGAGGAACTGGTTGCCAAGCCCCTCTCCTTCGGAGGCGCCCTTGACCAGGCCGGCGATGTCGTGGAAGGAGATCGTCGCCGGCACAAGTTCAGAGCTGCGTACGGTCGCCGCGACCTGCTCCAGGCGCTCGTCCGGCACCTGGGCGACGGCGACGTTGGGCTCGATCGTCGTGAACGGGTAGTCGCCGGTCTGGGCGCCCCCCTTGGTCAGCGCGTTGAACAGGGTCGACTTGCCGGCGTTCGGCAGTCCCACGATCCCGACCTTCATCGAGTGGCCTCCGTCTTCATATAGAGAGCGGCACGATCAGGCCCAGGGCGACGCCGATGAAGGCGCCGGCGAGCACGTCGGACGGGTAGTGCATGCCCAGGTAGGGACGGCCGAGGGCGATCGCGATCGCCACCACGAAGGTGCCCGCGGTCGCCGGGTCGACCCGGAACATCGCCGTCGCCACCGCGAAGGAGGCAGTCGCGTGGGCGGAGGGGAAGCTGAGCGAGCTGGGGGCGCCACCGAGCGGCGGCAGTCCCTCCAGCACCGGGCGCGGCCGCTGCACCGCCAGCTTGATCAGGTAGTTGAGCCCGATCGCGAGCGGCCCCAGCACGGCGCAGATCAGCCAGGACTCGCGGCGCGAGGGGTCGAGCAGGGCGAGGGCGACGCCGAGCAGGAACCAGATCAGACCGTTGTTTCCGGCCTTGCCGAGGGCCTGGGCAGCGGACTCCATCCCAGGCGTGTGCCAGGTGGTCCGCATCCAGCGCAGCAGTTTCAGGTCGGCGCTCCTCATCGGCGCCGCAGGATACGGCGAACTGGGCGCGAGGGCGGCCGCTCGGTCAGAATCCCCCCAATGCCGACCGTCCCCGGATACGTCCACACGCCCGGCAACCACTGCGGCTCGACGGCGCTGCGCAACCTGCTCGCCTTCCACGGGATCGCGATCAGCGAGGAGATGGCGTTCGGGCTCGGCGCCGGCGCCAGCTTCTATTACCTGACCCTCGATGACGCCTCCCCCACTCGCTGGTTCAACGGCCGCACGGCCCGGCTGGAGGAGAGCTTCCGCGACCTGACCGGGGCGGCGCTGGAGATGCGCACCTTCGCCGAGGGCGACGGCGAGGCCTGGGAGGCGGCGCGGGCCGAGGTCGACGGCGGCAGCCCGGCTCTGCTGCTGACCGACATCTACTACCTCGACCACTACGGCAACTCGGCCCACTTCCCGGGGCACGCGGTGGTGCTCGCCGGCTACGACGAGGAGGTCGTCCAGCTCTCCGACACCGGCTTCGAAGACTTGCAGACGACCCGCATCGACCACCTCGCCAAGGCCCGCCACAGCGGCCATCCCGCCTACCCGCTGGAAGGCCACATGTTCACCGTCACCGAGGCGGTCGACCGCGAGCTGCTGCTGGCGGCAGCGCCGCGAGCGATCGCGCAGGCGGCGAAGGAAATGCTGGAACCGAGCTTCGGCGAGTTCGCCGGCCTGCCCGCCGTCGACCGGCTCGCCGCCGAGGCCGGCGAGTGGCCGCAGACTGCCCCCGACTGGCAATGGTGCGCCCGCTTCGCCTACCAGGTGATCGAGCGCCGCGGCACCGGCGGCGGCGCCTTCCGGCTGATGTACTCGCGCTTCCTCGAGGAGGTCGGCCGCGCCGAGGCACCGCTGGCGGCCGCGGCAGCGGCGCGCTGGACCGAGCTGGCCGAGGCCTTCCGGGTGGCGAGCGAGAACGACGAGCCCGAGACGGGGCTGTGGCGCGAGATCGGCGAGCGGGCGCAGGCCGTGGCCGTGGCCGAGCGCGCGCTCTGGGAGGCACTGTCACCAGCCGCTTCCTGATCGCGCCCGACTCCTTCAAGGGGACCTTCGGGGCGAGTGAGGTGGCGGCGGCGATGGCTGCCGGCGTTCGGGAGGCGGGCGCCGAGGCGGACCTCTGCCCGCTGGCCGACGGTGGCGAGGGCACGCTGGAGGTGCTGCTCGGCGCCCTCGGCGGCAGCCGGGTCGCGGTCCGGGTCAACGACCCCCTGCGGCGCCCGGTCCGGGCCTCTTTCGGGCTGCTGGAGGACGGCGGGACCGCTGTGGTGGAGATGGCCGCCGCGTCGGGGCTGCCTTTGCTCGCGCCGGAGAAGCGGGACCCGGAGGGGGCCGACACCTACGGGACCGGCGAGCTGATCGCAGCGGCGATCGCGCTCGGGGCGCGGCGGGTCTTCGTCGCCGTCGGCGGCAGCGCGACCACTGACGGTGGCCGCGGGGCGATCGAGGCGCTGGGTGGCCCGCGGGAGCTGGGCGTCGAGCTCGAGGCGCTCTGCGACGTCGAGGCGCGCTACGAGGACGCCGCCCGCCTCTTCGCCCCGCAGAAGGGCGCCGACCCCGAGGCGGTTGAGCGGCTGAGCGCCCGGCTCGACGAGTTCGCCGCCACCCTCCCCCGCGACCCGCGCGGCCTGCCGATGTCCGGCTGCGCCGGCGGACTCTCGGGCGGGCTCTGGGCCGCTTTCGGCGCCGAGCTGCGTCCCGGCGGCGCCTTCGTCCTCGACCAGGTCGGCTTCGAGGCCCGCCTCGCCGCCGCCGACGCGGTGATCAGCGGCGAGGGACAGCTGGACGAGCAGAGCCTCGGCGGCAAGGTCGTCGGGACGCTGGCCGAGCGCTGCGCCGCGGCGGCGAAGCCGCTGCATGTGATCGCCGGCCGCAACGCGCTCGGCCCGGAGCGCGTCGCCGCCGCGGGGATCGGCTCGGTCGCCGAAGCGACGACCCTCGACCAGATCGCGGACGCCGCGAAGAGGGTCGCGCTCCAGCGCTGAGGCCCTAGGCGGCCGAGGGCACCGGCCGGGCCCAGTCCTCGCCCTCGATCCGCGCGGTCTGGATCAGGTAGGAGAGCAGGCGGTAGAAGCCGCAGGTCGTGACCAGCTCGACGATCGCGGCGTGGTCGCGGTCGGCGGAGAGCTCCTCCCAGAGCTCGTCGGAAACCGTCGCGGTCTCGTGCAGCTCATCGGCCAGCCGGATCATCAGCGCGTCGCTCTCGGGGAAGGCCTCCGGGCCCTGGTCCCAGGTCGCGTCGAGCGCCTCGTCGCTGAGGCCGACCGCGTCGCCGAAGGCGGCCGCGTGGACGCCCCACTCATAAGCCGCGCCGGCCCGGGCGCAGGTGCGCAGGATCAGCAGCTCCCGCTCCCGCGGGTTGCCCGTCTTCGAGCCGAGGATGCCGGCACCGAGCACCCGCATCCGCCCCGAGAGCTCCTGGTGCACGGTCAGCGTGCGGAAGATCTTCAGCGGCTCCAGCGGCGAGTTCGGCGGCATCCACTTGCGCAGCATCTCCGCGGTCTCGGGCTCGTAGGGGGGCTCAATCGGGGGGATCCGGGGTTGCAATTCTGCCTCCTTGCTTCTATTTTCGAAGTATGGCTTTCAGCCTAACAGTCCGGGTCCCGGGGCTGTGCAGAGCGGATACCGCTGGGTACCTCAGTAGATCTGTCCGCGTAATCCAGATAGAACAACGGTGTGAGCCCGCCTCGAAGCAAACCGATCATGGAGCTGCTCGACCTGCTTGGCCGCCGCTGGACCCTGCGCTTGCTCTGGGAGCTGCGCACGCCGGTGGCAAGCTTCCGCGACCTGCAGTCGCGCTGCGGCGACATGTCCTCGAGCGTCCTCAGCCAACGGCTGGGGGAGCTGCGGGAGGCGGGCGTGGTCGTCTCCTTGTCGGCCGGCGGCTACGAGCTGAGCGCAGAAGGCCGCGAGCTGGTCGAGGTGCTGCTGCCGCTCAACGAGTGGTCAAAAGCCTGGGCCAAGCGCCGCGGCCGCTAAGAGCGCCGAATCCCCCACCCATTTGGGGGGTTTACCCCTTGACAGTGCGGACGGACAGGCTATTTTGGCCAACGATTTTGCACATGTCTGATGACCAACGTTTTAGATGACTACTCGTCTGACCAATTCTAGGCCTCCGACAGCCTCCGCTGCCAGCCACCGCGTCCACCGCAGGGGTCAGGAACCGGCGATCGCGGACCGGCTCGCATCTGGTGCCCGCAGCAAACCGCTGATGGCACTGCTGAGTCGCCGCTGGACCCTGCGGATCCTCTGGGAACTGCGCACCCCCGCCTTCTGCTTCCGCGAGCTGCAGGAGCGTTGCGAGACGATCGGCCCGGTCCTGCTCAGCCAGCGCGTGACCGAGCTGCGCCGCGCCCACCTGATCGAACCGGGCGAGCCCGGCGGCTACACGCTGACCCAGAAAGGGCGGCAGTTGATCGCCGCCCTGCGACCCCTCAACCAGTGGGCGAATAACTGGGACGAGGCGCTTTACCTGAACTGAAAGCTGGTCAGGTCCTGGCTGAAGGTCGGGTTGAAGATGACCTCGTCGAGGTCGATCGCGCTGGAGACGAAGGTCGGGAAGGTGCTGGTCCCGTAGGGGACCCACGGTGCCTGTTCCATGAACTGGCGGTCGAGCGCCGCGTATTCGTCTTCCCGCTGCTGGGTCAGCTGCTGTTCGGCCAGGCGGTCGATCTTCGCGCTCAGCTTCGGGTCGGCGAAGCGGGCGAGGTTGGTGGCGTTGGTCGGGGCGATTCCCTCTTCGCTCAGCAGCGGCTGGAAGAAGGTGTTCGGGTGCGGGTAGTCCTGGAACCAGTTGGCCCAGCCCGTGTCGAGGTCCGGGGTCGAGCCGTTGCCGATCAGCGGGAAGTAGTTGTCGGCGTTGACGACTTTGAGCTTGGTCTCGAAGCCGAGTTCACTCAGCACCCCGTCGAAGTACTCGCCGGCTTCGTCGTTGGGGCTTTCGTTGTCGGTCCAGACCGTGATCTGCATGTCTGCGGGATTCGCTTCGCGCAGCAGCGCCCGCGCCTTCGCCATGTCGTGCGGGTAGAGCTCGAACTGCTCGTAGCCGGGCATGCCCGGCGGCAGGATCTGCTGGGTCGCGACCATCTGCCCGGCGTAGATCCGTTCCAGCGCCGCGGCGTCGACCGCGTAGTTGACCGCCTGGCGGACGCGGACGTCGTCGAACGGCGCCACGGTCGTGTTCATCCAGAAGAAGTAGGTGCTGGCGGTCGGCTCGACCCGGAACTGGGTGCCCTCGTACTCGGCCTTGACCTCGGCGTAGCGGTCGGCGGGCGGCGCGTTGCCCATCCAGTCGGTGCGGCCGGCTTCGACGTCGCTGACCTGGGCCGAGGGGTTGCGGTCGACGCTGACCTCGATCGTGTCGACATGGCCCGAGGGCAGGTCCGGCATCAGCTTCGAGTTCTGCGGCCAGTGGGGGTTGCGTTTGCAGGACCAGTCGCGGCCGGGATGGGACTCGGTGATCACGTAGGGACCGGTGGCCGGCGGCGGGTCGGCGGTCATGTCCTCGGCCGGCGTCGACGCCGGCAGCGGCGCCGCGAACGGCAGCGCCAGCTCGTTGACGAAGGTGCTGCGCGGCCGGATCAGCTCGATCGCGATCTCGCCGCTGGCGTCATCCGCCTGGATGCCAGGGATCCCGCCCTTGCGCGAGGTCGCGAACTGTTCGGCGCCGACGATGTCGGCGTAGAAGCTGGCGCCACTGGAGTTCAGAAGGAAGACGCGTTCGAGCGCGTGCGTGAAGTCGGAGGCCCTGACCGGCTTGCCGTTGGAGTAGCGCAGGCCTTTGCGCAGAGTCAGCTTGTAGGTGCGGCCGTCGGGGGAGATCTGCGGCATCGCCTCGGCCAGGCCGGGGATCACCTTGCTGCCCGCCTTGCCGTCGGCGTGGGCGTAGGTGAGCAGCGGGACGTAGGTGTTGTAGAAGGAGGTCCAGCTTTCGGGCGAGTGACCGAGACCTGGGTCGAGGTAGTCGGGGAAGGAGCCGAAGGAGGCCCTCAGGGTGCCGCCTTCACTGCCCGAGCCGGTGGCGTCGGAGGAGTCGCCGCAGGCCAGCAGCCCGAGCGCAGCCGAAGCGCAGAGCAAGGCAACCACCAGGATCGAGGCCCAACGCTTCACCGGGTCTTGGATCGACGGATGCGGGTCGGGGCTTAAGCCGGGCAGCCGACCGCCCATTCGTCGAGTCCGCGCTCAGGCCTGAACCAGGCACGGTGGCGCGCGTACCTCGCAGCAGTGATCGAAGCCGAGCTCTACAGCGACCCGGTCTGCCCCTGGGGCTACAGCGCCAACCCGGCGCTGCGGGTGATCGAGTGGCGCTACGGCGGCCAGATCGAGTGGTCCCTGACGATGATCGGCCTGGCCGAGCGGGCGGAGGAGTACGAGGCACGCGGGTTCACGCCGCTCTGGCTCTCCCAGATCCTGCTCGAGTTCCGCCGCTATGGCATGCCCTTCTCGCAGCAGCCGAAGCAGCGGATGTCGGCGACGGCGCGCGCCTGCCGAGCGGTCGTCGCGGCGCGGCTGACGCAGCCGGGCAGCGAGTGGCGGGTGTTCCGGGCGCTGCAACTGGCGCACTTCACGACGATGGCGCTGGTCGACGAGGACGCCCAGATTGCCGCGGCACTGCGCCTGGTCCCGGGGGTCGATGCCGAGGAGCTCGTCGCCAGGCTCGACGACCCGGAGGTCAGCGCCGCCTACGAGATCGACAAGGCCCGGGCGCGCGAAGCCGCCGGAAGCCCCGCCGAGCTGCAGGGCAAGACCGCCGAAAGCGACAGCCGCGTCCGCTACACCGCCCCCTCCGTCGTCTTCCGCGGCGAGGACGGGACCGAGCTCGGCGCCGGTGGCTTCCAGCCGGTCGAGGCCTACGACGTCCTCCTCGCCAATCTTGACCCCGGCCTGGAGCGCCAGGATCCGCCGGAGTCTCCGGCGCCGCTCTTCGACCACTTCCCCGACGGCCTCACCACCCAGGAGGTCGCGGCGCTGATGACGAGCGGCAACGACGTCCCCGATCGCGTCGCCGCCGAGCGGGCGCTGCTGGAGCTGGTCGTCGCGGGTGACCTGGTCCGGGAGCCGCGGGGGGACGACGCACTGTGGCTGCCGGCGGCCGGGCTCGTGGGTGGCGCCCGCGAAGCCGACGAAGCCGTCGCACTAACCTCCTGACCAGGCGCGCCCAACCCTCCGCGCTCAAACCTCGAAGCAAGGAGCAACCCTGATGCTGCAGAACCGCCAGCTCGGAACGAGCGGCCTCACCGTGCCCGCGATCGGCCTCGGCTGCATGGGCATGTCCGAGTTCTACGGAGCGACGGACGAGAAGGAATCGATCGCGACGATCCACCGGGCGCTCGAGCTCGGGGTCGGGCTGCTCGACACCGCCGACATGTACGGCGCGGGCGCGAACGAGCGGCTGCTGGCCAAGGCCCTGCGCGGGCGCCGCGACGAGGTCGTGCTGGCGACCAAGTTCGGGATCCGCCGCGACGGCGGCCGGCGCTGGATCGACAACTCGCCGGGCTATGTGAGGGAAAGCGTCGAGGCCTCGCTGCGGCGACTGGAGACCGATCGCATCGACCTCTACTACGTGCACCGCCGCGACGAGGAGACGCCGATCGAGGAGACGATGGGGGCGCTGGCGGAGCTGGTCGCCGAGGGCAAGATCGGCCACATCGGGCTGAGCGAGGTCTCGGCCGAGGAGCTGCGCGCGGCGCACGCGTTGCACCCGGTGAGCGCGCTGCAGAGCGAGTACTCGCTGTGGACGCGTGAGCTGGAGCTCGACGTGCTGCCGGCGGCGCGCGAGCTCGGAGTCGGGTTCGTCGCCTACAGCCCGCTTGGGCGCGGCATGCTGACCGGGAAGGTGAGGACCGGCGAGCTGGACGAGAACGACTTCCGCCGCGCCAACCCGCGCTTCACGGGTGAGAATCTGGCCCACAACCTGAAGCTGGTCGACGCCGTCCGCGAGCTGGCCGGCGAGAAGGGGTGCAGCGCCGGGCAGCTCGCGCTGGCCTGGGTGCTGGCGCAGGGCGACGACGTGGTGCCGATCCCGGGGACCAAGCGGGTCCGGTATCTGGAGGAGAACCTGGGCGCGGCCGAGATCGAGCTCTCCGCCGCCGACCTGGAGCGACTCGACGCCGCCGTCCCGATCGGCGCCGCCGCCGGCGAGCGCTACGCCCCCGCGGGCATGCCCAAACTCGACAAGTGAGGAACCCGACGACCGAGAACGAGAACGAGCGCTACGACCGCGGCGCCGCGGTCCAGGACACGCTCGACCCCGACATCCGCCACGAAATGACCGAGTCCCTGGCCGACATCGCCCCCGACTTCGCCCGCATGACCGTCGAGTTCCCCTTCGGCGACATCTACTCCCGCCCCGGCCTCGACCTCCGCTCCCGCCAGATCGCCACGATCTCCGCCCTCTGCGCCATGGGAGCCCAGCGCCAACTCACCGTCCACCTCCGCTTCGCCCGCAACATCGGCATCACCCGGGAGGAAGCGGTCGAGGTCGTGATGCAGATGGCGGTGTACGCGGGGTGGCCTAAGGCGATGGATGGGTTGCGAGCGGTGCGCGAGGCCTACGCGGAGGAGGAAGCGCCCGCGCCGGAGGCCTGACGCGCGACGCTCAGAGAGACACCCCCGTTCGCCGACCGTCGAGTAGGTTTTCGACGGACAGAATTTCTCAACCAATGGAGTCGCAGGGTGAGCGGGGACCTCGAGTACTCGGTATCGATCGCGCCGACCGTCGTTCGCGGCGATCCGGTCGTCCTCCTGTTCGAGCTGACCAACGTCGGCGCCGAGGAGTACGCGCTGCTGACCTGGGGCACCCCGTTCGAAGACCTGGCGCTCGACTTCGTCGAGGTCCGCCGCGGGGACACCGCCATCCCCTACGACGGGATCCTCATACGACGTGGAGAACCGGTGGTGGAGTCCTACCGGCGCGTCGCCCCCGGCGAGACCGTGGCCGCCACGGTCGACCTGACGGCCGGATTCGCCTTCGAGCAGCCCGGGACCTACACCGTCACCCTCCCGGTCGAGTTCGCCGACGCGATCCCTGCCCCCGACCCGATGCTCACCCCGCGCGCCCCCGAGAAGTGGCAGGGCCTGGCGCTCGGCTCCGCCTCGGCGAGCTTCGAGCTCGACCCGGGCGGCGAGGTGGTGCCCACCGCCGGCGAGCGGGTGCGGGCCGACGCCGACGTCGCTGCGGGCGCGGTAGCCCACCCCCAGGTGCTGGCCGCGCACGAGAGCGGCCTCGCCTGGGTGAAGGCGGGCCTGGCCTGCATCGAAACCTGGAGCACGGCGGAACAGAACAGGCTCTCCAAGGAATGGTTCGGCGCACCCGACCAGGCGAGGTATTACGCCCTGCGCGACCGCCTGACGAAGATCGTCGCCGGGATGACGGGCCCGCACTATTACCTCGACGCCGCACCGAGTAGCTGTGGCGTCGACTCGATCGCCCACACCAACTTCCTCGGCATGGCCGTCTACCTCTGTCCAAAATGGTTCAAGCTGCCGCTGTCGGGAGAACCGACCACCGGGTTCGCCGTGCTCGTACACGAGTGGGCCCACGCTTCCGGCCTTGCCGACGACGGCGGCAAATCCAACGCCGCGACCGCGCTTGCATACGCCAAGCAGAATCCCGAGGGAGCGGTGAAGAGCGCCTACTGCATCGAATACTTCACCCGGGCCATCGCGGAAAACATGCT
The DNA here is from genome assembly GCA_036376895.1 of Solirubrobacterales bacterium. Lineage (GTDB taxonomy): Bacteria > Actinomycetota > Thermoleophilia > Solirubrobacterales > 70-9 > VAYN01. Next base: position 16,008 of record DASUZL010000042.1, read on the forward strand.
CACCTCCCCGGTGCAGTGGCCGGACGGCAGGTTCTACTTCTTCGTCGCTGGGAGGTACTACTCCGTCGACCCCAGCAAAACCGCGGCGCTCCCCCCGGACACGATCAGCAGGGGATGGCCGGGGCTCTGGCCCGACCGCGTCGACGCCGGCGTCGTCTGGCCCAACGGCAAGGCGTACTTCTTCCGCGACGACAAGTACATGCGGATCGACGTCAGGACGAAACAGCCCGAGAGCGCTCCCACCCCGATCGCAGCCGGGTGGCCGGGGCTCAATCTCGACGGCGTCGACGCCGCTTTCGTCTGGCCTGACAACACCCATGCTTACTTCTTCCGCGGCTCCCAGTGCTGGCGGTGGAACATCGAAGCCGGAGTGCCTCCCGGCTATCCGCGCCCGATCCGCGACGAGTTCCCGAATCTGTGGGAGCGCGGCATCACCGGCGCGCTCACCTGGAACGCGAGCACCGTGTACCTCTTCCGCGGCTGGGACTACATGCGCCTCCGCACCAGCGATCGCCAGATCGACACGGAGTCCCTGCGGCCGATCGGCGAGAACTGGCCGGGGATCTGGCGTGACCGCGTCGACGCCGCGGTCAACGACCCCGACGGCAGGACCTACTTCGTTCGCGGCTCCGAGGTCAGGGGCTACAACCACGACAAGGGCGAAGTCGACGTCAGGACGACGATCGCCGCGCGCTGGAACGGCATCTGGCCCGACCGAGTCGACGCTGTCGTCCACGTGCCCTCGAAAGGCAAAATCTTCTTCTTCCGCGATAGCGAGTACATGCAGTTCGACGTCTTCGCAAACAGGGCCGACCCCGGCTACCCCAAACCGCTTTCCTACGGCTGGCCCGGCGTCAACACCGACAAGGTCGACGCCGCGGTCCTCGCGCCCGGCAACAGCACCTACCTCTTCCGCGGCTCCCGCCTCTGGATCTGGGACAACGCCCGCGACGTGCTCGGGGCCGGTCCCGTCCCGATCTCCTCCTACCTGCGCGCGATCAGCGACGACCCCGTCGACGCCGGCTTCCTCGACCCCAAGCGCAAAAAGATGTTCCTCTTCCGCGGCGGGAACTTCTGGCGCTATGACTTCCCCGCCAACCGCGCCGACCCCGACCACCCCCGCCCGATCGGCCCCAACTGGCCCAACCTCCCCAACCGTCTCCCCTGAGATCGAAGCCGGCGCCGTCGTCGCTTTACCATCAGACAATGCTTTTTGTCGGCAGGAACGGAACCCGCTTCGAGCTGACCGTCGCCAGCTACCAGTTCCCCGATCTCCCCGATGAGGGCCTGGACTCCAACTGGCTGGACATCAAGCTCGACGTCGTCAGCCCCCAAGGCAGCTGGAGCTGCACCGATCCCACCCTGCTCACCGACGAGCTCGAAAGCCTCGCCTCCTGGCTCGAAGCCATCGCCGCAGCCCAGCCCCACGAGCCCGAGATCTCCTTCCTTGAGCCGAACCTCTGCTTCGAACTGCGCGACGAGTCCGGCGACAACATGACCCTCCGCATCTGGTTCGAGCTCGAGTCCCGCCCCATCTGGGCCCCCGCCAAAGCCGCCGACGCCCGCGACCTCTGGATCGACCTCGAAGTCCCCCGCCGCAGCGCCCGCCGCTCCGCCAGCGAACTCCGCCACCACCTGCAGGAGTTCCCGCCGCGGGCCGCGGTGAGGACGGACTGAGGCGCCGACCCGGGAGCTAGCGGCCCCGGTCGATCCGAACGACGAGGCCTTCGAGCATCTTCCTTACGTAGGTCCGGTCGGCCGGAGGCTCCGGAAGATCTTCAAGGCGCCGGGTTAGCTCGTCGACCTGGACGAGGTTCGCTGCAAGCGCATCTTGCGCGAACTCCCAATCGCGCTCGCGGGCCGCAGCGCATTTCGCGAGGACGAGATCGTGAATCTCCAGGCAGAGCGCAATGGCGCCCTCGGATTGGCCTGGACGAGGCGGGATCTCGACCCTGACCAGCCGCTCCTCCCAACCCGCTGGCCCGACGACGGTCTCGGGTCCGACGCCTTGCGCGTAGTACCCGTAGGTGCTTTGGAATTGCGAGCCCTCCCCCAAGCTTCCTTCGATCTCTACCGCCTTGCCTGGGTCGTTGCGCGGATAGACGTCCGCCTCCATCGAGAACAGCATGCTCTCGGGTGGATCGTCCACGTTTCCGAGGATCGCCTGGCTGCCGATCACGACGATCTCACGCTCGCCCGAGACATAGGCCGCTACGGCGATGACATGGTCGAACTCGTGCCGGCGCACCGGGCGTCAGACCTTCTCGAGGATCTTGCGACGCTCCGGCTCACTCAGAAGCCCGGCGAGCGGTGAGTTCTGGCGGAGGTCCCGCCCGCGCTCGTTGTCGGAGGTGATCGCCTTGCGGATCTCGGCCATCGGCATGGCAAATACCTCTTCCCAAGCCTCAGCGTGGCGAGGATCGACCCTTCCCCCATCCCTCCACCGTCTCAACTTGCGCTGTGCGTCATCGATCATCGGGCGCCGTAGCCGGGGAGCTATCGCTCGGTGATAGGCGAGGCTGCGCAGCTCGGGAGTCCGATGGGGGTCGGATCGCCGGCGCGAGCCGGAGACCGCTGCCCTTGGACGCATCCGCTCGGCGCGGCGACGTGCCTCGGTCATGATCGGCTCCAGCGTGTGGAGCTTTCGGCCCCCCGTCTTTCGCTCTTCGGCAACCCGGTCCCGGAGATCCAGCAGCGTCGGAATCGGAACCTCTTTACGACCCCGCTCCGAGATCACAATGGGCACGTCACCGGCCGCGATCCAGTTATTGAGCGCGGTATGGCTCACGCCCAGCAAGCTTGCGGACAAGCTGCGCGACACAGTTCCACCCAGTTGCGATTCGAGATCTTCACGGACTGCTGCGATATCCGCGCTGGGAGTTTTCTTCTCAGCACGTCGTAGCAGCGCAATGTTCTCCAGAATTCTTTCGCGCTCTCTTAGTCCCATTCGTACACTCGTATTCTAGCTTTAAAGTTTCGGAATCCGTTTAATTTCTGCAAGTTTGTTTCTTATCGAAACTTTCAGCTAAATTTGCATTTCTGCAAGTTTCACGGCCAGATACGAATAAGGAGACCATTTAGTGTTGGCATATTCCTTATCTCATAGCTGAACTCGCAGCTTCACTCTCCCATTACGGGTTGTGATGCGCACCGTTTGGGCACCGGTGCCCAAACGACTGGAGGCCAAGGGGACAAGACAGCCTCTGAGGAGGAGGCCGGAATTGCCGCAGATACAGGCACGATGAGGAGCGGGAGCGACGGGACTCGAACCCGCGACCTCCGGCGTGACAGGCCGGCGCTCTAACCAACTGAGCTACGCCCCCGAGGCGATTCGGATGGGCCGTGGGGAGCGGCCCGGAGAGAGGAATCTAGCGGGTGATCGAGGGTCAGCGCGCTCCGCGCGCAGTTGTCCCCGGTATGCGGGGACAACTGCGTTTGGCTGATGGGCCGGAGGGTGATCGGCAATTCGTCTGCTTCGATTGGAGAAGCGCGCTCATTGGACGAGGCTTGCCGCTCGTTCAACCAATGCGAAGGAGAAGAGATGCAGGGAATTTTCAGGCTGGGAAGGATGCCGTTCAGGACCGCGATCGCGACGCTGCTCGCGGCGACCGCAGTTGCCGTGGCGGCGCCGGCGGCAACCCAGCCGACCGAGGCCCAGGCCTTCCGGACGACCGAAACCTGCCGCGAATGGGAACTGAGCTACGTCTTCGCCGAAGGACACGTCGACCTGGAGTACTTCTACCTGGTCCTCTTGGAACGGTATTGCTGGGGGAACTAGGAGACCCGGCGGTCTCATTGATCTAGGCTGCCCGGCTATGAGGCTGGTCAGTTATGACGCCGGGGACGGCGCCCGGGCGGGGGTGCTCGAGGGGGACCTCGTCATCGACGCCTGGGCGGCGCTCGGCGAGCCGGGCCGCGGCAGTTTGCGGGAGCTGGTTGCGGAGGGGCGGATCGGGGACCTGGGCGGGACGCTGGGGGACAGCGGCTCGCCGTCCTTCCCGCTCTCGTCCGTCCAACTGCTGCCGCCGATCGGGGATCCCGAGAAGATCGTCTGCATCGGGCTCAACTACGGCAAGCACGCGGCTGAGGGCGGGTTCGAGCCGCCGGCGGCGCCGACGATCTTCGCCAAGTACCGCAATGCGCTGGCGCCGGCGGGCGCGACGGTCCTCCTCCCCGCCAACAGCCGCAAGGTCGACTACGAGGCCGAGGTCGCGTTCGTCGTCGGCCGACGCGCCAAGGACGTCGCCGAGGCCGACGCGCTCGACCACGTCGCCGGCTACACGCTGCTCAACGACCTCTCCGCCCGCGACCTGCAGTTCTCCACCCCGCAGTGGATGTCCGGCAAGGTCTTCGACGGCGCCGCGCCCTGCGGGCCGGCGCTGGTCACCCCGGACGAGGCCGGGCCGCACGACGGGATCGAGATCTCGCTCACGCTCAACGGCGAGCAGATGCAGGCGGCCTCGACCGCGGAGCTGATTTTCGGCGTCCCGCAACTGCTGTCCCACCTCTCTGGCCTGATGACGCTGGAGCCGGGAGACATCGTCTCCACCGGCACCCCGGAGGGAGTCGGCAGCGCCCGCGACCCGCGGGTCTGGCTGGCCGACGGGGACGAGATCGTGATCGAGTCGCCGACGCTCGGCCGGCTCGAGACGACGATCGCGGCCTAGCGCCCCGGCCCCAGATCGATCTCGTAGGCCCGCGCCGGCAGCGAGGCCGATAGCGGCTTGCTCGGCCCCGCGGCCCGGCCCGAGGCGCGCGCCGCCCGCGCCCACGGCATCCGGTACGGCGTCAGTTCCATCAGCGCGGCCCAGGTCTCGGTGCCGATCTCGCCGTCGGCGAGCATCCCCCGCCCTTCCTGGAAGGCCATCACGGCGGCGCGCGTTTCCTTGCCGAAGATCCCCGTTACCGGCACTTCCTGGCCGGCGGTGACCAGGTGCTCCTGCGCCCAGACGACCATGTCGCCCTTGCTGCCACGCTTCAGCAGCGGGTGTTCGACGGTCAGTTGGTATCCCGGCACCGGCCGCTTGCCGACGTCAGACCCGAGCGCGCCCCACTCCGCCCCGGCCGTCTCCTGCCAGTCCCACCAGCTCGGCGCCAGCCCGCCGTAGCTGGCGGCGAAGCGGCGGAAGAGCCGCAGCGGGGTGCTGCCGGGGGCTTCGTAGGTCTGGCCGATCGGGTAGATCGGGTGGCCCCAGATCCGGTTGTAGAGGTAGCTGTGCTCGTAGACCGCCCGCACCGAGGTGCCGATCGTCTTCCAGTACATCTGCGGCTGGTTGTAGTTGGCGCCGCCGGAGCCGAAGAAGACCGAGTAGGGGAACGAGGGGTGGTAGTCGACATAAGGGAAGCCGGCGAGGGAGATCGGGTAGGCCTCGCCCGCCGCCGCGCGCAGCATCCGCACGTAGAGGTCGGCGGAGGCGTACTTGCCCTCGTAGTCGCCCTCGGCGTCGATCACGAAGCAGTCCGCCCCGCGCCTGATCGTCGCCGCCGCGGCGCGGGCCTCGGTCGCCGGCGCGTCGCCGTAGACGAACTGCCAGGCGCAGACGTCGAGGCCGCCACGGTGCAGCCGCGACACAAGCGTTTGGTTGAACTGGCTCCAGAGCCCGCCGCCGTCGGCCGCCTTTACATAGACCGTGCCGATTCCGTAGCGCTTGGCGCGCCTGATGATCGCCGGGATGCTGCCGCCCTCCGAGCGCGAGACGTACCAAATCCACATCCCCTGGCGGTCGAACGGGGCGTTGGAGACGACCGGCGCCGGTTCGACCCCGGGCACGCCGTCGGCGCCGCCCGTTTCGGCCGCGAGCGCGGCGGCCGGGCCCAGCGCAGCCGCCGTCCCCAGCACGGCGAGCGCGCCGAGAATCGCCGGCAACGCCCGCAGGCGTCGCCTATCGGTGCCGCTGAGACTCACTCCTCGACAGCCTCGCGCACCGGCCGTCTCGCCATCCGGGCAGGGAACCCGATGCAACCGATCGCCCCTCGCGCACGTATCCACTTCCCGATGAGAATCGCAATCGTCGGCACCGGGATCTCCGGACTGCTCGCCGCCCACAAGCTCCATCCCCAGCACGAGATCGTCGTCTACGAGGCCGCCGCGCGGCTCGGCGGCCACACGAACACGATCGCGGTCGAGGCCGAGGACGGGACGCACCAGGTCGACACCGGCTTCATCGTCTTCAACGACCGCAACTACCCGAACTTCGAAGCGCTGCTGGAGGAGATCGGCGTCGCCAGCCAGCCCTCGCACATGGGCTTCTCGGTCTCCGACGGGCGCGGCTTCGAGTACTCCGGCACCCCGCGCGGCCTCTTCGCCCGCCCCGCCCACCTGCTCAGCCCGACCTTCCTCGGCATGCTGCGCGACTGGCGTCGTTTCAACCGCGAGGCGCGGGCGCTGATCGGGATGAACGGGACCGCGCCCTCGCTCGGCCACTGGCTCGAGCAACAGGGCTTCTCCCAGCACTTCATCGAGCGGCTGATCGTGCCCCAGGCCTCCGCCGTCTGGTCGGCCGACCCGGAGCAGATGTGGAGCTTCCCGGCCAGCTTCATGGCCGAGTTCTTCGAGAACCACGGCATGTACAGCCTGCGCGACCGGCCGCGCTGGCGCACCGTCGCCGGTGGCTCCGACAGCTACGTCGAGGCGATCTCGGCGCCGTGGCGCGAGCGGGTGCGGCTGCGGGCGCCGGTGCGGCGGATCGAGCGCCTGCCCGGCTGCGTCCGGATCGAGGCCGACGGCTGCGAGAGCGAGGAGTTCGACCGCGTCGTCATCGCCGCCCACTCCGACCAGGCGCTGTCAATGCTCGCCGACCCCAGCCCGGCCGAGCGCGAGGTGCTCGGCGCCATCCCCTACCAGCCAAACGAAGCCGTCCTCCACACCGACGCCTCGCTGATGCCGCGCCGTCGGGCCGCCTGGTCGAGCTGGAACTTCCATCTGGCCGAGGGACCGCCGCGCGGCAGCACCGTCACCTACTGGATGAACAACCTGCAGCGGCTTGGGACCGAGACCGACTACTTCGTCACCCTCAACCGCGGCGAGGCGATCGACCCGGCGAAGACGATCCGCCGCATCGCCTACGAGCACCCGATCTACACCCGCGAAGGCGTCGCCGCCCAGGCCCGCCACGCTGAGATCAGCGGCGTGCGCGGCACCCACTACTGCGGCGCCTACTGGGGCTGGGGCTTCCACGAGGACGGGGTCGTCAGCGCGCTGCGAGCCTGCGGGGAGATCCCGGCGGGCGCAGGCGCGCAGGCGGTCCCAGCGCCGCCGCGGCCCACCGCCGCCGAGCCCGAGGCGCTCGCCGCATGACCGCCTCCGCCGTCTACGAGGGCTGGGTCCGCCACCGCCGCTTCGAGCCGGTCGAGCACTCGTTCCGCTACCGGCTCTTCCTCATGTACCTGGACCTGGCCGAGCTGCCGCAGCTCTTCGATCCCTATCCCGGCTGGTCGGCGCGCCGGCCCGCCCCGGCCCGCTTCCGCCGCGCCGACTTCATGGGCGACCCGCGCCGGCCGCTCGACGAGTGTGCCCGCGACGCTGTCGAGGCCGAGACCGGCGCTCGCCCCGCCGGCCCGGTCCGCCTGCTCACCGGCCTCCGCTACCTCGGCCACTCCTTCAACCCGGTCAGCTTCTACTACTGCTTTGACAACTCCGGCGAGCGGGTGCAAGCTGTCGTGGCCGATGTCGAGAACATCCCCTGGGGAGAGCGGCACGCCTACGTCCTGGCCCGCGGCGAGCGCGAGGGCGCGGTGCTGAGCGACGAGCTCGACAAGAGCCTGCACGTGTCCCCGCTGATGGGGATGGACCAGACCTACGGCTTCCGCGCCAGCGAGCCCGGCGAGCGGCTCGCGGTCCACATCGAGTCGCGGGGGCGCCCGGCCGACGCCGACGCCCCGCGCCCCGCCGCCGGCGCCAAGTCCTTCGACGCCACCCTCTCGCTGCGCCGCCACGAGCTCAGCCGCGCCCGCCTCACCGGCATGCTGCTGCGCTACCCGGCGATGTCGCTGCAGACGGTGGCCAAGATCTACGCCCAGTCGCTGCGGCTGAAGCTGAAGGGCGCGCGCTACTTCCCCCACCCGGAGGGGAGCCGCCCGAAGGGGTTCGTCTCCCCATGAGGGACGAGCTCTCCCGCGCCGCCGTCAGCACCGTGCTCGGCCACCTGCGCCGGGGCCAGATCGAGGTGATCGAGCCGGACCGCCGCCGCACCTTCGGCCCCGACTCGGCCGAGCTCCGCGCCACCGTCACCATCAACGACCCCGCCGCCTGGCGCGGCCCACTGCGCGGCAGCGTCGGCCTCGGCGAGACCTACGTCGACGGCCTCTGGGAGACCGACGACCTCGTCTCCCTGATCCGGATCGCCGCCCGCGAGCTGCGCCAGCTCGACGGCCTGCGCGGCGCCGTCGCCCGCCCCCGCGGCCTGCTCCACCGTCTCCGCCGCCTCGTCCCCGAGAACACCCGCAGCGGCGCCCGCCAGAACATCTCCGCCCACTATGACCTCGGCAACGACCTCTTCGCCGCCTTCCTCGACGAGCGGATGATGTACAGCTGCGCCTACTTCCCCCGCGACGACGCCAGCCTCGAGGAAGCGCAGCTGGCCAAGCTCGACCGCATCTGCGACCACCTGCGGCTCGGCCCCGACCATCACCTGCTGGAGATCGGGACCGGATGGGGCGGGATGGCGATCCACGCCGCCCGCAAGACCGGCTGCCGGGTGACCACGACGACGATCTCCAGCGCCCAGCACCAACTCGCCGAGCGCCGGGTCGCGGAAGCCGGCCTCGGCGACCAGGTGACGGTGCTGCTGGAGGACTACCGCGACCTCCGCGGCCGCTACGACCGCCTGGTCTCGGTGGAGATGATCGAGGCGGTCGGGTGGCAGTACTTCGAGGAATACTTCCGCCGCTGCGACCAGCTGCTGGCCGACGACGGCGCGATGCTGCTGCAGGCGATCACCATCGACGACAGCATCTACGAGATCGAGAAGGGGGCGAAGAGCTTCGCCAACACGCACGTCTTTCCCGGCGGCTGCCTGCCCTCGAAAGGGATGATCGCCAACTGCCTGGAGCGGGCGACCAGCATGCGCCAGGTCTGGGTCGACGACATCACCGCCCACTACCCGCCGACCCTCGCCGCCTGGCGCGAGCGCTTCTTCGGCGCCTGGGACAAGCTGCGCTCGCACGGTTACGACGAGCGCTTCCGCCGCCTCTGGGACTTCTACCTGAGCTCGTCTGAGGCGGGCTTCCGCGAGCGCCGGATCGGCGACGTCCAGGCCCTCTTCGCGAAGCCGGGGTGGCGTTGAGCGCGCCAGGGGGCGCGCCGGTCGAGACCCGCGAGCCCCTCCTCCTGATCCACGGCCTCGGCGGCACCGCCGGAGTCTGGGACCCGGTGCTGCCGCTGCTGGAAGCGGAGCGCGAGGTCGTCGTCCTCGAGATGCCCGGCTTCGGCCAGGCGCCGCCGCTGCCGCCCGAGGTCGAGCCCGCCGCCTGGAACCTCGCCGCCGCCCTGCGCGAGACCTGCGTGGAGCGCGGGATCGAGCGCCCCCACGTCGCCGGCAACTCGCTCGGCGCCTGGGTCGGGCTGGAAATGGGACGCCGGGGCTGGGCCGCCTCGGTCACCGCGATCTCCCCAGCCGGCCTCTGGCGCACCCCGCTCGGCCCGCGCAAAGGCGACACCCGCCGCTGGGCGCGGCGGCTGCGGCCGGCGATCGCGCTGGCGCTGCACTTCCGTCCCACCCGCGAACGGATGCTCGCCACCTTCGCCGCCCACCCCGACCGCATCCCCGCTGGCGCCGGCCGCGAGCTGGTCCTCGGCTGGATCGACGCCAGCGGCTACGAGGGCGCCAACCGGGCGATGCGCACCCACCTCTTCGACCCGGCTGGATACCCGGAGGACGTCCCGGTGACGATCGCCTGGGGTGAGCTCGACCACCTCGTCGGCCCGCCCAAGCCCGAGCGCCGCCCCGCCGACGCCCGCTTCCTCACCCTGCCCGGCGTCGGCCACACGCCGATGTGGGACGACCCGGAGCTGATCGCCCGCACGCTGCTCGAGGGCAGCGCGATGTCCTCGCCCAGCGGGCGTGTCTGACTTTCCCCGCCACATCCGGCGCATAAAGTCAGAGACGCCCAAATCGAGACCTTTGAGGAGATGCCCGTGATCATCGAGAGGACCGAGAACCCGCAGTGGCTGTCCAACGCCTACCTGGTCGCCGACCCCGAGCGCAAGACCGGCGTCCTGATCGACGGCAACGACGACCTCGGGCCGCTGATCGAGCGGGCCGAGCGCGACGGGATCGAGATCACCCACATCCTCGTCACCCACCCCCACCCCGACCACGTCGCCGGCATCTCCGAGGCGCGGGCAAAGCTCGGCAACCCGCCGCTGGCCGCCCACGCGGAGACCGCGGCCGAGCTCGACGACGAGGTCGAGATCATCCTCGGCGACGGCGACAAGCTCGACGCCAACGGGATCGAGGTCGAGGCTCTGCTCACCCCCGGCCACTCCGCCGGCCACCTTGCCCTGCTGATCGACGGCACCGACCTCTTCACCGCCGACGTCCTCTTCAAGGGGACTGTCGGCGGCACCATGGCGCCCGGCGCCAGCGGCTTCGCCGACCTCCAGTCCTCGGTGATGCGGCTGATGGAGCTGCCGCCGGAGACCCGCGTCCACCCCGGCCACCGCGAGCCGACGACGATCGGCGAGGAGTGGGAGCAGAACCCCTTCGTGCGGATCTGGCGCGGCCTCGACGCGACCGGCGAGGAGCAGGTGACGGTCTGGGGACGAGCGGCGACGATGAAGCTCTGGGCGCCCGACTACGACGGCGGCAACAAGGCCTGGGTCCTCTTCGGCGACTCCGGCGAAGACGCGATCGTCGGCGGCTCCCAGGTCGAGCGCTCCTAGAACGCGGCGAGGCCCCGCCGGAGCGGGGCCTCGTGCTGGGTGCGGGAGAGATGGAGCGGGGTTAGCGGATGACGGCTTCCATCAGGATCCAGCAGCCGTCGGAATCGGTGTTGCCCTGGAAGGAGGCGCCGTTCCGCAGGGCGGGTGAGAAGAGCAGGGTGTTGGGACCGCCGGAGGAGCAGCGGACCATCGAGCTGATGTTTCCGCGCAGCGCCAACTGCTGACCCTTCTTCACGGGGATGCTGACGCTGAACGACTCGACCTTGTAAGCGCCGCTTTCCTCGTTGGCTTCGGTCTGGCCGGTGTAGGACAGCTTCGGGCCGGTGTAGGTGACCTTGGCCTTGGTCGCGCCCGGCGTGTTGGTCGCCGAGGGACGGACCGTGGCGATCTGCGGCCGGAAGCTGCCGGCATCCGCGGCGATGACCCGGATCTTCTTGATCGTGCCGGTCTTCGGCGCCAGGTGGCCGCCGTCGGGGCGCCCGTAGGCTTCGTTCTGGACCATCGTGCAGGCGCCCGGCATCGGGCAGGCGAGGCCCGGGGACCCATTGCTCGGCTGCACAGTCGGGTTCAGCTTCGAACCGAACTTGACCGGCGCGGCGGCCATCCCGGAGGCCGGGGCGACCATCACGGCGAGACTGGCGAAGGCGGCAACAATGCCGGCGCGGCGGGCGAACTTGGGGGCGGTGATCTTCTTCATTTCGGGGTTCTCCTTTGAGTTGGTGTGCCGTTGACTTCCTTGCACCAACTTTCGCCCGGAACCGAACCCGCTCCCAGGGACCCCAGGGGTGAACCCACTCACCCCCTTCGGACCTTTCGGCCCCCATAGGGGCCACAAAGTCGGATACGCGTTAGAGCTCGCGCCGCGAGACCACGCCGGCCTGCAGGGCCCGCTCCGCCAACGCCACCCGCTTCTGGTTCTGCGGCAGGTCCCCCACGCCGAGCTTCTCGAACAGAGCCCGCATGTGGGTCTTCACCGCGTCGACACTGAGGTGCAGCTCGGCGCCGATCTCCTGGTTGGTCGCCGGGGTCGCGAACGAGGAGCCGTCCTTATAAGGACGGCAGAGCGCCAGCAGCACTTTGCGCTGGGCCGGGGAGACGGTCGCCGCGGCGGGGGTCTCGGTCGCGACCACCGTCGCTTCCGGCGCCGTCCCCTCCCCCCGCCGCCGGTAGAGGACCGCGGTGCGACCGAACCGGATCGTGTCGCCGTCGAGCAGGCGCCGCCGCCCGTGCACCCGCTCCTCGTTCACAAAGGAGCCGTTGCGGGAGAGGCCGTCGTCGACCAGCGTGCACTCGTCCCGCACCACCTCGATCTGCGCGTGCAGGCCGGAGACCTCCTCGTCCCACTCCAGCCGCACGTCGGCAGAGCCGCCGCGGCCGACCCAGAGCTCGCTGGCGCCGGGCTCGATCGCGACGATCCGCTGCTCGTCGCCACCGTCGCGGAAGACCAGAAAGGGACGGCCTTCGCGTTCGGCTTCGATCTGTGCCTTCAGCTCGGGAGCGCTCGCTGGGCGGGGGCCATTCACGCCGACGATCCTAGAAGTCCCTCCAAATCGGCGACGAAAGCGCTTGCTCAAAACCGAAAAGTCAACCTTTTCTTTAGCGAAAAAGCACTATCTGGACGTATATAGGACTGGTAGATGTAGGACAAGTACCCCAAACTGTGTAGATGGCCGCCAACATTCAGAGCTTTGCGTTCGACTGGTATCCCGTTTTCGGGGTCGTCTTCATGGCGGCGCTGCTGCTGGTCTTCTTCAAATTGATGCGGACCACGATGGGCTCGACCAAGCCGGAGACGGTGAAGGCGAGCCGCACCGAGCCGGTCCTCTGGGAGGAAGTCCAGGGGGTCGACGCGGCCAAGGACGAGCTGATGGACGTAGCCGAGTGGCTGCGCGAACCCGACCGCTTCGCAGCCCTCGGCGCCCGCCACCCGCGCGGCGTCCTGCTCTTCGGCCCTCCCGGCACCGGCAAGACGATGCTGGCGCGGGCGGTCGCGGCCCAGGCCGGGGTCGACTTCTTCGCCGCCTCGGGCTCCAGCTTCGTCGAGATGTTCGTCGGCCGCGGCGCCGCCCGCATCCGCCGCCTCTTCAAGGAGGCGCGCAAGTCCGGGCGCGCGGTGATCTTCATCGACGAGCTCGACGCAATCGGCGGCGCCCGCTCCGGCGGCGGTGGCGACGGCGGCACCAGCGAGCGCGAGCAAGCGCTGAACCAGCTTCTGGTCGAGCTCGACGGCTTCGAGAAAGACCCGGGCACGGTGATCGTGATCGCCGCCTCCAACTACGTCGGCAAGCTCGACAAGGCATTGCTGCGCCCGGGCCGCTTCGACCGCCAGGTGCTCGTCGCGCCGCCCGACCGCGCTGGCCGCGAGGCGATCCTCCGCTCCCATGCCGAGGGCAAACCGCTGGCCGACGACCTCGACCTCGGCGACGTCGCCCGCAAGACGACCGGGATGACCGGCGCCCAGCTCGCCAACGCCCTGAACGAGGCGGCGATCATCGCCGGCCGCGCCGGCCGCGCCGCGGTCGCCGTCGAAGACCTCGACGAGGCGCTGCTGCGGCAGTCGGTCGGCTCCCAGCAGGCGCGGCGGCTGAACCCGAAAGAGCGGCGGATCGTCGCCTACCACGAGGCCGGGCACGCGCTGACCCGGCGGCTTCTCGGCCTCGACCCGCCGGAGATCCTCAGCATCGTGCCGCGCGGCCCGGCGCTCGGCTTCGTCGGCCACTCGCCCGAGGAGGACACCTACCTGAAGTCCCGCGACGAGCTGCTCGACGAGCTGGTGACGCTGCTGGGCGGGCGTGCCGCCGAGGAGGAGGTGATGGGCGAGTCCTTCTCCGGCGCGGTCGACGACCTCAACCGCGTCCACCTTGTCGCCAAGCAGATGGTCTCCGAATTCGGGATGGGGATCGAAGCCGACCGCGACGGCCCGGCGCCGATCGCCCTGCCGACCGACGACTACGCGATCTCCGACGCGACCCGCCGCGACGTCGACCTCGCCGCGATGACCCTGGCTCGCGACGCCCACCGGCGGGCGCGAGCGCTGCTCGCCGCCAACCGCGCCTGCCTCGACGCCCTCGCCGACGCCGCCCTCGAGCGCGAGACGCTGAGCCGCGAGGAACTCGACGCGATCTTCGCCGCCCACGAGCTTCGCGGGCTGGCCGAGCGGCGCGGCACCGGCGCCGCCCTGGTCGCGATGGCGCGGGAGCGGCGCGAAGAACGCGACGACTAGAAGGGACCGCAGCGCTGGCCACACCTTGCCACTGGCGAGGGCGGCTGTGAGGATGGGCTGGTGAGCGCGACGATCGCTGTTCCGAGTCGTTTCAACGGTCCGCTGGAGTACGGAAACGGCGGCTACAGCGCCGGCTTGCTCGCCGCCCACCTGGAGGGGCCGGCCGCTGAGGTCAGCCTGCGCAGCCCGGTGCCGCTGGACCAGCCGCTCGAGGTCGTCGCCGCGGAGGGCGAGCCGCTGCGGGCGATGAACGGGGAGACGCTGGTCGCCGAGGCTCGGCCGCTGCCGGCGCTGGAGCTTGAGGTGCCGGCGCCGGTCGGCGTCGAGGAAGCGCGGCGGGCCGCCGAGAACTACCGCGCCCCCGATGACGGCGTCTTCAGCCAATGCTTCGTCTGCGGCCGCGCTCGCGAGGACTGCTTCGAGGTCTTCGCCGGCCGGGCCGAGGGCCGCGACCTCGTCGCCACCCCCTGGACCCCGCCCGAGTGGACCGCCGGTGACGGCGGCGAGGTGCGCCCGGAGTTCGTCTGGGCGACGCTCGACTGCCCGACCTATTTCGCCGCCCACCTCGAGGGCGAGCTGACGATGAGCATGCTGGTCCGCCAGCGGACCGAGCTGCGAGGCCCGGTCGAGGCCGGCGCCGAGCACGTTGTCATCGCCTGGCCGATCGAAGCCGACGGCCGCAAGCGGCTCGCCGCCTCCGCCGTCCTCTCCTCCACCGGCGAGACCCTGGCGCTCGCCGAGGTGCTCCTGGTGGAGGCCCGAAGTGGGCGCTGACGGGCTCGAACCGCCGACCCCCTGCTTGTAAGGCAGGTGCTCTCCCAACTGAGCTAAGCGCCCCCGGGGGCCCATTATTGCGCGGTCCGACTGCGATGATGCGGCCTCCCGGATGGTCTCTCTCTCCCAGAAGCACTTCATCGCGATCCTGCTCGGCGTCTGCATCCTCAGCGCCGGGATCGGCTCTGGCCTGGCGCTGCTGGCCCAGGAGGGACCGGCGGGACCGGCCGGCAAGCGCGGTCCGGCGGGGCCGGAAGGACCCGAAGGCGCGGAAGGTCCCTCCGGTGCGGCGGAGATAGGCGACCTCGAAGCCGAGGTCGAAGAACTGCGCGGCGAAGTCGGGGACTCCGGGGAGCTCGAAGGGCGAGTGGACGAGTTGGAAGACGACGTCTCGGAAATCGAAGGCGTCACCGTCGAACTCTGCGAAGAGCTCGACTTCTTCTGCTGAACCTCGGCGCTTGGCCGGCCGTATATCCGGCCATGACCACGACTAAAGACTTCTCCCGTGCCCGGCGGTCTCTCCTGATCGCTCTCGCAGTGGTTGGTCTGGCCTTCGCCGCGCTCTGGAGCGCAAATGCATCCGGCGAGACGGCGAGCGCGAGCGCGACCAAATCGGTCAAGATCGCGAACTTCGCCTTTGCTCCCGGCAAGACGACCGTGACCGCCGGTACCAAGGTTGCTTTCAGCAACTCCGACTCGACGACCCACACCGCCACCGGTAAGGGCTTCAACACCGGCAGGATCTCGAAGGGCAGGACCAAGTCGGTCACCTTCAGCAAGAAGGGCACCTTCGCCTATCACTGCTCGATCCACCCGACGATGAAGGGCACGATCGTCGTCGAGTAGCTGGCTGTGGGAGGGTGGCCGCCACCTGGCCGCCCCTCCCATCTGTGCCCGTCGTACATGCGGCTACGCGGGCGGGGTCTGGGCCTAGGCTTCGCGGCCGATGAACGCCCGGGTTTTTCTCTCGAAGTGGTTCCTGGCGCTCGCCCTCGTGGCGGCGCTCGCGCTCGGCCAAGGGCTGGCTGCCGCGTCTGACTCCGGCGCTCCCCAGGGAGGCGCTGCGCAGGAGCGCGCCAAGTCGAAAAAGACGCGCTGCAAGAAGACCAAGCGAGGCGCAAGGAAGGGCCGCGGGTGCAAGCGCAAACCGGTGACGCCGCCGGTTTCGACCCCGACCCTGCCGCCCATCACGACCCCGCCGCCGATCCCGACCGGGCCGACGACCGGCGCGCCGGGTCCGTCGGGCCCGAGCGGCCCCGCGGGTCCCACCGGCCCGACTGGTCCGAGTGGACCTTCCGGACCCACCGGCCCGACGGGCGCAACGGGACCGACCGGGGCGACTGGGCCAACGGGCGTGACCGGGCCCACGGGCGCAACCGGCCCGACGGGTCCCACCGGCGCCGCCTGTCCGACCCCGCCTCCACCAACCGGCCCCAATACCGATCTCGAAGTCAGCGGGTTTAACCGACGCCCGACCCGGTTCCGGGCGATGACGCCGGAAATGAACCTCTGCAACGACGTCTCCGGCGCCGGCGCTGCTGCCAACGCCACAGCAAAGGACGTCCAGGTCAAACTCATCCCCGCCGCCGACTCGCTCGGCACGCGCCGCGTCTCCTTCGGCTTCCCGCTGCCCCCGGGCGCGCTGCTGAGCACCTCGCAGATCCAGGTCACCAACGCCCAGGGTCAGGAGATCCCGGCCTTCGTCCGCAGCCTCGGCGCCTGGGAGCGGATGCCGAGCCAGGACCTGCTCTGCAACGGCCTGCAGGCGAGCGGCAACCCGGGTATCCGCAGCGTCCTGATCCAGCTCGACATGTCCTTCGCCAACGCCAACCCGGTCACGGTCACCGTCGGCGTCAACCGCGCTCGCACCCAGAGCCTGGCGAGCGAAGTCCCGGTCGGCAACACCTACCGCACCGTCACCGACGGCACCTACCGGGCTGGCGCGCCGGGCAGGCCCGCCAGCTTCAACCTCACGGTGCGCGAGCCAGCCGTGCTCGCCGCGATCGACCACAAATACCTCGCCTGCACCTCGATGGTGCCAATGCTCGAAGTCACGGGGGCCAAGAACTACCTGGCCGCGACCGACAAGGCTACGGACGACTTCTTCTACTCGACCGTCAACGAATTCGCCAAGAAGCAGAGCTGGCCGGTGACCAATCAGGCGGACATCGCAACTACTTCATGGTCGACGAAAACTGGCTCTACGACCGTGCCCAGGCCTTCTACAACGACTACCTGCGCACCGGCAACGCCGACATGCTGCGCGAGGCCAACCGCGCCTCCAACCACTACGTGCAGAACGTCTACGGGCCCGAGTCCTGCACCCGCGCCGGCACTTCGCCCATCTGCGTCGGCTCATTCAAGCTGAAGACCCCCGACCCCCTCGACCCTGAACAGGACCCCAAGTACTCCTACTCGGAGAACCTGCTCTCCAACTACCTGCTGAACGGCGACGCCTCTGTCCTGAAGACGATCGGGTACGTCTCCTGGCAGCAGGAGTTCCAGATCAACCTGACCTCGACCGAGATCACCGAGCGGTTCCGCGGCTTCGCCCTGCTCGCCCACGCGATCGACTACGAGCTGACCGGCAGCACCCACGAGCTCGCGGTCATCCGCGACGGCATCGCGGCGATGCGCCAGCGCCAGACCTCGCCGCTCGACGGCAACGCGCCGAACGGTTGCTTCAACTATCCGCCGGAGGGGAAAGCGCACACCTTCTCACCGTGGTTCTCAAGCCTGCTCACGTGGGCGTTCGTTCGCGCGTACGACGCGACCGGCGACACCAATGTCCCGCCCGCCCTCTCCGACTTCGGCAAATGCGCGGTTGAACGTGGGCTCGACGTCACCCGCGCCGGGCAGCCGCTGCCGGATGGGATGGCCGTTGGGAGCACCTACTCCTTCTACATCGGCGCCAGCTTCGGACCGAAGCGCGACGACAGCGGCAAAGACGAGGAAGAGGTCCTCGAAGATGGATTCGAGCATCCCCTCGACGTCGCCGTCCCAATCGCCCTCGGCGCCTACTTCTCCACCGACCCGGCACGCAAGGCCGAACTGACCGAAGCCGCGAAGAAGCTCCTCCTCACGCACGGCGACGCGATCCTCGCGCTCACGCGCGAAAGCCAAGCGACCAAAGACGCCGGCCGCACCAGGTACCGCGTCGAACCGACCCGCAAGTACTTCTGGCAGTACAAGAACGCCGGCGTGATCGGCTGGGCGCTCGACGGGCGCCCCAGCGGCTGACCCCTCCCGAACTCCGCCGGCCCGTATCCGGCCGCGGACTATCGTCCCGCCCTTGGCCGCCCGCACCGAGAGATTCGACACCGCCCTCCTCTGGCGCGCCGCCCTCGTGCAGTTGGTCACCGTCGCCGTCCTCTCCCTGGCCCTCGGCCTCGCCCTCCCGCACGAGTTCTTCGTCGACTGGGGCTGGCTCGCCGGCCCCGGCTCCTGGATGCTCTGCGCCGCCTTCACCGCCCGCGTCCTCAGCCTGCCGCTGATCCCGACCCTGACCGGCGCCGTCCTCGCCGGCCTGCCCAGCCTGCTCTTCGTCCTCCTCGCCCTGCACTGGGCCGGAGCCGTAGTCGCCGTCGGCCTCTTCGCCGTCTGGTGCGCGCGGCTGCCGCGGGTCGGCGTCTGACGCGATGCCAGCCTTGAACGGGCTATAGGACGTACAAAGTCGGCAGCGCGTCGCAGGCCTAGCGGCCGAGCCGCAGGTGGACCGCGGTTCCGGGGGCCAGAACCGCGCCCGGCGCAGGCAACTGCCTGGCGACATGGCCGCGCTTTGCCGCTACGCCGCTGGCCCTGCGCACCGCGCCGATCCTGCAGCCGGCGTTCTTCGCCTGCACCCTCGAGGCGCTCAGCGTCAATCCCTTGAGCTTGGGGACGACGCAGTGCGGCGGCTCGGGCGGCGGAACATCGCCGGGCGGCCCTTTGACTTGGTAGGTCTGGAAGCCACCCTCCCAGCCCGATCCGCCGGTCACCGGATACGTAAAGGGAGCGCCCCCGGCTGCCGGATTCCCGGCACGGTGATGAACGATGAGCGTGACGACGTTTCCTTCATCGAGGCGCAGGCTCGTGGGCACAGCCGCGCCCTCTGCGTCGTGAGCAGGCCTCGCCCGTATGCCGAGTACCGAATGATGGTCCTCGATGTAGAAGACCGACAATTCCTGGTCGTTCACCTGCTCGATGCCCTGGTCGCTTCCCAGCTGGACCTCCCACGAATATTCCTCGGGACCATCTGGACCTTGAATCGCAGAGAAAACCATGCCGCCGTCGTAAATCGGAGGCGCGGCCGACGCGCTGCCCGGCGCCATGGCAAGGACGCCGAGCCCCGCCGCGATGATCCCCCACCTTTTCAGCGACATAGTCAGAGCCCCGGAGACTACTTAGCCGCGACTGAGCGGCCGCGGCTCCTGGACGGATCTTTCCGGCAAAATCCGCCCATGCGAATCGAGCAGACGTTCACCGTCAACCGGCCACCCGAGGACGTCTTCGCTTACATGACGGACCCGGCGAACCTGAAGGCCTGGCAGCCGTCGAAGGTCTCGGTCGAGCCTCTCACTGAGGGACCGCCACGTCAGGGCTACCGGGTCAAGGAGCGGACCAAGGTCGGGCTGCGCCAGTGGGACCAGGTCGTCGAGTTCACCGAGTTCGAGCCGGGACGAGTGTTCAGCACCCACATCGTCGAGGGCTCGGTGCCGGTCGACGGCCGCTGGACCTTCGAGCCCGACGGGCCCAGCGGGACCCGCGTCCACTTCGTTGCCGAGGGAGAGATCACCGGGCCGACCAAGCTGATCGAGCCGCTGCTTCGCCGTGGTGTCGCCAAGAGCTTCCGCCAGTACCACGCGCTTCTCGCCGAACAGGTCGAGGCGGGCGGCGGATCCTGACCTCTCGAAGTTTCGTCAGCTAAATCCGAATTGGCCAGTACCATTCCTGGCCAGCTGGCCAAATGAGCGATCACTACTTCCCACCTGGCAAGTCGATGGCGCGCCGTGTGCACGGCGAGCGCTCGGTCGGGCTCCTGTACGGGCAGCGGGCGCTGTTGATCGGCGCCCTCGAGCCGCTCACCTACACCGGCACGATGCAGAGCACCGCCTCCGGCGATTGGCCGTTCACCCGCCTCGCCCGCACCGCGAAGATCCAGGAGACGGTCTTCCTCGGCACCAAGGAGGAAGCCGACAAGGCGCTCGCCGCGGTGCACCGGCTGCACGAGAGGATCAAGGGGACGCTGAGCGAAGACGCCGGCGCCCACCCCGCCGGCAGCCCCTACTCGGCCTTCGACCCGGCGCTGATGTTGTGGACGCTGGCGGTGATCGCCGACTCCGGCCGGGCGATGTACGAGACGATGGTGCGGCCGCTGAGCGAAGACGAGCGCGAGTCGCTCTGGCAGGACTACGTGCTCTTCGGCGAGCTCTTCGGCCTGCCGGCGAGCGAGGTGCCGGGCAGCTACCGCGAGTTCCGCGCCTGGTTCGACGACCGCGTCTCCTCCCCCGATTTCTACCCGACCCCGCACGGGCTGGAGATGGCGCCGCTGGTCGCCTTCCGCCAGCCGGTGCCGCTGCCGGCGCGAGGCAACCTCGCCGCCCAGAACCTGGTCATCAAGGGGACGCTGCCGCCGCGGGTGCGGGAGATCTTCGGGATCCGCTGGACCCAGGGGCACGAGAGCGCCTACCGCGCGCTCGCTGCCAGCCACCGCCGTGCCCGAGTCGCAATGCCGCGGCGGGTGCGCCGCGGGCGCAACGACACCTTCTTCGACGTCGTCACCCAGGGCGAGCACAAGCGCGGCGGCACGGTGACGCCGCAGATGCCCGCCGGCGTTTGACCTAATTTTGTTTGACCCTAATTTTCGTTTGACATAAGTCCACTTGCCCTTGACGATTGGGGTGGTGCCCCTCTCGTCTGCCGTTCGATCGCTGCGCATCGCATGCGCGCTGGCCCTTGCCGCCCTCGCCGCGGCGTGGGCTCCGACCGCACAGGCGCAGCCGCTGCAGGCAGGTTTCACCGAGTCGGTCGTCTTCAGCGGCATGACCGAGCCGACTGACGTCGCCTTCTCCTCGGACGGGCGCGTCTTCATGGCCGAGAAGAGCGGGCTGATCAAAGTCTTCCCCAACCTCAGCTCGACGACGCCGACGATCGCCGCCGACCTGCGCACCCAGGTCTACAACTTCTGGGACCGCGGCCTGCTCAGCATCACCCTCGACCCGCAATTCCCCACCCGCCCGTATCTGTACGCGCTCTACAGCTACGACGCCGAACCCGGCGGCAGCGCCCCACGCTGGGGCAAACCCAACGTCACCGACGACCCCTGCCCGACGCCCCCCGGTGCAACCGACGAAGGCTGCCTAATCACCACCCGGCTCTCGAAACTGACGCTTACCGGCAGCGCCGTCACCAGCGAACAGGCGCTGATCACCGACTGGTGCCAGCAGTTCCCGAGCCATTCGGCCGGCGGGCTCAGCTTCGGGCCGGACGGGATGCTCTACCTCTCCGGCGGGGACGGGGCCAGCTTCAACTTCACCGACTACGGCCAGGAAAACAATCCCTGCGGGGATCCCGGAGGCGCGATCGGTGCCGACCTCGTGCCGCCGAACGCGGAGGGGGGTGCCCTGCGCTCCCAAGACGTCCTCACCTCGGGCGACCCATATGGGCTCAACGGGACCCTGATCCGGGTCGACCCGGACACCGGCGTGGCGGCTCCGGGCAACCCGCTCAGCGCCAGCCCCGACCCGAACGCGCGGCGCATCGTCGCCAACGGGATGCGCAACCCGTTCCGTTTCACCTTCCGTCCCGGCACCTCCGAAATCTACGTCGGCGACGTCGGCTGGGGAACCTGGGAGGAGATCAACCGCCTGCCCAACCCGACCGACACGACCATCGACAACTTCGGCTGGCCTTGCTACGAGGGCGTCGGCCGCTCCCCCGCCTACGAGGGTGCAGGGCTCAACCTCTGCAAACAGCTCTACAACGCCGGCACCGCAAGCTCGCCGCTCTTCACCTACGAACATGGCAAAGACGTCATCTCCGGTGAGGACTGCACGGCGGGCGGCTCCTCGGTCTCCGGCCTCGCCTTCTACCCGAGCCTGGGCGGCAACTACCCGGCGAAATACGCCGACGCGCTCTTCTTCGCCGACTACTCGCGCCGCTGCACCTGGGTGATGTTCAAAAACGCGACGACGGGCATCCCGGACCCCTCGACGCGGATCGGCTTCACCAACGAGAACGACCCGGTGAACATCAAAATCGGGCCGGGCGGCGACCTCTTCATCGTCGACTTCACCGGCCAGCTGCGGCGAATCAGCTTCCCGGGAGGGAACCGGGCGCCGAACGCCATTGCCACCGCCACGCCTCCGTTCGGGCCGCTGCCGCTGACGGTCGAATTCGACGGCACCGGCTCCAACGACCCCGACGCCGGCGACACCTTCACCTACGCCTGGGACCTCGACGGCGACGGTCAGTACGACGACTCGTCCGCGGCGAAACCGAAATTCACCTACACCAAAGCCGAAACGGTGAAAGCGGGGCTGAAAGTCACCGACAAAGCCGGCCTGAGTGGGACCACTTCGATCACGATCGGCGCCGGCAACGAACCGCCCGACGCCCAGATCGAAACCCCGACCGCGGAACTGCACTGGGCGGTGGGAGACGAGATCTCATTCAAAGGCAAAGGCGTCGACCCTCAGGAGGGGACGCTGCCGGCGGCGAAAATGTCGTGGACGCTGATCATGCGCCACTGCGCGACGCTCGACGACTGCCACTCGCACACGATCAAATCGTACCCCGGCGTCTCCGAAGACAAAATCATCGCGCCCGACCATGAGTTCCCCTCGCACCTCGAACTGAAACTGACCGTGACCGACAGCAGCGGGCTGAGCGACACCGAAACGCTGCGGCTCGACCCGAAAACGGTCGATCTCACCTTCGTCACCGAACCGGCAGGGCTGATCCTCAACGTGGGGCAGAAATCCAGCGTGACCCCGATCACCGAGACCGTGATCGTCGGCTCCAAAAACTCGGTGGCGGCGCTGACGCCGCAAGCGCTGGGGGGCCAACGGTACGGCTTCGCCTCCTGGTCCGATGGCGGCGCCAACACCCACCAAGTCGTCGCCCCCGCGAGCCCGACCACCTACACCGCGACCTTCAAACCCGAACCTTCGCCGCCGGGGCTGGTGCTCGGCTATGGGTTCGAGGAGACCTCCGGCACCACCGCGACCGACACCTCGACGGCAAAAAACAACGGCACGCTGAACGGGGCGACGAGCACCCCGAGCGGCAAATTCGGGCGCGCCCTCAGCTTCGACGGGACGAACGACCGGGTCGATGTTCCCGACGCAAACTCGCTCGACCTGACCAACGGGATGACGCTCGAGGCCTGGGTCAAACCGACGACCAACACCGGCTACCGCACGGCGCTGATGAAGGAGCGTGGCGGTGACCTCGTGTACTCGCTCTACGCCTCGAACGGGGCGGTCCCGAAGTTCGAGAGCTTCACCACGGGTGAGAACGCCGCCACTTCCGGGAGCGGGCTCGCGCTCAATGCCTGGACGCACCTCACCGCCACCTACGACGGGGCGACGATGCGGCTCTACGCGAACGGTGTCGAAGTCGGGACGAAAGCTGCCACCGGGTCGATGCCGAACACGACGGGCGCGCTGCGGATCGGCGGCAACGCTCCCTGGGGCGAGTACTTCTCCGGCCTGATCGACGAGGTCCGCGTCTACAACCGCGCGCTCAGCGCGAGTGAGATCGAAGCCGACATGAACATCCCGGTCGGTTCGCCCGCGCCTGCGGACTCGACGCCCCCGAGCGCGCCCGGCAACCTCAAAGCCACCGGCTCGCTCGGCAAAGTCACGCTGGGATGGGATGCCTCGACCGACAACGTCGGGGTGACGGGATACGAGGTCTATCGCTCGACGACGGCAGGGTTCACCCCGTCTGCCGCGAACCGAATCGCCACCCCGGGCGGGACCAGCTACGTCGACACGGTCGCGGCGGGCACGTACTTCTACCGCGTCAAGGCAGCTGACCTGATCGGCAACCTCAGCCTCGCCTCCGGTGAGGCGAGCGGGACCGCGACGGCCGACACCAATGCGCCAACCGGAGTCGCGGTCACCGCCCCGGCGCCGGGAACCGTGTCGGGCACGGTGGCGTTGAAAGCGACGGCAAGTGACGACGTCGGTGTGGCCGGAGTGCAGTTCCTCATCGACGGTGGAACCTTCGGCGCCGAGGACACCAGCGCTCCTTATGAAGTCCAGTGGCCCAGCACCGGGGTCGCCAACGGCACCCACAAAATCAGCGCCCGCGCCCGCGACGCCGCCAACAACACCACGACCTCGGCCGACGTCTCAGTCTCGGTCGACAACGCCCCCGCGACCGGGCTCGTGCTCGCCCTCGGCTTCGACGAGACCTCGGGGGCGACGGCGGCCGACGCATCCCCCGCGAAAAACAACGGGGCCGTCAGCGG
Source organism: Solirubrobacterales bacterium (assembly GCA_036376895.1). Taxonomy (GTDB): domain Bacteria; phylum Actinomycetota; class Thermoleophilia; order Solirubrobacterales; family 70-9; genus VAYN01. The sequence continues at coordinate 40,344 of DASUZL010000042.1, forward strand.
CGCGATCAGCAACGCCGGCGGGAAATTCGGTCGCGCCCTCAGCTTCGACGGCGTCAACGACAAAGTCGACGTCCCCGACGCGAACTCACTCGACCTGACCACCGGGATGACGCTCGAGGCCTGGGTCAAACCGACGACCAACGCGGGCTACCGCACGGCGCTGATGAAGGAGCGGGGGGCGAACCTGCTCTACGCCCTCTACGCCTCGAACGGGGTGGCGCCGAACTCCGAGAACTTCACGGCGGCGGAGAATGCGGTCAACGCCCCGGCGGCGAAAGCGCTGGCGCTGAACGCCTGGACGCACATCGCCTCGACCTACGACGGGACGACGCTGAGGCTCTTCGTCAACGGCGAACAGGTGGCGACCAAAGCCGCGACCGGGGCGATGCCGAACACGACGGGCGCGCTGCGGATCGGCGGCAACGCCCCCTGGGGCGAGTACTTCTCCGGCCTGATCGACGAGGTCCGCGTCTACAACCGCGCCCTCACCGCCGGCGAAATCGGCACCGACATGGTGACGGCGATCGGCCCACCGCCGCCGCAGGACAGCGAACCCCCGAGCGCCCCCGGCAACCTCAAAGCCACCGGCTCGCTCGGCAAAGTCACGCTGGGATGGGACACCTCGACCGACAACGTTGGCGTCACGGGCTACGAGGTCTACCGGTCGACCACGGCGGGCTTCACGCCTTCACTGGCCAACCGCATCGCCACCCCGGGCGGGACCAGCTACGTCGACACGGTCGCGGCGGGCACGTACTTCTACCGGGTGAAGGCAGCTGACCTGATCGGCAACCTCAGCAACGCCTCCGCTGAGGCGAGCGGCACCGCGACGGCCGACACCAACGCGCCCACGGGGGTCGCCGTGACCGCGCCGGCGGCCGGCAACGTCTCCGGCACGGTGACGCTGAAAGCGAGCGCGAGCGACGACGTCGGGGTCGCCGGCGTCCAGTTCCTGATCGACGGGGGCGCGTTCGGCGCCGAAGACACCAGCGCGCCCTACGAAATCCCCTGGCCCAGCACCGGGGTCGCCAACGGCACCCACAAAATCAGCGCCCGCGCCCGCGACGCGGCGAACAACACGACGACCTCGGCCGACGTCTCGGTCACCGTGAACAACGCCCCCGCGACGGGTCTGGTCCTGGCCTTCGGCTTCAACGAGACCTCCGGCACTACCGCCACCGACGCCTCCCCAGCCAAAAACAACGGCACCGTAAACGGCGCGATCAGCAACGCCGGCGGGAAATTCGGCCGCGCCCTCAGCTTCGACGGGGTCAACGACATAGTCGACGTCCCCGACGCCGCCTCGCTCGACCTGACGACCGGGATGACGCTCGAGGCCTGGGTCAAACCGACGACCAAAACCGGCTACCGCACGGCGCTGATGAAGGAGCGCAACAAAGACCTGGTCTACGCGCTCTACGCCTCGAACGGATCGTCCCCCAAGCTCGAGACCTTCACCGCAGCCGAGAACGCGGCCACCGCTCCCGCCGCCAACTCCCTGCCGCTGAACGCCTGGTCCCACCTCGCCGCGACCTACGACGGCACCACCTTGCGCCTCTACGTCAACGGCACCCAGGTCGCGACCAAAGCCGCCACCGGCGCGATGCCCAACACCGCCAACCCGCTCCGCATCGGCGGCAACACCGCCTGGGGCGAGTACTTCGCCGGCCTGATCGACGAGGTCCGCGTCTACAACCGCGCCCTCACCGCCGGCGAAATCGCGACCGACATGGCCGCCGCGATCACCCCGTAGCTAGGGCGCCTCCCCGCGCGGCAGCTGCTTGGCGAAGAAGACGAGCTCGAACTCCCCCACCGGCTTCCGGTGCGTCTCCTCGTAGCCGAGCCGGGGATAGAAGGCCCGGTTCTCGGTCATCGTCACGTGGGTGTAGAGCCGCAGCGTCGAGAGGCCGGCGTCCCGCGCCACCGTCTCCGCGAATGCGAGCAGCGCCCGCCCGATCCCCTCGCCCTGGCGCCCAGGGTCGACCGCGACGTTTTCGACCAGCAGGTGGTCGGGCTCCCTGGCGAGGATGATCAGCCCCACGATCTCGCCGTCCTCCTCGGCCACCGAGGTCCCGCCCTCCGCCACCTTGGCCGCGTAGTCCTCTCTCATCGGGCCTGGCGGTCCATCCATCCGCTCCACGTAGTGCCCGTACGCCCGCTGCACGAGGTCATGGATCGCCGGCGTGTCATCGGCGGACGCTGGCCGGATGCGCATCGCCCTATGCTACCGTTCACCAAATGGTTAACGATCCATTCAAGGCCCTGGCCCATCCGATCCGCCGCGGCATCGTCGAACGCCTCGCCTCCGGGCCAGGCACCGTCGGCGAAGTCACCCGCGATTTCGGCGTCTCCAAGCCAGCGATCTCCAAGCACCTGAAGGTCCTGGAAGAGACGGGCGTCGTCAACCGGGTGGTGGAGGGCCGGACGCACCGACTCTCGCTCGAGCCCAGGGCGCTTGACGAGGCGGCGGAGTGGATGGATCGCCAACGCGAAATCTGGGAGCGCCTGTTCGACGTAGTCGACGAGTACCTGAAGGAGGAGCCGAAATGAAGATGCCACCAATCGTCTCGCCACAAGAGTGGGACGCCGCCCGCGAGGAGTTGCTGGTCAAGGAGAAGGAGGTGACCCGCGCCCGCGACGCGCTGGCGGCCGAACGCCGGCGGATGCCGCGCATGGCCGTCGAGAAGGAGTACCGCTTCGAGGGGCCAGACGGGACGGCGAGCCTGCTCGACCTGTTCGAGGGGCGCCGCCAGCTGATCCTCTACCGCCACTTCTTCGAGCCAGGCGTCGCCGGTTGGCCAGAGAGCGGCTGCCCCGGCTGCTCGTTCATGGCCGACCAAGTCGGCCACCTCGCCCACCTGAACGCACGCGACACCACCTTCGCCAACATCTCCCGCGCCCCACAGCCAGACATCGAGCGCTGGAAGGCGCGGATGGGTTGGGAGATGCCCTGGTACACGATCACCGACGAGTTCGACGCCGACTTCGGCGTCGGCGAATGGCACGGCACCAACGCCTTCTACCGTGACGACGAGGACCGGATCCTCCGCACGTACTTCATCGACGCCCGCGGCGACGAGCACCTCGGGTCCGCTTGGGCCTACCTCGACATCACCGCCCTCGGCCGCCAGGAGAAGTGGGAGGACTCACCCGAGGGCTATCCGCAGACGGACCCCTACGGATGGTGGAACCTCCACGACCAGTACAACGGGTCATGATCCTGCTCGCCCACGTCGGCGGCATGCCGCTGGAGGAGCTGCTGCCGGCGCTGGCCGGCCCGAGCGCTGGCCTGCTCGCGGTGCGCGCCTGGATCGCCACTCGGCCCCACCGCCGGCGGGAGCGGCGTCGATGAGCGGCGAGACGCTGCTGATCGAGCGCACCTTCCAGGCCCCGGCCCAGGCCGTCTTCGACGCCTGGACCAGCGAGAAGGTGATGCGCCGCTGGTTCCACGGCCGGCACAACTGGGAGACGCCAGAGGCCCAGGTCGACCTCCGCCTCGGCGGCACGGTCCGCGTCGTCATGCGCGACCCCGAGGACGGGGCCGAATACGGCGGCGGCGGTCACTACACCGAGATCGACCCCCCAACCCGGCTCGCCTTCACCTGGATCTGGGACAACGAACCGGACATCGAGACCCTGATCGAGATCGACTTCGAGGAGGCCGACGGCGCCACCACCGTCCGCTTCACCCACAGCAGGCTCCGCGACCAGGAAACGGTGATCTCCCACGAAGGCGGCTGGAACAGCGCCTTCGACAGCCTCGAGCAAGCACTGCAGGAGGGCGAAACAAACGCCGCCGATCCTGGTTGAGTTCAGTGACCAACAGCTAGGGGGAGAGCGATGTATCGAGGCTTGTTCGGAGTAGTGGTGCTCTTGGTGGCGATGGCGTGCGCCCCCTCGGCTTGGGGTGCAGGCATCCAAGTCAGCCAGGGTGAGACGCAGGTCCGCCTCTCCCCTGGGCTCGACAAGGCCCTGCGCCAGGACGGGGTCAAAGTCAAGCCACTCCCCCCGGCGAGCCTCAAAGGCCGCAACCTGACCCTGCCAGTCGCGGCCGGGCCCTTCGATGCAGATGGCGACACCGACAACTTGGCGCACCTGGGCGGGCTCAAGCTCAGCTTCGGAAAGCAGTCCATCGCCCTACGCCGCCTCAGCTTCGACGCATCGACCAAGAGCTTGTTTGCGACCGTGGCAGGCAGGCAGCTGCGCCTCGCCCGCGTAGTGGGCGGCAGCCTCGAGCGCGAAGGTTTCGACGCCCGGCTCAAGGCCAAGCGCATGCCCCTGACCGGCACCGCTGCCGCCGCACTGAACAAAGCCCTCGGCCTGCCACAGGCCCTGCGAGCCGGGAACTCCCTCGGCTCAGCGAGCGGCCTAGGCGAAGCCACGCTGGTCGACATTGACTTTGGGACGATCGCCCTAGGCGGGCCCGACACGGTCTTCTCAAAACTGGAATCGCTCAAAGTCCAGATGGGAATCTGGGGCGCCACGGGAAGGTGGACCGCACCGGGAGAAAACTATTTCCTCTTCGACACCGCCCCGACCACGGTCACCCGCGACGCCACCGCCGGCATCCTCGACACCCAGGAAAACGACGGCATCTCGATGGAGATCCACGAAAGCCCCCCACGCCAAATGCTCCTCCGCCACCCCCGCATCGACCTCACCACCCACGAACTCTCCGCCACCCTCACCCCCCTCTCCAAAGAAAACCCACTGACGGCGACGATCGCGGCCCTCGACTACACCGCCGCCACCTTTCAAATCCGCCCCAAGGTAGGGGCCTTCGAACTAATGGGCATCCGCGCCATCTCCAACCAGCTGATCGCCGACCAGCTCAACGCCCGCTTCGCAACCCCAGGCCTCTTCCAGCCCGGCGAAACCCTCGCCCGGATGACGATCACGCTCCACGCCCGGTAGCGCCGACACTCAGCGCCTCTGGCTAGTCCCACCAGGGTCGGAGTCGACCTCAAGGACCAGGACCGACGATAGAAGCGGCGAATACGGTGTGGTGGATCGCAGTAAGCCTCTGATTGAATTCGAATTCGTCAACGGTCGGACACTGGAGCGTCCGCAGACGTTCGTCCATCAGCTCCTAAGACTAGAGTCGCATCGAGGGTTGGCCATGCCGATCCGAAGCGACTGCTAATAGGCTCGGCCAAATGGGGCTCGAAATCATGCCGCCCAGGTGCTTGGGCATCTTCAAAACCAGGGAGTTCCTGCAACTCTTGGCTGGCACTTCCCCCACCCCACAACGGCGCGTGGGCCCGAGGAGGCCATCTGAAGCACTCCGCTCTCCACGGTTCATGACATCAACATGCCTGAGCACGCCCAGGCCCAGTAGTCCCCTGAGGCTGGCCCATCCCTTGGGCGGAGCCTTCCTCCCCTCTTGGAGCTTCAGGCCGTGCGTCCCCTGAGGGTATTGGATCTCTTTGCAGGCGCTGGTGGGTTCTCGGCCGGATTCTTTGCTGAGTCGGGCTATGAAATCGTCGGTGCCGTAGAGCAGGACGATGCGGCGGGGAGAACGTTCCAAGTTAACCACCCGGAGACGCCCACGCTGCTGGCTGACATCAGAAATCTGGGAAGCGAGGAGATCCTGGATCTTGCCGACGGCCCCATCGATGTCCTGCTGGCAGGACCTCCATGTCAGGGGTTCTCGATGAAGGGCCGACGAGACCCGAGTCATGAGTCGACTGCGCTACTTATGGAATGTGCCCGACTGATAGCTGAACTTGAGCCCTCGAGTTTTCTTATCGAGAATGTACCCGGTCTCCTAAGCTTTCGGCGCGGCTTTGTAATCGACAGTTTCTTTCGGAGATTGAATGCCCTCCGAGTCGGGCACCTCTCGTACGGCGTCACGCTCGAGACCCTAGATGCGGCAGGCTTCGGGGTCCCTCAGCACCGAAAACGAATTTTCATTTCGGGGGTTTTGGGGGAATGCCTGACCTTTCCCGATCCATCGTCTTCCCGGATACCACTCGTGGATGCGATCGGAGACCTTCCAGAGTGGACGACCGAACCAAACGAGGTGGTTCCAATGCCAAAAGGACACCCTCTTACGCAGTACCAGCTAGCCCGCCGTCGTGGTGCCGCGGGCTTGTACAACCACTCGGCAAAGCGCCTACGTGAGCTTCGCCAGGCACGCCTGTCTCACCTAAAACAAGGCGACGACCGCCGCGCTCTTCCCGATCATTTGCAGGCGGGGGGACATGAGGGCAAGTATCGGCGACTGCGAAGCTCACGGCCCTCGCCCACCTTGGTCGCGCATATGGCAAAGGACACCTCTGACTTCATTCATCCCTACTACGAACGAATGTTGACTGTCAGGGAGGCCGCTCGGATCCAGTCCTTCGATGATCGGTACCGCTTTGTGGGAAGCCAGTACCAGCAGTTCAGGCAGATCGGTAATTCAGTTCCCCCACTCCTAGCGCATGCGCTGGCGAAATCCCTAGAGCTTCCAGCAAGGCGCGCAGCAAAGCGTCTTCAGCTTGGGGGTCGCACCTCTTCCAGCCGACGGGCCGCGACCGCCTGACTGACTTCCTCGACGCAGTGTCTGAGATCACGCGCAATTTCGAAATCCCAAAAACGAAACACCTTCCAGCCCAGGACCTCCAACGCCTCATTGGCATCCCGGTCCCTCTCCTGAGTCCGTGCGATCTTCCTATCCCAGTAGGCGCCGCTTTGACCAAAGGAAAAATGGCCGGGATGCCCATGCCAGAATGCGCCGTCACAAAAGACGGCGACCTTGAGCCGAATGAACGCTAAATCGGGCTTCCCTGGCAGGGAGCGCACATTACATCGCCACCCCCGAACTCCGACGGCATAAAGTCCTCGGCGCAGAGCGAGCTCGGGCCCAGTATCCGTGGCCCGGATGTGGGCCATAACCCTACTTCGGCCCTCTCGGGATAAGTGATCCGCCATGAGTTCTCGCTCTTCCCCAGAATGAAGGTGCGACCTGAGACCCCAACAATTCTTGCAGCGTGGCGAGCACGACCGAGGAAAGAAAGTGGGACGGCCAGGACGAGCTTCGCGCTCGTCGGTTCGGGACCCGGGACCATTGCGTGCCGAAATGCCGCTAGCTGACGCAATGAATGGCGATGGAAGATGTCCGGACCGACCTTTGCCTCCCCAAGGACACGGACTCGGACGCCTAGATGCTCGGCAATGAGGTCCGGCCTGTGGCCCGAGAACCCTCGTGGCCGGGCATAGCCGGGCCTGTCCCTGGCCGTGACCGCCAGACCAACGCCTTCGAGCAGTTCGGCTAGGGCATCGACCAGACCTGCGTGCAATGCGCTCTCCGTAGCCATGGATCTATTGGTCCGATGGCGACGCCGACGATCTCCGAACCTCCTCAAGGCTTTGCCGAAGCGCTCTGGCCCGTGCCTTCTCCTCCCGCTCGACCGCTGAACTATTGTCGCCCCTCCAAGACTTGGAGGGCTGCTTCAGGTGCCTTGCCATGTTGAACTGCTCATTCACCGGTAGCTCCAGGATCTTGAGCTCCCCAAGCAGCCTGTAGACCTGAGCGATATCAGCGAACTTGTGGTTCGATTTCGGGTCGGCGAAGTAGGCGCCGGCCTTCTCGACGTAGTTGTACTCCTCCCGAAGAAGATGGATCATCTGGGAGCGGCGAGCACGCAACGCGCCCGGACCTCGGCCCATTCGCGCACCCAACTCGTAGTAATCATCGCTGTCGGGATCGGCGAGGATTAGCTGTTGGGTTTCGTCGTCGGTCCACTTTTTCCGGTGACGCGCTGCAAAACGCGCCTTAGCTCCCGCGCTTAATTTGCCCCACCAGGCCCGATCCTTGGCAGGTACCAATTTGATCTCCGAATGATCCTCGCTTAGGAGTTCATTCCGAGCCGAGGACCGACCTGTGCTCTTGACCTTCCTCTTCGCCGACATCGTGCTAAGCAGCGCGCTTCCGCGCCTTCAGCTTCGCTAGCGGTCCCTCCGCAAAATCGATCAACTCCTGCGCCATACTGAACAACGACTCGGAAGCCTTTCCCTTGTCGCGCGGGTCGATCTCAGCAACTGGGGACAAGTCGGATTTCGTGAGTTGCTCGATCGACTTTGAAACGCCATCCAAGAGCTTGTAGAGAGCCTTTACCGGGTCCTCTTTCCCCTTGCCAAGCTTGCGGTTCTGCGCTTTGACTTTGTTGCGTCGCTCTTTGACGATAGCTTTGATTTGCGTCTCGAGTGCCCGCGGGCTACGGACGGTTTTCTTGTCCCGCTGCTCGGCGAGCGCGGTTGCCACCTCAACCTGCTCTCCGGGGGTCATTGCCCAAGCTTTCTTAGCGCTTGCAGACGAATGCTCTGCCAGTACACGCAGATGCTCCTGGCTGAAGCTGTCTGGATGCGCCTGGGCGAGATCGAGTACCTGCGACTCGAGATTGAGAAATAGTAGGTCGTCGAGGATCTCGTCCTCGGATTTGTGGTGAACACGAGCCAAGTCCTTTGGCTCCCAGCCGAATTTGTCCATCGCCTCTGCGTAGTACCTCGCCCGCTCCACTGGGATCAAGGGCTCGGCGCTGTTGGCTGCGAGGAGGAACTGCGCTATTGCCTGGCGGCGAACAGACTCATCCTCGAGCTCCGCTTTCTCATACCCATAGACATTCACACGAATAGTTTTGAGTTTGGCCTTTTTGTGCGCCAGCCACCTTCGGTGTCCGTTGATCAGCTCAAACCCACCGGAGGGATCCTCGACCACCGACGCTGCATGGATCAGTCCGATTTCCTTGATGCTTTTCGCGAGGTCATCGAGCTTCTCGGCTGAGGACTCTTTCCGAAAGTGATGAGGACTCTGTCGGATCTTGCTGATCGGTAGGTCTTTTCCGTATTCCTTGATCTTCATGTGTTCTCCTTACTAATGGGAGGAACTCCCAGGTTTTGATATTTAGTGAAGGTTGCTTAGCCCGCCTTGGCGACCTCGTCATCCCAATCACTCGCCAGCGAGCCCGCCATATCGGCCAACGTTTCCACCCTGGGAAGCACCACCCGCCGCATCTTGGACCGGGCACTTGGCTCGAACCCCGACAACCGCTGGCAATAGTCGATGGCGGAATCGAGAGTCTGGGGTCCGAGACTTTTCAATTCAGATCCGATCTCTGGGGTTCTAGTCGCTGCTAGCCGAAGTCGGTGAACGGGCCACCTAGCGTTAGCGGCTTCCTTGAGCAAATCCATCCGCTTTGGATGCGCGGCCACGCACTCGAAGTGAGAAAACGTGAGATTGGGCAGATCCCGGTCGCCTGGGGGATAGCGCTCAGCAACCCTGGCCCATCGGCGAAGAGTCGAAAGAGGCCACGCCATCTTGGCCGCATGACACGAGAGCCCATGGGGGCCCTCCCTCCTCGCCGCAAGCGCTGCATCTGCAGCCGCCCAGCGCTCTACGTCCGAGGGAGGCTGTCGACGGGGGGGCGTCATAGGAGAAGTATAAGGGTCCGATAGAGTGCTGGTCAATACCGCATAGGTACCGCAGAATCGGCTTGAGAATGCGCTTTAATGAGGAAGTATCTCTGATATTGCAGGAGACGATAGAGAATATTTTTCGCTCCATAGTGGACGTTATGCCTCCGTGAGGGGATTTCGCGGACGGGTCGGATTAGACCGCTAATCAACCGAATCAGCCCGCTTTGATCCATCTCTCCGGTGCCCTCCGGCTGAGTCAAGCTCGAAAGACTGCCCCCAGATCTCGAAACAGCCATAGCCGTCCCGGAAGCGATCCGGCGGCCTGGCTGAGATTGAGACACCGAAGCAGCGAAGGGTCGTCATTGCCAGATAGACGAAGGATGCGCCAGGTTTGGAAAGAATGCGCTCGGCGGGGGTTGAACTCGCGACCTGCGGCTCCAGGACGACGTTCCTTAGCTCAAGGAGCAGCCAGGCACCTGATGAGACTGAAATGCGCCCCAAATCTGGGTCCTTCATTGCCACCGATGCCTGCATCCCGAGGCGTCAACAACTCACTGCCATCACAACCTCAAATGGACTCGCCGTCGCGAAGCCGCTTGAGGTTGGCAATGGCTTCTTTGTGACCTTCCATCCAAGCCGTCATCACACCTGCAACGGAACGGTCCAACTCGGTCCAAGGCAGGCGGTCACCGATCAGGGCCCGCATCCACGTTCCCTTGTGCCGTTTGTTCCGGAGCCACGCTATGAGCGCAGAGCGCTCGGTTGGGGCACCGCCGCCAAAGGAGGCAGCCAGTGACGCGCAGGTCTCGTCCGATGCTTGACGCAGAGCTGCCGTCTCAAGCTCACCGGCCAGCAACTGGAATCGCAGCGGCCTGCGGGCCTGGCGGTTGACGGCAGCGACTGCCTTTCGCACCTCTTCTGGATCATCTTTGTCGGCAATCGCTTTGCTCACCCGCTGAAGAAGGCTCGTGGTTTTGCTGCCAACGGTGAGCCCTGCGTCGAGGAAGCCGCGGCGCACATCCATCGCTCCGTCGTCGTCCGCAACCACGAAGTACCTGATCGGCCTGTTTCCAACCTCACCAAAGCTCCGGACTAAGTTCAGCCACTGCCCAAAGCCGGTCTTGCCGCCAACGGGCAGCACATACAGGCGATCGAGACCCTGCCCGGCCCCATCGGCAGCCAGACGGCGCCGGAGACGCTCGAAGAAGAGGCGATCCGCATCGCCCTCGACCAGGAGAAGTGACGACGCGAATGCCATCTCAGCCCCATATCCCGTCAGCAGTGCGCTGTTGATTTCCGCACGGCGCTCCTCGGAGACCGGTCGCGGCTCATAGAAGTGATGGTTGCGCACCAGAACGACCTCGCCGAAACGGGCCTCGTCGACGAGGAGCGGGCTATGGGTGGAGACAATAAGACGACTCCCCTCCGCCGGTCGGAGCAGACGTGCCAGCGTTCGCTGCGCGGACGGATGTAGAAACGCCTCGGGCTCCTCAATGGCGAGGATCCAGTCGACGCCTTCAGACCCACCCGCGCGGTTGATCGCCAGCTCGAGTAGGGACTGGAGGCCGGACCCGACCTCCACCGCGCCAACCCCCAACTCGTCGTGATCCCCGGTGACAAGGCGAAGGACGGTCCTGTCCGCCAGCCAACCAACCAGGTGTCGCGCATCGATATCTGGACCGAGCTGAGCACTCTGCGCAAGGCCTGGGGGAATCGCCTCGGTCATCTCCTCCCAGAGCGGGGCGACGAGTTCGGCGGAGATCTCGCGCACCTCGTCAACCGCGCGCCTGATCCTCGTGGATTGGGCCGGTGCCCGACCGCGGCGCGTGTGCAGCGCCTGTTTTTCGAGCTTGGCTACCGCGGCGGCACGTAAGGCCTCGTGGAAGTTCTCGGAGGCAGCGTCACGCGAAGCCGGGATCAAGGTAAACGCGGTCGAGTCTCTCAACTCTCGTAGGAGCGTCATCGCAAGGTCGCGGTTCCTGTCGTTGTTCGCCTCTCCGCGCCGAGGAGGACCGACGTTCAATCGAACCTCACCGTTTGCCCATGCCGTCATCCTGAGTTCCGCGTTCTCGCCGTTTTGGGCATACCGCCGAAGAGTGCGCCGATCTGAAATCTCGACCTCGAGCGTCAAGCGACGCGCTTGGTTGCGGGTTGGCCGTGCGGGCAGCAGCAAGTCGGACTCGTCGTCAGTGATGGGAACTTCACCCCCGAGCGTCTCGATCCGCGCCTCGTTAAAGAGCCAATTGAGTAACCGCAGGAACGAGGTCTTGCCGGAGTTGTTCGGGCCCACAAGCAAGGTGAGCCCGTCGCCCAACTCAATGCTCGTCTCCTTGAACCCCCGCAGGTTGACCACTGACACTCCGCGAAGTCGGTACTTGGGTTGCGTTTCCGCCATGCTCCCGCCCTTCATCTCGACACCTTTGTGGTGCCGCTTCACGAAAATCTATCGCTGGTGGCGCGGGTGTTAGTTCGCTATTGGATCCTCAGCTCCAACCGCCCGGACGACTAGCGGTACCGTTTGAAGCAAGCTGGCGTCGCCGATCCACCCGGCTCCGATCATCATCGCGCCCGCTAGGGAGAGAAACGGCGTCGTGGGCTCGAATTCCTGGCAGTTCCCGACCGGGTCGTTGATGAACTCGGCAAATCTCCGTGCACCAGTTTCGGCGTCACGCGTGTGAGAGTCATTCGCCTCCCTGTCGGCCTTGGCTGCGCCTGACACGAACGCCTCCCATAGAAACACCCGGCAACCAACCGCAGCCATGAAACCAGGCCACTCGACGAACCCCCGGACATCCGAGGCCCGTACCTTGACTTCGCGCAAGATCCAGGAGACCTGAGCCAGACCGGTCGCTAGAACACATCCCCCCGTCTGGGACGACCATGATGGGCTCCCCTCGTTAGGCCGGCCCATCCCGAGCTCCGAACTAGCCTCGGGAACCGGAACCCAGAGGGGGCACTCGAATCCCATGGCAACGGGCCGCTCTGTGTGAAGGTCCTTCGCAATATGCTCGACCATCTCGTCAATGTCTCGCCCGCATTCCATCAAGCCAACACTTGGCTCAAGGCGTGCCCAGCCAAAATTACCTTTGGCGATCGAGCCGATGTCAGCGCAGTACACAGCAAGGTTGTCCATTTCAGCGCACATGCTCTCAGGTGATGACAACCACGTGTGCATTAGCAGCCAATGCTTGCTATCAGCGCTAGGACATCGCAACCTGCTTAAGGTCCGCTGCGTGCCCCGGCAAGTCTGTGAGCTAATCCGCTCCCTTCATCCCACTGCAGCAGCGAACCGTTACTTTTCAGGTGAGGCCGCGGCTTCACTCCTACTGCATGCGTGTACCGCACCAACATCGTCTCGACCCTCTGGCCGGAATTTAGGTCAGATCGGCATCGTTGACGCCCGAGGCGCGCAGATGCGTGATGTAGATGTGGCGGCACTCGTGAGGCGACTGCCCAGGCACGAGGGTTCTTGGGTCCGCTTCCAGACGCCTCGATAGAAGGCACTTGCGTCAGAGGCGGCCTGGGGAGGTGGGGGGCCGATGAGGTTGATCCGGTTTCGAGGAACCAGCGAGGGTTGCGAGGACGGGGATTACGCGGCCAGCGTCCTCCTCGCCGTGGTTGGTGCCTCAAGGACGACTCCCGGGTCTGGCAATCGGAGTCCTCGCGGCGGAGAGTCGCAGTAAGGCGGGCTTAGGGAGGTGCAAAACTCGCGACTGCAAAGACCATGAGGGAATGCGCCCGACGGGAGTCGAACCCGCGACCTTCGGCTTGAAAGACCGACGCTCTTTGGGCCCCCGAAAGGACCCGTTGACCACTGAGCTACGGGCGCTCAGGTTGGAACTGTACCCGCGCAACGAGTTTTGAGTGTTCCTGGTCGGGCTAGATGGTTGATTCCACGGCCAGGTGCGACTGGGGACGTGCCTGGCCAAGCAGATCAAGGACGCAGGGCGCAGCCTTTGCCGGTGGGCAAAGGCAAGCCTGAGGACGCAGAGATGCGCAGTGTGCCAGGCGCGTCATCCAGGCGTGCCTGGCCGTGGAATCAACCATCTAAGGTGGCGGGATGGATCTGGGACTTGAGGGGCGCGTTGCGCTTGTGATGGGCGCCAGCAAGGGGCTGGGGCGGGCTATTGGCGCGGCTTTGGCGCGGGAAGGGGCGCGGGTTGCGCTCGCCAGTCGCTCGGCTGAGCGGATCGAGAGGGCGGCGGCGGAGATCGGGTCGAACGCCACGGCCTTCGTCGCCGACGCCGGCGATCTCGACCGCGTGGCGGCGCTCCCGGCTGAGGTCGCGAAAGCGCTCGGACCCATCGACATCCTTGTAGCCAACACCGGCGGGCCGCCGATGGGGGCGGCGCTTGACCACGAGCTGCCTGAGTGGGAGGACGCTTATCGGACGCTGGTGCTCGGGCCGCGGGTCCTTGCCGAGGCGGTCCTTCCCGGTATGCGGGAGCGTGGCTGGGGGCGGATCGTCAACGTCGGCTCCACCTCAACCCAGGAGCCGATTCCTTACCTCGGCCTCTCCAACAGCCACCGGATGGCGGCCGTCGGGTTCTTCAAGACGCTCGCGCGTGAGGTGGCGGCCGATGGGGTCACCATCAACACCGTCGCCACCGGGCGCTTCGCGACCGACCGCCTCGCCGACAACGCCGGGTCGATCGAGAACGCCGAAGAGATAGCCCGGGTCGAAGTGCCGGCCCAGCGGCTCGGTCAGCCCGAGGAGTACGGCGACCTGGTCGCCTTCCTCTGCTCCGAGCGCGCCGCCTACATCACCGGCACCGTCATCCCCATCGACGGCGGCCTGCTGCGTTCCTCGTAGGACCGGCTAGGAGCTCGGCGACGGTGCGTTCTCGCCCGGCTCGAACAGCTCCCCGGCGCGGATCCGGGCCGCCATCTTCTCGGACTCATCGCGGTAGGCACGCCCGTCCTCGAACTCGATCACCGGGTATTTGCGCTGGCCGGAGATTCGCTCCAGCTCGTCCCTCTTCCCTCCGCGCAGCGGGCCCTTCACCACCTCGTACTCGACCCCCTGCTCGTCCAGTGCCTTCTGCACCCGCCAGCAGGCGTGCCCGTCGAACTTCGCGAACATGACCGAGCATCGATGCAGCTTGACCGCCATCTGCCCACCATAGCCGCGGCGCACGCGCCGGGGCAAGGCCAGCTCGCCGCTGCTACTCGCTTGCGATCTCGCGCATCGCCGGGTAGATGATCACGTCCCGCAGCGTTTTCTGTTCGGTCATGATCATCAGCAGGCGGTCAATCCCCAAGCCGCAGCCGCTTGCCGGCGGCATCCCGTACTCGAGGGCGCGCACGAACTCTTCGTCGTGCGGGTGCGGATCGTCCTCCGCTCCCGATTCCTGGCGTTCGCGCTGTTTGATGAAGCGCACGCGCTGCTCGACCGGGTCGTTGAGGTCCGTTCCGCCACCGACGATCTCCATGCCCGCCACGATGCCGTCGAAGGCCTCGCAGACCTTGGGATCCTCGTCGCCGACCTTGACCAGCGGCCAGATGTCGATCGGCAGCTCGGTGATGTAGGTGGGCTGGATCAGTTTCGGCTCGATCAGCTTGCCCTGGAGGGTGTCGACGAGGCCGGCCCAGTCGTCGTTGGGGTCGGCGTCCTCCCCGGCCAGCTCGGCCAGTTCGTCGCGGCTCGCCTCGTAGATGTCGACGCCGGTCTCCTCCTCGAGCGCGTCGCGCAGCACCAGCCGCGGCCAGGGCGCGGCGAAGTCGATCTCCTGGCCGTCGCGCATCACCTTGGTCGTCCCCAGCACCTTCTCGACCACGCTCGAGACCAGCACCTCGATGAACTCCATGACGCCGTTGTAGTCGGCGCCGCCGACGAACATCTCCAGCATCGTGAACTCGGGGTTGTGCTGGGGCGACATGCCCTCGTTGCGGAAGAACTTGCCGAACTCGTAGACGTCCTCGTAGCCGCCGACGATCGCCCGCTTCAGGTAGAGCTCGGTCGCGGTGCGCAGGAACAGCTGGCGGTCGAGCGCGTTGTGGTGGGTGACGAACGGCCGTGCCGCGGCGCCGCCGGTCAGCCGCTGCAGGACCGGCGTTTCCAGCTCCAGCCAACCCCGCGAGTTCATGTGGTTGCGGATCTCCCAGATCAGCTTCGCCCGTGTCTTGAAGACCTCGCGCGACTCCTCGTTCGCCATCAGGTCGAGTTCGCGCTGGCGGTAGCGCGTGTCCGGATCGGAGATCCCGTGGAAGAGGTCCGGCGGGTCAAGGAGCGCCTTTGCCAGCAGCACACACTCGCGCACCGCGATCGCCAGCTGCCCGCGTTTGGTCACGTGCAGTGGCCCCTCGACCCCGACCAGGTCGCCGACGTCGAGGTCCTCGACCCGCCCGAACGCCTCCTCGCCGAGGTCGTCCCGGCGCGCGTAGACCTGGATCGTCCCGGTCACGTCGCGGACGTCGAGGAAGGCGGTCTTGCCGTGGCCGCGCTTGCCGGTGATCCGGCCCATCACCCGGTAGCTGAAGTCGGCGTGCTCGCCCTCGCCCAGCTCCGCCGGGTCGTGGCGCGCTTCGATCTCCTCTACGTGGTCGCGATCCGGGAACGCGTGCGGGTAAGGATCGACCCCTTCCTCACGAAGGCGCTCGACCTTGCCGCGGCGCTGTGCCTCGGTAGAGCCCGCTGAGTCGTCCGTCATGGAGCGAAGCCGACAGTCACCCGGTCGTCCCCTTCATAGTCCTGAAGGGTAGTCGCGTCGCGCAGAAGCTCGCGCATCGCTGCACCGTGGTGGGTGTCGTGCTCCATCGCCATCCGCCAGCCGGACGGCGTTTCCTCGATCAGCCCGCGAATCACACCGAGGCCGTCCTCGCCGCAGGACCCGGTGACCGCGATCCGCGGCTCCTTCTGGATCTCGGGCGAGCGCTCGAAGATGGTCGCGTCGGTGACGTACGGCAGGTTGGCGATCACCAGGTCGACGCCGTCGAGCTCGTCCGGCAGACCGGTGGCGACGGAGACGTTGAAATCGATCCCCAGCCGCTCGGCGTTCTCGCGAGCGGCTTCGACCGCCTCCGGCGAGAGGTCCGAGGCGCTGACCTTGAGGTCGGGGCGCTCGGAGAGCAGCGCCAGGGCGATCGCCCCGGAGCCGGTCCCGACCTCGTGCACGCGGGCGCCGTCGGGCAGCTCGACGCCGACCTCGACCAGCAGCTCCGTCTCGCGGCGCGGCCAAAGCACGCGCTCGTCGACGGCGATTTCAAGCTGGCGGAACGGGGCGCGGCCGAGGATGTAAGCCATCGGCTCGCGGTCGACCCGGCGCTTGACGCGCTCCTCGATCACCGCAGCGGCGTCCTCGGGAATCTCGCCGGCGCTGTCGGTGGAAAGCTCGTTCGGCTTCACCCCGAGCGCGTCGGCAACCAGCACTTCCGCGTCGGCGCGGGCGTCATCGACACCAGCCGCCGCGATCCTCTCGGCCGCGTCATCGAGCACCGCGCCAACGGTGCGCGCGGACGGCCCCTCCTGATTCTGCACGTCAATAGCCGCCATTACCCGTCGATCCTCCCGTAGTTCGACCGCTCCAAAGTTCTTGCGCAAGATAGCATCGTTGTCACCACTGGTTGTAAAGCTCCCGCTCAGGCCGAGGACCGCACCACATCGTTCGCCATTTCGCGCCCGATGCCTCCGTGCCGGCGCACCACGATACCGATCCAGAGCGCTCCCGCAAGCATCATGCCGACGCTCTCCAGTTGCGCCGTGGTCAATCCCAGAGCCGAATCCTCGTTTCTGCGCACGAACTCGACCAGCAGACGCTCGGCTCCTGCGTAGAGCAGGTAGATGGCAAAGAGGATCCCGGGCCGGACCCGGTCGCGCAACTGCCAGAGCAGCCAGGCGCAGAGGCCCATCGCCAGGGTCTCGTAGATCGGCGTCGGGTGGACGCTTTCCTCGGTCGGCACCGTCCCGTCCGGGTAGGACATCGCCCAGGGTCCGTCCCAGGCCTTGCCGTAGTCACCGTCGCCGGAGAGCTGGCAGCCGCAACGCCCGATCGCGTACCCCAGCGCCAGCGCCGGCGCCGCCAGGTCGAGCAGCGCCAGCCCGAGGAAGCCGCGGTACCAGGCCCAAAGGAGGACCGCGATCGCGCCGCCGATCGCGCCGCCGTACCAAACCAGCCCGGCCCCGGAGAAGAGGTTGCCGAGCAGGTCGTCCTTGACGTCGCTGTAGTGCTGGACGATGTAATAGACGCGGGAGCCGACGACACCGCCGATCAGCGCCGAGAAGCCCATCTCATACGCCCAGTCGGGCGGCTCGCCGATCTCCCCCAGCCGCTTCCAGATCAGCGCCCCGGCGGCAAGGAAGCCGAGCGCGAACATCAGGCCGAAGGTCTGCAGCGTCACCGGGCCGATCTCGATGTGGGGATACACGGGGCGGGGTCCTTATCTAGGGAGCGAGCAGGATCTCGAGCAGCGCCTTCTGCGCGTGCAGGCGGTTCTCGGCCTGGTCCCAGACGGCCGAGGCGTCTCCATAGAGGACGTCGGCCTCGATCTCCTCGCCCGGGTGGGCCGGGAGGCAGTGGAGGACGATCGCGTCGTCGCGGGCGGCCGCCAGCAGGTCGGCGTCGAGCCGGAACGGCGCCAGGTCGGCGCGGCGGCGGTCGGCCTCGGCCTCGTCGCCCATGCTCACCCAGACGTCCGCATAGAGGGCGTGGGACCCGTCCGCCGCGGCGCGCGGGTCGCCGGTCAGCTTCACCTCGTGCCCCTCCTCCAACTGGTAGCCGGGAGGAGCCGCGACGACCACCTCGACCCCACAGAGTTCACCGACGACCGCCAGCGAGCGGGCGACGTTGTTGCCGTCCCCCACATAAGCGAGGCGCAGCCCCTCGAGCTCGCCGAAGCGCTCGCGCATGGTCAGCATGTCGGCCAGCGCCTGGCAGGGGTGGTGCAGCGGGGTGAGCGCGTTGACGACCGGGACGTCGGCCGTCGCCGCCAGCTCGGCCACCGCCTCGTGCGAGCCGGAGCGGATCACGATCGCGTCGACGTAGCGGGAGAGGACGCGGGCGGTGTCGCCGACCGACTCGCCGCGCGAGAGCTGCATCTCGTCGCCGCGCAGGACGATCGGGTTCGCGCCGAGCTCGGCGACGCCGACCTCGAAGGAGATCCGCGTCCGCGTCGAGGGCTTCTCGAAGATCAGGGCGATGCTGCGCCCGGCCAGCGCCTCGGCGCCGACCCGCTCGCCGCGGCCGGCTTTCAGCTCCGCCGCCCGCTCGAGCAGCTTCTTGGTCTCGAAGGCGCCGAGCTCCTCGCCGGTTATGAAGTCGCACTTCAAGCGGCGGATACTACGGGCCGTGGAGCTCACAGCAATCGCCTGGAACCTCTTCCACGGGCGGGATTTCCCGCCCGACCCGAGCCTGCGCACCTGGCGCTCGCGGCTGTTGCGCCTGGACGAGCACAACGAGACCCACGTCCAGGTCAACCGCGACCTGACCACCGAGTTCGCCGCCCTGCTGGCATCGGCGAAGTGGGACGTGGCCCTGCTGCAGGAGAGCCCACCGCGCTTCGCCGAGCCGCTGGCGCGGGCCTGCGGGGCCGAGTGGCACCGGGTGCTGACCTCGCGCAACACGCTGGGGCCGGTGCGCGGCCTGCTCGCCCGCCAGAACCCGGACCTGATGGCCTCCGGCGAGGGCGGCTCGAACCTGACCCTGGTCCGCGTCCCCGGCCGCCTCGGCGGGATCGCCGAGCGGCGCGAGCTGGAGATCCACGCCGGCCCGCCCGAGCGCCGCTCGATGGCCTTCACCCGCACCGCCTCCGGCCTCTGCATCGCCAACCTGCACGCGACCAACGACCAGCCCGAGCTGGCGGTCGAGGACGTGCTCGGCGCTGCCCGCGCCGCGACCGAGTGGGCCGGCCGCGCGCCGCTGATCTTCGGCGGCGACCTCAACCTCCGCCCCGCCGAGCAGCCGGCGGTGTTCGAGCGCCTGCAGGAGGACTTCGGGCTCGCCGCCCCGACCGGCCCGAAGGCGATCGACCACCTCCTGGTCCGCGGCCTGCAGGTGCTGCAGCCGCCGAGCACCTGGCCGCCCGAGCGCCGCGAGCTCCCGCTCGACGGACGCGCCCTGCGCCTCTCCGACCACGCACCGGTCGAAGCAAGATTCGGTGCCGCGGAGCCGCTGCTGTCGCGGAATTGACATATTCGTAGCCACAGTCCGCGGGCAAACCCGAACTTGGAGGCTCCCCCCATATGGCCGAGAAAAAAGCAGCCGGCAAATCCAGCAAAAAAGCCAAAGGCTCGAAAGCAAAAGCCAAAGGCAAAACGAAAGCTAAAGCTAAAAAAGCTCCGGCCTCGAAAGCGAAGAAGCCGGCATCCAAAAAAGCGAGCCGCAAAGCAGCTCCGAAGAAAGCTGCGGCGAAAAAAGCGGCCGCAAAAAAATCTTCCGCGAAAAGCAGCAAAGCGACGACCGGTCTCGACAAGAGCGTCGCCCAGTTCCGCGAGAGCCTCGAGCAGAGCGTGACGCTCAGCCGCGACCGCATCCAGGAGGTCGTCGACGACGCCGTCAAGCGCGGCCGGATGACCCGCAGCGACGCCGAGAAGCTGCTCAGCGACCTGGTCAAACGCGGCCGCAAACAGACCGACGGCCTGGTCAAAGAGGTGGAGCGACTGGTCAAACAGGCGCGCAAAGAGGTCCACGCCACCGCGGCGCCGGTCCGCAAACAGGCCACTCAGGCAGCGCGGCGCGCGCGCAAGAAGCTCGGTTAGCGTGGAGCAAGCCTCCGGCACCAAGCCGGCGGCCCGTGGCCCCCGCCGCGGAGAGATGCTCGAGGTCGAGGTCGAGTCGCTGGCCTTTGGCGGCCGTGGGGTCGCCAAGGCCGACGGCCTCGTCGTCTTTGTCGCCGGGGCGCTGCCGGGCGACCGCGTCCGCGCCGAAGTCACCAAAGGCAAGAAGCGCTTCGCGGAGGCGCGGACCGTCGAGCTGCTGAAGCCCGGCGCCGACCGCATCGCCGACGTCTGCGTGCACGGCGGCGAGCCCTGCCCCGGCGCCCCCTGGCAGGGGCTCGCCTACGAGCAGCAGCTCTCCGCCAAGAGCGGTCAGGTCGAAGAGGCGCTGAACCGGATCGGCGGCCTCGATGGCTTCGAGCTGGAGGAGATCGTGCCGGCGGTGGAGCAGTGGCGCTACCGCAACAAGCTCGAATACTCCTTCGGCGAAGGCGACGGCGAGACCGCGCTCGGCTTCCACGCGCGCGGCCGCTGGGACCTGATCGTCGACGTCGATGACTGCCGGCTCGCCTCCGAGGCCGGCAACGCCGCCCGCAACGCAGTCCGCGAGTGGGCCCGGGTCGAGTCCGTCCCCGCCTACGACGCCCGCGCCCGCAAGGGCACGCTGCGCAACCTCGCCGTCCGCGAGGGCCGGCGCACCGGCCAGATCCAGACCCGGCTCGTCACCACCGCCGAGCGCTTCCCGAAACCGCCGGTCGACCTCCACACCGTGGTCGAGGGCGACTCCGGCAGCAGCGACGGCCCGACCGGCGCGCTCGGCGAGGAGCGGCTGCGCGAGGAGCTCTGCGGCCTTGAGCTGGAGATGTCCCACGGCGCCTTCTTCCAGACCAACACCGAGATGGCCGAGCGCCTCTACGCGGTCGCCGCCGAGTACGCCGGCCTCACCGGCAACGAGCGCCTCTTCGATCTCTACTGCGGGATCGGCACGATCGGGCTGACGATGGCCGCGCAGGCCGGCGAGGTCTGGGGACTGGAGATCGTGCCCGAGGCGATCACCGACGCCGAGCGCAATGCCCGCAACAACAAGATCGAGAACGCCCACTTCGTCGTCGCCAACGCCCGCACCGGCACCCGCGACCTGGTCGAGAAGGCCGGCAAGCCCGACGTCGTCGTCATCGACCCGCCGCGGGCGGGGCTCTCGCAGAAGATCGTCCGCCGCGTGCTCGAGTGCGAGGCGAAGCGGATCGTCTATGTGTCCTGCAACCCCACCACGCTCGCCCCGAACGCGGCCCAGCTCACCGAGGCCGGTTATAGGCTGCGCCGCGTGAGGCCGGTCGACATGTTTCCCCAGACCCCGCACATCGAGTGCGTGGCGCTGTTCGAGAAGGACTGATGGGACGCGCCTTCGGAGTCGCGGCGGGGCTCGACCCTGAGGTTGCCCGGCCGCTGGCGGCGCGCTGCGAAGAGCTCGGTTACGACTCGATGTGGTCGAACGACCACCCCGGGGCGAAGGGACTGGAGACGCTGGCCGAATTCGCCGCCGCGGCGCCCAGGGTCGAGCTCGGCGTCGGCGTGATCGCAATCGACCGCACCCCGCCGGAGCAGATCGCCGCCGACCTCGACCGCGTCGGCATCGACCCAGCCAAGCTCTGGCTCGGCGTCGGCGCCGGCTTCTCGAAGAAACCGCTGACGGCGATGCGCGAGGCGCTGCCGACGCTGCGCGAGGCGCTGCCCGGCGTCCGCCTCGTCCTCGCCGCGATGGGACCGAAGATGTGCGCCCTCGCCGGCTCCGACTACGACGGCGCCTTCTTCAACTGGATGACCCCGGACTTCGCCGCCGGCGCCCGCGAGAAGGTCGAAGCCGGCGGCGCCGATGCCGGCCGCTCCACCCCGCCGATCTTCGGCTACGTCCGCACCGCCGTCGGCCCCGACGCCGCCGAGCGCCTGGCCAAGGAGGAGTCCTTCTACCGCGACCTCCACCCCGGCTACCGCAACCACTTCGACCGCCTCGCCGAACCCGAGGGCACCGTCGGCGTCGCCGCCCCAGACGCGGCCGCCGCCCAACAGGCCCTAGCCGCCTACACCGCCCTCGACACCCCCGTAGTCCGCGGCCTCGCCAGCGCCAACACCGAGGCGATGACCACCTTGGCCGCAGCCGCCAGTCGAAGTTAGACTCGGAGGAGAAGTCACCACCTAGGCAAGGGAGGCCGGGTGAACCGCTGGTGGTTGAGTGTCGGAATGGCAGTGGCGCTGGTCGTTCCAGCGCAAGTAGTCGCGGAGACCGAATATGAAACGGCGCCGCCACCGGTCGCCCCCACCCATTTCTGTGGCGGAGGGGCGGCCAGTGCCCGGCTCACTCCCTTCAAGCCCCGGCCCAGGCTGCATTCCCCTCGACCGGACGGGCGAATGGGCTTCGGACCGACCGGTCTTCTTCTCACTCCCCTCCCGCGCCTGATCGTGGACGCGGGCTCGGTTGGCTATTCCCTGGCCCTGACCGAGACCACCGCGGCCGTGCACCCCAACTGGGATGTGACGACCGTCCTGACTCTGATCGATTGGCGGGGGACCTCGCTCAAGGCACTCAGACGCGTGCACCGTCAGGTGGGCACGGTGAACGAGGGAGAAGACGTCGGCGTCCGGTTTCCCGTCAAGAGCACTCCAGCCTTCTACCGCGTGACGACTGTCTTCGACAACGAGGCTGGGAAGCGTCTCGGCGAATTCGGGTTCTATTTCAGGGTCGCTTCCTGGACCGAAGGCGCCCACCTCGTCCTCGACTCGAACTCATATCGCCCGGGCGAGACTGTGATCGGACGGGTGGACAGCCTCGGACCCGAAGCCGTGCTCTACGGCCAGCCGTATGCGATCGAACGCCAGGCGGGCCCATCGTGGGTACCCGCGCCGGAGAGCCCTCGAGGACCCTGGCTCATGGTGGGGTACATCACCTCTCCGGGATATGCGGGAAGGAATTGCTCCCGCTTCCATATCCCAGCGGGAATGAGACCTGGGCGCTACCGCATGTCCAAGGACTACGGAACCAGAGCCAACTTCCGCCAGGCAGACAACCTCACCGCCGAATTCTCGGTCCTCCCCACCGAGTGATCTCGGCGGCGCCCGTCAGTACGGCGGCAGATCCTCGTACCAGGTGCCGAGCATTCGGAAGGCTCGCCAGAAGCGCTGCTTGGCGCCCTCCTCGTCGAGGGAGTCGTCGATGTCGGGGACGTAGAGGGCGTCGATGGTCGGGGTGAAGGCTTGGATCTCGCCCTCGCGCTGCTCGACTGGGCGGGAGAGGGGGACGTTGAGGCCATTGAGGATGCGGAGGGCGGGCTCGCCCATGACGACGATGATTTTGGGCTGGACGATCGCCAGCTCCTCGACCAGGCGGCCGACGCACTCGCCGGGGGCGAGGTCGGGCTCGGGCATCGGGCACTTGACGCAGAGGGTGCCGTAGACGACCAAGGGGTCGATCCCGAGGCGTTTGAAGCTTTTCATCAGCGCGTTGCCCGCCCGACCGTAGAAGGCGACGCCCTCCTCGATCTCGGCGGTCATCGGCGCCTGCTTGAGCATGAAGACGTCGGCCTGGGGATGGCCGGAGCCGAGCACCGGCATCAGCTTGCCGCGCGGGCAGTGCGGGCAGTCCTGCAGTTCGCGGCTCATCTGGTTGAGCTCGCGGATCGCTCGCTCCAGGTACTTCTCGCGGATCTCGTCGTCCAGGCTTCGCATCTGCCCAGCCTTCTTTGACGGCTCGGGCACGGCTCCTTTCGAGCGGCCCGCGTGCATCAGCTCTTGCTCGCCGACCGCCGTTTGCGAGGACGGCCGCCGCGCACCGGTTTCGCGTCCGGAACCCGCCGTTTCGGCGCCTTCGGCCGCCCGGTCGTCTGCAGCAGCTTCAGCGTCTGCACGTAGATCAGGTTCTTGTGCTTGCGGGTGATGTCGGCGTCCCGCATCGCCTCGAGGAACTCGGCCGGCCCGTCGAAGTCGTGGATCCGCACCCGCACGCTGCCGAGCCCCTGGGCGACATGGCTGTCGGAGCCGGCGCCGGGCACGATCCGGTACTTGCGGGCGAAGCGCTCGGCCTCCTCGTTGAAGGCGGTGACCGCGACCCGTGGGTTGAAGACCTCGAGGATGTCGATCTCCTCGACGATGTCGATCAGGTGCTCGTAGTCGGGCACAGAGTGGAAGCGGTCGAACGGGTGCGGCACGTAGACCAGCCCGTTCTGCTCGCGGATCGCGGCGATCGTTTCCGCCATCGTCAGCCCCTTCGGGATCTTCTCCTCGAGGAAGAGGCCGATCACCTCGCCCTGCTCGGCGGTCTTCACCTCCTCGGCGACGATCACCTTGATGTCGCCCAGCTCTTCGGCGATCCGCCGCGCCTCCAGCGCCCCGGAGACCTCGTTGTGGTCGGTGATCGCGATCGCCCCGAGGCCGCGGTCGCGCGCCGTCTGCAGCAGCACGTCGACCGGGGTCGCGCAGTCGCCCGAGTGGTCGGTGTGCATGTGCAGGTCGACCTCGATCAGCGGCCGCTTCGAGATCCGCTCGCGCAGCTCCGGGTCCCCCCCGTCGCTGTGGCGGCGGGAGAGGAGGCGGCGGTAGATCGCCTCGAACTCGGCCGCAACCACGTCCCAGTTGCGCCCCTTACCGGCCGGCTCGACCAGCTCGTAGTCGGCGGGGAAGTAGCCCTCGAGCAGCCGCGCGGTCGCCTCGCTGGTCACGGTGCGGGCGTCGATCCGGCCGAAGAAGATCTCGACCAGCGGCCGCGCCACCTGGGTCGAGAGCACCCGCTCCTGCGGCGCGTGGAAGGTGGCGACGTTGAGCGAGTAGGAGTTGCGCAGCGCCGCCGAGGAGATGCTCGGGGCGAAGGGCTCGTGGACGTGGACGACGTCCAGCGGGGTCGAGCGCAAAAGCCGCTTGGCGCGATCGCCGGTGGTCAGCCGCAGGACCTCGTGGCCGCGCCGTTCGAGCGCTTCGCCCAGCGGTTCGACGAACTCGTCGAGCGGGCCTCTGACCCCCCGCCGCCGCGGCGAGACCTGGGCGATGGAGAGCGGTGCGTCAGGCACGGTCGCTGTCAAGCATAGGAGCCCGCCCGCGTGGGCGGGCTCCCCTGCCTTAAGCCTGCGAGGTGCTCGGGGTGTCCGCCGGCGCGGGGGCCGAACCGGACTTGCCGCGGGTGTTGGCGGCGATGAACTCCTCGGTCTGCTCCCGCGCTTCGTCGTCGGGGCGCTGGGAGTGCGGGGACTTCATCAGGTAGCTGGAGGGACCGTCGAGCTGGCCGGCGATGCCGTTGTTGAGCGCCAGCTTGATCAGCCGCACGGCGTCGATCACGACGCCGGCCGAGTTCGGCGAGTCCCAGACCTCGAGCTTCAGCTCGGCGGTCAGCGGCACGTCGCCGAAGGCTTTGCCCTCGAGCCGGATGTGCGCCCACTTGCGGTCGGTCAGCCACGGCACGTAGTCGGAGGGGCCGACGTGGACCTGATCGGCGGGCAGCTCGTGGCCCATGATCGAGGTGACCGCGTTGGTCTTCGAGATCTTCTTCGAGTCGAGCCGCTCGCGCTCGAGCATGTTGTAGAAGTCCATGTTGCCGCCGACGTTGAGCTGGCTGGTCCGCTCCAGCCGCACGCCGCGCTCGTGGAACAGGCGCGCAAGCTGGCGGTGGACGATCGTCGCCCCGACCTGGGACTTGATGTCGTCGCCGATGATCGGCAGCCCGGCGTCTTTGAAGCGCTTGTCCCAGTAGTCCTCGCGGGCGATGAAGACCGGCAGGCAGTTGACGAAGCCGACGCCGGCCGCGAGCGCCTGCTCGACGTACCACTTGACCGCGTCCTCGGAGCCGACCGGCAGGTAACAGACGAGAACGTCGGCTTTGGTCTCCTTGAGGATCCCGACCACGTCGGCGGTTTCGCCCGGCGCTTTGGTGATTTTCTCTTTCAGGTACTTGCCGAGGCCGTCGTGGGTCATGCCGCGCTCGACCTTGACGCCGAGGTTGGGGACGTCGGCGAACTTGATCGTGTCGTTCTGCCCCGACCAGATCGCCTCGGAGAGGTCTTTGCCGACCTTCTCGGCGTCGATGTCGAAGGCGGCGACGAACTCGACGTCGCTGACGTGGTAGCCGCCGAGGTCGACGTGCATCAGCCCCGGGACTTCGTCGCTGGGGTCGGCGTCCTTGTAGTACTGGATGCCCTGGATGAAGGAGTTGGCGCAATTTCCGACGCCGACGATCGCTACGCGGACCTTCTCGTCCGTGCGGCCGACGCCGTTCGTGCTGCCGTTTACTCCGTTGCTCTCACTCATGAATTAAGAAGTCCTCCTGGGATCGGGCGCTGAATGGGTGACCACACCCGACGGCCCGGCTGGTTACAGGTCGTTTGGCTCTCCACCACCGCTCTGGGCGCCGGAAGCCTCGCTGGAAAGCTCGTTTCGCACATGCCATACGCGCTGGAACACCGTGAAGATCGTCAATGCGGCGATCACGTAGATCGACGGGGCCAGCAATTCGAAATCGCCGATGCCGGCACCCTTGGCGAAGATCAGGCCGATCGAAAGTAGCACCACCCTGACCGGCCGGGTCGCCAAACCGACCTTGCACTCGACGCCCAGCGCCTCGGCCCGGGCGCGGGTGTAGGAGACCATCAGGCTGCCAAGCACGGCGACCACGCACATCGCCGCCGCGAAGTCTTCGCCGTTGGCCGCGAAGTAGCCGGCGACCGCGGCCAGCACGATCCCCTCCTCGATCCGGTCCAGGGTCGAGTCGAGGAAGGCGCCGAACAGCGTGCCCTTGCCCGACATCCGCGAGTAGCGGCCGTCGAGCGTGTCCATCACCGAGCCGAGGATGAAGGCGACGCCGGCGAGGAAGAAGAGGCGCTGGGTGACCAGCGCCGCCGCAACCAAGTTGCCGGCGAGGCCGACCATCGAGATCGCGTTCGGGGTCAGCCGCGACTCGATCAGGCGATCGCGGGCGTAGGCCCGGAGCTCCTGGCCGTTGCGACTCGAGGCACGGCCATTGCGACGACCGCCTGGGGCGCGAGGGGGCGCCGAAGGTTCCATTGACGTGAGGCTAAACGGTCGCTCGGGTGGAGGGGAGAGTCAAGCCTTCGCCTCGCGCGGTTCGCCGACCCGCCAGGACCAGGCCTCCGGGCGCGCCCGGGCGAGCAGCCGCTGGGCGATCAGCGCCGCAGCCAGGGCGACCATCCAGCCGAGGACAGCGTCGACCCAGTAGTGGTTGGCGGTGACGATCGTGACCCAGGAGACGAGCAGCGGCCAGAACGCCCACCACGTTTTCGACCACCAGTGGCGGCAGACCTTGAACCCGGCGCCGCCGATCATCATCGCGAAGGCGCAGTGCATGCTCGGCACCGCCGCGTAGGGGTTGATGAAGACTTTGGCCAGGGTCGAGTCGTGGTTGACGTTGGAGAAGTCGTTGATCGTGTCGACGAAGCCGAGCTCGGGGAACATCCGCGGCGGCGCGGTCGGATAGAGCGTGTAGCCGATCAGCGCCAGGCCCATCGAGACGACGAACATGTTGCGCACGAAGTTGTAGGACTCGTTGCGGAAGAGGTAGAGCCAGACGAGGAAGCCGAGCGCGACCGAGAACTGGGCGTTGAGGTAGATCTGGTTGGCGACGTCGATGATGCCCTGGACAGGCAGGAAGAACGCCTGCAGGCTGGGCTCGAAGAAGGTGCCGGTCGCCTGCTCGAAGTCGATCACCTGGTTGCCGTGGACGAAGGCGGCAGCGCGCTCGGAGTCGGCGATCCCACGCACGGCCGTATAAGCGAGGTCGACGCCTACGAGGATCGCCACTTGGCGGGCGAGATCGCCCCAACCCTTGGGCAGCTTGGCAGTTATGGCTGCGAACGCACCAGACACGGGAGACCGACAATTGTAACCCGAGCGTTAACCGGCTCAGGCTGCGAAGGCGAGAACATCGTCGACCGTCTCGGGGCGGTCGATCCAGGGCCAGTGGCCGGCTCCGCCGAGGATCCGCAGCTCGGCGCCGGGCAGCGCCGCCTCGTAGGCCTCGCCGAAGCGCAGCGGCAGGTAGGGGTCGCGGTCGCCCCAGAGGACCAGCGCCGGGCACTCGATGCGGCCGAGGTCGCGGCCGGCGTCGGCCAGCCGGTCGGGATCGGCGTGGCGGTAGAGGGCGAGCGTGGCGGCGCGGGTGCCGGCGTCCCAGTGGTCCCAGATCATGTCGACGAACGGCGGCGGCATCTTGCCGCGGTCGCCGCGCGCCTGGCGCAGCAGCAACGCCAGGGAGCTGCGGGTGGTCGTCGCGTTGAGGAGCTCGCCGACGCCGCGGCGGCGCCAGAGCTGGGCGACCCAGTGCCAGCGGTACCCGGGCAGCAACGGCACGGTGTTGATCACGACCAGCTTCTCCACCAGCTCCGGCCGCCGCTGGGCGCCGATCAGCGCCAGCCCGCCCCAGTCGTGGACGACCAGCTTGCGCCGCTCGACCCCGAGCTCGTCCAGGCAGCGCTCGAGGAAGGCCGAGAGCCCGTACATCGAGTAGTCGAAGTGATCCGGGTCGGGCCGGTCCGAGCGCCCCCAGCCCGGCATGTCGACGGCCACCGCCGCCCCGCCGCGCTCCAGGAACGGCGCCCAGTCCTCGCCGTGGGTTGGGTTCCCGTGGCAATAGACGACCGGCGTCCCATCCCCAGGCACCCGCCGGTAGAAGACCTCGACCCCGTCGACTCTCAGCCGTCCCTCTTCAACCCCGCTCATGGTCAGAACCATAGGGTCCCGCCCGATGGCTTGGAAGCGCCCCGACAAACGCCGCCTACGCGCGATCCGGGAACGGCTGCGGGAGATGTACGGGCAGCCGGTCAACGAGCCGCACGGGCACCCGATCGTCGAGCTGATCAAGACCGTGCTCTCCCAGCACACCAACGACCGCAACCGCGACCGCGCCTTCGCCGCCCTGCGCGAGCGCTTCCAGACCTGGGAGCAGGTACGCGACGCGCCGGTGGCCGAGGTCGAGGAGGCGATCCGTCCCGGCGGCCTCGGCAAGCAGAAGGCGCCGCGGATCCAGGCGATCCTCGAGCAGCTGGGCGAGCACCCCGACCTCGACTGGACCGAGACCGCGCCGCGCGAGGAGTCGCTCGAGTTCCTGCTCTCGCTGCCCGGGGTCGGGCGCAAAACCGCAGCCTGCGTCCTCATCTTCACCTGGGGCATCCCGGAGATCCCGGTCGACGTCCACGTGCACCGGGTCGGCGGCCGGCTCGGGCTCTTCCCGGCCAAGGCCTCCTTCGAGCGCGCCCACGACGAAATGCTGGCGATCGTGCCTCCGGAGGACGCCTACGAGCTGCACATGAACCTGATCAACCACGGCCGCGCCCTCTGCCGGCCGAAGCCGCGTTGCGAGGAGTGCGGGCTGCGGCGGATGTGCCCCTGGTACCGCGAGCAGCGAAGCGCGAGCCAAATCACCGGGGGCCGCCAGTAGTATGCGCGCCGCTAAATGAGCAAGCGCACCTTCATCGTCTTCGGCCTTCTGATCGTGGTCCTCGCGGTCCTGATCCCCTGGCTGGCCTTCCGCTCCAAGGGCGACGCCGAAACCGGCGACCAGGAGGTTGCGGCCAACCTCAAGGCCGGGCAGTCGCTGTTCCAGACCAACTGCGGCACCTGCCACGCGCTTTACGCCGCGGGCACCGACGGCAACTACGGCCCCAACCTCGACGAACTGCTGGCCCCGCAGGGCCTGCCGACCGGCGAGAACGCGGCGAAAGAAATCGAAGGCGTCGAAGAACGCGTGCTCAACGCGATCGAGAAAGGCGTCGACGGCTCCACCACCCCGGGCCGCATGCCCGGCGGCATCCTCAACGAACAGCAGTCGAAGGAAGTCGCCGAGTTCGTCGCAAATACCGCCGGCTCGGGCTGATCTTGCCCTAAAGTCTTCTCTGCGGGGGGCGGTCAACCCCACGGAGGAGACGAATCTTGATCCACCGAATCGCGCCGCCCCGGAGCGTCAGCACCGCGCTGATGCTCTTGGTCCTGACCTGCCTGGCCTGCGCCGGAATCGCCGAGGCGAAGACTGCCAAGCCGAAGCCGAAGGGCACCACGGTCAACGTGATGACCCGCAACCTCTACCTCGGCGCCGACCTGACGCCGGCGATCCAATCGACTTCCACCGCGGGCTTCATCGCCGCCAACGGCGGCATCGTGCGCCAGGTCGAAGCGACCAACTTCCCGGTCCGGGCGAAGGGGCTGGCAAAGGAGATCCAGAACACCCAGCCGGACCTGGTCGGGCTGCAGGAGGTGGCGCTGTGGCGTGAAGCCCCGCCGTCGCTGGGGCCGGTCTTCTCCGGCAAACCGGAGGCGACCACGGTCAAGTACGACTTCCTGGCGCTGCTCTTGGCGCAACTGAACAAGGGCAAAGCCAAATACCGGGTCGTGATCTCCCAGGACGAGTTCGACTTCGAGGCCCCGGCCGACGCCAACGGCGTCCCCGGCGATGGCCCCGGCGGCGGCCAGGGCGTGCTCGCCAACGCCGAGGTCAACGGGCGGCTGACGATGCGCGACGTGATCCTCGCCCGCACCGGCGCCGGCGTCGTCACCTCGAACGCGAAGAGCGCCAACTTCGTGCACCCGCTGGTGGTCAAAGTGGCGGGCTCGACCGAAATCTCGGTCACCCGCGGCTGGACCAGGGTCGACGCCAAGGTTCGCGGCAGCAAGATGTTCCGCTTCGTCAACACCCACCTCGAGGCGTTCGACAGCGCCGCCGTGGTGCCGAGCATCCGCGCCCAGCAGGCCTCGGAGCTGGTCGCGCCCGGCGGCCCGGCGACGGGCAAACTGCCGGTGATCCTGGTCGGCGACCTCAACTCCGACGTCAAGACCGAAGTGCAGCCGGGCGACGGGCAGGCCTACCGGGTGATGACCAAAGCCGGCTTCCGCGAGCGCGCCGCCGATAAACCGACGGGCTGCTGCATCGACAGCTCCTTCGACCTCAAAACCGGCAGCAACGCGGAGATGAACCACAAGGTCGACCACGTGATGACCAACGCGCCGAAAAAGGTGAAGCTGGTCTCCTCGAAAGTGACCGGCCGGACGATGAGCAACGGCTACTGGGACTCAGACCACGCCGGCATCTTCAGCTCGCTGCAACTACTTCCCTAGGCCCGCACGGGCCTGCATCCAGGGAACAACCCCGGAGGGCGCCAGACCGGCGCCCTCCGGGTGCATCTGTCAGTGGAACTCCCTAAGG
>DASUZL010000043.1:0-59969 GCA_036376895.1 Solirubrobacterales bacterium
GACGACTCCGTGCCGCTCGAGCGCACGCTCGCCGCGCTGGCCGAGCTGCGCGAGGCGGGCCGGATCCGCAACCTGGGCGTGTCCAACTTCCCCGCCGGCCTGCTGGCGCAGGCGCTCGAGCACGCGCCCGTGTTCTGCGACCAGGTCGAGTACCACCCGTTCCTGGGCCAGGACCCGCTGCTGGAGCTCGCCCGCGCCAACGACGTGCTCGTGACCGCCTACTCCCCGCTCGCCCACGGCCGCGTGGCAGATGACGCGACACTGGCGGAGATCGGCGAGGCGCACGGCAAGTCGGCCGGCCAGGTCGCGCTGCGCTGGCTGCTCGAGCAGCCGGGCGTCTCCCCCATCCCGAAGGCGTCGAGCCACGAGCGCCGCGTCGAGAACTTCGAGGTCTTCGACTTCGAGCTCAGCGACGAGGAGCGCAGCCGGATCGCGGGGCTCCCCAAGGACGACCGCCAGATCGACCCGGACGACGGGCCCGACTGGGACGAGTAGGACGCACCGCCCGGGGCGGGCTCTAGGATGGGTCCCGCCCCCCGGCGCCGTGGCGGAGTGGCTACGCAGCGGCCTGCAAAGCCGTTTACACCGGTTCGATTCCGGTCGGCGCCTCTGGCTCTGGCAGCCGGCTTGTGGCTTGTCAGAGCGGTTTTCTTGGCCTTCGAGTCCGCTTCTCGAATCCGGTTGATTCCGTTGTAATCGGCTGTTTGGGTGACACAGGGTGGCACGGACAGGTTCGAACTCGCCCGCTGACCCTTGGGCAATCGCCATTCGGTGCGTACAGAGAAGCGTGGCAGTAGCCGCAGACCTGAATGAATCGGATGCTGATCATCGGCGCGGAGTCCCGTCCCGTGCGCGAATTCGCGGCCTAGAGCGCAGCGGGAACCGGCTGGTTCCGGTTGCGACCGGCTAGTCCGGGGTGAAACTGGCGCACCGCTGGAGCACCGCACTGACTGGCTCCGTCCGGCCCGAACGAAATGATCGCGCAGTCCGTTGGACCTGGGGAATTGCCGGCAAGGACATACCGCGCGGCCATCCCAGATTAGCCCGTCAAAGGGGCCGAGTCTTCACTTTCCAGATCTTGCGACCGTCCCAGTGGCTTACGCCAGGGCAGGTCGGATGATGTGCGATCTCGCACAGCGCGGTAAAGCTGGACCTGGACGCGCCCGAATCCGACGCCGACGGCACACGGATACCTCCCGTTCCGACGGGAATCCTCACCGCGCGGCTGCCCCTGCTGTCAGCGGGGGCAGTGCGCCTCGGGTCAGCCGTTGTCCTCTATTCCTCCGGGAATCAGCAGCCCTGCCCTACGGGGGGTTCGGGGGGTGTCCCCCCGATTTCGCCCGGGCGTTTCGGATTCCTCCCCTTCAGATGATGCCGTGCCGGAAGCGCAGTCGATCCCTTACCAACCTTCTGCGAAGAAGCAATGTCGGCCGCAGGCGACAAAAATCGACCGACCGGCGCGGCGCCTAGCCTTCGGCGCGGTGAGGCGCGTCAGCACTCAGTTGCAGCGCAAGGCAATTTCGTCGCTGAAGCGCGCCATTACCGCGTTCAATTCGACCGACGACGATGGGCGACAGACGGTCGTTCTTCTCCATTTGCAGCACGCCGCCGAGATGATGCTGAAGGCCGGATTGACGAACCAGACGGTGGCCGTTTTCGACAAAAATCCGGCCGATCCATCGGCTTTGACCGGTGCCTCAACCTCGCCGCCGAGCATCTGAAATTTGACGCGAGCGATATCGGCGTCCTCCGCACGGTTGACAGTCTCCGCGACGACGAGCAGCACTGGCTCGCGGAGGTGAGTGAGGAGTTGCTGTTCCTCCACGCCCGGGCGACCGTCGGGGTGCTCGATCGACTGATGGAAACCGCGTTTCGCGAAAACCTCGCCGACCACCTTCCGCCCCGGGCGCTACCGATCACGACCCAGCCGATTGACGATTTTGACGTTCTGATCGACCGTCAATACACCCAGATTCGCGATTTGCTCCAGAAGGGAAAGCGCCGTCGGCCGGAGGCTCGCGCTTTGATTCGCGGCATGCTCGCGATGGAAGGACATGCTGCCGAGGACGTGAAAGTCAGTGAGCGCGACGTGAATCGGGTCGAGAAGGGCATCAGGGATGGCAAGGGCCTCTCGGACGTGTTTCCGCGTCTCACCACCATCTCGGCTACCACTGCTGCCGACGGACCGAGCGTCACGGTCCACTTCACCAAGAAAAAGGGCGCTCCCGTCCATTTCGTAGCGGCAGACGACCCCTCCGAGGCAGCCGCCGTCCGCGAGGTAGACCTGCAGAAGAAATTCCATTGGACGGCCACGGACCTCGCGGAAAAGCTCGAATTGACCGGCCCGCGGGCAACCGCCCTGCGCCGGCACTTGGGGGTCGATGAGGATCCAACCTGCATGCACGGCTTCGACTTCGGCGGGATGAAGATGACGCGATATTCAGACAATGCGCTCACCCGGATGCGGGAGGCAATTGATGACCCCGCAACTGACATGGACGCGATCTGGGCCGAGCACGGCTTTGGCGGCCGGAGAGCATCGAGTACGTAGCCGGGGAGCACCTGCCCTGAGAGCGTAAAACGCCTCTAACGACTTCTCATGGCGTCTGAGTGATGCATCGACACCCGGCCTAGGCCGAACTGAGAGTCGGGGGGAATGTCCCCGGTTCCACTACTCGCACCTGAGGAAATACGTCCGAAAACGGGTCCCGTCATCCGACCGAGTCGGAGCGCTGGTTTTCAGCCAGGGCGTCAGGGGCGGCCTCGGCTACAGATCCAGCTCGACCCAGACCGCGGCGTGATCGGAGGCCGCCTGCTCCGGCTCTTTCAGCGTTGGCAACGTCTCCCAGGGATTGTCCGCATTCGGCGCATGCCAAACACCTTTGCGGTTGACCCCTCCGGCTTTGACTTTCCCCGCAAGCGCTGGCGACAGCAAGAGGTAGTCGAATTTGGTGTTCTGGCTTTCGCTCCAGGTGCCTTCCCGCTCGCCCCAGACCCAGCCGGGCAGTTCGTTGGCCTCCTTGAGCGTGGTTTCTTTGAGCAGCGGAGCGAGTGGTGGAAGGTCCGGCGTGTCGTTGGGGTCGCCCAGCACGACGATGTTCTCGATGCCTTCGGCGATCCGCTCCTCGTAGATTTCCTTGACTCGCTTGGCCTGGGCTTTCCGCCGTTTGTCGTTCTCCTCCTGCCCGCCATAGCCCTTCGACTTGAGGTGGTTGACGAGGAGCAGGATCTTCTCGTCACCCGCCTCAACTTCGCACTCGGCGCAGTCACGGCTGAACAGCGGGTAGCCGCTCACGCCGGGATCGTCCACGTGGCTGCGCATCCCGACGATCGGACAGCTCTCCTTGGTGAACAGCCCGACGTCGATGCCACGCGAATCGTTGCCGTCAATCAACATCGCGTGCTTGAAGCTTTTGTCCGCCCCCTGGCTCGACTTCAAGACGTAGTCGCTGAAGCGCACCAGTGCCAAGCGGTCCTCGGCCTCGACCACCGCCAGGATGTCGGGATTCACGTCAGCGATGACGGCGGCGGTGTTGTTGGTCGCTACGTCATTGATCTCCTCCCGCACCAGTTCCAGCCAGCCCGTCCAGGCGGAGCCCCGTAACGGCGGTGGCCGTCGCGGGGCTCGACTCGGTGTCAACTAGCAGTGGGAGTTTTCAGCTCCAACCCAAAGCTCGTTGACAGTTTTAGAGAAAGATGGGTCGATTCCACCGGCATCAAGGCATTGGATGTTCGTTCCGCTCTGTCGGAACCAGACCGCCTTGTTGGAGGCGCAGCAGAAGTTCGCCCCCGATGACTTGGGACCACCCAGCATGTGAAGGCCACCGGTGAAGAGACTTTGCCCGACCGTCCCCAGGAGGTCTGCAATCCCGTTTACCTGGTTCGATTTTGGCAGGCGCTTTCATTGACTGCTGACATACGTTGTATGTACAATCATCGGGATGGCGACTCCGAAGACCCAGAGGCTGAATCTGCGGATTGAGAAAGGGGACGAGGCCCTTTTTAAGCAGGCCGCGATGGTCAATCGCGAGTCCCTGACGCAGTTTCTGGTCGAAAGTGGCCGCGAGCGAGCTGAGCAGGTGCTTGCCGATCGCACCAGCTTCCGGGTTGATGCGGAGGCTTGGGAGGAGATGGTTGCTGCGATGGACCGGCCGGCGACGGCACGGCCGGATCTGGCGAGGCTTTTTTCTCGCCCTCGCCCTGAATAGGCCGCGTGCCGCGCTTCTCAGATCCTCAGCCGCTCGGCGGTGACCATCGGATCAATGGGTTCGAATGTGGGGTGGGGTCTCTCGACTCTTGGTTGGTGAGACACGCTCGCGCAGCGGTGGGGGCCGGATCCGCTCGGACTTATGTCGTCGTTGACGCCGAGCAGCAGCGGGTTGTCGGTTACCACGCACTCACCGTCGCATCGATTGAGCACGGCGCGGCAACCGACCCCGCGCGGAAGGGCATGCCTAGGCACCCGATCCCAGCCATGCTGCTTGCGAGGCTTGCGGTGGACAGGATGGTGCAGGGCCATGGCATCGGGGCGTTTCTCCTTACGGACGCGATGAGTCGGGCGGTCTCGGTGGCCGAGCAGACGGGGATCCGCCTCTTACTCGTCCGTGCCATCAGCGACGAGGCGCGGGCGTTCTACGAGCACTTCAGCTTCGAGGCCTCTCCGACGGATGCGATGAACCTGCAGCTCCTGATCAAGGACATTCGCCTCGCGTTGGATCAGCACTCCCCACCGGGGTAGGGTGACTCGGCCATGGAGCGCTCCACCATTAGGGAGGAGGAGTACTCGGGTTCCAGCGAGGGCCTGCCGGGGCTTGCGCTTTTCCTGATCGTCGGGCTCGCTTATGCGGCGGGGTCGTTGACTTCGTATACGTGGTTCAACGCGGGCAGTGTGGGGGCGACGTTCTTTCCTGCGGCGGGGGTGACGCTGGCGGCGCTGGTGCTGGTGCCGCCACGGCGCTGGGTGTACTGCCTTGCCGGGGTGGCTTGCGCCGAGGTGACGATCGACCTGATCCACGGGCTCGAGTTCGGGGCAAGCTGTGGCTACGCCTTCGCCAACGTCGCCGAGGCCACGCTCGGCGCCACCCTGGTCCGGCGCTTCGCCTCAAAGCTGCCGCCGAACCTCTCGCTCGGCCGCGACCTGCTGGCCTTCCTCGCGGGCGCGGTCGTCGTCGCCCCGACGCTCGGGGGCGTACTTGGCGCCACCAACTACGCGGTGGTCGAAGGAGGGGAGGGCTGGTTCGACTTCATGCTCGAATGGCTGATCGGCGACGGCCTCGGGGTGCTGGTGATCGGCTCGACGATCCTCGTCATCCTGCCGATGCTGCGCGCCCGCGACTCTGGCTCACTGGGCTCGCCGGGCGCGGCCGTGCTCGTTGTTCTTGCCGCGGGGACGACCGGGGCGGTGTTCTGGCTGCACGCGTTGCCACTCGCCTTCGTCGCCACCGGCCTGCTGGGCTGGGTCGCGCTCTCGGTCGGCACCCCGGGGGTGGCGCTCGCCGGCTGCGGCGCCTCGCTGCTCGCTGCGCAGGCCACCGCCAACGGCCACGGTTTCTTCGAGGACCTCGAAGTCAGCCCCGAAACCGGCCTCGTCTACCTGCAGCTGCTGCTCGCCTTCCTGATCTCCGGCGCCCTCGCTCTCGCCGCGGAGGTCTACGAGCGCGATCGCAATCTCGAGGGATGGGTGCGCTCGGAGTCGGCCCGCGACCGGATCGAGCTGCTGCGGCGGGTGGCGGACCGGATGGCCGCGGCGGCGACCCGGGCCCAGGTTGCGACCGCCGTCGCCGAGGAGACGATCGGGCCGCTCGGCTCCCAAAGCGCGATCCTGGTCGCGTCCGATGCCCACGGGGAGCCGCTGGTTGCCGGCGTGGGCAGTCAGATCGACTACGAGGCCGCCGTCAACCGGGCCTTCGAGAACAACGAAGCGCTGCCGATCGTCACCGCCTTCCGCCATGGGGAGATGCAGTCATACGTCTCCCGTGAGGACGGTCTGCGCCGCTTCCCCGCTCTCGCCGCCCTGGCCAACGCGTACGGCTCCGTGCTCGCTGTGCCGCTGGTCGCCGACGGCGAGACGATCGGCGTGATCGGCTGGGGATTCATGGAGGAGGACGCCTTCGACCCCACCACCGTCTCCCTCGCCCAGACGATCGCCTCGCAGTGCGCGCTGGCCCTGCAGCGGGCGCGCCTCTCCGAGGTCGACCCGACGTTCGCCCGTCAGATGCAGCGGATGATGCTGCCACTGAGCGGTGATCTGCCCCCGGGAGTGGAGCTCGCAACCCGCTACCTGCCGGCCGAGACCCGGGACGAAGTGGGAGGGGACTGGTACGACATCACTCCCTGCGACCCGACCCACCTGGCGGTGGCGATCGGCGACCTGGTTGGCCACGGGGTGCGGCCGGCGACGGCGATGGGCCAGCTCCGCGGCGCCGCCAGCTCGCTGGCCCGCGATATGGAGGGGCCGGCCCAGGTACTGGCCGGCCTGGACCGGTTCGCTGCTGCCGTGCCCAGCGCCGAGTTCTCGACCGCGCTCTGCGCCCGCTACGAGTCCGTCTCCGGGGAGCTGCGCTACGCGGCTGCCGGTCACTTGCCGCCGCTGCTCGTCGACGACGGCGAGGTGCGGGTCCTCGAAGAAGGCCGCTCCGGCCCGATCTGCGTCCCTGACCAAGACCAGCGGCCGGAGGGCAGGGTGATCCTTCCGAAAGGAGCCCTGATCGCCTTCTACACCGACGGACTGGTCGAGCAGAGGGGCGCGGTGATCGACATCGGCATCGAGCGGTTGGGGGAGGCGCTGCTGGCTCGGGCTGAGCAGGACCTGGAGCGCACCGCCGACGAGGTCATTCGCTCCCTCACCACCGGGCGGGTTGTTGACGACGACGTCGCCCTGGTTCTGCTCCGCCTCTCTTCTGTGTGACAGAAGTAGTTACGTAGGACAGAACCCTTACTCACACCGGGGTAGTGTCAGATTCCCTCTCTGAGGTTCACCATCAGGGCGAAGTTGGACCACTGTCTTAGTGACATTTAGGTCGGACTATTTCCCCGACTGCTCTGCTCGCTCTGACAGATAAAACTTCGGGCCGAATTGTGTACAGAGTGGCAGTAGCGGCGGTGTGACTGAGGTGCGACGGTTGCACTCGCTGCGAGCCGGAGGGACCGGTTCGCGTCTTGTCGTCATAGAGAGAGGGGAAGTCTTTCGTGGGCATTCGTCTGAGGTTGGCACCACTGCTTGTGGTGGTTGGAGTGCTGCTTGCCGCGCCGTCGGCCTGGGCCAGCACCATCTCCGTTGACGATGACCTCAAACAGTGCCCGGGGGCTCCCTTCGCCTCGATCCAGGCCGCTGTCGACGCGGCCGCTGAGGGCGACACGATCGCGATCTGCCCCGGCGTCTACATCGAGGGCTCCGGCGCTCCCGGCACCAATGCCCTCTCGATTCGCAAGAGCCTGACGCTGAGGGGCGCGGGCGCCGACCTGGTCGTGATCGAGCCGCAGCGTTCCACCCCGACCGGTGGCCGCATCGCCGAGGGCCGGCTGGACATCCGCAACGGCGTCGGCGACATCGTCTCGATCTTCGGCACCCCGCGCGAACCGCTCACGGTCGATATCTCCGGGGTAACCGTCGACGGCAGCGGCGTCTTCGCCGAGGCCGGCATCGTCTACCGGGATGCCGGCGGCAAGCTGGTCCGCGACCGCATCACCAACGTCGTCACCTCGATCTCCAACGTCTCCGAGGCCCTGCCCGGCGGCTACCGCAGCAACGAATTCGGCTACGGCGTCGCGCAGGTGACCGGGGCGACCCGGCCGCTGCCGGGCATGCCGGTGCGGGAGCTGAAGATCGACCACACCCGGATCGACCGCTACAACAAGGTCGGGATCCTGATCGACAGCGGCATCAGCGAGAGCTCGCCGCCGCGGCCCTCCGGCATCCTCAACCGCGGCGTCCTCGTCGGCGCCCAGGTGATCGGCCGCATCCAGTGCAAAACCTTCAACACCCCGACCCCGCCGCCCTACGTGCTCGGTGGCGCCGGGGCAACGCCCGCGCTTGACCTCCCCGGCAACTGCGCAACGGTGGGGCGGACCCTCGTCGGACCGACCTTCGGCCAGGACGGGATCCGCGTCCTCGCCGGCGCCAGCCTCTCGGCCGTCGACACGACGATCGCCCAGAACCTCGTCAACGGGACCGCCGCGCCGGCGCCCGGTGCGGCCACCAACAACGCCAACCTGCCGCTGGGAGCGGGAATCCGGCTGGTTGGCGCCGGACCCTCGACGGTCGTCAACAGCAACGTCGTCGACAACTCCTACGGCATCTTCAACGTCGGGCTCGACGGCACTTCCCCCAACACCGATAACCGGGTGCTGGCGGAGAGCAACTGGTGGGGGCTGAGGACCAATGCTCCCAACAACCCGGGGCCGGCGATCTCGCCGACGACCAACCCCGCCCTGCAGGAAAACCCGGTCAACGGCGCGCCCGTGGCCGATGGCGCGGGCACGAGCTCCAACGCCGTCGACTTCTTCCCCTTCCACAACGGCACCCAGAGCGACCCCGACACCGGCCAGCTGCCGGTCGTCTACGCGCCGCTGCCGGTCTCCGACTTCGGGCCGGCGGTGACCCTGAGCGCCGACAGCATCGATGGCTACGACCTCGACGACGTCGCCCGTCTGACCGCAGACGCGACCGACGACTTCGGGGTCACCACGCTCACCTTCTTCGACGGCAACGGCCAGATCGGCACGGTTATCGCACCGGCCAGCGCGGTCGATTTCCCGATCCCGGACAACGCCGCCTGCGGCGAGCGCACGCTCTCCGTCGTGGTCTCCGACTACCTCGGCCAGACCGCCAGCGCCCAGGTGACGATCAACGTCGTCGACCCGGCCATCTGCGGCGGTGGCAACGGCGGCGGCGATGGTGGGGGCGACGGCGACGGCGACGGGGGAGATGGTGGCGGTGACGGTGACGGCGGAGGCGATGGAGACGGTGGTGACGATGGCGACGAAAAACCCCCGGTCCCGCCCAAAGCCGACGCTCCCAGCGTGACGCTGGCGGCGCCGCCTGAGATCGGCCCCGCGGGAGCGACGATCACCGCCGAGCCCCGCGCCGACGGCAACCGCGGCGCCAAAGTCGCCAAGGTCGACTTCTTCCTCGGCGAGCGCCTGCTCTGCACCGCCACTGCGGCGCCGTTCACCTGCGGCGTCCTTCCCGCCGGCCGCGAGGTCGGGACCCAGGCGCTGCGCGCCGTCGTCACCGATTCCGAGCGCCAGACCGGGGCCGCTCAGGCGAGCGTCAGCGTCGCCCGCTTCGCCCCGACCGGCCTCTCGGTCGCGCTGACCAAGAAGTCCGGCAAGAAGAAGATCGCCGGCTTCGTCAAAGGCTCTCTGGGCCTGCCTGACCGGGTCTCGGCGGCGGAGGGCTGCGCCAGCGGCACCGTCACCGTCAACCTCACCCGCAACGGCCGCAAAGTGGTGCCGATGACCCAGGTGCCGCTCTCCAGCGACTGCACCTACAAGCTGAAGTTCAGCGTTCGCAAGCTGGCCAAGAACGGCTTCCGCGCCGCCGTGCGGTTCGGAGGCAACGCCGTCCTGTCACCTGTGTCCAACAACCGGAGGTCCCACTGATGACCCGCTTCGTCCCTACTGCACGAGGCACGGTCCTCCTAGCTCTGTTGGTGGCGCTCGTCGTCGCTGTGATGCCGGCAGCCGCGCAGGCTGAGGTCGTTGACCCGGCCAACTGCACCGAAACGGTTCAGTACGACCCGTCGATCCCGAAATTCGGCGCGTTTGCGGCCAAAGAAGGCTTCGCCAACACCTCCCTCGGTGGTTTCAGGACCGGCACCGCCGACCGCCACCCGAGCGCGCAGCTCTTCGCGTATGGGCGGGCGGTCGCAAACGCGACGACCAACAATCCCCGCGTGCGCGTGGTGACCCGGGAGATTGGGCTGACCGTCGAGGGTCGGAAATTCGAATATTCGATCGTCAGCACGCCGGAGAACCTCGCGCGTGTCGAGCAGGACGCGGCGTTCTATCGTGCCGTCCGCGCCGGGGAGATCTCCAAGGATGCGGCGATCGCCGACATCCAGGCGAACCCACGCCCGGCGTTTGGGTGGATCACCGAGACCCCGCACGGCGACGAGCCGGCAGGCGGCGAGGCCTCGGCGCGGATGCTCTACGAGCTCGCTGCGCGGACCGACTGCGCCAACATGCGCCGTCTGCAGCAGATGGACCTCTTCATCAATCTCGCTCGCAACCCCGACGGGCGCGACGCGAACACCCGCACCAACGCCTGGGGCTTCGATCCCAACCGGGACCTGATGTACCAGAACCATGACATCAACTCGGCGGCGCTCGACGAGGTGTTCAAATACCCCAGCCTCTTCTTCATCGACGCCCACCAGCAGGCGAGTGGGTACTTCTTCCCGCCGAACGAGGACCCGGTTCACCACGAGATCTCGCACTTCGCCCTCGACGAGATCGAGAAACTGATCGGCCCGGCGCTGCAGGAGCGCTTCAACGACCAGAGCCTGCAGTACCGCAACTACAACCGCTTTGACCTCTTCACCCCGGAGTACGGCGACAGCGTCGCCTCACTGATCCTCGGATCGGCCGGGATGACCTACGAGAAGGGGAGCAACGAGGTCTACGGCAAGCAGGTCTACGACCACTACCTGGCGATCGACGAGACCGTAAACGTCGTCTCCAAGGAAAAAGACACGCTGCTCGAAGGCTGGATCGCCCAGTGGCAGGAGGCCACCGAACAGGGCGCCAACTGCGAACTGCAGCAGAACACCCTGTTCAGCCCCCTGCACGACACGATCGACCAGCAGCCGAACATCGACATCTGCGGCTACTACTTCAAGCCCGGCTTGCACTCCGGCGACACGGCGCACATCCTCAACCTGCTCGAAGGGCGCGGCGTGCACGTCTACCGCCTCGACCAGTCGACCACGGTCGAGGGCGCCTACGACTGGGGCTCGGACGAGCCGACGGCACAGACCCTGCCGGCCGGGACTCTCTGGATCCCGACCAACCAGACGATGAAGCACTGGATCAACGCCACGCTCGAGGAGCAGCCGTTCATCCCGTACCCGTTCTTCTTCGACGTGGTCAACTGGTCTTTCTCCTCGCTCAGCAGCGCGGCGGGCAACGGGCAGTTGCAGGCGCCGCTGCCGGCGAGCGCCCCGATCACCGAGGTGACGGGCAACCTCAACCTCGGCACTGTGACCGGGGCCGACAAACCGGTCCTCGCGTTCTCGACTGATTCGATGGAGGCGCTTGGCCTCGTCACCGAACTCCTGGAGAAGGGGGCGGCGGTGTTCAGGGCCGGCGAGGCGTTTGACGCGGCCGGGGTTCACTTCCCGACCGGGACGGCGCTGGTCGACGCGACGACGCTCGGCGGTGTCGACCTGGTGGCACTCGCCGCTGCGCGTCAGACCCCGGTCACTGGACTGGACACCTTCCCGGTGGCCCGGTTCCCGTTGACGAAGCCGAAGATCGGGATCTTCGTCGGCAATGCGGTTCCCAACAACCCGCTGACCAAAACGGGAACCGGTCACTGCGCCGAGGAAAGCACCGTCTGCGAAATGCTCTTCGTGCTGCCGGAACGGATGGGGATTCCCCGTTCCATGCTGGCTCCCGTCACGTCGGGTGAAATCGCCGGCGGCGTTCTGCGCAATCAGAACTTCACGGCGCTCGTCTCCAACAACGTCACCCTCACCGCCGGGGCGCAGGCGACCGGCCTGCAGGCGTTCGTCAACGCTGGCGGCAACTACGTCGTCTACGGGGGGAACGGCGCAACCAGTATGCGGAACGCCGGTATGACCACGGTCAACACCAGCACCGCGGAAGTCGAAAACACCTGGATTGAGCACTGCCCCGACCAGAACGATCCGGCCGCGGCGGGAGACCTCACTACCCCCGGCGTGACCTTCAGCGCCGAGTTCAACACGGACAATCCGGTGGCCTGGGGCTTCGACGAGGGCGGCTACATCTGGCGCAACAACAGCAACCTCAATACCAACCCGGTGTTCAATCCGACCACGCTTGCTGGCAACGGGACGACGATCGCCCGGGCTGATGTCGCCGTGTCCTTCGCGGACCAACTGAAGGCCTACGGCTACCAGTGCAACGGCCTGCAGCCCGGACGTCTCGGTGGCCGTCCGTTCGTGATCGACCAGCGGTTCGGCGCCGGCCACAGCACCCTGATCGGCACCAATGCGTTCTTCCGGGCCTGGACCATCAGCACCCAGCGCATGGTGCTCAACGGGATCCTCTACCCGAACGCTGCGGCAATTCCGGCCGGCGCTCCGGTCGCGGCCGCGGCGGGCAAGGCGAAGGTGAAGCTCGCGGCGAAGCCGCTGCTGCGCAAGCAGTTGCCGGCGGTGAAGAGCCGTCCGGTCCCAGCGACCCACAATCCCCACTCCGACGCGGTCGTCACCGTCAAGCGCGCCAAGCTCCCGGTCCTGAAAAGGATCGTTCGCGCGGCGAAGCTGCCGGCGCGGATGGCGGAGAAGGTCGAATGGGTCAACGGCCCCGGTGCCGGCAAGGTCTCGATGAGGATCCCCGGCGCCTCGGGCGAAGAAGACCTCTGGGTCCACCGCGACCTCGAGTTCCGTCCCGCATGGGCCTGGCGGATCATCAACGGCCTGGTCAAGCACAGGCTCCCGCATCAGGACCAGATCTAAGAAGCGACGGCCCCCGCTGCGGCGGGGGCCTTTCGCCGTCCTGGTCGGCGCCGCCGCGCTGACGCTTGTGTTGGCGTCGGCGGTGGCGCTCGCGGCGCCGCCGAAGGGCGGTCCCGCGGCGTCGCGGCACGGTGCGCTCGAGTTCCGCGGCTGCGTCTCGGGGCTGCCCGGGGGCGGCTGCGGCCCGCTGGGAGCGGGATCGCTGGTCGGGACGGCCGGAATCGCGGTCAGCCCCGACGGGCGCAGCGTCTACGCAACCTCCTACGGCGGCGACGCCGTCACCGCCTTCGCCCGCACCGGCGGCGGCAAGCTCGCCTTCCAGGGCTGCGTTGCCGACGGCGGCGCCGGCGGCTGCCAGGTGGCTCCCGGCGAAGCCCTGCGGGGCGCGGGCGGGATCGCGGTCAGCCCGGCGGGAGGGGACGTCTACGTCGCGTCGGGACTCGGCTCCTCGGTCACACGGCTGGCCCGGGGAGCCGACGGGCAGATCGCCTTCGGCAACTGCTCCTCGGATCGCCCCTCCAGCGGTTGCGCGCCGCTCGGGTTCGGCGTCCTCGCCGGTGCGGCCGGCATCGCCGTGGGACCGGGGGGGAGCGACGTCTACGTCACCGCCACCGACGCCGCCACCGTCTCCCACTTGGTCCGCAACGCGAGCGGCGATCTCGAGATGCGCGACTGCCTCTCCGCCGGCGAGGTCCCCGGTTGCCGGCAGACCCGCCACAACTTCCTCGCCGGCGCCGACGCGATCGCCGTCGCTCCCGACGGCCGCGAGGTCTACGTCGCCTCCTACACCTCCGGCGCCCTGGTCCGCTTCCACCGCGGCAAGACGGGTGGACTCCGCTTTCGCGGCTGCATCGCCG
This sequence comes from Solirubrobacterales bacterium, assembly GCA_036376895.1. Taxonomy (GTDB): domain Bacteria; phylum Actinomycetota; class Thermoleophilia; order Solirubrobacterales; family 70-9; genus VAYN01. The sequence goes on from DASUZL010000043.1 coordinate 13,523, forward strand.
ACGGCGGCGGCGACGGTTGTCGGCCGCTCCCCGCGGGCTCGCTCGCCGGTGCTTCCGGGATCGCGATCTCGCCCACCGGCCATGAGGTCTACGTCACCTCCCAGGTCGGCGTGGTCACCCGTCTGCGGCCCTCCGGGCGCCGCGGCTTCGACTTCGTCTCCTGTCTCGCGACCCGCAAGCTCAAAGGCTGCGGCCGGGCCCCTGGCCTCGGCCAGGCGACGGGGATCGCGATCTCGCCCAACGGCGCCGACCTCTACGTCACCGCCCAGGCCGCCAACTCGATCGTCCACCTGCGCCCCGGCACCCGCGGCGCCCTCGTCCCGGCCGAGTGCCTCGCGGCCCGAGCTTCGCGCGGCTGCCGCAAAGTCGCCCCGGGGGCTCTGCGCGGCGCCTACGCCGTCGCCACCTCGCCCGACGGTCGCTCCGTCTACACGACCGCCTCACGCGGTCGTTCCGTCGCCGCCTTCGCCGCCCGTCCCTGAGTTCGCGGTTCCTTCTTCGCCTCTTGGGCGCAAAAGGAACCGTGAGTTCACACGGCCGGTGGTTATTGGTATATGTTCAGACCAATGACTCTTTCAAACGCTGTCGAGCTGCAGGAAGTCGCGCACCGGATGCGCAAATCGGTCGTCCGCATGGCCGCTGGCAAGGGCGAAGGCTACGTCGGGCAGGGGCTGCAGATGGCCGACCTGATGGCGGTCCTCTTTCGCTCGGAGATGAACTGGAAGCCCGAGGCCGGTGACGACCCCGAGGTCGACCGCTTCGTGCTCTCGACCGGCCACTACTCGATCGGCCTCTGGTCGGCCTTCGCCGAGCTCGGCCTGCTCGGCCCCAACGACCTCGACAGTTACGGCGAGGACGGCTCGCGGATCATCATGTCGACCGAGCGCGGCGGCGGCGTCGAAGGCGTCGAGCTGACCGGCGGCTCGCTCGGGCACGGGCTCGGCGTCGGCGTCGGCATCGCCCTCGGCCGCAAGCTGCGCCAGCACAGCGGCCGCACCTTCGTCTACCTGACCGACGGCGAGGTGCAGGAGGGGTCGACCTGGGAGAGCGCGATGCTCGCCAGCTACAAGCAGCTCGACCGCCTGGTCGCGGTGATCGACGTCAACCGGGTCCAGGCCGACGGCCCGCTGGTGCTCGAGGTCGAGCCGGTGAGCGAGAAGCTGCGCGCCTTCGGCTGGTGGGCGGAGGACGTCAACGGCAACGACATCCCGGAGATCCTCGCCGGCTTCGAGGCCGCCGCCAAAGTCGACAACCGTCCCAAAGCGCTCGTCTGCCACACCGAGATGGGCTTCGGCGTGCCGCTGATCCTCAACCGCGAGCGCAACCACTTCGTCCGCGTCGCCCCGCACGAGTGGGACGCGGTCAGGACCGAGGTGGAGGCATGAGCGAGCAGGCCCAGACGATGCCGAACGCGGACGCAATCGCCGAAGAGCAGCGCAAGGCGGGGCCTTTCGCCCGCGCCCTCGACCGCTACGCCGAGCAGCACGAGGACGTGATCGGGGTCACCGCCGACCTCTCGAAGACGACCGACATGAACCTCTTCCGCGAGCGCTTCCCGGAGCGCTTCATCAACGTCGGCATGGCCGAGCAGAGCCTGGTCAGCGTCGCCTCCGGCCTGGAGATGGCCGGCTACCGGCCGATCGCGACCACCTTCGCCGTCTTCCTCACCCGCCGCGCCCTCGACTTCGTCGCGATGCAGATCTCCCTGCACAGCGCCAACGTCACCGTCGTCGGCGGCCTCGGCGGACTTTGCTCGACCTTCGGCCCCAGTCACCAGGGCATCGACGACATAGCCCACATGCGGGCGATGCCGAACATGGTCGTGATCGACCCCTGCGACCCGGTCGAGATGGAACAGGCGACGATCGCGGCGCTGGAGCACGACGGCCCGGTCTACCTGCGCCAGTTGCTCGGCAAGGAGCCGGTCGTGCTCGACCGCGAGACCCACAACTTCGAGATCGGCAAGGCGGTGCGCCTGCGCGAGGGCACCGACCTCGGGATCGTCGCCAGCTCGATCATGGTCAAGCACGCCCTCGACGCGGCCGACGAGCTCGCTGCCGAGGGCATCCAGGCCTCGGTCCTCAAGGTCTCGACCCCGAAGCCGTTCGACGGCGACGCGGTCGCCGAGCTGATGGCCGAGTGCGGGACCCTGGTCACGGCCGAGAACCATCTGCTCGCCGGCGGCCTCTTCTCCTGCGTCTCCGAGGCGCTCGCCCTGCGCGGCCTGGGCGGCCGGGTGGTGCCGGTGGGGATGCGGGACGAATACGGTTCCTTCGGCACGCTCGAGTACAACAAGGTCCAGCACGGAATGGAAACCAAGAGCGTGCTTGCCGCCGCCCGCGCGGCGCTCGATGACGGCGCAACCCAGTAACGCCCCCGACTCCACCGACCGCGACGAGCTCGCGGTATTTCTCGCGCGCTTGATCGCGCTCTGCGCCTGCGACTCGCCCACCGGCGAGGTCGAGGCGGTCGACCGCGCCGGCGAGCTGCTGGCCGGCTGGGCCGCCGAGGCGGGCCTCGAGGTCGAGGCCTTCCCGACCCCGATGGGCGCGCACCGGCGAATCTCCCTCCAGGGCAAGGGACGCGGCCGCCTGCTGCTGGTCGGCCACCACGACACGGTCTGGCCGCTCGGCGTCGGCGCCGCGCGCCCGGTCCAGGTCGGCGAGGACCGCGTGCTCGGCCCCGGCACCGCCGACATGAAGGGCGGGCTGCTGGTCGGGCTGGCGGCGCTGGAGCGGCTGGCGGCGGGGGAGAGGACCGGGTTCGAGGCGGTCGAGCTGCACTCGCTGCCCGACGAGGAGGCGCGGATCGGCCCGCCCGCCCGCGCCGACCTCTTTGCCGGGGCCGATGCCGCCCTGGTCCTCGAGTGCGGCCGCGAGAGCGGCGCCATCGTCGGCTCCCGCAACGGCGCCACCTGGGTCACCGTCGAGGCGCAGGGGCGCAGCGCCCACGCCGGGCAGGATCGCGACCAGGGACGCTGCGCCCTGCACGCCGCGATCGCCGAGCTGGGCCGGATCGAGGCCCTCGCCGCCGAGCGGCCGGAGCTGCAGATCACCGCCACCAACCTGCTCAGCGACGGTCCCGACAACGCCGTCGCCGGCACCGCCCAGGTCACCTTCGACGTCCGCTCGCGCTCCCCCGAGACGCTTGCCTGGGCGCTGGAGCGCGCCGCCGAGCTCGGCGAGCACGACGGCGTCGAGCTGACCGCGACAACCGCCTCCGGCTTCCCACCGATGCAGCGCGACGCGGCGCTGGTCGAGCGCACGCTGGCCGAGCTGGAGCGGGCGGGAGCGCCGCTGACCGAGGAGCACGCCGGCGGCGCCTCGGACGGCTGTTGGACCAGCTCGCTCGGGATTCCGACGGTCGACGGGCTCGGGCCGATCGGCGGCTGCGACCATAGTGAGGCCGAGTGGATCGACCTGCACTCGGTCGGCCCCCGTATCGAGGTCGTGGCACGCTTGTGCGCGGCCGGGCCCCCACCCACCTGAACCGAGAGGAGCAGCGCATCGTGGCCAACCAGGATCGCGGCGAGGACCGGATCGACGCTGCCGGCGACGCCTCACTGGAGCTGGTCCTGCGGCCGATCCGTTCGCGCAACCTCTTCGAGGAGACGGTCGGGCGGCTCGGTCAGGCGATGCAGCTCGGAGTGGTGCCGGCCGGCGGCCGCTTCCCCGCCGAGCGCGACCTGGCGGAGATGCTCGGGGTCAGCCGGGTCACCGTGCGCGAGGCGCTGCGGGCGCTGGAGCAGGCGGGCCGGATCGAGCTCAAACGGGGCCGCCAGGGCGGCGCCTTCGTGGTCGCGCAGAGTGCCGGCTCACCCTCGGCCGCGCGGGCGCGCAAGGCGGTGCGCCAGCTCGGCGAGTCGCTCGACGACCTGCTCGAGTACCGCTGGGCGGTCGAACCGGCGGCCGCCAGCCTCGCCGCCGGCAAGGCCGGGGAGGAGGACGTCGCGCTGCTGCTCGAGCTGTTCGAGGCCTCGCAGGAGGCGACGCCCGACGGTTTCCGCGCCGCCGACACCCAGCTCCACTTCTCGATCGCCGAGGTCGCCCGCTCGCCGCTGATCGCCAGCGGCGTCGCCGAGGTCCAGGCCAGCCTCCACGAAATCTTCCACGCGCTGCCGATCCTCTCCGAGTCGATCCGCCACTCCCACGATCAGCACCGGGTGCTGGTCGACGCGATCGCCGCCGGCGAGCGCCAGCAGGCGCGCGAGGCGATGGAGGAGCACCTGCTGGCCAGCGAGGAACTGATCCGCGGCTTGGGCTAGGCCCGCCGCGCCGAGCCGCCGCGGCGGCTCAGGAGCACTCGAGGTAGCGGTCGCGCTCCCAGTCGGTGATGTGGGCGGCGAAGCGCTCGATCTCCAGCCGTTGCACCCCGACCAGGGTCTCGATCAGCTCCGGGCCGAGCGCGTCGCGGGCGAACTCGCTCGCGTCCAGCAGCTCGACCGCCTCGGCGAGCGAGCGCGGCAACGGCGCCAGGCCCTCCTCGGTGTAGGCGTTGCCGCTCACCGGGGTTGGCGGCTGCAGCGAGCGCTCGATGCCATCCGCCCCCGCCTGCACCGCGGCGGCGATCACCAGGTAGGGGTTGGCGTCGGAGGAAGGCGTGCGCAGCTCCAGCCGCGCGTTCGCCTCCGCCGGGTCGAGGGTGCGCACGGCGACGCTGCGGTTGTCGTGTCCCCAACTGACCCGGTTGCCGGCGAAGGAGCCGTCGAGCATCCGCTTGTAGGCGTTGATCGAGGGGCTGAGCAGCGCCGTCAGCTCCGGCAGGTGCTCGATCAGCCCGGCCAGGTAAGGCTTGAAGGACGGTGGGTCGGCCTGCGCCCAGGCCGGCTCGCGGTCCTCCGTCAGCAGGCTCTGGTGCAGGTGGAAGCCGCTGGTGCTGGCGCCGGCGAAGGGGGAGGGCATGAAGGTCGCCCGCGCCCCGTGGCGGCGGGCCGTGTCCTTGACCACGTGCTTCAGCAGCAGCGCGTTGTCAGCGGCCCGCAGCGGCTCGGTCGGGCCGAGGTTGATCTCGAACTGGGCCGGGCCGTACTCGGTCTGGCTGCTGACCACGTGCATGCCGAGCGCCTCCAGGGCGTGGCGGATCTCGGTCAGGATCGCCTCGGTCTCGCCGCCCTTGGTCAGCGAGAACGGCCGGTGGCCGCCGAACAGCGGCGTCCAGTCCTCGGCGCAGAGGTAGAACTCGAGCTCCGGCGCGACCAGCGCCCGGTAGCCGAGCGCCAATAGCCGCGCTTCGGCGGCGCGGACCGCGTGGCGGCCGTGCAGCGGGAAGGGCTCGCCCTCGGCGGTGTAGGCGTCGAGCAGGCAGATCGCCACGCCCTCGCGCCAGGGGGCGGGCCGCAGCGTCTCCAGGTCGCGGCGGAAGCGGACGTTGGGGAAGCCGTTGGCGGCGCTGGCCAGCGGCGAGTCGGCGATGTCGCCGGTGACGCTCCAGGTCAGCGGCGCGATCGGGAAGGAGAGGTCGCCGCCGGCGGTGAGGAAGTGCGCGCTCGGGATCCGCTTGCCGCAGAGGTATCCCCAGAGATCGGCGAAGGCGACCTCGACCGTGTGGATCTCGTGCTCGGAGAGCAGGTGCTCCGGCTCGATCGGGCTGGACCCGACAAATTGGGGGTTGTGGTCAGACATCGGATCAGTCATGCTGGTCGGACATCGGATGTGTCTCCCGATAGCGGTTACCCATGGGAATATAGTTTAAGTGGTCTGGTCAGCACATGAGTTGGCCCAGAGGAGAGAGGGGAAGGTTTTGAGCACCGAAGGCATTTCAGTCACCCCAGTCGGCCCGGATCCATCGCGGGTCGCCGCAGGGCAAGAGGATACGGAGCTTCGTCGCGGCTCCATCGGCGTCGGCGGAGCCCTGATGCAGAACATCGCCAACATCGCCCCGGCGATCGCGGCCCTGTTCACGCTTCCGGCCATCGTCGGCTTCTCGGGCCAGACGGCGCCGCTGGCGTATCTGCTGGCGTTCTTCATCACGCTCAGCTCCGGCTACGTGCTGGCCCAGTTCACCCACCACCTGCCGTCCGGCGGGTCCTACTTCACTTTCCTCAGCCGCTCGCTGAATCCCCGTATCGGGTTCTTAGCGACCTGGCTGTACTTCTTCGCCTTTCCCCTGGTCGGGGCGCAGGCGGGCGATGCCTTCGGCTCGACGATCGAACAGACGCTGGAGGGCCAGTACGGCTTCTCCTTCCCCTGGTGGGGCTTCCTGCTGATCGGTCTCTCGATCACCGCCGCGGTCAGCATCCCGGGCATCAAGTTCGGGATCCGCACCCTGGCCGTGATGTCCGTCATCGAGCTCGTGATCGTGGTCGCGCTGGCCTTCTCGGGCCTGATCGACCCCGGTCCCGGCGGATTCTCGCTCGGCGGCTTCAACCCGAGCGAGGCGCCGGCGCTCAGCACCTTCTACCTCGGCATCACCTTTGCGATCTTCGCCCTCACCGGGTGGGACTCGGCGGCGCCGCTGGCTGAGGAGAGCAAAACGCCACGCAAATCGGTCGGGCGCGGGATCATTCTCTCGATCCTGATCATGGGCGCCGTCCTCGTCTTCGTTTCTTGGGGCGTCACCGTCGGCTGGGGCGTGGACAATCTCGACACCCTGATCGACGCCGAAGAAAACCCGGGCTTCATCCTCGGCCGCGAGGTATGGGGCGGGGCTTGGCTGCTGGTCCTATTTGCCCTCGTCAACTCGGTCTTCGCCGTGCTGATCTCGTCGATGAACGCATCGACCCGGATGTGGTACCGGATGTCGAAGGTCGGAGCGCTGCCCAAGTTCATGGGCGAGGTCCATCCTCGCTTCCAGACCCCGGTCAACGCGATCTGGTTCCAGACCGGCCTCTCGGTCGTCCTGGGGCTGGCGCTGGGCGTCATCTTCGGGGTCGAAAACGTGTTCTCGGTCCTCGGGTTCCTGTTCATCTTCGCCGTCCTGCCGGCGTGGATCCTGGCCAACCTCGGGGTGTTCCTCTTCTACAAACGAGAGCACCCGGATGAGTTCCACTGGTTCAAGCACGCGGTCGTGCCGCTGGTCTCGACGATCGGGCTGGGCTGGGTCGGTTACAAATCGATCTTCCCGCTGCCGCCCAGTCCCGAGGGCTACGCGGTGCCGATCGTCGGAATCTGGCTCCTGATCGGGGTCGCAATCCTCGTCTACATGCACTACCGCGGCGATGAGGAGCAGTTCCTCGAGCGCGCCGGTATGGCGGTCGACGAGTCGAGCGAGGGGGCAGACGCAGCCCGATGAGCTCGATCGCCAACGACAACGTCCTGATCACGGGCGCCGCGAAGGGAATCGGTGCGGCGGTCGCTCGGGCGTGCGTTGGGGCCGGTGCCCGGGTCGGTGTGCTGGATACCGACTCGGGTGCCGCCGAGGCCCTCGTCGCCGAGCTTGGCAACGAGGTCGCCTTGGCGCTGCCGGCCAGCGTCAGCAATTACGACGAGGTGGCGGCTGCGGCCGACGCCCTGCGGGCCGAGTTCGGCCCGATCACGGGGCTGGTCGCCAACGCCGGCATCGCCCAGTACGCGCTGATGTCCGAGGGCGATCCCGAGAGCTGGCGGCGCCTGCTCGAGGTCAACGTGCTCGGCGCCGCCTACGCGGTGCGGGCCGTGGTCGGCCCGATGAAGGAGGCCGAAAAGGGCCACATCGTCTTGATGTCCTCGATCGCCGGTCGCGAAGCCTGGGTCGGCGAGCCGATCTACATCGCCAGCAAGCACGCGATGGTCGGGATGGGCCACTCGCTGCGCAAGGAGTGCGCCGAGCACCGCGTCGGCGTCACCCTCGTCGAGCCGGCGATCGTCGACACGCCGCTGGTCCGCTCCACCGAGGAGGGCCGCGACGAGCTCGACCGCTACGCCGCCCTCGATCCCGCCGACGTCGGGCGCGCCGTCGTCTTCGCCCTCGAGCAACCGCCGGGGGTCGGCGTCAGCGAGCTGGTGCTCCGGGCCCTCGGCCCGGAGGCGTGATGGCGGAGCAGAGCCCGGTCGCGGTCGTCGACCTCGCCGTGGCCGAGCGCAACGCCGAGCTGATGGGGGCGCGGACGCGCGAGCTGGGCGTCTCCCTCCGTCCCCACATCAAGGCCCACAAGTGCCCCGAGCTGGCGCGGATTCAGATGCGCCACGGCGCCATCGGCGTCACCGCCGCGACCGCCGCCGAGGCGGCGGCGATGGTCGAGGGCGGGGTCGAGGACGTGCTCGTCGCCAACCAGGTTGTCGATCCGGCCGGACTGGCGCCGCTCGCCAGCGCCGCTCGCCAGGCCAAGGTCGCGCTCTCGGTCGACGACCCGCGCCAGGTCGCCCTCGCCGGGCAGGCCGCCACCGCGGCGGGTTCCACTCTTCAAGCCTTGGTCGAGGTCGACGTCGGCATGGGCCGCTGCGGCGTGCGCGAGGTCGAGCGGGTGGTGCCGCTGGCGCGGGCAATCGAAGCCGAGCCCAACCTCAGCTTCGGCGGCATCGCCGGCTACGAAGGCCACTGCGTCGACGAGCCCGACCGCGAGCTGCGCGGGCGCGGCGTCGCTGCGGCGGCGCAGCGGCTGCGCGGCGCCGTGCTGGCGCTGGTCGCCGATGGGCTCACGGTCGACGTCGTCTCCGCCGGTGGCACCGGCACCTACGACCTGGCCGGCGCCGAGCCGGAGATCACCGAGCTGCAGGCCGGCTCCTACCTGCTGATGGACACCTACCACGCGGCGATCACGCCGGAGTTCGAGTACGCCCTCACCGTCCACGCCACGGTGATCGCCCGCCACGGCGACCTGATCGTGCTCGACGCCGGACGCAAGGCGGTCTCCTCCGAGCTCTCGCCGATCCACCTGCTCGACCACGAGGCCGAGTTCCGCTTCACGCATGAGGAGCACTCCGGCTTTCGCGTCCTCGGCCAGGGTCCCGAGATCGGAGACCGGGTCCGGATCGTCCCCGGCTACGCGCCTTCGACCGTCAACCTCCACGGCAGCATCCGGCTGGTGGAAGGGGAGACGCTGGTCGAATCGTGCCGCGTTCGCGCGCGGCACGGCGACCTGTGAGCGACAACGTCGTCGCGCTGCGGGCGGGCGCGGTTGCACTCGAAGCCGAGGGGCCGGACCTGCGCGGACTCGAGCTGGGCGGCCGGGCCCTGGTCCAGCGCATCTACCCGGCCTTCCGCGACGCCAAGTGGGGGACCGCGCCGCTGCAGGTCCGGCACCGGCAGGTGGAAGCAGGCCAGCGCTCCTTCTCCCTGGAGCTGGAGGGGACCGCCGCGCTCGGTGAGCTCGACCTCGAGTGGGCCCTGCGGGCCGTGGGCGGCGAGGACGGGACGCTAGCCTGCACGGTCGAGGCTGAGGCGAACCACGCCTTCGAGTACCGCCGGCTCGGCATCTGCCTCCACCTCGACGCGGCAGCCTGCGTCGGCGCCCGCGCCCTCGCCGAGGGTCCCGGCGGCCGCGAGGAGCGGCTGCTCGGCGACCAGATCGTGCCGCAGTTGACCGATGGGCAGAAGTACCTCTCGATGCTCGGTCCGTTCGGTTTCCTGGAGCTTTCCTTTCCCGACGGGACCCGGATCGAGCTCGCCACCGACGGCGCCAGTTTCGAGCTGGAGGATCAGCGCAACTGGGCCGACAGCTCGCTCAAGGTCTACTCCAGCGGGCCGCAGCGGCTGCTGCGCTGCGCCGCCGGCGACCGGATCCGCCAGGAGCTGAGCCTGTGTTTCGCGGCGCCGCCCCGCATCGCTCCCCGCTCCCCTGCGGCCGAGTTGGAGGTGGGAGGGCCGACCGCCTCTCGGGTGCGGCCGATCGGGCTCGGCATCGACGCCGGCTGGGCGGCGCGGGACGGAGCCCGGCCCGCGCACCTGCGCCTCGACGTCGGCCTCGGCGACGCCGAGCTTCCCGGCGGCCCCGAGCTGGAGCGCCTGCTCGCAGAGTCCGACACCCCGGTCGAGCTGGCGGTGCACGGAACCGAGGGCGACCCGCCGACCCTGCCGACGATCTGCTCCGAGCTGCCGCTGGCTCGGGTCCTCGTCTTCGATCGCAGCGAGCGCAGCACCTCGCCGCAGCTCCTGGAGCTGGTCGCCGCCGCAGTCGGCCGCGACGCCCCGCTCGCGGTTGGCACCTCGGCCCACTTCTCCGAGGTCTGCCGCCGTCCCCCAGAACTGGCGGGCGCCGAGTTCCTCACCTGGTCTGCCCATCCCCAGGCCCACGCCAGCGACGACCGCTCGGTGGTCGAGAACCTGCCCGGCCTCGGGGCGCAGGTGCGAACGGCCCGGGCGCTGCTGCCGGCGCTGAGTCCGATCGTCTCCGAGCTGCGCCTGGCTCCGGCTGGTCAGTCCGACCCGCGCGGCTCCGCCTCATTCGGGGCCGCTTGGGCGGTCGGCGCCTTCGCCCAGTTGCTCGGCGCCGGGGTCGGCACGGTCACCATCGCCGGCGAAGCGGGGGAACAGTCCGTGGTCGCGATCGCCGCAGTGTTGATGGATGCGCATGGGGCGCCTCTGCGGCCGGTCTCCGCCGCCCCCGGGACGGCGGCCGTGGCTTGGGGCGGGGAGGAGGTCGGGATGCTGGTGGCGAACCTGCGTCCCGTCCGCCGCATCGTGATGGTGAAAGTTTCCGGTGCCGATCCAGTGGAGCTGCCCCTGGAGGGCTACCAGGTGGAGCGGCTCAGCCTGCCTGTCGTTTGATATCCGCCTCGTAGTGCTGGCCCATCGAGCCGACGTGCTCGCGGGTCCGCTCCAAGGCGAGGGCCGGGTTCTGGTCGCGCACGGCTTCGAAGATCCGCATGTGTTGCTGCAGCTCCCACTCTTCGTACTCGGGTTCCAGTTCGTAGAGCTTCGGCCCTTTCTCCAGGGCCAGGCGGAAGAACGGCTGTACGACCGCGCTGAGCACGGGGTTGTGGGCAGCATCGGCGAGGTGGATGTGGAACCGCGAGGCCTCCAGCAGCGGTGGCGTGCCCTCGTCGAGGGCCTTGCGGTGGGCGGTGAGGATCTCGTCCAGCGCCTCGACGTCGGCCTCGGTGCGCCGCGCCGCGGCCAGGCGCGCCAGCTCCGGCTCGACGATGTTGCGAGCCTCGACGAGCTTCGCGGCCTCCACCGACTCGAACCCCAAAGCCCCGGGGACGCTGGCCTGGTGGTCGGCGACGAAGACGCCCTGGCCGTGGCGGATCTCGATCACGCCGATCATCGCCAGGCCCTTCAGAGCCTCGCGCACGGTCGAGCGGCCGACTCCGAGCTGCTCGACCAGCGCCCGCTCGCTTGGTAGCTGCGTGCCCGGCTCTTTGTCGCGGACCGCTTCCAGCAGCTGCTGGGACACCGTCTCGGCCAGCTTCTGCCGCGGCACCTGTTTGAAGCTGATGTCCTTGGCGCTCATCCCTGCCCCTCCTCGCCGGTTGGTGGCTCCATTAGCTCGACCGAGTTGCCGTCGGGGTCGAGGGCGTAGATCGCGCGCCAGCCTTTGTAGGAGCCCTCGTCGAGCACGACCGGGGCGGGGGAGCGCAGCTCGGCGCCGGCTGCCCTCAGCTTCTCCACCAGAGCGTCGAGGCCAGCGACCCGCAGCCCGAGATGCCCGCGCCCGGGGTCGGCCTCCGCGCCGGGGGGGCAAGGATGGCCCTTTGGCCGGTGGTACTCCTGCAGCTCCAGTTGGGTCCCGTCGGCGAGCTCGAGGCCGACCCACTCGATCTCGGTCTCGGCGATGCCGGTCAGGCGGTCCAGGTGCGGCCACTCGACTGTGCCCCGGCCGTTCTCCCGAAAGCCGACCGCGTCGCGCCAGAATCCCAGCGCTCGCTCGATGTCGGAGACGGTGAGGCCCGCGTGGTCCAGTCCGACCGCGCTCACAGGCTTCCTCCGCACCCGAGTACCCTTGAATCAGTCACTCGTCCAGGATAGCTGGTCACCTGACCAGTTCCGGGGAGGCTGTCCCGCCTGCAGGCGGGAATCCGTGCCTCTAGCGGCCGTTGGGGCTGACCAGCTCGCTCCGGGCCCGCGCGTGCGCCTCGAGGATGCCGTCGACGTTGCCACCGGCGCCGATTTCGAGCTTGAACGGGACCCCGCGCACGGTTGCCGTCAGGACCTTGCCGGCCGCCAGTCGCTTCGACTCGATCGCGTCGACTTCGGCCAGCGGCACCGCCGCGATCAGGTGCTTGACCTTCAGCCCGATCCCGAACCCGACCGGGTTGGAGATCTGGATCGAGAGCAGGCGCCGGTTGGTCGCCGCCAGGGCCATCGGGCTGCCGAGTTCGAAGCCGGCCTCACGCGCCGCTTCGACGTGACCGCCCATTTTCTTCGCGCCCATGGCGCCGCTGACCGCGCCGTCGACGCCGGCGCGAGCGTTGGCCTGGGTCCAGCCGCGGGGACGGGCGCAGGCAGCCGCCAGGATCTCCTCGCCGGGCTCCAGCAGGCCCTTGGCGCCGGCCTTGATCTTGTCCTCCGTGCGAGCCATCCCAGTTCCTCTCAATCGTTTTCGACCGGTGGCCGATGGTAGGGCCGCATCGCGCCGGGGAGGGTCGGCGGAATCCCGTTCTCAACGGACGTCTGAGGGATTCAAATGAGGGCCGCGGGTTCGCGCGGCGCTGGTTCTAGCATCGGCCCCGCGATGGAGCAGACGGCCGTTCGTTCACAGATGAAGGAGCCGGCGCTGGGTCCCTGGCGCATGCTGCGCCTGGCCCGGCGCTGGGGTCAGGCGCCGGTGCGGGCGGCGGTGTTCCTGCGCCGCCCCGACGACGTCGAGTGGGCGCTGGAGGCGACCGGGACGCCGCTCTCGTCGCGGTACTTCCTCGACCCGGAGTTGCGCGAGGCGCCCAACGCCGCGACCCAGGCCCTGCCGGCGATGCAGCTGCTTGTGCTCGACCGACTGGGGACGCTGCACCTGGTCGGACTCAAGGGCTGGTTCCTGGCGCGGGTGGACCGCGAGTTGATGCGTTGGCCGGTAGGCGAGGTGGCGGTCACGGTTCGGCCTGGCAAGGACACCTTCCGTCCCGTCGAGATCGCCTTCGAGGGCGGCACCCTGCTGCTCGCCGGACCGTGGCGCAACAAGCACCAGCGGGCCGCGCTGGAGCTGATCGAGTGCGAGACCGGCTCGGGTTCCTGAAGCCGACCTCCAGCCCCTCTAGGACATAGGTCGAGACGGCTTTCAAAGGGGCGCGAATTCCGCGATTCTCCAGGGAGTTTCGACCCTGACACCAGGGTTCTCCAACGCCGCCAAAACAGACAGGGGATCAGTGCGCCTGCCCAGCCTTCGTGTGACCGTCGTTTGCCTCGCCCTTGTCTTCGGCGTCGCCCTCGTGCCCGCAACCAGCTTCGGTCTCGGCCAAGACCCGCTGGGCACGGGGGGCGACGACTCCTCGGCCGTCCCCCCCGAGGCCGCCAAAGCGCGCTTCGCCGGCGCCACCGATTTCCTCGGCAAGCGCAAGAAGCAGCGCTGCCGCCGGGTCCGTCGCGGCGGCCGCAAGACGACCGCGGCGTTCAGCGCCGACGCCCGCCGCGGCAAGAAGCGCAAGCGCATCTGCAAGAAGCCGCCGGTTACGGTGCCGACCGCGCCCGGCGCGCCCGCCGTTCCGGGAAGCCCGTACGACAACGGCGGCTTGCCTGGCAAAGACCCGGTGAAACCGGCCACCCCGGGCCCGCAGGATCCCGGCCCGACCGATCCAGGTCCCACCGACCCCGGCCCGACCGATCCTGGTCCCACGGACCCCGGCCCCATCGACCCGGGTCCGACTGACCCCGGCCCCACGGATCCCGGGCCGGAGGACCCCGGCGCCGACGGTCCGCTGGATCCCGAGCCCGAGCCCCTGCTCGAGATCGTCGACCGGATCGAGAACAACGACTTCGAGGACGCCGAGGAAGACATCTGCTTCGGGAAAGAAGGCAGCAACGAGGCGACCGAGGGCAGGGCCGACCGGACCACGACCAGCCCGATCGCCGGCGCAGCCAGCCTTCACGTCCGGGTGGCGGCGTTCGGCAAGGTCGGCTGTGGGGATCGCTACCCCTTCGCCGAGGGCCCGATGGTGAAAAAAGTGACGCTCGAAGGCGATCTTCGGATCGACACGGCGACGGGAGGCCCCCGCACGGTCGACGTATGCCTCTCCACCAACTGGGAGGACAACACCCAGAACCCGGAGAACGTCTGCGAACGTCGTCCCATTGCCGGCAACCAGGTCGTCCACGTCACGCTGACCAAGCCCGGCAACGACCGCCGTCTCGTCCGTGCGGCCTTCCAGTTCTCCGGCGCCCCTGGCGCCGAAGTCCACGCGACCCTTGACAACGCCCACGTCTTCGTCGAACAGCTCCGCGGCAGCAACGGCCCGCGTGGTGGCGGCGGTGGTGGGGGAGGCGGCGGCGGTGGCGGTGGGCCAGCCTGCAAACGCGCCGGCGAACCGGTGCCAGATGGGCCCCCGAACCCGGCCTCGCCCTGCGACTTCAATGAGACGCCACCTATCGACCCCGACCGCGCCTACGTCCCGCAGCCGATCGCGTTCCCGGCCCAGCACCCCTTCATCTCGCTCGCCGACTTCCAACTGGCGCCGACCAGCAGCGAAGTCTTCACCAAGTTCAAACAGTACGTCGACCGCGGCCTGGCGGGCCAGGAAAGCGCCTTCAACCCCTCCGACGCGATCATCCTCTTCACCCGCACGAGCAACGCGATGTATCTCGAACGTGCGATCGCGATCGCCGACCGGGTGGTGAAAGACGCCGAAGAGGCGATCGCCGATCCAGAGGACGGCCAGCCCGACGTCGTCAACGACAACTACCTCGAGGTCGGCGGCGAGCTGGAGTTGCTCGCTCTCGCCTACGACTACGGCTTCTCGCGCCTCACCGCGGACCAGAAAGCCCGCTGGAAGGCCTATGGCGACAGGGTGCTCTCCAACCTCTGGAGCCCGGAACTCGCGACCTGGGGCTCGAAACCCGCCGGCGCGTATCCCTGGAGCGCCTGGTCGATCAACAACCCGGGCAACAACTACCACTTCAGCTTCCTGCAGGGGACGGAGATGTGGGCAGTTGCGACCGAAAACCAGGCCTGGATCGACTTCCTGCAGAAAGTCAAGTTCCCGCTGCTGGAGGATTACTACGCGGACTTGCCCGGCGGCGGCAGCCGCGAGGGCACCGGCTACGGGACTGCCTTCAAGAACCTCTTTGCCAGCACCCTGATCTGGAACGACTCGACTGGCGATGTCGTGCCGGCGGTCAAAACGCTGGCCCGGGACTCGATCGACTACTGGTTGCATGCCACGGTCCCGAACCTCAACCGCTTTGCGCCGATCGGCGACCTCTCGCGCGAATCGATGCCGAACCTCTTCGACTACCACGAGAACCTGATCCGCGAGGCGGTGATGCTGGCCGAAGGGACGCCGCAGGCCCGCCGCGGGATGTGGTGGCTCAACCACAACTCGGTCCCGAACTCGCTCGCCCACGGCTTCACCCGCCGCTTCGGGCTCTACCAGCCGACCGACACTGAGGCGGCGCCGACCGACCTCACCTACCACGCGACCGGCGTCGGCCAGTTCTTCGCCCGCAGCGCCTGGGACAAAGACGCGTCCTGGCTCAACTTCACCGCCGGTCCCTACGACGAGTCCCACGCCCACAAAGACCAGGGCAACTTCACCCTCTACCACGGCGACTGGCAGACGGTGACCTCGAATATCTGGTCCTTCAGCGGCCTCGAGGGCAACGGGTTCAACGGCGAAATGGGCGTCGAGGCGAGCAACATCCTGCGCTTCGAGAAGGGCCCGACGGGAATCGACGCCGACATCTTCGAGCAGAACTTCTCGACCTCCTCGATGACGCCGGAAACGCTGCCGAGCGGTCTGGTCAGGATCAAAGCGAACCTGTCCAACGCCTACTCCGGGAACTCCGGCGAGGTCAAAGAATGGAAACGCGAACTCGAATTCCAGCGCAACCAGTTGCACATCCACGACACCTGCAAAGTCGGGACTGGCGTCCGCGCCTACTTCCAGTTGCACGTGCCCGAGCAGCCGACGGTCAACGGCAACACGATCACCGCCGGTGAGCTGACGATCGAGACGACGCCGGGCTCGGTCGTCGAGCTGGTCGATATGGGCCGCTACAAGACGGTGGTCGAAGGCAAACCCCGCGACAAATTCCGCCAGGGCTGGAGGATCGACATCTCCAACCCGGCGGCCTGCGAATTCGACGTCGACCTGACGGCCGGTCTGGCCGGCTAGGGCCCGCTCAGCCGGGCGGGCGCAGCCAGTTGGGCCGCAGGTAGGCCTCCTCGAACCCGGCCCGGAGCAGGTTGCGGTAGCTGCCGGAGGGCCGGCCCGGCACGCGCTCGCCGGTCTCGACGAAGAGGGTGCGGCAGCCCGCCTCGCCGGCGTCGAGGATGCGCCGGCGCAGCAGCGCCAACTGGCAGCCGCGGCCGCGGGCCGGTTCGAGGGTCGCGGCGATCCCGAACTCGGCCACCTCGCCCTCGATCAGCATCGCCGCGCAGGCCTGGGGCTCGCCGTCGACCCGGGCCACGTAGCAGCGCCAGCCCTCGCGGCCGGGCAGAGCGGCGAAGAAGGCGGTGGCCCAGGCCGGCAGCCCGAACCCGACCGCGGCGATCGTCCCGAACGGCTGCTCGGAATCGGCCTCGAGCTCGACGACCTCGACGCCCCGCGGCTCGCGGAAGAGCGGCGGGTGGGCGTTGCGGACGAACTTCATCCAGGCGTAGCCGCTGCTGAAGCCGTTGCTCTCGAGCCACCTTTCGGCATCCACGGTCCCCGGCGTGTCCGGCGCCACCGGCACGTAGGGGCTGGCGCCGCGCTCCCGCGCCCAGGTGGTCGCCGCCGCCAGGTGGCCGCCCTCGATCGCGCCCGGTTCGGTTGCGCCGAGCACGAGGTTCAGCATCGGCACCTCGCCGAGCGAGCCGACGATCGTCACCTGCACCGGGCCGAAGTCCCGCCGCTCGATCCCCTGCTCGGCCGCGACCTCGGCCGGCACCGCTTCCCACACCTCGCGCCAGAAGCCCCGCTCGACCGGGTCCAGCCGTGCCGAGTCGAAGCGCACCCCGTTCTGCGTCTTGCCGCTGGCCATCGCTGGCGCCAGCATAGGCGCGGCTGCGGCTGGCGGAAAGTCCGAATCTGTCAGCCTGAGGGGGTGAGCACCGTCACCGAAACCGCGGTCTCGCAGGACTCCGCCGCCCAGGTCCCCGAGGACCAGGTCGTCGTCCTCTTCGGGGCGACCGGCGACCTGGCCAAGCGCAAGCTGCTGCCGGGGATCTTCCACCTCACCCGGGTCGGCCTGATGCCGCGCCGGTTCAAGGTCATCGGCGTCGCCCGCAGCCCGCTGGAGACCGGCGAGTTCCGGCAGCTTGCCCGCGACGCGGTCGAGGGCTCGCAGCGGAGCTCGCCCGACCCCGAAGCCTGGGAGCGGTTCTCCGACTCGCTCCAGTTCGTCGGCGTCGGCGACGGGTTCGGGCCGCTGGCCGAGGCCGTCGCCCGTGCCCGCGAGGAGATCGGCACCGACCCGCGCGTTCTCATCTACCTCTCGCTGCCGCCGCGCGCCGCCGCCGGCGCGATCGAGCAGATTGGCGCGCTGGGGATCGGCGACGGCGCCCGGGTGATCGTCGAGAAGCCCTTTGGCACCGACCTCGCCTCCGCCCGCGAGCTCAACGCGCTTCTGCACGAGGTCTTCATGGAGCGCTGCATCTACCGGATCGACCACTACATCGGCCGCGAGGCGGTGCAGAACCTGCTGGCGATGCGCTTCGCCAACGGCATGTTCGAGCCGGTCTGGAACCGCAACCACATCGACCACGTCCAGATCGACATCCCGGAGACGCTCTCGATCGAGATGCGCGGCAGCTTCTACGAGCAGACCGGCGCCTTCCGCGACATGGTCGTCACCCACCTCTTCCAGGTGCTCGGCTTCGTCGCGATGGAGCCGCCGACCTCGCTGCAGCCGAAGGCGCTGGGGCTGGAGCGGGAGAAGGTCTTCGACTCGATGCCGTCGCTGTCCGCGGCCGACGTGGTCCGCGGCCAGTACGCGGGCTACCGCGAGGAGGAGGGCGTCGCCCCCGACTCCGAGACCGAGACCCTGGTCGCGGTTCGTGCCTTCATCGACAACTGGCGCTGGGAGGGGGTGCCGTTCTACCTGCGCTCCGGCAAGCGGATGGCGCAGAGCCGCCATCTGCTGACGATCGCCTTCAAGCAACCGCCGCGCCGCATGTTCCCGCTCGACTGCGACCAGATCGCCGAGTCCTTCGGCCACGACCACCTCAGCTTCGAGCTCGGCGACCCCGGCAGCATCTCCGCCTCCTTCCTCGCCAAGGTCCCGGGGCCGACGCTGCGGCTTGGGGAGGCGCACATGCGATTCAGCTACGCCGACACCTTCAACGGCGCCGAGGGCGCGCTCGACGCCTACGAGCGGCTGATCCACGACGTCATGGTCGGCGACCGCACCCTCTTCACCGGCTCGGAGGCGATCGAGCGCCTCTGGGAGATCTCCCAGCCGGTCCTGGAGGAGCCGCCGCCGGTGCACGTCTACGAGCCCGGCTCCTGGGGCCCGCCGGAGTCCGACGAGCTGATCTCCCCCCGCCGCTGGCACCTGCCCTCAGACCACGTCTGAGCGGGGACCGCAGCAGAACGGAAAAGGGCCCCTATTAAGGGGCCCCTTGTTTCCGAAGGACGTACCACCAGAGAGTTCGAAGTCGCTGGCTCGTCGGTCCTCGAGCTTTGAAGTTCTATTAGCCGCAGCTCGCGCGACGCTCATAAGAACACCGACCCGCGACAAAAGTTGCATCCCTGCATCGGCACTTGCAGCGGATTCCTTAATCGTGCCTGGACGAGCGTGCCGGCAACGCTTTTCCGCTGCTAGATTCAGGCGTCCCGGGCGTTTAGCTCAGTTGGGAGAGCGCCAGCTCGACAAGCTGGAGGTCACTGGTTCGAGCCCAGTAACGCCCATTCAATAGCCTCCGCATGCGTGCCTCGGCTGACGAAGCTCTCTGTGGTGATGGCGCTCGTCCTCTGGGGGATGTTGCTCGGGGTCGGCTGCGGCGGTGACAGCGACACGACGAGCAGCCAGGACAACTCGGTGTCCGTCGAGCTGCCATCCAAGGGGATGAGTAGTTCGGACGCCGGGGCGGTCGAAAGCGCCGCCGCGAAGCCCGTCCAGGCACTGACCGAACAGGGCTCGGCCGTCTACTTCGGCGTCTGGGATCCGAAGAAAGGCAGCTTCGAAAAGGCATACGGAAAAGCCGCGAAAGACGGTCCCGCTGCCACCACCGACGATTTCTTCCAGATAGGCAGCATCACCAAGACCTTCACCGCCACGGTCGTCCTCCAGCTGATCGGCGAAGGCAAGCTCGCCCTGGGGGAAACCGTCGCAGAGGCCGACCCGGCGCTGGCCAAGGAATTCAAGCCGCTCGCCGACCTGACGATCGAAGAACCGCTCTCGATGCACAGCGGCATCCCCGACTTCCTAAACGTGCCCAACGGGATCGTCAAAGACGTCGCCGAGGAACCGCAAAAGGTCTGGAAGGCCGAAGAACTCATCGCTGGCGCCCTGAAGGGGAAAGTCGAAAAACCCGGCAGCGGCGGTTACTCGACCACCAACTACATCGGCCTGCAACTGATCGTCGAAGAGGCGACCGGAGAAGGGCTCGAAGAACTGATCGCCTCGCGGCTGGCCGAGCCGCTCGGGATCGCCAACACCGTCCTGCCCGCCCCCGACGACACCGCGCTCCCGTCTCCGGGCACCAACGGCTACATCAATGAATTCGGGGTGCTGGAATTCGAAGAAGACGGTGCCGAGGTCAAGGCTGGGATGGACGTCACCGACTGGTCGCTTTCCTCTGCGCAGGGCGGCGGCGCCATGCACACGACGCTTCATGAACTCGGCGTCTGGGGTGCCTCGATGTTCGGCAACGATCTGCTTGAAAAGGAACAGGGAGCGAAGCGACTGAAGACGACGGCCATCCCAGGGGCCGGGCAATACGGCCTCGGGATTCAGCGCTTCGGCGATTGGTATGGCCACGACGGCGAGACCTACGGCTGGGAGGCGCTCGTCCTGCATGACCCGAAGTCCGGGGTCACCGCGGTCATGGCGACGAACTCGGCCTCCGGCGCGACCCTCGCGTTTGCGGCTCTGGTCAGCGCTCTTTACCCCCGGAGCCCGGTCAAGCTCGGCTAGCCGATGCTGGGCGAAGCGATCGGCGGACTGCTTCCTTCGGCGATCGCCGTCGCGCTCAGCCCGATACCGATCGTCGGCGTCGTGCTCGTTCTCGGCACTCCACGGGCTCGCGCCTCCGGGAGTGCGTTCGCCCTCGGCTGGGTCCTAGGTCTCGCGGCTCTCAGCACGCTCGTCGTCCTGGCACTGGGAAGCGGCGTCGACCGCGACACCGAATCGGGGATCGAGTGGTTCAAGGTCGTGGTGGGGATCGTCTTCCTGCTGATGGCAGCCCGGCAGTGGAAGAAGCGCCCGCGTGATGGGGAGGCTGTCGAGATGCCGAAGTGGATGGACTCGATCGCTTCGATCACGGCACCCAGAGCGGCGGCACTTGGTGCCGGGCTCTCGGGCGCGAATCCGAAGAACCTCGCGTTGACCCTGGCCGCATCGGCATCGATCTCCGAGGCCGGCCTCGACCGCGCCGACACGGCGCTCGCCGTCTTCGTCTTCGTCGCCCTGGGCTCGACCACCGTCGCCGGGGCGGTGCTCCTCTACCTCTTGAGCCCCCAGCGCGCAGCCCACCCACTGGCATCTGTCGGCCGGTTCATGTCCGAGAACAGCGCCGTGATCATGATGGTCGTCCTGCTGCTGCTCGGGGCGAAGCTGCTCGGCGACGGGCTCGGCGGCGTCGCCTCTCTATGAGGACGACGCCGCCGGCGAAGCTCAGGCGGTCGCCGGCAGTTTCACCTGGGTAAGGCGGAAGCTGTTGCCGGAGGGGTCGCGGAAGCCCGCGTCGATTCCGTAGGGGCGCTCTTCCGGCGTCTCGGTGAACTCGACGCCGCGCGCCTTCAGTTCCTCGTAGGTCGCCCGGCAGTCGTCGGTGGTGAGGAAGATGCCGCCGGAGACGCCCTTGGCCATCAGGTCCTCGATCTGGTGCGCGGTCTCCTCCTCGAAGACGGGCGGGCCGGGGATCGCCATCAGCACGATCGCGAAGTCCTCCTGTCCGGGCGGCGAGACCGTCAGCCAGCGGAAGTCGTCCATCTCCGTCAGGGTCACGTCGTTGCGAACCTCCATGCCGAGCTTCTCGGTGTAGAAGGCAAGTGCCTCGTCCTGGTCGTGGACCCACACCTGCGCGTTTGAGACCTGCATCTTTGTCCTCCTGGTTCGTTGATATCGACTTGGGGCGATGCTAGGCCGGGGTCTCGGCCTTGTCTTCTCCAAACGTGCGGTGTTGGGGGCGGCCGTAGGCGCGGACGATGCAGGCGGGGACGACCGCGGCCGCGACGGCGGGCGGATAGGCCTCGCGGTACTCGGTCGGGGTCATCCCGTAGGTGCGCTTGAAGCTGCTGGTGAAGGAGCCGACGCTCTGCAGCCCGACCGCCATGCAGATCTCGGCGACCGAGTTGTCGGTCGCCCGCAGCAGCGCGGCCGCCCGCTCCAGCCGCCGCGTCAGCAGGTACCCGTGCGGCGTCACCCCGAAGGCGCGGCGGAACTCGCGGCTGAAGTGGGCGCGCGAAAGCCCGGCCGCCGCAGCCAGCTGAGCGACGTCCAGCGGTTCGAAATAGCGCGCGTCGGCGAGGTCCTTCGCGCGCAGCAGGTGCCTGGCTGGCGGTACGAACGCCATGCCGCAGTCTAGGCTCGCGATCCTCGTGATTGGGACCTACGCAGCAGTGGTGGCCGTCTCCGGCGCGTCGCTGGCGATCGGGCAGGCGGCGATCGGGCTCTGCGGCTGGCGCCGCTGGTCGTGGCTGGCGCCGGCTGTCGGGCTGGCGCTGGTCTGCGCGATCTGCTGGGCGACGGTGCGGCTGCCGGGGGACGGCGTGGTCTCGGCGCTCGTCGTGGCGCTGGCGGCAGTCGCCTCGGTCGCGTACTTGTGGGGACGGCTGGAGGGCGGGGGAGAGGCGCTCCGCGCCGGTTGGCCGGTCGCCCTGGTGGCGCTGCTGGCGGCCTCGCTGCCGTTTGTCGTCGAGGGCCACTTCGGGATCCTCGGCACCAGCTTCAACCCGGACATGTCCCAGCACCTTCTGGCGGCCGACCGGCTCGCCGACGGCGAGACTTCGCAGTTGCTGCGCCAGGGCTACCCGCTCGGCCCGCACGCGGTTGCCGTCGCTCTCAGCAAGGGGCTGGGGATCGGCCTCGTCCAGGGCTTCAGCGGCCTCACGGTCGCCGTCGCCGTGCTCGCCCCGCTGACCGCCCTCGCTGCCTTCGCCAAGCTGCGGCCGCTGCCGCGGACCGCGGCGGCGCTGGTCGTCGGCCTCGCCTACGTCGTCGCCTCCTACTTTGCCCAGGGCGCCTTCAAGGAGACGATCGAGGCGCTCTTCCTGCTCGCCTTCGTCCTCGCCCTGCGCGAGGCGACCACGAATTGGCGGGAGCTGCCGCTGCGCTTCGTTCCCGCCGCGCTGATCGCCGCCGGATCGATCTACACCTACAGCTTCCCCTCGCTCGTCTGGCTCGGCCCTGCTCTGGTCATTTGGTTGGTGGTGGAAGCCGTCGCTCAGCGCGGGCGCATGCCGTGGCGTCAGCTTGGCCTCGCGACCCTCGTCTTTGCCGTCCTCATCGCCCCCGAGGTCGGCCGCCTGATCGACTTCAAGCAGTTCGAGACCTTCGACCCCAATGGCCCCGGCCTCGGCAACCTCTTCGGCCAGGTCTCGCCCTTCGAGGCGCTCGGGATCTGGCCCTCGGGCGACTTCCGCCTGGCGCCGGGCGACGGCGCGGTCCCGGCCGTCGGCTATTACCTCGCCGCCGCCTTCGCGCTCGTCCTCCTCATCTACGGAATCCGTCGAAGCTGGCGGCGCCGAGAGACGGCGATCCTCAGCGGTCTCGCCGCCGTCGCCCTCGCCTACGCCGCCGCCCGCCTCGGCGGCACCCCATACACCGCCGCCAAGGCAATCGAGATCGCCGCGCCTCTTGTCGCCTTGACGATCCTCCTGCCGCTGCTCGACTTGGCGCGGTGTCGACTTTCTCGGGATATAGCCGAAAAAGTCGACATCCGTTTTGGCTGGGCGGCTGCGACGGCGCTCTTCCTGCTCGCCGCCGGCGCTTGCTCGGTGCTCGCTCTTGCCAACGCACCGGTCGGTCCCACGTCGTACTCCCCGGCGCTGACCGGGCTGCGCCCGCTGGTCGCCGACGCTTCGACCCTCGTCATCGCCTCCGACACCCTCATCGCCGACGAACATGGCGCGCCCTACATCGCCTGGGAGCTGCGCGGGGGACGGGTCTGCATCGCGGCGGAATCGGAACTCGACGCGACGCCACCCGCCGGCGTGCGCTTCGTCATCACCCGCGGCGACCCGACCGAGCCGCCCTACCCGGGGTTCCGGGTGCGCCGCCTGGCCCCGCCCTATGTCCTCTGGGAAGCGAGCGGCGCGGTTGCGGCGAAGAGCCCCTGCCCGCTGATCGCCGTTCGCCAGGCGCGCCAGGGACCCGCTCGCTGACCCTGGGAGGGGACGCGGACGTACCCCGGCGCTCACTACCATGCGCCGGAGTGGAGGCCGCGACCGAGAAGATCACCGTCACCCTGCCCGACGGCAAGCCGTTGGAGCTGCCCGCCGGCGCCAGCGGCGCCGACGCCGCCGCGGCGATCGGCCCCGGCCTGGCCAAGGCCGCGCTGGCGATCAAAGTCGACGGCGAGCTGCGCGACCTCTCGGCGCCGCTGCCGCAGGAGGGCGCCGGGGTGGCGATCGTCACCGACCGCGACCCCGAGGCGCTGGAGCTGATCCGACACGACGCCGCCCACGTGATGGCCGAGGCGGTGATGGAGCTCTACCCGGGGACCAAGGTGACGATCGGGCCGCCGATCGAGTCCGGCTTCTACTACGACTTCGAGTTCCCCCCGGATACAAAGGTCACCGAGGAGGACCTGGGCAAGATCGAGGAAGCGATGCTGCGCCACATCGCCGCCGACGAGGAGTTCGGGCGCCGCGACGTCCCGGTCGCCGAGGCGCTGGAGATCTTCCGCGGCCAGGACCAGGGCTTCAAGGTCGAGCTGATCGAAGACCTGGTCCGCGACGAAGGGGTCGAGACCGTCTCGCTGTACCGCAACGGCGAGTTCGAGGACCTCTGCCGCGGCCCGCACGCGCCTTCGACGGGTCGCATCAAGGCGGTCAAACTCGACTCCGTAGCCGGTGCCTACTGGCGTGGCGACGAGAACCGCGAGCGCCTGACCCGGATCTACGGCACCGCCTTCTTCTCCAAGAAGGACCTGGAGGCGCACGAGGAGCGGCTCGAGCAGGCGCGCGAACGCGACCACCGCCGGCTCGGCCCCCAGCTCGGCCTCTTCATGCTGCGCAAGGAGGCGCCGGGCATGCCGTTCTGGCTGCCGAACGGGACCACGCTGCTGCACCTGATCGAGGACGAGGTGCAGAAACAGTTGCTGAAGCGCGGCTACCAGGAGATCGCCACGCCGCAGGTGCTCGATGAGGAGCTCTGGCACCGCTCCGGGCACTGGGACAACTACCGCGACGAGATGTACTTCATGGAGGACGACGAGCGCCGCTTCGCGCTGCGGCCGATGAACTGCCCCGGCGCCTGCCTCGTCTACGGCTCCGACCGCCACTCCTACCGCGAGCTGCCGCTGCGGCTGGCCGAGTTCGGCCGCGTCTCCCGCAACGAGCGCGAGGGCGTCCTGCACGGCCTGCTGCGGGTCCGGGCCTTCACCCAGGACGATGCCCACGTCTACTGCACCGAGGAGCAGATCACCGACGAGGTGGCGAGCATCTGCGGGGCGATCGACGAGCTCTACGCCCGCTTCGGCTTCACCGACGTCCACGTCGAGCTCTCGACCCGGCCGGAGAAGTCGATGGGCAGCGAGGAGCAGTGGGCGAAAGCCGAGGCGGCGCTGACCGAGGCGCTCGAGCGCCAGGGCCGCGCCTACGAGCTCAACCCCGGCGACGGCGCCTTCTACGGGCCGAAGATCGACTTCCACGTCACCGACGCGCTCGGCCGCTCCTGGCAGTGCGGCACCTGCCAGCTCGACTTCCAGATGCCCGAGCGCTTCGACCTCTATTACACGGGCGCTGACGACGCGCCCTATCGCCCGGTGATGATCCACCGCGCCCTGCTCGGCTCGATGGAGCGCTTCGCCGGGATCCTGATCGAGCACTACGCCGGCCGCTTCCCGGTCTGGCTGGCGCCGGTGCAGGCGATCGTCCTGCCGATCTCCGACCGCCACAACCCCTATGGGGAGAAGGCGCTGGCGGCGCTCAGAGAGGCCGGCGTACGCGTCGCCCTCGACGAGCGCTCGGAGTCGATCGGGCGCAAGATCCGCGACGCCTCGATCGGCCGTTACCCCTACATGCTGGTGGTCGGCGACCGCGAGGAGGAGAACGGCGCCGTGGCCGTTCGCTCCCACGCAGACGGCGACCTGGGGGAGATGTCGCTGGACGAGTTCGCCGCCCGCGTAAAGGCTGAGGCCGAGGCCGGCTGAGGACGAGCGCTTGCTTAGCGGCGTCCTGCCTCTATACTCCGCCCAACTTGACTGCTGGCACGCCAAATCACCGCCGCCGCTGAGCGCCCCGTGCCTGCGACCCGACCGCTCGTCCTCTTGAAGCTCCACCGTTCCTCTCGATAGTGCCTGTCCCGCGCAGGTTCGATCGGCGCCCACCAGAGCGCGACACGACTCGGATAAACGAGCGGATCCGCGTGCCCCAGGTGCGCCTGATCGGCGCCGACGGTGAGCAGCTCGGCATCGTCGAGATCAACGACGCGCTCAAACGCGCCCAGGAGGCCGACCTCGACCTGGTCGAGGTCGCGCCCGGCTCGAAGCCGCCGGTCACCCGCCTGCTCGACTACTCGAAGTACAAGTACGAGCAGGAGCAGAAGCAGAAGCAGGCGCGCAAGCACCAGCAGCAGGTCAACATCCGCGAAATCAAGTTGCGGCCGAAGATCGCGACCCACGACTACGAGACCAAGAAGGGTCACGTCACCCGCTTTCTCAAGCACCACGACAAGGTCAAGGTCACGATCATGTTCCGCGGCCGCGAGCAGGCTCATCCCGAGCGGGGACGGGCGCTGCTGCAGAAACTCTTCGAGGACCTCGGGGGGATTGCCGTGATTGAGTCGGCGCCGTTGCAGGAAGGGCGCAATATGAGCATGCTGCTGGCGCCGAGCAAAGAGGTCGACAAGGTCGACGGGGCCGCCGCGGTGGATGGGGATGGGCCGGCGGAGGCGACTGCTGAGGGGTAGCGCCAGTCCCGGTAGGGGCTTCGCTTAACTTTTCGTGGGTCGTCGGTGGCCGTCCGAGGTGGGCGGCGCCGAAAAAGTACAAGACGCTTCGCCCCTACCGGGACTGGCGCTACGCGCTCGCGACGACTACGTCCGCAATTCGCTCCGCTGCGTGACCGTCCCAGAGTGGGGGAGGTTCCGGCGGTGTTTGGTCTCGGCTGGCGAGGGACGCCGGGATGCTGGCGATCGCCGCTGGATCCAGTCCCAGCAGGGTGTTGGTGCCGGAGTTGACGGTGACTGGGCGCTCGGTGTTGTCGCGGAGGGTGAAGCAGGGGATGCCTAGGTAGGTGGTCTCCTCTTGGATGCCTCCGGAGTCGGTGAGGACGGTGCGGGCGTCGGCTAGGAGGGAGAGGAAGTCGAGGTAGCCGAGCGGCTCGATCAGCGAGAGGCCGGGGTGGTCGGACTGGATGCTCTCCATCATCTTCCGGGTCCGCGGGTGGACTGGGAAGACGACCGGCATCTCCTGAGCCAGGGCCGCCAGTTGGCCGACGGTCTCGGCCAGGAGTGGGCCGTCGACCAGGGCCGGGCGGTGCAGGGTGACGAGCGCGTAGGAACCGGGCTCTACCCCGAGTCGGGCGGCGGTGCCGGCGGCGCGGAAGCGGTCTTCGAGTGCGACCAGGGTGTCGATCATCGTGTTGCCGACCATGTGCATGCGCTCCTCGGCGATCCCTTCCGCCCGCAGGTTCTCGGTCGCCTCCTCGCTGTGCAGGAAGAGGTACTCCGCGAAGCGGTCGGCGACGATCCGGTTGACCTCCTCGGGCATCGTCATGTCGAAGCTGCGCAGGCCGGACTCGACGTGGGCGACCGGGATCCCCATCTTCACCGCGGTCAGCGCCGCGGCCAGGGTCGAGTTGACGTCGCCGGGCACGATCACCAGGTCCGGGCGCTCCTCCAGCAAGACCGGCTCCAGCCGCTCCATCGTCCGCCCGGTCTGCACGGCGTGGCTGCCGGAGCCGACCTCGAGCATGTGGTCGGGGGCGGGCACGCCGAGCTCCTCGAGGAAGATCTCCGACATCAGCCGGTCGTAGTGCTGGCCGGTGTGGACGATCGCGTGGCGGCCCTCGGGCAGGCGCGCGCGCAGGGCGCCGATCACCGGCGCCGTCTTGACAAAATTCGGTCGCGTCCCGACCACGTAGACGATCCTCATTGCGGCGCCAGGGTACTCGCGGCGGTGGCCAGCACCCGGCGCGCCTGACCAGGCCGGGCTCAAAGGCCCGCTTCTGCTTCAATAGCGAACCCGATGCCGAAGATGAAAACCCATTCGGGCGCCAAGAAGCGCTTCCGCAAGACCGGTACTGGCAAGTTGCGTGGTCGTCGTGCCTACTCCAGTCACATCCTGGAGAAAAAGTCGGCGAAGCGGAAGCGGCAGATGGGGCGTCCGGTCGTGATCTCGCCGAACGACGCACCGACCGTGCGCAAGCTGCTCGGAGGCAAGTAGATGAGCCGGGTAAAGCGCTCCGTCCACGCGCGCAAGAAGCGCCGCAAGGTGCTGAAGGAAGCGAAGGGCTACTTCGGCCGCAAGCATTCCTCCTACCGCTTCGCCAAAGAGCAGGTGCAGCGCTCGGGGATGTACGCGTACCGGGACCGCCGCAACAAGAAGCGGACCTTCCGTCGCCTCTGGATCACCCGCATCAATGCCGCCGCGCGGATGGAGGGCATGAGCTACTCCGAACTGATGCACGGCCTCAAGGGCGCCGAGGTCGAGGTCAACCGCAAGATGCTTGCCGAGATCGCGGTCTCCGACCGTGAGGCCTTCCGCCGATTTGTGGAGCTAGCCCGGGAGGGTGCGGCCGCCTAGCGGCTCACCGACACTCCACTTTCCCGGGCGGGCCGTGAGAACGGCCCGCTTTTTCGTTCCAGGAGACCGAACCGCCGAACCGAAATGACAGATCCGAAGCCGAGATGACTATCAGCAGCCCCCAAAACGAGAAGCTGAAGCTGGTTCGCAAGCTGCGCGCGCGCAAGCACCGCGAGCGCGAGGGGCTGTTCGCGACCGAGGGCGAGGACCTGCTGGAGGCCGGGATCGCGGCCGGGGCTGAGCCGCGCTTCCTGCTCACCGCCGCCGGCGCCGGGCTCGGCGGCGAGGAGGTCGAGCCGGAGCTGCTCGCCGGCGTCTCCTCGCTGGGCTCGGGGACGCGGGCGATCGCGGTCTGGCCGCTGGCCTGGGCCGAGCAGCCGGCGACGCCGTGCTTCTACCTCCACGGCCTTTCTGATCCTGGCAACGTCGGGACGATCATCCGGACCGTCGACGCGCTGCTCGGCAGCGGGGTGGTCCTCGGGCCCGGTTGTGCGGATCCCTTCTCTCCCAAGGCGGTGCGGGGGAGCATGGGCTCGATCTTCACCCAGCCACCGGTACGGGCCGGAATCGAGGCGACCCGGGAGACCCGCGCCGCGCTGGTCGCCCACGATGGCGAGAGTCTCGAGGCTCTGGCCGGCGCTGCGACTGTTTGCCTCGGTGGCGAGCGGGAGGGCCTTCCCGAGGAGGTCGTCGCCGCATGTGATGTCCGGGTGACGATTCCTCTTCGTCCCCATGGCCCCGAGTCGCTGAACGTTGCGGCCGCAGCGGCGATTGCGGCGCAACAGATATCGTCGCCCGCCATGCCCGAGGTGAGCCCCGATGCTTGAGCGGATCGAAGAGATCAGGGGCGAGGCCACGGCGGCGATCGGCGGCGCCGGCTCGACCGCGGAGTTGGAGGAGCTGCGGGTCCGCTACCTCGGTCGCAAAGCTGAGCTGACCTCGATCCTGCGCGGGATCGCCGAGTTGCCGGCGGAAGAACGCGGCAAGGTCGGCGGCGCCGCGAATAAGGCGCGCAAGGAGCTGGAGGCGCTGCTGGAGGAGAGCGCCGGCCGCCTCGACGCCTCCGAGCTCGACGCGCAGTTGCTCGCCGACCGGGTCGACGTCACCCTGCCCGGGGCGCCGCCGCGGCCGGTCGGCCACGCCCACCTGATCGCCCGGACCACGCGCCAGATCGAGGACATCATGGTCGGGCTCGGCTACCACGTCGCCGAAGGTCCGGAGATCGAGCACGACTACTACAACTTCACCGCGCTGAACCACCCGCCCGGGCACCCGGCGCGGATGCTCCAGGACACCTTCTACGTGCAGTCGCATCCCGAGGTGTTGCTGCGCACCCACACCTCGCCGATGCAGATCCGGGCGATGGAGACGCAGCCGCCGCCGATCTTCGTCGTCGTCCCCGGCAAGGTCTACCGCCGCGACTCCGACGCCACCCACAGCCCGATGTTCCACCAGATGGAGGGGCTGGCGATCGCCGAGGGCATCACCCTCGCCGACCTCCAGGGCACGCTGCTGGCGATGGTGCGGGCGATCTTCGGCGGCGAGCGCGAGGTGCGCCTGCGGCCGCACTTCTTCCCCTTCACCGAGCCCAGCGTCGAGGTAGACGTCTCCTGCTTCCAGTGCGGCGGCAGCGGCGAGCTCGCCGGCGGCGCCCGCTGCAACCTCTGCAAGGGCCAGGGCTGGATCGAGATCCTCGGCGCCGGCATGGTCGACCCCAACGTGCTCGGCTTCGTCGAGGGCGCCGGCTACGACGCCGAGCGGGTTCAGGGCTTCGCCTTCGGGCTCGGGATCGAGCGGGTGGCGATGCTGCGCCACGGCGTCCCCGACCTGCGCCGCTTCTTCGACAACGACGTGCGGATGCTGGAGCAGTTCTCATGAGGGTGCCTTACTCCTGGCTGCGCGAGTACTGCGACCCGGGCATGGACCCGCCGGCGCTGGCCGACCGCCTGGTGATGACCGGGACCGAGGTCGAGCGCGTGACCACGGTCGGCCCGGCGAGCGGCGAGAACTTCGTCGTCGGCAAGGTGCGCGCGGCCGAGCAGCACCCCGACGCCGACCGGCTGCGGGTCTGCACCGTCGACACCGGCGAGGGCGAGCGCACGATCGTCTGCGGTGCCCCCAACGTCGCCGCCGGCCAGACCGTCGCCGTGGCGCTACCCGGGGCGCGCATGCCGGGGGGCGACAAGCTGCGCAAGGCGAAGCTGCGCGGGGTCGCCTCGGAAGGGATGATCCTCTCGATCTCCGAGTTGGAGATCGGCGAGGACCACGACGGGATCCTCGAGCTGGAGGACGGGATCGAGGCCGGCACGCCGCTGGCCGAGGTGCTGCCGCTGGCCGAGCCGGTGCTGGAGATCGAGGTGACCCCGAACCGCGTCGACTGCTTCGGGGTCTTCGGCGTCGCCCGGGAGGTGCACGCGATCTCCGCCGCGTCGCTCGCCGCCGAGCCCTGGGCCGAGGACGCCGCCGCCGAGGGCGGGGGAGACGTCAACGATTTCGCCTCGGTCGCGGTCGAGGTCCCCGTGCTCTGCCCGCGCTTCACCGCCCGCGTCTTCACCGAGGTCACGATTGGCCCCTCGCCGCTCTGGCTGCAGGCGCGGCTCGCCGCGGCTGGGCAGCGGGCGATCAACAACGTGGTCGACATCACCAACTACGTGATGCTGCTGACCGCGCAGCCGCTGCACGCCTTCGACCTCGACAAGGTCCCGGGCGGGGCGCTGACCGTTCGCACCGCGAGCGAGGGCGAGAAGATGACCACGCTCGACGACGTCGAGCGCAGCCTCGACGCGGAGACGGTCCTGGTCTGCGACCAGAACGGCCCCTCCGGGATCGCCGGGATCATGGGCGGCCAGGTCTCCGAGGTCTCCGCCGAGACGACCCGGGTCCTGCTCGAGGTGGCGAACTGGAACGGGACCAACATCCTCCGCACCTCGCGCCAGCTCGGCCTGCGCTCCGAGGCCTCATCCCGGTTCGAGAAGCAGTTGCACCCGGACCTCTGCATGCGGGCACAGCGGCTGGCCTCGCGGCTCCTGGTTGAGCTCTGCGGCGCCAAGCTGGTGCCGGGCACGATCGACGTCGCCGCCGAGACGCCGCCGCTGCTGCAGATCGACTTGCGCGCCGACCGGGTCAGTGGCCTGCTCGGTATGGAGATCTCCCAGGCCGACCAGAGCGCCTACCTCGAGCGCCTCGGCTTCGGCGTCGAGGCCGACGGCGCCGACCTCCGGGTCACGGTGCCGCCGGACCGCTGGGGCGATGTCACCCGCGAGGTCGACCTAATCGAGGAGGTCGCGCGCGTGCACGGCCTCGACGAGCACCTGCCGACGACGCTGCCCGCGATCTCCGGCCCGGTCGGCGGGCTCAGCCGGCCGCAGCGGTTGCGGCGCCGGGCAGAGGACGGCCTGCGGGACCTCGGCTTCGACCAGGTCGTCGGCTGGAGCTTCACCGACCCCGGCGAGGCCGGGCGGCTGCGGATCCCCGCCGGCGACCCGCGGGCCGAGTTCGTGATGGTCGCCAACCCGCTCTCCGAGGAGCAGTCGGCGATGCGGACCGTCCTGCTCGGCTCCCTGCTCGACGGAGCCGCGCGCAACGTCGCCCGCGGCGCCGAGCGGCTGTCCCTATTCGAGTCCGGCCGCGCCTATCTCCCCGGTGAGGTCGCAGTTGATCCCGGTATGCGGGACGAAGTGCGACCTCAGGACACGGAGCGGGTCGATCCGCTGGCTGGGCGCTTCCCGGGCGACCAACCGGCGCCGTTTGTCGAGCCGCACCGCTTTGCGGCGCTCGCCCTCGGGCCGCTCGGCGCCCGCTCTTGGCGCGGCGCTGCCGAGCCAGCCGACTTCTTCGCCCTCAAGGGCGTTGCCGAGGCGCTCGCCCGCCAGCTCGGCACCGAGCTCAGCTTTGCCGCGGCCACCGAGCCGTTCCTGCATCCCGGCCGCGCTGCAGCGGTCTCGGTCGACGGCGCCCCGGCCGGCTGGCTGGGGGAGGTCCACCCGCTGGTCTGCCGCGAGTGGGGCATCGATGCGGCCGTCGCTTTCGAACTCGACGCGGCCCCGCTGATCGCCGCCGCCAGCGCCGGCGAGGAGACCTACGAGGACGTCACCACCTTCCCCGCCGTCTACCAAGACCTCGCCGTCGTCGTCTCCGATGAGGTCGCCGCGGTCGACGTCCGCGCCGCGGTGCTCGCGGCCGGAGGCGAGCTGCTGCACTCGGCCGAGGTGTTCGACCTCTACAAAGGCGACCAGGTCGGCGAGGGCAAGGTCAGCCTCGCCCTCGGCCTCGAGTTCCGTGCGCCGGACAGGACTCTGACCGACGAGGAGGTCTCCGGCCTGCGCGATGCGATCGAGGCGGCCCTGGAGGCAATCGGGGGGTCGCTCCGTGGCTGACTCGGCCGCCCAGCCGCTCAACGGTGACCCGGCCGCCCGGGTCTTGGTAGCCGGCGCCTCCGGCTTCACCGGCGCGCTCGCCGCCGCGATCGTCTGGGGCCACCCGCGCCTGCAGCTGGTCGCCGCCACTTCGCGCGGCGACGCCGGCAAGCGCCTCGGCGACCTCTACCCGCGCTATCCGGTGCCGATCGAGCTGACCGACCTCGACCTCGACCGGCTCGACGGGATCGAGGCCGCGATCGTCGCCTACCCGCACGGGGCGGCGGCCCCGACCGTCGCCGCGCTGCGCGCCGCCGGCGTCCTTGTCGTCGACCTCTCGGCCGACTTCCGGCTGCGCGACCGCGAGACCTACGCGCGCTGGTACGGCGAGCACGGCGCGCCCGAGCTCTTCGACCAGGGCGTCTACGGCCTAACCGAGCTCTACCGCGACCAGCTACGCGAGGCAAAGCTCGTCGCCACCCCCGGCTGCTACCCGACCGCCTCCGTGCTGGCGCTGGCACCGCTGGCCGAGAAGGGCCTGGTCAGCGAGGTCTCGATCACTGCGATGCAGGGGACCTCCGGCTACGGGCGCAGCAGCGACGACCTCGTCCACTTCTCGGCGATGACCGAGAACGCCTTCCCCTACAAGACCGAGGGCCACCGCCACCGGCCGGAGATCGAACAGGAGCTGGCGGCGCTGGGCAGCCCGGCCCCGGTCGCCTTCGTCCCGCACCTGCTGCCGCTCGACCAGGGCGAGCTCGCGACCTGCTTCGTCCGCACCCCCGAGCCGCTCTCGAAGGAGGCGCTGCAGGCGCTCTACCGCGAGCGCTACGCCGGCGAGCCCTTCATCCGCGTCCTCGACGGCCCGCCGAACCTGCGGGCGCTGCGCGACACCAACGAGTGCCACCTCTACGTCACCGTCGAGGAGCACGGCGGCGTGCTCGCCTTCTCGGCGATCGACAACATCTGGAAGGGCGCCTCAGGGCAGGGAGTGCAGAACCTCAACTTGATGCTGGGGCTAGAGGAGACCGAAGGGCTGACGTGACCGAGCCTTTCTTCCGCTCGCGCTGGGTCGATGCTCCCGCTGGGGTGGAGGAGCTCGACCCGGGCCGGCTCGCCCCCGGCTTCCGCGCCGGCGGCGCCCACTGCGGGCTGAAGGGCGGCGGCAAGACCGATGTCGGGCTGCTGGTCTGCGATGAGGAGAGCGTCAGCTCGGCGATGGTCCTGACCCGCAACGCCTCCGCCGCGGCGCCGATCCGGGTCTGCCGCGAGGTGACCGATGCCGGCCGGGTCCGCGCCGCCGTCGTCAACAGCGGCAACGCCAACGCCGAGACCGGGCAGAAGGGCTACGACGACGCGCTCGACATGTGCCGGCGCGCCGGCGACGCGCTGGGGCTGGAGGCGGAGAGCGTCGCCGTCGCCGAGACCGGGACGATCGGCGTACCACTGCCGATCGGCGCCGTCCTGCTCGGGATCGAGGAGGCGTCCACAGGCCTCTCCGCCGACGGCGCCACCGCATTCTCCGACGCGATCCTCACCACCGACCGCTGGCCGAAGCGCTGCACGCTGTGTACCGGAGGGGTGACGCTCTCGGCTCAGGCGAAGGGAGCGGGGATGATCGAGCCGAACATGGCCACCATGCTCTGCTTCGTCCAGACCGACGCCGTCGTCGCCGATCCCCAAGCCGCCCTGCGCGGAGCGGTCGACGCTTCCTTCAACCGGATCACCGTCGACGGCCAGATGAGCACCAACGACATGGTCTTGCTGCAGGCCACCGGGGCCTCCGGGCGGCCGCTGCCCGACGGTCTCCTCGAGGCGGTGCTGACGCAGCTCGCGATCGAGATCGTCCGCGACGGCGAGGGCGCCGTCCGGGCTGCCCGGATCGAAGTCACCGAAGCCGCTTCTCCCGCCGAGGCCGAGCGGGTCGCCCGCGCCGTCGCCAACTCGCCGCTGGTGAAGACGGCGCTGTTCGGCCGCGACCCCAACTGGGGCCGGATCGCCCAGGCCGCCGGCGCCGCCCTCGCCGGCGAGGACCTGGAGGAGATCGGAGCCGATTCGATCGACGCCGCCGAGCTCG
The DNA here is from genome assembly GCA_036376895.1 of Solirubrobacterales bacterium. GTDB lineage: Bacteria > Actinomycetota > Thermoleophilia > Solirubrobacterales > 70-9 > VAYN01. The sequence goes on from DASUZL010000043.1 coordinate 48,012, forward strand.
GCGGCGAGGTGCCGGAGGCGGAGATCGGGCTGCGGCTGGGCCGGGGCGAGCACCGCGCCCACGTCTGGTTCTCCGACCTCGGCTACGAGTACGTCCGGATCAACGCGGAGTACACGACGTGAAGCCGGGAGAAGCCAGCGTCGAGACGCTGCTCGAGGCGCTCCCGTACATCCGCGAGTTCCACGGTCGCACGATCGTGATCAAGTACGGCGGCGCCGCGATGCTGGACGAGGACCTGCGCGAGGCCTTCGCCGCCGACGTCGTCCTGCTCAAGTACGTCGGCCTCAACCCGGTCGTGATCCACGGCGGTGGTCCCGAGATCACCAAGTACATGGACCGGCTCGGGCTCGAGGTCCGCTGGCACGAGGGCATGCGCGTCTCCGACGCCGAGACGGTCGAGGTGGCGAAGATGGTCCTGGTCGGCAAGCTCAACAGCGAAATCGTCCAGCGGCTGAACCGCCACGGCCAGCCCGCCGTCGGCCTGGCCGGGGAGGACGGGACCCTGTTCGAGGTCACCCCGGCGGCCAACGCCGACCAGGTCGGCTTTGTCGGCTCGATCGACCGCGTCGACGTCGACGTCCTCAACCACATCGCCGCCGACTACATCCCGGTCATCGCCTCCTCCGCCTCCGACCGCGACGGCCAGTCCTACAACGTCAACGCCGACGAGGCGGCGGGCAAGGTCGCGGCCGCGCTCGGCGCCACCAAGGCGATCTTCCTCACCGACGTCGAGGGCTGGCTCGCCGACCCCGACGACGAAGGCTCGCTGATCTCCCGCGCCGCGGTCGGCGAGGTCGAGGCGGCGCTGGAGGGAATCGATGGCGGCATGCGGCCGAAGCTGCAGGCCTGCGTCAACGCGATCCGCGGCGGCGCCCAGTCGGCCCACATCGTCGACGGCCGCAAACCCCACAGCCTGCTGCTGGAGCTGTTCACCGACTCCGGCATCGGCACGATGGTGGTCCCGTGAGCCTGGCCGAGACCCAGTCGCTGGAGCAGCGCTATCTGATGCGCACCTACAAGCGGGCGCCGGTCGACTTCGTCCGCGGCGAGGGCGCGCGGCTGTGGGACGCCGACGGCAAGGAGTACCTCGACTTCCTCGCCGGGATCTCGGTCTGCTCGATCGGCCACTGCCACCCGGCGGTGCTCGCGGCGGTTCGCGAGCAGGCCGGCGAGCTGATGCACGTCTCCAACCTCTTCTACACCGAGCCGATGGCGCGGCTGGCCCAGCGGCTGGCCGATTCGAGCCTCGGCGGCCGCGTCTTCTTCGCCAACTCCGGCACCGAGGCGAACGAGTGCGCGATCAAGATCGCCCGCAAGCATGCCCACGGCCGCGGCGTCTCCGAACCGGAGATCGTCAGCTTCGAGGGCGACTTCCACGGCCGCACCTACGGCTCGCTGTCCGCCACCCCCGGCCTCGCCGGCAACCCGGCGCTGGGGCCGATGCTGCCCGGCTTCCGCTCCGTCCCCCGCAACGACGCGGCGGCGCTGCGCGAGGCGGTCGGCGAGCGCACCGCGGCGGTGCTGATCGAGCCGATCCAGGGCGAGGCGGGGATCCGCCCGACCACGGACGAGGCGCTGCTGGCGGCGCGGCAAGCCTGCGACGAGGCCGGCGCGCTGCTGATCCTCGACGAGATCCAGACCGGGATCGGCCGCACCGGCTCGCTCTGGGCCTACCAGCAGACTCCGGTCCGGCCCGATGTCATCACCAGCGCCAAGGCGCTCGGCGGCGGCATGCCGATCGGCGCCTGCATCACCGGCCCGGCAGCAGCCGACGTGCTCGAGCCCGGCGACCACGGCTCCACTTTCGCCGGCGGCCCCGTCGCCACCGCCGCGGCGCTGGCCGTGCTCGACGTCGTCGACGACCCGGCTCTGCTGCGCGGCGTGCGCGAGCGCGGCGAGGAGCTGCGCCGCGGTTTGGCCGCGCTGGAGGGCGTGCGCGAGGTGCGGGGCAGGGGCCTGATGGTGGGAGTCGGCCTCGAGGACGGGATCGACGCGGCGACGGTCGGCGCCGACCTCCTGGAGCGCGGCTTGGTCGTCAACGTGCCCGGTCCCGACACGCTGCGGCTGCTGCCGCCGCTGGTGGTCGATGACTCGCAGATCGAGCGCGCGGTTGGACTGATCGGCGAATCGCTTCTAGTGTTCTCGGCTGCGTGAGGCGAGAGAAGAGCCAGCCGAACCCCCGGCCGCTTGTGACGAGCGCGGCTGAGCGCATCGGCGCGATCGTCGAGGCGGCCGAGCGCGCCGCCGAGTCGGTGATCGACGACGCCGAAGCCCAGGCGCGCCAGTACTTGGAGGAGAGCCGGGCCGAGGCCGACCGCGAAGCGGCCGAGCGCCGCAGCTCCCAGGCGGATCTGATCGCTTCGCTGCTGGCCGAGGCCGAGGCGCTGCGCGAGCAGGCCGGCCAGATGGTCGAGGCGCTGCGCCGGGCCGAAGACGAGCTCGGCGGCAAGATGCGCCCCGGCGGCGGGCCCGAGGTCAGGCCCGAACCCGCCCGCGCATCCCACCTTGCTGCCGTCGCCGACCCCGAGGAGGAGCGCGGCGGCAACCTCGCCGGCGCCCGCCTGCTGGCGACCCAGATGGCGGTCTCCGGCTCCAGCCGCGAGGAGATCGAGACGCGGCTGAAGACCGGGTTCGAGATCGAGGACCCGGCAGCGATCCTCGACGCGATCCTCGGCCCGGAGGACTAACCGCATGCATGAGGACCCGACCAGGCTGATGGGCCCCGACGACCGCGGTCCCGGCCGCGGCGACGAGGGCCGCCCCCACGGCAACATGCGGCTGCTGGTCGCCTGCCTGATCGCGATCATCGTCGGCCTGGTGATCGCCGTCGTCGTCATCGCCGGCAACGACGACGGCGGCTCGACCGCGCCCAGCGTCGAATCGACGCCGACCACCGAACCGACGACGGAAACGACCGAGACCACGGAACCGACCACCGAGTCGACGGAAACGACCGAGTCGACCGAAGAAACGGAACCGACCGAAGCCGAAGAAGAAGAACCGCCGGTCGAAGAAGAAGGCGAAGGCGACAGCGGCGGTCTCGAAGCGCCGTAGCGTCCCGCCACGCTCGCCCGGGCCGTGCCAGACTGCGCCCCCGTGAGTACCGAGCAGCCGATCTCCCAGCCGACCGCCTCCTACGAGGCCGACCCGGCAAGCGTCCACCGCGTCCTGCTCCTTTACTCGGGCGGGCTCGACACCAGCGTGATGCTGAAGTGGATCCAGGACCACTACGAAGCCGAGGTCGTCTGCCTCACCGTCAACCTCGGCCAGCCGGGTGAGGACTACGAGGTGATCGAGGCCAAGGCGCGCCAGCTTGGCGCCGTCGAGTGCCATGTCGTCGACGCCCGCGAGCGCTTCGCCGAGGACTTCCTGGCGCCGGCGATCCGCGCCAACGCCGTCTACGGCAACGGCTACCCGCTCTTCACCGCGCTCGGCCGGCCGCTGATCGCGCAGTTGGCGGTCGAGTACGCGCGCCGCTCTAACTGCGACACGATCGCCCACGGCTGCACCGGCAAGGGCAACGACCAGGTGCGGATCGAGGCCACCGTGGTCACCCTGGCGCCGGAGCTGAAGACGATCGCCCCGGTGCGCTCCTGGGCGATGGGCCGCGAGGAGGAGATCGCCTACGCGCGCGAGCACGGGATCCCGATCAAGGGCGGGGCCGAGGTCACTCCCTACTCGATCGACGACAACCTCTGGGGCCGCTCCTCCGAGGGCCGCTGGATCGAGGAGCTCGACCACGCGCCCGAGGACGACGTCTTCCAGCTCGTGACCCGGCCCGAGGAGGCCCCCGATGAGGCGGAGGTCGTGGCCGTCGGCTTCGAGTCCGGCCGCCCGGTCTCCCTGAACGGCGAGCGCCTCGGCCTCGTCGACCTACTTGAAAGGGCGGCCGAGATCGGCTGCCGCCACGGGGTCGGGATCATCGACCACATCGAGGACCGGATCGTCGGCCTCAAGGTGCGCGACATCTACGAGGCGCCGGCGGCGGCGATCGTGCTCACTGCCCATCAGGAGCTGGAGCGGCTGGTCGGGACGATCCACCAGAACCAGTTCAAGCCGGCGCTCGACCAGAAGTGGGGCTACCTGGTCTACGCAGGCTTGTGGTGGGAGCCGCTGCGCACCGACCTCGACGCCTACATGGAGGCGGTCAACGCTCAGGTCACCGGCGAGATCGGGCTGCGCCTCTACAAAGGCAGCGTCCGCGTCGTCACCCGCTCTTCGCCCAACGCCGTCTACGACGCCCAATTGGCGACCTTCTCGGAGTCCGGCGGCCTCTTCGACCAGAACGCCTCACCCGGCTTCATCGAGCTCTGGTCATTGCAGTCGCGGATGGCCCACGCGATCCGCGAGCGCAACGGCGAGGGGGAGGGCTGATGTACGACACGCTCGGCAAGGCGGCGCTCCGATTCGCTGTCCGTTACTTGCGCCAGCGCTACCGGCGCGAGATCAGGATCGGCGCCGGGGTCGCGGTGGTCGCGATCGGCGTCGGCGCCTACCTTGCGACGCGCGAAGTCCGCGAGGGCTGACCCCGACCGCCCGAGGCGCGGGCGCAACTTTCCTTGCGCCTTATAGACAACTTGTGAGGAAGCGCTAACAAAGTCCGCTAGCCTCAGCGCCCTCTTGGGCTCGGCTCGGCTTCGCAAGGATCTCGCAGTGATTTGCGCTGCCGCACTTCTGTGCGGCCTGGTCGCGACCGTGCTCGCGCTCGCCCCGAACGCCGGCGCCGCCGACTCCGAAACGCTCGAATCGAAGCTCGTCGTGGCGCGCGAAGAGGCCGGCTCGATCTCCGCCGAGTTGCGCGCGACGAACGAACGGCTGGACGTCGCCGAACAGGAAGCCGCCGCCGCTGAAGCGCGCGAGCAGCGCCTCTCCGATCTGCTCGCCGAAGGCGAGCAGCGCACTGCCGAACTGAGCGCCGAGCTCGACCGCACCCGCCGTGAACTGGTCGCCGCCCGGGCGCGGCTGCGCCGCGCCCACCGCGCCCTCGCCGAGCGCCTGGTGGCTATCTACGAGAGCGGCACCCCGACCACCTCCAGCATCGTCTTCGGCGGCGGCGACTACGAGGACCTGGTCACCCAGGCCGATTACCTGCGGGCGATCTCCGAAGCCGACAGCGCCCTCGCCGACCGCGTCGGCGAGGTCCGCGACCAGGTCCACGCCGAGGTCGACCGGGTCGACGAGCTGCACCAACGCGCGCTCGCCTACGAAGAGCGTCTCGCCGCCGCCCGCGCCAACATCGCCACCGTCCGCGAAGCGGCCCAGGTCTCGGCCGCCGAACTTGCCTCGCTCAGCGCCACCCGCGAAGCCTCGCTGGCGGAACTGAAAACGGACATCGGCAAGTGGGTCGAGCAGGTCCAAGAAGCCCGCGCCGCCGAAGCCCGCGCGGCCAGTCAGGCCGAAGCCGAAGAAGAAGTCGGCCGCTGGCTCGGCGGCCCCTACTCGATCCCGACCTACATCGTGATGTGCGAGTCCGGCGGCAACTACAGCGCCCTCAACCCCTCCAGCGGCGCCGGCGGCGCCTACCAAATCATCCCCTCAACTTGGGCGCTCTATGGCGGCCAGGGCGAGCCCCAGAACGCTTCAAAGACTGAACAAGACCGCATTGCTGCCGAAATTTGGGCCGACTCCGGCCCGGGGGCCTGGGTCTGCGGGTAGCCACCCGGGAGGGGTCGGGTGGGGCTGAAGCGTCTTGTACTTTTTTGCTTCAGCGGCTCGCGGCGAGGCGGAGCGCGGACCTCAAAAAAGTTAAGCGAAAGCCCTACCCGACCCCTCCCGGGTGATTTCGCGCAACTCAGTGTCGGAGTTAGCGCGAAAGGCTCACGAGACACGCTCGTGCCATCCACCTCATTTGGCAGGATCGATTTTCTCTTGAGCACGCCTGCTGCAGTCCACCTTCACGCCCACAGCGAGTACTCGCTGTTGGATGGTGCGTGCAAGATCGATGCGATGGCGGCGCGGGCGGCGGAGCTGGGGCAGCCGGCGCTTGGGTTGACCGACCACGGGGTGATGAACGGGGCGGTTGACCTCTACAAGGCCTGCAACAAGCACGGGATCAAACCGATCGTCGGGCTCGAGGCCTACCTGGTCGACGACCGCCGCACGATCAAGGAGCAGACGCGTTACGAGCGCAACCACCTGACGCTGCTGGCCGAAAACGACCTCGGCTTCTCCAACCTGGTCAAGCTCACCTCCGCCGGCTTCCTCGAAGGCTTCTCCCGCGGCAAGGCCAACGTCGACATGGAGCTGTTGGCCCAGCACGCCGAGGGCGTCATCGTGCTCACCGGCTGCCTGCAGTCGCGCTTCTGCCGGCGCCTGATCGAAGAGCGCCAGGACGACGCCCGCGCCCACCTCGACGACCTGATCCAGGCCTTCGGCGCCGACCAGGTCTACTTCGAGGTGCAGAAGAACGGGATCCCCGAGCAGGACAAGGCGAACGAGGGCATCGTCCGCTACGCCCGGGAGCTGAAGCGCCCGGTCGTCGGCACCGCCGACGTTCACTACCTGCGGCGCGAGGACTTCGAACACCACGCGGCATTGCTCTGCGTGCAGACGAAGTCGACCCTGGAAGCGCCGAAGATGAGCTTCGACACGAACGAGTTCTACATCAAGAGCTCGGAGGAAATGATCGAGTCCTTCGCCGAGTGGCCGGAGGCGGTGCCGACCTCGCTGGAGATCGCCGAGCGCTGCTCGCTCAACATCGAGCTCGGCGGCCTGCTGCTGCCGCAATACCCGACCGAAGACGGCTCCGAGCCGGAGGAGATGCTGCGCCGCATCGCCGCCGAGGGGTTGCGCGCCCGCTACGGCGACCCGCCGCCGGCCGAGGCGGTCGAGCGCATGGAGTTCGAGCTCGGGGTGATCGAGGAGATGGGCTTCTCCTCCTACTTCCTGATCGTCTGGGACTTCGTCCGCTACGCCAAGGAAAACGGCGTCGCCGTCGGCCCCGGCCGTGGCTCCGCCGCCGGCTCGATCGTCTCCTACATCCTCCGCATCACCGACCTCGACCCGCTCTCGCAGGGGCTGATCTTCGAGCGCTTCCTCAACCCCGGCCGCAAATCGATGCCGGATATCGACATCGACTTCTCGGTCCGCGGCCGCGAGCGGATGATCCGCTACGTCGGCGAGAAGTACGGCCGCGAATCGGTCGCCCAGATCATCACCTTCGGCAAGATGGCGCCGCGCGCCGCGACCCGCGACGCCGCCCGCGTGCTCGGCTACGACTACGGCACCGGCGACCGCCTCGCGAAGCAGATCCCGGAGCCGATCATGGGCCGCAGCCCCTCCTTCGCCGAATGCCTGAAGTCGGGCCAGGAACTGAAACAGACCTACGACGCCGAGCCGGACGCGAAAAAGATCATCGACGTCGCCCAGGGGCTGGAGGGGATAGTCCGCAACAACTCGATCCACGCCGCCGCGGTGGTGATCGCCGACCGGCCGCTGCAGGAGGTGGTGCCGCTGCAGCTCGCCGAGGACCGCAGCGCCCCGGCGGCGCCGAACGGCAACGGATCCGGCAAGCCCGAGCGCCAGTACAAGATCGTGACCCAGTACTCGATGGGCCCGATCGAGGAGATCGGCCTGCTGAAGATGGACTTCCTCGGCCTCCGCAACCTCGACGTGATCGAGGACGCGATCGACATCATCCGCCGCTCGCGCGATGAGGAGATCGATATGGAGCAGATCCCGATCGACGACGCCAAGACCTACGCGATGCTGGCCAGCGGCGACTCGACCGGCGTCTTCCAGCTCGAGTCGGAGGGCATGCGCGAGGCGATGAAGAAGGTCAAACCGACCGAATTCGACGACATCGTCGCCCTCGTCTCCCTCTACCGCCCCGGCGCGATGGCCTACATCCCCGCCTACGCCAAGGGCAAGCGCAACCCCGGCTCGGTCACCTACCCCGACCCGCGCCTGCGCGCGATCACCGAGGAGACCCACGGCTGCGTCATCTACCAGGAGCAGTTGATGGAGATCTCGCGCTCGATGGCCGGCTTCACCGGCGCCGAGGCGGACGATCTGCGCAAGGCGATCGGCAAGAAGAAGCGCGAGCTGATGGCGACGATGAAAGACAAATTCATGCAGGGGCTGGCGGAATCGAACACCGCCCCCAACGTCGCCAAGGACCTCTGGAAGCTGAACGAAGCCGCCGCCGACTACTCCTTCAACAAGTCCCACGCCGCCTGTTACGGGCTGATCTCCTACCGCACCGCCTATCTCAAGGCCAACTACCCGGCCGAGTACATGGCCGCGGTGATCTCCTCGGTGATGAACACCAAAGACAAGGTCCCGTTCTTCGTCAACCGCTGCTCGGAGATGGGGATCGACGTCCTGCCGCCCGACGTCAACTCCTCCGACCACAGCTTCGTCGTCAACGAGAAGGCGATCCGGTTCGGCCTCGACGCGGTCAAGAACGTCGGCCACTCGGCGGTGGAGGCGATCCTGCGCGCCCGCGAGGAGGCGCCGATCTCCTCGATCTGGGACTTCTGCGAACGGGTCGACTCGCGCGCGGTGAACAAACGGGCGATCGAATGCCTGATCAAGTGCGGCGCCCTCGACTCCACCGACGCCACCCGCCAGGGCATGCTGGAGGCGCTGCCCGCCGCCCAGTCCTCCGGGCAGAAGGCGCAGGAGGACGCGCAGATGGGCCAGGGCTCGATCTTCGACTTCGGCGACGAAGACGGGGGAGGGGCATCGCAGTCTCACGCTCAGAGCCGGCCGCCGATCTCCGGGGTCGAGTTCGACCGGGCGGAGCTGCTGGCGCTGGAGAAGGAGACGCTCGGCACCTACCTCTCCTCGCACCCGCTGACCGAAGTCGGGCCGGCGCTGCGGGCCCGGGTCGACTGCAGCCTGGCCCAGTTGGGCAGCAAGGCCGACGGCTCCTGGGTCACGGTCGGCGGCATCGTCGTCGACTGCAAGAAGATCCGCACCAAGAGCGGCAACCAGATGATGTTCGCCACCCTCGACGACGTCGAGGGGCAGGTCGAGATGCTGGTCTTCAAGGCCGACCAGGCGGAGAGCGCGGCGGTGATCCAGCCCGACGCGATCGTCGTCGTCCGCGGCCGCCTCGATCACAAGGACCGCGGCGAGACCAAGCTGGTCGTCCAGGAGGCGCAGCGCTTCGAACCCGACAGCGAGGAGATCGCCAAGGCCGGCAAGGTGGCGGCGGTCCCGTCCGGGCCGCTGGAGCTGCCGATCGACCCCGCCAGACTGGCGATCCCGGGCCTCGTCGACGAGCTGAAGGCGGTCTTCGAGCACCACAGAGGCGAGTCCGACGTCCACCTGGTGATCGAGACCAGCTCCGGCACCAAGCGCGTTCGTCTCGGCAGCGACTACCGGGTCCGCCCCTCGGTTGGACTGCGCAATGAGATCGACCAGGTCTTGAGCACCTACGCCCTCGCCGCTTGAAAGCGGCAAACCGCTTGGTTCCGCCTTCTCGGCTCCCTAGACTTTCGCTATGACCGTCACCCGCACCGAGGTAGGGGAGTGCCGCCAGTGCCGCTCCTTCTGCGACAAGATGGTCGAGCCGCGCGGCTGCATCGAGCTCGGGTGCCGCTACCTCTACAGCTACGTCGACCGTTTCACCGGCGACCAGTACGTGGGCTGCATGCAGGAAGTCTTCGCGGCCGAGGTCGAGATCTCGGCGGTGCTGGAGCCGGGCGGGTTCGGCGGCGTGAAGATGACAGGCGACCCGCTGCCGCACTGCCAGTTCGCGGTCGAGCGCGCCTACGAGGGGGCCGGCGAGTCCTACGACTGCGTCAACCGCCGCTTCTTCGACTGCACCGACGGCGGCAGCGAGGGCCTGCGCGCCTTCGACCTGCGCGACGTCTGAACTGCTGACAACGACATCGTTCCGTGTAATACTCCGGCCATGGCCGAGACTGCGGCAGTCGCCGAGGTGGATGCGAACGACGTCCTGAGTGGGATGGCCGGCGACGCCGCCGAGTCGACCGGGCCGAAGTTCACGCTCGAGCTCAACCAGGACCAGAAGGACATCCGCGAGTGGGTGCACGGCTTCGCCGAGGGCGTCGTCCGACCCGCCGCCGCGGAGTGGGACGAGCGCGAGGAGACGCCTTGGCCGGTGATCCAGGAGGCCGCCAAGATCGGCCTCTACAGCTTCGAAGCGATGGGGCAGTTCTGGGCCGACGAGACCGGCCTGACCCTGCCGATCGCCAACGAGGAGCTCTTCTGGGGGGATGCCGGCATCGGCATGGCGATCATGGGCACCTCGCTCGCGGTCGCCGCGATCTTCGGGCAGGGAACCCCGGAGCAGATGGGAGAGTGGATCCCGCAGTGCTTCGGCACTCCGGACGACGTCAAGCTCGGCGCCTTCTGCGCCTCTGAGCCCGACGCCGGCTCCGACGTCTCTGCGATCCGCACCACCGCCAAGTACGACGAAGCCGCCGACGAGTGGGTGCTGAACGGCCAGAAGGCCTGGGCGACCAACGGCGGCATCGCCAACGTCCACGTCGTCATCGCCTCGGTCGACCGCGAGCTCGGCTCGCGCGGCCACGCCGCTTTCATCATTCCGCCCGAGACCAAGGGCTGCGAGCAGGGCGCCAAGGTGAAGAAGCACGGCCTCCGGGCCTCGCACACCGCCGACGTCCACCTCGACGACTGCCGCATCCCCGGCTCCTGCCTGCTGGGCGGCAAAGAGAAGCTCGACGAACGCCTGGCGCGGGTCCGCGAGGGCAAGAAGTCGAAGTCGCAGGCGGCGATGCAGACCTTCGAGGCGAGCCGGCCGGTGGTCGGCGCCCAGGCGCTCGGGATCGCCCGTGCCGCCTACGAGTACGCGCTCGACTACTCCAAAGAGCGCCGCCAGTTCGGCAAGGCGATCGTCGAGAACCAGTCGATCGCCTTCGCCCTGGCCGACATGAAGATGGAGATCGACGCCGCCCGCCTACTCGTCTGGCGCGCAGCCTGGATGGGCCGCAATGGCCACACCTTCGAAAACGCCGAGGGCTCGATGTCGAAGCTGAAGGCCGGCGAGGTCGCCGTCTGGGCGACCGAGCGTGCGATCCAGATCCTCGGCGGCAACGGCTACACCCGCGAGTTCCCGGTCGAGCGGATGCACCGGGACGCCAAGATCTACACGATCTTCGAGGGCACCTCCGAGATCCAGCGCCTCGTCATCAGCCGCGCCATCTCCGGCGTCCAAATCCGCTAGGCAGCTGGCGCGCTCAAGCCCTTCCGACTTTGACCCCACCATAGGGTGGTGAAAGTCGGCTGCGCGAGTTGGGGGCTTCCTTCCTCACTTAGCACCTTGTCCGACGGATGAGAGGAAGGCGCGCAGGTCCTTCATGAGGAGGATCAGGTGGAGGGGGTCGGTGGGGGACTCTTCGAAGCCGAAGCGTTTGTACCAGCCGCTTGCACGCTCGTTCTTGGCGTGGACGAGCATCAGACGAATGCCTAGCTCCTCAGCCGCTTCGCTTGCCCGCAGCATCGCGTCCTGGAGGAGTGAGCGACCGAGACCGCAGCCATGGTGGGCTCGATCGACGGCCAAGCGGGCCAGCAGCACCGCTGGAACGGCTCGGTCCCGTGGCTGACCCTTGAGTGCTCGTTTTCCTGCATCCTCCGGGGCAACCTGGGCGGCGACCAGTGCGTAGTACCCCACCACCCGCTGACCATCCGTGGAAACGAAGACTCTTGCCGAGTCGGACGCCTGCGCGGCGAAGGCGTAATCCGCCAGCCACCGATTGAGCTCCGGCTCGCCGCAAGAGAAGCCGCTTCGATCGTGTCCACGCTCAAGCGGCTCAGGGCGAGAGTAGGCCACAGGGTGGCCGCTCTACTCAAAGACGCTCGGACGAGAGAAGAGATCCTTGAGACCGGTCGGAATGCGGGGAGGTCGATCGAGGATCTCCTGAAAGCGATCCCACTGCTCGTCGTCCAGGGTGAAGACGGCCCTATCGGCCAGGATCCGCTCGGCCTCCAGGACCGCTGCAGAGCGGATGAACTCGCTTAACTCAC
>DASUZL010000044.1:0-51940 GCA_036376895.1 Solirubrobacterales bacterium
GTTGCCCGAGTTGTCGACGATCTCGATCGCGTCACCGCCGCTTTCGCGGATCGTGTTTTCGTCTGCCGCGGTATCGCCACCGACCAGGTTGCCGGTCGTGATCACCAGCGCGGCTGGGTTCTGGATGCGGACCCCGGCCGCGCCGGAGCCGTAGATCGAGTTGTGGAGGACGATGTTGAAGTCGTTTTCGATCAGGATCCCGTTGGTCACGGATTCGCCGATCACGTTGTCCGCGATCAGGTTGCCGGCCCCGGGTGGATCGCCCAGGGTGAAGATTCCCGTCGTGGCTCCTTCGATGAAGTTCTCTTCGATGTCGGCGTTGCCGAATTTCTCTTCGATCCCGATGCCGCCTTCCATGCGGAAGACGTTCTGGCTCACCGTCACCGGATCGACCCCCGCCGTTCCCAGGTTGAAGCAGTAGACGAACATGCCCAGGCCGGGCGAGGTGACGTCTCCAGTCGGGCTGGAGCCGATCACGTTGCCGACCGCTTCGAAGCCTTCCCCGTCCTGGTGGTAGATCCCGATCCCCCCACCAGCGATGAAGTTGGCGTCGCCGTTCGTGGGACCGCCGATCGTGGTGTCCTCGCTTTCGTAGCTGAGGATGTCGAAGGTCCCGTTTGCGAGCACCGTCGACCCGTTGGCGGCGAGGCCGACGTAGTTGCCGTGCACGGTCGTCGGACCGGCGGCTGGCGCCTCGTTTCCACCGTCGCCGTGCAGGTCGATGCCGGTCGAGAGACCGCCCCCGGCGATCACGTTGCAGCCGCCGTCGCACACGGGGCTGGCGAGCGCCGCGCCTTCGATCGTCGCGCCGACCTCGTTGCCGTTCGCCGGGATGGCCATGGTGCTGGTGATCTCGACGTTCTTCGCGTTGGCGGCAGCGGTGACGCCGTCCGGTTTGACGCCGAAGTAGTTGCCGAGGACGTCAGCGTTGTCGGCCCCCTCGATGTCGAGGCCCTCGAAGCCGCTGTTGGCGAACACGTTGCGGTCGGCGGTGGCTTTGCCCCCGATCGTCGCTCCGTTGGAGTTCGGGTCGAGGAAGATCCCCTTGTTGTTGGCGCCGGCGCTGCCGTCGAGCTTCACCCCGATCCAGTTGTCGCGCGCCGCGAAAGTTTCGGAGCTGTTGAGCACGTTGATCGCCGCCGCCCCCGCCCCGGTCGCATTGGTGATCGCCAGCCCCTCGACTTCGACTCCATCGACGTTTTCGATCACCAGGGCCGAGCCCGTGGCCGTCTTTTCGACCCCCGCGCAGGGGCCCAGGACCCCAGCCGCGGCGGTGATGCACTGGCCACCGCTGTCGCCGTCGATGTGGACCTTGTCGGTAATCGCGGGGAAGCTGGAGCCGATCCCAAGCGTGTCGTCCAGTTTGCCATCGAAAGAGGGCGCGAAGGCGATCGTGTCGTCGACGGCGGTGGAGAAGTTCGACTCTTCGACTGCGGCGCGCAGCGTGCATTCGCCGGCCACAACGGTTTCGCATCCACCCGTGCCGGGGCTTTTGTCTTCCCCTTCGAGCTTGCTGTTGACCGTGTAGGTGACGGCCGAGGCCGAGGCGGGCAACGCCAGCGCGCAGAGCAGCGCCCCCAAGACGAAGACGGAAACCTGCCACCGCGGGCGATGGACGTGGTCGCGGGCGGAAAACACCGACGGGAACCCTACTCCGCTCAGCGGCGCTGGGGCAAGCCCGGGCCGGAGCGCTGCCACTCGACCTGGCCCTCGCCCTCGGCCTTGGAGCGTCCCTCGACGTCGTCCCACTCGTGCAGCATCCGCTTCAGCTGGGCGACGGCCTCGGGGGGGTGCGCGGCGACCGACGCGGCCAGCTCCAGCGCCGCCTCCTCGGTCGCCGCGGCGGGCGCGACACGGTTGACCAGGCCCAGCCGCAGCGCCTCGTCGGCGCCGACCGTGCGCGAGGTGAAGAGCAGGTACTTGGCGGCAGCGAGGCCGCAGAGGGTGACGAGGCGGGCCGGGCCGACCGGGACGCCGAGCGCCGCCCCTGGGAAGCGCAGCCGCAGGTTGGCGCCGCCGACCCGCATGTCGCAGGCGACCGCGATCTCGGCGCCGCCGCCGACGACGTCGCCGTGGCAAGCGGCGATCGTCGGCTTCGGGAAGGCGACGATCCCGTCGTAGAGGTCGGAGAAGAGCTGCATGCGGGCGACTTTGGCCTCGTCGTCGAGCTGCTCGCGGACGTCGGCGCCGGCCGAAAGGCCGAGGTGGTCGGCGGAGCTGAAGACGAGCACCCGCACGTTGTCGTCGCCGCGGGCGACGGCTAGGTGTTCGAGCAGCTCGACCAGCATCTGGGTGTTGAGCGCGTTGCGCGCGTCCGGCCGTTCGAGCCGGATCAGGGCCACGCCCTGCTCGTCGACGGAGTAGCTGGTCAGTGCCTCGGTGCTCACGGCTCGGAACCTAGCCGTTCGACCAGGAGCTCGGTCTCCTCGGCGGCGTCGGCGATCAGTCCCTCGACCTCGGCCTTGGGCTCGCGGAACTTGCCGAGCACGTAGGCGGAGACGATCTCCGGGTCGGTCGAGTCGGGCCGCCCGACGCCAACCCGGACCCGCCAGAACTCGGGGTCGCCGAAGCCGCGTTTGAGGCTCTTGAGGCCGTTGTGGCCGGCGAGGCCGCCGCCCTGGCGGACCTGGATCTCGCCGAACGGGAGGTCGATCTCGTCGTGCAGGGCAATCACCCGGTCCAGCGGCACCTTCAGCGAGCCGCGCGCCGGCCCGGCCGAGTTGCCGGATTCGTTCATGAAGGTCAGCGGTTGCAGCACCGCCACCCGCGGGCCGCCGGGGCCGGTCCTGCCTTCGGCGAGGCGGCCGCGGAACTTGTCGCGCGCCTTGCCCAGGTCCCAGCGCTGCGCCAGCTCGGCGGCGACCAGGAAGCCGACGTTGTGCCGGGTTGCGGCGTACTCGGGTCCGGGGTTTCCCAGCCCGACGATGAGGATGCGATCCCCGTCGCCGCCCTCCTCTCGACGGCGGCGGAACAGCGGCACGAGCTAGCCCTCGGAGTCGCCCGAGTCGCCGCCATCGGCGTCGCCGCCATCGCCCTCGGCGGCCTCGCCATCGGCCTCGCCGACCAGCTCGGCCTCCTCCTCGACCTCGGGCTCGGCGACTTCTTCGACGCGCGGCGGCGAGAGGGTCACGATCGTGACCTCCTCGAGGTCATCGGCGACGAAGGTGACGCCGTCGGGGACGGGAACGACGGAAAGCTGAAGGGTGTCGTTGATCTCCATCGCGGAGACGTCGAGGACGAGCCGGTCGGGGATCTCGGTCGGCAGCGCTTCGACGAGGATCTCGCGGGTGACGTGCTCGAGCACGCCGCCGCCTTTGACGCCAGGCGCGGTCTCGATGCCCTCGAGCTCGATCGCGACCTCGGCCTGGATCGCCTCGTCGAGCTTCACCTCTTGCAGGTCGATGTGCTGGAGGCTGCCGCGCACCGGGTGCATCTGCTGCTCCTTGACCACGACCGGGACGGCTTTGCCGCCGTCGATCTCGAGGTCGAACAGGGCGGCGCCCTCGCTGATCAGGTTGCGCACCTCGCGTTCGGAGACCTGGAAGGGCTTCGCCTCCTCGCCGCCGGAGTAGACGACTCCGGGAACCAGACCCTCGCTGCGCATGCGGCGCGAGGCGCGCGAGCCGAAATCGGCGCGCGGGGCGACCTTCAGGGTTGAACGGGCGGTGGCCATCGGACGGGAGAGGATAGAGAACGACCGGGAACAGCGGCCTCGTGCCACCCTTCTGGCCCCTATGCGACCCTTCAAGCGTGTCTGACGAAAACAAGATCCCCAAGGGCCGGGTCCGGCGCTCGGCCAAGCTCGGCTCGATCGTCGGGGTCCAGGGCGCCCGCTACGCCGGCACCAAGGCGACCAACGTAGGTCGCTCCGAGGAGGACAGCAAAGAGCGGCTGGAGCAGCGCCACCTGGAGACGGCGATGAAGATGGTCGGCGCGCTGGGGCAGATGAAGGGCGCGGCGATGAAGCTCGGGCAGTTCGCCTCCTTCATCGACACCGAGTTCATCCCCGAGGAGTACCGCGAGATCTACCAGGAGCAGCTCTCGAAACTGCGCACCGACGCCCCGGCGATGCCGTGGGAGCAGGTGGTCAAGGTGCTGGAGGAGGAGTACGACGGCGAGCCGCTCTCGGAGATGTATGCCGAGTTCGAGACCGAGGCCTTCGCCGCCGCCTCGATCGGCCAGGTGCACCGGGCCGAACTGCTGGACGGCCGCACCGTCGCAGTGAAGATCCAGTATCCGGGGATCGCCGAGGCGCTGGACGCCGACCTGCGCAACGCCGGCACCCTGGTGCGGCTGGCGCGGGCGATCGCGCCCGGGCTGGACGCGAAGGCGATCGCCGAGGAGCTGCGCGAGCGGATCATGGAGGAGCTCGACTACGAGTACGAGGCGCAGAACCAGCGTTCCTTCGCCCGCGCCTACCGCGAACACCCATTCATCTACGTGCCGGAAGTGCTGACACGCCTCTCGCGCCGTCGGGTGCTGGTCACCGAGTTCGTCGAGGGCATGGGGTTCGAGCAGATCAAGGAGCTGCCGCACGAGGAGCGCAGCCGCTTCGGCGAGATCGTCTTCCGCGGCAGCTTCGGCTCGATCTACCACCTGCAGCACTTCAACGCCGACCCCCACCCCGGCAACTACATCCTGATGCCCGACGGTCGCGTCGCCCTGCTCGACTTCGGGATGACGAAGAAGCTCGACCGCGAGCAGATCCTGCTCGAGCAGCGCGCCTTCGACGCTGCCTCGCGCGACGAGCCCGAGGCCTTCCGCCAGGCGCTGCACGACCTCGGCTTCGTCAAGAAGCCATCGAAGCTCGATGCCGAGCGACTGATGGACCACATGCGCGCGGTCGGCGGCTGGTACATCGAAGACCGCGAGATCGAGATCACCGCGCGGCGGGTGATGAAGATCATCGAGTCGACCAACGACCCGCGCTCGGAGTACTTCGACCTGATGCGGCGCGAGTCGCTCCCGGCCGACGAGCTGATGGGACGGCGGATGGAGATCGGCGTCGTCGCCGTGCTCGGGCAACTGCGGGCGAAGCGGAACTGGTACCGGATCATGCGCGAGTGGGTCTACGCCGACCCGCCGGCGACCGAGCTCGGCCAGCAGGAGTGGGAGTACTTCGAGGAACGAGGACTGAAGCGCACCCCCGGGCTGGCCGAGACCAGCTGAAACGCGACGAATCGAGGCGAGACGATGGGCAGGATCAGACGCGGCTGGGCACTGACGAAAAAGAGCTGGGCGCTCCTGAAAGAAAACCGGGAGCTGGTCCGCTTCCCGCTCTACGGCGCTTTCGCGACGATCCCGCTGGCGGTCGTCTTCCTCGGCCCCGGCCTCTACCTGCTCGACGACGGCTCGCTCGGCCCGGCGATCCCGCTGCTGGTGCTCGGCGTCTACGTGCTCAGCATCGTCGGCGTCTACTTCAGCGTCGGGCTGGCTGCCGCCGCCAACATGATCTTCAGCGGTCAGAGCGCGACGGTCTCCGACGGCCTCGCCGTCTCGCGAGAACGCTTCAGCCAGATCTGCGGCTGGGCCGCGATCTCGACCGCGATCAGCGTCCTCATGGGGGTGCTGGAGAACCAGGGTGGAGTCTTCGGCGACATCGCCGCCCGGCTGGTCGGGATGGCCTGGTCCCTGGTCACCTTCCTGGCGGTGCCGGTGATCGCGATTGAGGGCACCGGCCCGTTCGAGACCCTGAAGCGCTCCGGCTCGATCTTCCGCAAACGCTGGGGACAGCAGATCACCGGCAACGTCGCGATCGGCGGCATCATCTTCCTTGCCGGGCTGCTGCCGGCGGCGATCCTGATCGGCGGTGGCGTCCTGCTCTGGTCCTCGGCGCCGTTTGCCGGGGCTCTGCTGGTTGTGATCGGCGCCCTGGTGATGGCGATCGCGCTGCTGATCTCGAAGGCCCTGACCGGCATCTTCGGCGTCGCCCTCTACCGCTACGCGGTCGAGAGCGAAGCGGTCGGCGGCTTCACCGCCGAGGACATGGAGTCCGTGGTGAAGGTGAGGAAGGGCGGCCGTAACGCGCCGCCGACGGCGACGCCCGGCACGGTCTGATCCGAATACGGTCACGCCGTGGCCGAGCTTGAAGTACGCAACCTGACCAAGCGCTACGGGCGCACGGTCGCCGTCGACGACCTCTCCTTCGAGGTGCACGCCGGCCGCGTCACCGGCTTCCTCGGTCCGAACGGGGCGGGGAAGACGACGACGATGCGGGCGCTGCTGGGGCTGTTGCGCCCGACCGGCGGCGAAGCGCTGGTCGACGGGCAGCCGCCGGTGCAGATGACCGACCCGCTGCGCACGATCGGCGCGGCGCTGGAGGCGACCGCCTTCCACCCCGGTCGCAGCGGCCGCGCCCACCTGCGGGTGCTGGCCAGCGCCGCCCGGATCCCGATGCCCCGGGTCGAGGAGGTGCTGGAGCTTGTCGAGCTGAGCGGGGCAGCCGGGCGCCGGGTCGGCGGCTACTCGCTGGGGATGCGCCAGCGCCTCGCCCTGGCGGCGGCGCTCTTGGGCGAACCGCGGACGCTGATCCTCGACGAGCCGGCCAACGGGCTCGACCCGCAGGGCATGCGCTGGCTGCGCGGCCTGCTGCGCGCGCAGGCAGCCGAGGGGCGCACGGTCCTGGTCTCCAGCCACGTCCTCTCCGAGGTCGCCCAGACCGCCGATGAGCTGATCCTGATCCGCGGCGGCAAGCTGGTCTCCCAGACCACCCTGGCCGAGTTCACCGCGGCCGAGGCCGGTTCCGTGCGGGTGCGGGCGGCGCGGCTCGACGAGCTCGCGCGCGGGCTCGACGAGCGCAAGGCGAAGGTCAGCCGCACCGAGGACGGGGCGCTCCTGGTCGAGGGCGCCAGCGCCGAGGAGATCGGCGAACTGGCGCTGTCGCTGGGGATCGCGCTGCACGAGCTGGCGCCGCAGGAATCCAGCCTGGAGGAGCGCTTCCTCGAGGTGATGGGCGAGGAGTCCGAGGCGCGCCCCAGCGAGGGCGAAGCGAGCGCATGAACCTGCTGCGCAGCGAGTGGATCAAGCTCTGGTCGGTGCGGACGACCTGGGTGATGCTCGGGGTCGGGCTGCTCGCCGAGGCGCTCTTCGCCGGCCTCTACGTCGGCCTCGCCTCGCTCGAAGAGATCGGCGAACTGGAAGACACGATGACCGGGGTCGGGCTGCTGCTGGTGCTCGTCCTCGTGCTCGGCGTGCTCGTCATCACCACCGAGTTCCGCCACGGCACCGCCAGCTCCACCTTCCTGGTGACGCCGCGGCGCTGGCCGGTGCTGGTGGCGAAGCTGGCGGCGACGTTCGGGGTCGGCCTGCTCGCCGGGCTCGCCTTTGTCCTCGTCAACGGCGGCCTGGCGCTGCCGCTGCTCTCCAGCCGCGGCGGCTCGCTGCCCTCGGCGAGCGAGGCCGCCTCGGTCTACGCCGGGGTCGTCGTCTCGCTGGGGCTGATCTGCGCCTTCGGCTTCGGGATCGGCGCCGTCGTCCGCAACCAGGTCGGCGCGATCATCGCCGCGATCGCCTCCCTCTTCATCGTCTCGGCGCTGCCCGAACTTCTGCCCGGCTCGATCGGCGACTACTTCCCGGCGCAGGCAATCGGCGCGCTGCACGGCGGCAACGAAGGCGACAGCAGCCTCGGCCAGGTCACCGGCGGCCTCGTCCTCACCGCCTGGACCCTCGGCCTGTTCGCGATCGGCACCGTGCTGGTCTGCCGCCGCGACGTCAGCGAGTAGCACGCGTCTGCACCTGTGTCCGCATACCGGACACGAATGCAGACGCGTGTCAGAGGCGGTCGAAGAGGCGCGGGTCGTTGGAGCAGAGGCCGTCGACGCCGTACTCGACGAGCTTGCGCATCCGCGCCTCGTCGTCGACCGTCCAGGCGATCAGCTCGACCCCGGCGAGCTTGCAGATGCGGGCCAGCCGGGGCGAGATCAGCGGGTGGTAGACCCACATCGCGGCGACCCCGAACTGAGGCAGTTTCTGGGCCGCCAGGCCCGGCAGCCGCTGGCGCATCGCCACCAGCGCCGCCGCCATCGGCAGCTTCGCCCAGCGCTTCGAGGTCCAGTCCTTGGTCACCTTGGGATAGGTCCAGCCGCGCCGCAGCCCCGGTTCCAGCTCCAGGACCCGGCCCAGCGTGTGCAGCTCCATGGTCGAGATCATCGAACGCTCGACGAGGCCGCGCTCGCGCAGAGCGTCGACCATCTCTTTCTCGCGCCCGGGCAGCTTCACGTCGAGGTCGATCTCGACCTTGTCCAGGGGCGGCTCGAGAAAAGCGTCGAGTGCCTCGGTGAGCTGCAGCGGCGTGCGACGCTCGGCGTCCTCCCAGTCGTGGGCGACAACCAGCGGCGCCCGCTGCTCCAGCGGCAGGTGCGCGTCCGGCAGCCAGAGCACATCGAACTCGATCGTGTCGACCCCGGCCTCGACCGCAGCGCCGAAGCTCTCCACCGTGTTTCCGGGCGCGATCGTGTCGGCGCCCTTGTGGCCGACCAGTCGCAGCTTGCTTGCCGCCTCGGTGGCCAGGGCTGTGTCCCTAGAACAACTGGTTCTCGCCGGCGAAGATCTCGCTCACCGAGTCGTCGGTGAAGATGCGCCGGATCGAGTCGGCGAAGGTGCTGGCGGTGGAGAGCACGGTGATGTTGTCCGGCGCGCCGGGGCGCAGCGGCATCGTGTCGGTGACGACGATCTGCTCGATCCCGGAGTTCTCCAGGCGTTCGAAGGCGGGCCCGGAGAAGACGCCGTGGGTCGCGCAGGCGATCACCCGGGCGGCGCCTTCGTCGAGCACCGCCTCGGCGGCGGCGCAGAGGGTGCCAGCCGTGGCGATCATGTCGTCGACCAGGACCGCGGTCTTGCCCTTGACGTCGCCGACGACGTAGCCGATCTCGGCCAACGCCTGGGCCGGGCGCTCCTTCTCCATCACCGCCCAGTGGGTGCCGATGCGGCGGGCGAAGTTGCGTGCCGTCTTCACCCGTCCGGCGTCGGGCGAGACGATCACCAGCTCCTCCTGCAGTTCCTGGTCGATGAACCACTGGGTCAGCATCGGCATCGCGGTCATGTGATCGACGGGGACGTGGAAGAAGCCCTGGACCTGGCCGGCGTGGAGGTCCATGGTCAGCACCCGGTCGGTGCCGACGCCCTCCAGGCACTTGGCGACGATGCGGGCGGTGATCGGCTCGCGCGGGGCGGACTTCTTGTCCTGGCGCGCGTAGCCGTACCAGGGCATGACGGCGATGATCCGGTGTGCGGAGGCGCCCTGGGCGGCGTCGATCATCGTCAACAGCTCCATCAAAGAGTCGTTGGGGGTCATCCCGCTCTGCTCGTTGGCGCAGGTCGACTGCACGATGAAGACGTCGGCGCCGCGGATCGACTCCTCGTAGCGGCAGTAGACCTCGCCGTCGGCGAAGGTCTTCAGCGTCGCCTGGCCGAGGTCGAGGTCGAGCTTGCCGGCGATTTTGGCGGCGAGGTCCATCGAGCTGCGACCGCCGAAGACCATCATCCGTTTCCGATAGTCGTGCTCGATGCCGGTCTCCACCTGGGGGCGCTCCTCGATCATGCTCACGGGTTCTTGTCCTCTCGCATCTTCGCCGCCTTCTCGGCGGCGTATCCGTCGATGTTCCTCTGGCCGTTCTCACTGACGGCGAGGGCCCCCTCGGGCACGTCGTCCTTGATCACGGCGCCGGCGCCAGTGTAGGCGGAGTCTCCGACTTCTACCGGCGCGATCAGCATCGTGTCAACGCCGATGCGCACGTCGCGGCCGATCGTCGTCCGGTGCTTGCGGAATCCGTCGTAGTTGGCGGTGATCGTGCCGGCGCCGACGTTGCTGCCGGGACCTATGTCGGCGTCGCCGACGTAGGAGAGGTGCGGGACCTTCGCTCCCTTGCCGATGTGCGAGTTCTTGATCTCGACGAAGGCGCCGGCCTTGGCGGCGGCGTCGAGGGCGGCGTCGGGGCGCAGGTAGGCGAATGGGCCGACGGCGCAGCCGTCGCCGACGGCGCACTGGACAAGGTGGGACTGGACGACGCTGGCCTCGGCGCCGACGACGCTGTCGATGATGGTGGTGAGCGGGCCGATGACCGCGCCGGCGCCGACGCTGGTGGCGCCGCGCAGGCTGGTTCCGGGCTCGATGCGGGCGTCGGCGCCGATCTCGACCCCGGCGTCGATCCAGGTCGCGGCCGGGTCGACGACGGTGACGCCGCCGAGCATGTGGGCGGTGAGGATGCGGCGGCGGGCCTCGGCCTCGACCGCGGCGAGGTCGGCGCGGTTGTTGACGCCCATCGTCACCGCGAGGTCGTCGGCGAGGTGGGCGGCGACACTGTGGCCGGCCTCGCGCAGCGCCGGGAAGAGGTCGGGCAGGTAGTACTCGCCCTGGGCGTTGTCGTTGGAGAGGGCGTCGAGGGCGGCGGCCAGCGGGGCGGCGTCGAAGACGTAGGTGCCGGCGTTGATCTCGCGGATCGCGAGCTGCTCGGCGCTGGCGTCGCCGGCGGCTTTGGCCTCGACCACGCGCTCGACGTTGCCGTCGGCGCCGCGGATGACGCGGCCGTAGGCGGCGGCGTCGGGCAACTCGATCGTCAGCATGGTCGCCGCGGCCGGGGAAGCGTCGTGGGCGGCGAGCAGCGCCGCGATCGTGTCGGTGCCGATCAGCGGGACGTCGCCGGAGAGGACCAGCACCGTCTCGCTCTCCGCGATCAGCTCACGCGCGGCGCGGATCGCGCCGCCGGTGCCGTCGGACTCGGGCTGCACGACCGTCTCGGTGCCATCGGGCAGGGCTGCGGAGATATCGCGGCCAGGCGAGGCGATCACCGCGACCCGCTCGGCGCCAGCCTCGCGCGCAGCAAGGATCGGCCAGGCGACCATCGGCTGGCCGCAGACAGAGTGGAGCATCTTCGGCGTCGAGGAACGCATGCGCGTGCCCTCGCCGGCCGCCATGACGAGAACCAGGGTCACGTATGAATGGTATTGGCGGACGCGTCTTGGCCGGCGCATCCCTGCGTCCTCGGTCGCTCGTGTGCAGAGCACACCACGCTCCCTGCGTCCTTGGCCTGCTTGACCCAGACGCGTCTTGCGTGCTTCGAACTACCTGCTTCGGGCGAGGTCTTTGCCCACGAGAGCAACCGAAGTCAAGGTCCAGCCCGCGAAGATCAGGTCGATGCCGACCAGGAGGCCGATCGCCCAGTCGGCGGAGCTGGGGAACTTGGCGAGGACGAGGATGCCGATCAGCAGGCCGGCGACGCCGCTGAGGCCGACCAGACCGGCGTTCTGCTGGCCGCGGGCGGCGAAGGCGACGGCGATCCGGGTAATGCCCATGAAGAGGAAGTAGATGCCGAGGACCAGGGTCAGCGTCAGCGTCCCGTTGTGCGGTTCGACGATCAGCCAGACACCGACGATCACCGTCAGCGCCGCCCACAACAACCGCAGCACCACCGTCCCGATCGAGTGCGCCGAGAACGCCGCCGCTACGAGGAATGCCCCGGCGATCAGCAGGATCCAGCCGATGAAGATCGCCGTCCCCACCGCAGCCACGGCGGGAACCAAGATCGCGATGCACCCAACCACGATCGCCAGGATGCCCACGAACAGCAGCGCCTTCCAACTGCGCTCCAGCCCTTCGCGAACCTCCGGGTCCATCGACGCTCCACCGATCTCCATGGCCTCAGCCTAAGTTCTTTAGCGGACGCTTCTTGCCGAGGTCTCCGGCGCTAGTCTGAGTTCGGCGTTCCGGGATGGTGTAATTGGCAGCACGCTTGGTTTTGGTCCAAGAAGTGGTTGGGTTCGAGTCCCCCTCCCGGATTACTCCTCCGACGCCCCCCGCGGGACCTTGCCGCCTTTGGCGCCGGGCTCCATCGCCGGGCCCTTGGGGGAGGCGATGCCGAGGACGCGCATTGCCTTGAGGCCGAGGCCGAGCTTCTCGCGGCCCTCGGTGGCGGAGACGTCGTGGCCGCAGAGCTCCTTTACGCGCTCGAGGCGGTAGCGGATGGTGTGGCGGTGGGTGAAGAGCTGTTTGGCGGTGGCGGCGACGTTGCCGTCGTTGTCGAGGTAGGCCTCGACGGTGGCGACCAGCTCGGTCTCGTACTGGTCGTCGTACTCGGAAAGGGGCTGGATCGTCTCCGAGTAGAAGCGTTCGAGCTCGCCCGGGTCCTCGCTCATCGCCGGCAGCAGCAGGCGGTAGGCGCCGGTGTCCTCGAAGGCCAGCACCGAGTGGCCCTCGGCCTCGCCGACGTTGACCGCGAGCCGGGCCTCGCTGCCGGCGCGGTAGAGGTCGACCGGGTCGGCGCAGCGGCGGCTGCGGCCGGTGGTGAGGTGGAAGCCGGCGAGGCTGTCGTCGAGCTCGCGGGCGAGGCCGGCGGCGGCGCGGGCGAGGCGCTCGTCGTCCTCGGCGGGGACGATCACCGAGATTTCGGCCGCCACCTCGCCGCTTGTCGTGGTCGCCAGCGAGCCGGGCGCCAAGGCGCGCAGCGCCCGCAGGGCCAGGGTCAGCACCCGTTCGCGCCACTCCCCCGTCTGCGCCGCGCGCGGCGCCGCCCGCAGCACCAGCATGCCGGCACCCCGGTCGAGGTCGGCGCCGAGCTCGGCGCCACGGGCGACGATGTCGCCGCGGTCGGTCACCTCGCGGGCCAGCACGGCGGCGACGAAGGCGCTCGCCACCTCCTCGCTCTCCCACTCCGGCGATCGCGAGCGCTCCAGCTCGAGCGCCAAGAGCGTCGTCACCATCCGCGCGATCCCCGGCGCCGGCGGCGCCTTGGCCCGGTAGCGCAGCTCGCCGACGGCGCTGTCGGCGACCCGCAGCTCGACCGCGGTCACCCCTTCGCCGCCCGAGAGCAGCTTCTGCTCCTGGTCGGGGGAGGCGCCGGCGACGGCGAGCACCGCGCTGGAGCGGTCGATCAGGGCGACGCTGGCGTCCAGCAGGCGCGCCGCCGCACGGGCGACGGCGGGCAGCCCAGCGCCGGACTCGACCGCGTCGGAAAGCGCCTCGAGCAGCGTCGGATCACCAGCATTTGCAGGACTTTCGGTCCCTTTCGAGGCCGCAGGCATGGCCTCATTATCCAGAGAGGCCGCTTCCCAGCGCGGCGCGAACGGACGGGCTGGCTATAGGCCGTCTACGAAATCGGTGATCTCGGGGTAGTAGTAAACGACCCCGAGGCCGATCACGACGCCGATCACGACCAGCGCCGCGAGCACGAAAAAGGAGAGGAAGCCGGCGACCGTTTTCTCCCAGAAGCGGCCGTACGCGCTGAGCGCCGGGCTGAGGATGAGAACGGCAAAGGTCACCAGGCAGACCAGCCCGGCCGCACCGAAGAGCAGGTACTGGTTGCCGATCTTCTCCAGGGCGAGGATCGTCATCAGTCTGGATTCTGGCGCACCTGGGAGATGACCAGTCCGACGGCCGCGCAGAGCGAGAAGGCAGCGGCACCGAGCGCCCAGCCGGCGTTGACGTCGCTGAGGTAGTGAACCCCCAGGTACACGCGCGAGAGCCCGACCAGCCCGGTCAGAACGAACCCGGTCACGACCACCGCCGTCGCCCGCGCCATCCCCGGCCGCAGCCGCAGCACGATCGTCACCGCCAGCCAGACGTAGAGCACCGAGTGGGCGGCATGGCCACTGGGGAAGGAGGAGCCGGAGGTGCCGACCAGCGGGTCGGGCGGGCGCGGCCGGTCGACGAGGTCCTTGACCTCGTGCCACCCGATCGAGGTCAGCGTCATCCCCGCCACCAGCACCCCGAACTCGGCCCAGCGCCGCCGCGCCGCCAGCAGCCCGGCGCAGACGATGGTCAGGCACCAGACGAACCAGCCGCTGCCGAGCGCCGTGACGACTTTCGAGAGCCCCTCGAGGAAGCCGCTGTGCAGGTGGCCGACCAGTTCCAAGGCGGTTTCGTCGCCCGGGGTCGGGCCGGGTTCGTCGCCGATCACCACCGAGTAGCCGACGACGATGAAGAGGGAGACGGCGAGGGTCGCCATCAGCGTCGTGAATTCGAGCCCGAAGGTGCCGCCCGGCGTCACCCGGTCCCAGAGGAACTGGAACTGCGGCCGGTAGCGCCGGCCGAGCACGACCAGCCAGCGGGTGACGACGTGCTCGTCCATCCAACGCACCGTCGCCACCCGGTTCGCCTCGACCCGGAAGAAACGGACGAGGAAGACCGTGCTGGCGACGACGACAATCAGCGTGCCCAGCAGGAAGGCGCCTTTGCCGGCGTACTCGGCGGCGGTCTCGATGCTGCGCGAGAAGAAGTAGCCGATGAGGATGTGGGCGCTCGCCCAGAGCCCGGTGCCGAGCACGCTGTAGGGGACGAAGGCGCCGTAGCGCATCCCCGAGCTGCCGGCGATGAACGGCGCGAGGGCGCGAACCAGGCTGATGAAGCGGCCGATGAAGATCGTCTTGCCGCCGTGGCGGGAGAAGTAATCCTCGACCCGTTCGAAGCGTTCGTGGCTGATCCCGACCCGGGGGCCGTTCTTCAGCACGAAGCCGCGGCCGAGGCGACGGCCGATGAAGAAGCTGGTCGTGTCCCCGGCCCAGGCGGCGAACCAGGCGATCCCGATCAGCAGGTAGATGTCGATCGCGCCCTGGCCGGCGACCGCGCCGCCGAGCGTCATCACCGTCTCCCCGGGGACGACGAGGCCGACGAAGGCGCCGGTCTCGGCGAAGGCGAAAACGCCGACCAGCAGGTAGGTCCAGGCGCCGAGCGTGTTGGAGATGTCTTCCAGCAGATCCTGCAGGTCGATGCTGCCGAGCTCCTGGCTGAGCAGGTAGTAGCCGAAGGCGACGGCCGCGGCGAGCGCCAGCAGCACGATCCGTTTGCGGTTGCTGCGCTCCTTGCCTTCCCCCTGCATCCTCATGGCGCCACCTCGGCCGGGGCCCGCCCTGCCTCGCAGACGATCGCGTCGTCGCGGTCGATCGTCTCGGCCGCGGAGCGCGCCGCTCCGAGATCGGGGAAGAGCCCGACCGCGGTCGGGCCGGAGCCGCTGAGGATCGCCATCGCGGCGCCGGCTTCGCGCAGCTCGTCGAGCGCGTCGCCGATCCCCGGCCGCAGCGAGCGCGCCGGCGCCTCGAGGTCGTTGACCAGCAGCTCCGGGTAGGCGAGCGGCGAGGCCCCGGCGCCGGCCGCCGCGCGCAGCGCCAGCGCCAGCTCCTCCAGCTCCTCGGCCGAACGCCCGAGGCCGAGCCGGTCGGCCTCGGCGAAGACCGCAGCGGTGGAGAGTCCGCCCCCATCGGGCAGCAGCACCGCCGCGTGCGGCGCCGGCTGCGGCAGCCGCTCGACCAGCTCGCCGGCGCCCCGGACCAGTGCCAGGGCCGGCGCCAGTTGCGAGGGCACGTCGGCGCCAAGCGCCGCGGCTAGCCGCGGCAACTCCGCGACCTCGCGCTGGGCCAGCCGCAGCACCGCGGCGGCGTCGCCACTGCCGCCGCCGAGCCCGGCGGCGACCGGCACCCGCTTCTCGATCTCGACCCGCAGCGGCCCCCGCTCCCAGCCGGCCTCACGCAGCGCCGCCAGCGCCCGCGCCGCCAGGTTCTCGCCCTCGACCCCCGGGCAGAGCACCTCGTCGGCCTCAGCCTCCGAGACGGTGATCAGGTCGGCCAGCGCCAGCGGCTCGAACAGCGAGCAGAGCTCGTGCAGCCCGTCCGCGCGGGTCCGGCCCAGGCACAGGCAGAGGTTGAGCTTGGCGGGGGCGTGATGGAGCATCGGGGGCGGACTGAACCTCAGTCCTCGCCCTGCAGCTTGGCGGACAGGGCGGCGAAATCGGCCGGCGCCAGCACCTCGGCCCGCGCGTCCTCCGGCAGCCCGAGCTCGGCCAGCGCCGCCCGCGCCGGCGCCAGCGAGCCCGCGCGGCCGTGCTCCAGCGAGCGGGCGAGCGACTTGCGACGGTGGGCGAAGGCGGCGCGGATCAGCCGCCAGGTCGCCGGGTCGGGAGCGGGCCCGATCCGCCGCAGCCGCAGAATCGCCGAGGCGACCCGCGGCCGCGGCTTGAACACGGCGGGGTCGACGCTCCGCACCAGCTCGACCTCGCAGGCGAGCTGGGCGACGACGCTGGGCGAGCCGTAGGTGCGCGAGCCCGGCGCCGCCCGCAGCCGGTCGGCGATCTCCCGCTGCACCATCACCGTCCACCGCCCCACCCCCGGCAGCAGCTCGATCGTGCGCAGGATCAGTGGCGTCGCCACCGAGTAGGGCAGGTTGGCGACGATCGCCGTCGGCGCCGGCTCCAGCGCCGCCAGGTCGAGCTTCATCGCGTCCCCCCAGTGCAGGCTGACGTCGGGCCGGGCGGCAAGCGCGGCCAACGCCGGCTCCAGCCCGCGGTCGATCTCGACCGTGTGCAGGTGCGAGGCGGCGGGCGCCAGGCGCTCGCTCAGCACCCCTTCGCCGGCGCCGACCTCCAGCACCACGTCGTCCGGCGAGAGCTCGGCGTCGCGGACGATCGCGTCGAGCAGGTTGGGATCGGCGAGGAAGTTCTGGCCGAGCCGAACCATCCCCGCGACTACCAGCCGAAGAGCGCGGCGGCGTTGGCCTCGACCGTGCTCTCCAGATTCTCGTAGGAGACGCCGCGTGCGGCGGCCACGACCCTCGCCGTGGCGACGACGTTGGCCGGTTCGTTGCGCTGGCCGCGCTTCTCCTGCGGGGTCAGGTACGGGGAGTCGGTCTCGACCAGGATCCGGTCCTCGGGCACCCGCGCCGCCGCCTCGCGCAGCGCCTCGGAGCGCGGGTAGGTGACGTTGCCGGCGAACGAGCAGTACCAGCCGCGCTCGGCCGCATCCGCTACCCGCTGCGGCGCCGAGAAGCAGTGCAGGACGACCGTGTGGCCGGCGGCGCGGGCGTCGAGCGTGGCGAAGATCTCATCGGTCGCGCTGCTCTCGCCCTCCGGGTCGCGGGCGTGGATCACGATCGGCAGCCCGGTCTCCAGGGCGATCTCGATCTGCGCGACGAAGGCGCGCCGCTGGGCGTCCGGCGCCGCCGTGTCGCGGTAGAAGTCGAGCCCCGTCTCCCCCACCGCGCGCACCTTCTCGTGAGCGGTGAGCCGGAGGATGTCCGCGGCGGCGGAGTCGCCGAAGCTGTCGGCGTCGTTGGGGTGGTGCCCGACGGCCGCGAACACGTTCGGGTTGCGCTCGGCGCTGGCGATCACGCCGGCGTTGGTCTCCCGGTCGAGGCCGATGTTCAGCACCCGGCCGACACCCGCCGTCTCCATCGCCGCGAGCAGCTCGGCCTCGGGCGGGTCGCAGAGGTAAAGGTGGGCGTGGGAGTCGATCACGGAGGGCCAGCCTACCCACGCGCCGGCCCCATAACGCGGCGCAGCCCGCCATCGAGGCGGGCCGCGCCAGCGGTTCAGGAGATACCGATCAGGGGGTGTCCGCGCAGTCGAACTCCGGCAGGACGACCGGCAGCGTCGGGATTTTTAGCAACCCGCCGAGAACCCCTTCGAGGCCGAGCCCACCGATCACCGTGCCCAGTGCGCCGACCTGGTCGGTCAATTTCGTCGCCTGGGTGCAGAGCGTGTTCACGTCCGTAAGCGATTCCACCAGCTGCAAGTTGGTGATTCCTTTGACCGTGTCCAGCCCTTTGGTCAACGAGTCGTTGCTCACGCCTTTGAGGACGCCTTCAAGCGCCTCGAGTTTCAGCGTCAAGTTGGCCACTTGGGATTCGAGCCCCACCGTGCCGCTGGCGCCGCTGCCTCCGGCGCCTCCGGCCGCACCGGTGGATCCCGCCGTCCCGCGCTGCCCCTGAGGGCCGGCGGGACCGGTCGTGCTCCAGGCGGTCTTGCGCTCGCCGCGCTTGCAGCGTGCGTTTTTCGCGACCAGGCGGACACTGCCCTTGCGCTTGCCCGTCGCCTTGTAACAGGCGTACACCTGCCCGTCGGAGCCAACGATCTGAGCCGCGGGAGCCGACTCGGCGAACAGCCCGAGCAGCAATGCAACCGCCGTCAGCAGCACGATCGCGCCGGCGCCGGTCCGATTCTTCGTCATGACTTGGGGTACTCCGATTCGGTTCATGAGGGAGTTTCTCGGCAAACACTCCCGAGTTCTTTAAGACTTTTGATAAATCACACGATCGTCCATAGTCAAGAAAATCCAGTGTTAATTGGACTGAGATTCCCTTCCAAAATGTCCCTCCAATAGCCTGCCCCGGATGGCGGACCCGGCGGACTTCTACCGCGAGATCTACATGCGCGGCCTGGGCGGAGAGACGCCGGCGATCCCGGTCTCGATCGAGGAGCTCGAGCGGCGGGCGACCGAGGCGATGGAGCCGCGGGCGGCCAACTACGTCGGCGCCGGGGCTGGCTCGGAGGACACGATCCGCGCCAACCGCGGGGCCTTCCAGCGGCACCGGATCGTGCCGCGGATGCTGCGCGACGTCGTCGCCCGCGACCTCTCCACCAACGTGCTCGGCACGGCGATGCCGGCGCCGCTGATGCTGGCCCCGATCGGCGTCCAGAAGGTGCTCCATCCCGAGGGGGAGCTGGCGACCGCCCGCGCCGCCGCCGCGGTCGGGGTGCCGATGATCGCCAGCACCGCCTCCCACTTCACCCTGGAGGAGATCGCCGAGGCGAGCGGCGAGGGGCCGCGCTGGTTCCAGCTCTACTGGCCCAACGACCCGAGCCTGCTGCGCAGCTTCGTCGAGCGCGCCGAGGCCGCCGGGTACGGCGCCATCGTCGTCACCGTCGACACCTTCATCCCCGGCTGGAAGCCGCGCGACCTGCAGCAGGCCTGGCTGCCCTTCCTCGAAGGCTCCGGCAACGCCAACTACATGCGGGACCCGGTCTTCCGCGCCGGCCTCGAGCGCAGCCCCGAGGAGGACCTCGGCGCCGCCACCGGCCACTACCTCGGCGTGCTCGCCAACCCGGCGCTGACCTGGGACGACATCGCGACGCTGCGCGAGATCACCTCGCTGCCGATCCTGGTCAAGGGCATCCAGCACGTCGACGACGCCCGCGAGGCGGTGCGGCGCGGCATCGACGGCATCGTCGTCTCCAACCACGGCGGCCGCCAGGTCGACGGCGCCGTCGCCTCGCTCGACGCCCTGCCGGCGATCGCCGAGGCGGTCGGCGACGAGCTCGCGATCCTCTTCGACAGCGGCGTCCGCAACGGCTCCGACGTGCTGAAGGCACTGGCCCTCGGCGCCGACGCCGTCTGCCTCGGCCGCCCCTACGTCTGGGGCCTCACCCTCGACGGCCAGGCCGGGGTCGAAACCGTGCTGAAGATGACGCTGGCCGAGCTCGACCTGACGATGGCGCTCTGCGGCCTGACCAGGCCGGACGAGATCGGCCCCGGCCTGCTCGCCTAGGACTCGATCTTCGGGAAGAGCTGCGGCACCCGCTCGACGCTCTGACCGCCGGGGCGCGAGCCGAGATCGGCCAGCCCCCGTCCCTCTTCGCGCAGCGCCGCCAGCAGCGTCTCGCTGGTCTTCGGCAGGTAGGGGACGAGCAGCAGCGTCGTCACCCGCAGTCCCTCGACCAGGTTGTAGAGAACTTCGTCGAGGCGCTCGGGGTCGGCCTCGTCCTTGGCCAGCTCCCACGGCTTCGTTTCCTCGACGAAGCGGTTGAGGCGGCGGACCAGGGTCCACGCGACCTCCAGCGCCTGGGTCAGCTCGGCCCGGTCGAGCAGCTCGCTGAAGCGGGCGACGACCCCTTCGAAGTCCTCGGCCAGGGTGGCGTCGACGGCGGCGATCGGGACCGTCCCGTCGCGGTAGCGGTCGACCATCGCCAGCACCCGGCTCGCGAGGTTGCCGTAGTCGTTGGCCAGCTCGGTCTCGTAGCGCGCCTCGAAGCCAGCGGTCGAGATCGAGCCGTCCTGGCCGAAGCTGACCTCGCGGAAGAGGTAGTGGCGCAAGGCATCGGAGCCGAAGCGGTCGATCACCGCAAACGGGTCGAGCACATTGCCCAGCGACTTCGACATCTTTTTCTCGCCCATCAGCAGGTAGCCGTGGATCGCCATCCGCCGCGGCGGCTCCAGGTCGGCCGCCATGCACAGGGCGGGCCAGATCACCGCGTGGAACTTGAGGATGTCCTTTCCCAGCACATGCAGGCTGGCCGGCCAGTAGCGGTCGGTCAGGTCCTCGCCCTCGCGGGCGAAGCCGAGCGCGGTGACGTAGTTGAGCAGCGCGTCGAACCAGACGTACATCCGCTGCTCGGGATCCCAGGGCAGCCGCATCCCCCATTTCAGCTTCGGCCGCGAGAGCGAGACGTCTTCCAGTCCTTGCTTGATGAAGGCGACCGCCTCGTTGCGACGGAAATCGGGCACGACGAAGTCCGGACGCTCCTCATATAGGCCTTCGAGCTGCTCCTGAAAAGCGGAGAGGCGGAAAAACCAGTTCTCCTCTTTTTCTTTCTCCAGCGGGATCTCGTGGATCGGGCAGGTGTTGTCGGGCCCCAGCTCGCGCTCGGTTTTGAAGTCGGCGCAGCGCGGGCAGTACCAGCCCTCGTAGGACCCCTTGGTCACCCAGCCGTTGTCGTAGACCCGCTGCATGATCGTCTCCACCCGCTCCGCGTGCCGCGGGTCGGAGGTGCGGATGAAGAAGTCGTTGCTGGCGTCGATGATCGGCAGCAGCGCTTCGAATTTGGCCGAGTTGCGATCGGCCAGCTCCTGCGGCGTCACCCCCTCCCGCTCCGCCGCCAGCGCCACCGGCTCCCCGTGCTCGTCGGTGCCGGTAAGGAGAAACACGTCCTCCCCCCGCTGCCGCATATGCCGCGCCAACACGTCCGCGGCCAACGTCGAGTACGCGTGCCCCAGGTGGGGCTCCGCGTTCACGTAGTAGATCGGGGTGGTGACGTAGTAGCTCATCGGCTGGGCTGAGGCTATCTGCGCGCCTCGCGCCCGGTCAGCGCCTTATAGAGATCGTTCGCCCTCGTCCCAGTCAGCGCCGCGACGACACTCGCAGCCGCCCGCGGGCGCGCTCCGGACTGGACCAGGTGGCGCAGAGCGTCGACGGCGAAGGCGACGTCTTTGTCGTGGGAGTCGGAGGCGGCGGGGCCGATGACGAGGACGATCTCGCCTTTGGTGTCGCTGCGGAAGCGGCGGGCGAGCTCGGCGAGGGAGCCGCGGGCGACCTCCTCGTGGACCTTGGTCAGCTCGCGGCAGACGGCGGCGGGGCGGTCGGGGGCGAGCGAGGCGAGGGCGGCCAGGGACTCGCCGACCCGGCGCGGGGACTCGAAGGCGACGACGGTCTCGGCCGAGCGCAGGACCCGCTCCATCTCCCCCGCGCGGCGCGGCAGGAAGCCCTCGAAGCGCCAGCGGTCGGTCGGCAGCCCCGAGGCGACCAGGGCCACCGGGACC
This sequence comes from Solirubrobacterales bacterium, assembly GCA_036376895.1. Lineage (GTDB taxonomy): Bacteria > Actinomycetota > Thermoleophilia > Solirubrobacterales > 70-9 > VAYN01. The sequence goes on from DASUZL010000044.1 coordinate 21,232, forward strand.
ACCGACGGGCCGGGCAGGACCGTGACCTCGAGGGCGCGCTCGATGCAGCGGGCGATCAGCTTGTAGCCGGGGTCGGAGATCGCGGGCATCCCGGCGTCCGTCACCAGGGCGACGACGTCGCCGCGCTCGATCCGCTGCGCCAGCTCGGTCGCCCGCGCCGCTTCGTTGCCCTCGTGGTTGGAGACCAGGCGCGGCGCCGGGCGGATCCCCAGCCGGTCGAGCAGCGAGCCGGTGCGGCGGGTGTCCTCGCAGGCGATGTAGTCGGCGGTGACGAGCGCCTCGCGGATCCTCGGCGTGACGTCGTCGATGTTGCCGATCGGGGTCGGGCAGACCACCAGCCTCCCCGGCATCAGTCCCCGCCCCGCTCGAGTTCGATCCGGGCCATCGCCGCGGCGCCGATCATCCCGGCGTCCGGGCCGAGCTCGGCGGCGACGACGGGAATCTCGTTGTTCGGCCGCAGCGCCCGCGCCTGCAGCTCCTTGCGGGCCGGGTCCAGCAGCAGGTCGCCGGCGGCCATGACGCCGCCGCCGATCACGATCACCTGCGGCTCGAAGATGTTGGCGAAGCTGGTCAGGGCGACGCCGAGGCGGGTCCCGACCAGGTCGAAGACGGCGATCGCGGTCGGGTCGCCGCCGAGCGCCGCCTCGGTCACGGCCTTGCCGTCGACCGGGTGTCCCTCGGCCTGCATCGCCGCCAGCACCGAGTCGGGGTCGCCTTCCGCCGCCGCCTTGCCCTCGCGGCCGATCGCCGTCCCCGAGGCCATCGTCTCGACGCAGCCGCGGCCGCGGCAGTTGCCCTGGCAGGGCGGCCCGTTCATGTCGATCACCGTGTGGCCGAGCTCGGCGCCGGCGCCGGTGGCGCCGCGGTAGACCTCGCCGCCCAGGATCAGGCCGCCGCCGATCCCGGTGCCGATCGTCAGCAGGACGACGTCGCTGGCTCCGCGGCCGGCGCCGTAGAGGTGCTCGGCGAGCGCGGCGACGTTGGCGTCGTTGTCGACGAAGACCGGCAGCCCGACCCGCTCGGAGACGAGGTCGCGGATCGGCAGGTCGGCGAGCGGCAGATTGACCGCGGAGACGGCGACGCCGGTGTCGTGGTTGATCGTGGCCGGGATCCCAAGCCCGACGGCGACCGCGCCGGGGCAGGCTTCCTTCGCCTCGGTGACCTCGCGGACCAAGAGCTCGACCAGCTGGCCCTCGGTCTGCCCGGTCGAACCCTCGCGGCTCTCGAAATGCACGTCGGTGCCGGACAGCGCACCGATCAGCATCTTGGTGCCGCCGAGGTCGACCCCGATCGTCTCGCCGCCGCCCGTCACGGGCGGCGCTCCGGGGCTTGTTCAGGGCGAAAGACCAACGCCCGGCTAGGCTAGCCGGCCTTCGCGAGCGGCGACGACCAGACCGCACTTTGCGAAATCCGCCGCCCAACCCCCATGCACTTTGTCGCCCTGTGGGCGACAAATGACAGCCGGTTCATCCTTTTGTGGATGACAAATGGACATTTGGGTGGAATCGGTGCGCGCTGGGGCGGAAGCGCATAGGTTCGGGTCATGGAGGAGCGAGTCCCACTTTTGGAGTCGCGGCCGCAGGGCGCCCAAGCGGCGCTGGTGATCGGCGGCCCGGTCATCGTCGGCGTCATCTGCGGAGTGCTGCTGGGGATCTCCGAGGCGGCCTACGCGCTGATCAGCCTGCTTGCGCTGGCCGGCGCCTTCCTCGCCGGCTACGAGCACGCCGGCGCCCGCAACGGCGCGATCCGCGGGCTGATCGGCGGCACCCTGTTCGGCGCCTTCGTCCTGATCGCACACGAGCTCGAGGGCAGCGAGGCGAAGGCCGACCTGCCCCACCCGGCGATCCTCCTGATCGTCCTCACCGCGGTCATCAGCGTCGTCTTCGGCGCCCTGGGCGGCCGGGCTCGCGCTCGCAGCAAAACCTCGTAGGAGCCGGCCCCACCCACTAGGCTGACAGCCGTTTATGCCCGACGACGGCGAGCAGCGGCCCGACAAGCCGCCCGAATACAACGTCTACCGCTCCCGCAGGGGCATCCTCTCGCGCCTGCGCTCGGCTGACCTCGCCGCGCTGCGCGAGCGCGCGAAGCTGCCATCGCGCCGGACCAAGACTGAGGAGGGCGCACCACCGCCGCCGGGGGACGGCGGCAGCCGCTGGCCCGACCTCCGCCCCGGCGATGACGAGGGCCGCAAGGTCCACCGCCCGCGGCGCAGCCGCCCGGGCCTCAAGCGCGCACTCAAATGGGTCGGGATCGCCGCGCTCGGCTGGATCCTGATCAGCTTCCTCGCCTTCGCCGTCTCCGCCCAGTTGCAGTCCTTCAAGCTCTCCGGCGAAGCCAAGGAGACCCTGCACGGCAACCCCTTCCTGCTGCCCAGCGCGCAGACGATCCTGGTCCTGGGGACCGACGCCCGGCCGCCAGACACGAAAGAGCCCGGCGCCGCGCCCTCGGAGAAGTGCTTCGAGCAGCAGGCCAACGGCGACGCCCCCCACGGCGAGTGCTCCGAGGGCGAATTCCGCGCCGACACGCTGATGCTGATCCGGGCCGGCGGCGGCGCCTTCCGCAAACTCTCGATCCCGCGCGACGCCTTCGCCGAGATCCCCGGCCAGGCGCCGACGAAGATCAACGCCGCCTACGCCTTCGGCGGCGCCGCGCTGCAGATCAAGACGATCGAGAACTTCCTCAACCTCGAGATCGACCACGTCGCGATCATCGACTTCACCGGCTTCGAAGACCTGATCGACGCCGTCGGCGGGGTCACCGTCGACGTCCCCAACAGGCTCTGCGCCGACATCTCCGGCGGCGCCGGCGGCGGCCAGGGCGGGACCAGCCTGCGGCTCGGCAAGGGCGAGAACACCCTCAACGGGGAAAAGGCGCTGGTCTACGCGCGCGTCCGCAAGCCGAGCGAATGCCCGGGGACGGCCCCCAGCGCCTTCACCCTCGGCTACGACGACCTCGACCGCGCCAAGGCCCAGCAGGCGGTGATCAACGGCATCAAGGACCGCCTCACCGACCCGCTCCGCGCTCCCTACAACTTCATCCACGGCCCGCTGATCGGGTGGGACGCGCCGAAGGCGTTCGTCAGCGACATGGGCTTCTTCACGATGCCGCAACTTGTCCTCGCCGCCGGGATCGGCGGCAGCGCCCCCGCCAACGTGCTCTGCGGCAACCCAAACGCCGGCTGCGGCGAAGGTCCCGAAAGCTCGATCGAAGTCCCCGAGTCGGTCCGCCGCGCGGCCGTCAAGCGCTTCCTCGACGGCTGAGCCGGGCGAGTCCTGAGTTGTGCCCCTCCACGGGGCAAAAGTCAGGACTCGGTCAGTCGGCCTTGGTGGCGGCCGGCTTGGAGTCGCCGGAGCTCTTGGTGTCGCTCTTCTTTGAGTCCGAGGAGCCGGAGTCCGACGATGAGCCGTTGTCGCCCTTCGACTCCTTGGCGCCGTCGCCGGAGGAGCCGCCGCCCTTCTTCTTGCCGTAGTCGGTGTTGTAGAAGCCGGAGCCCTTGAAGTGGACGGCGGGCGAGTGCAGGACGCGCACCGCCGGAGCGCCGCACTCCTGGCAATCGGTCAGCGGCTCGTCGACCATTCGCTGGATCACGTCGAAGACGTGTCCGTTGTCGCATTTGTACTCGTAGATCGGCACGGGGGCGGGTGATTATCGCAGCCGCTACGGTTCCGCAATGGCTACCGCCGAGCAGGAGACGCCGCCGACCGAGGTCTCGATGGACGAGATCGTCGCCCTGTGCAAACGGCGCGGCTTCGTCTTCCCCTCCTCGGAGATCTACGGCGGCCTCGGTTCGACCTACGACTACGGCCACTACGGGGTGCTGCTGAAGAGCAACGTCAAGGCCGAGTGGTGGCGCTCGATGCTGCAGGAGCGCGACGACATCGTCGCGATCGACTCGGCGATCCTCCAGCACCCCCGCGTCTGGGAGGCCTCGGGCCACCTCGAAGGCTTTACCGACCCGCTGGTCCAGTGCCTCGGCAAGTGCAAGCGGCGCTGGCGCGAGGACCATCTGCGCGAGGCGGTCGAGGCCGAAGGCGGCGACCCCAGCGCCGAGCTGCGCTGCCCGGAGTGCGGCGGCGAGCTCTCCGAGCCGCGCCAGTTCAACCTGATGTTCGAAACCCACGTCGGCCCGGTCGCCGGCGAGGGCTCCGAGGTCTACCTGCGGCCGGAGACGGCGCAGGGCATCTTCATCAACTTCAAGAACGTGCTCGGCTTCGCCCGCAAGAAGCCGCCGTTCGGCATCGCCCAGGTCGGCAAGTCCTTCCGCAACGAGATCACCCCCGGCAACTTCATCTTCCGCACCCGCGAGTTCGAGCAGATGGAGATGGAGTTCTTCGTGCCGCCGGCCGACGCGAAGAAATGGCACCAGCACTGGATGGACGAGCGCGAGCGCTGGTACACCGATCTCGGCATCCGCCCCGACCACCTGCGCGTCCGCGCCCACGGCGCCGACGAGCTCTCCCACTACTCCTCGGCGACCAGCGACATCGAGTACCTGTTCCCGATCGGGTGGTCGGAGCTGGAGGGGATCGCCGACCGCGGCGACTTCGACCTCACCCAGCACGCCAAGTTCAGCCGCGAGAAGCTCGAGTACTTCGACCAGCAGACCAAAGAGCGCTACGTGCCGCACGTGATCGAGCCCGCCGCCGGCGCCGACCGCGCCACCCTCGCCTTCCTCGTCGACTCCTACGAGGTCGAAGAGGTGGAGGGGCGCCAGCGCACCGTCCTGCGCCTGCACCCGCGCCTGGCCCCGGTCAAGGTCGCGGTGCTGCCGCTGGTCTCCAAGGAGGGCATGCCGGAGAAAGCCCGCGAGATCTTCAAAGACCTGCGCCGCCGCCTGCCGGCCGAGTTCGACGAGGGCGGCTCGATCGGCAAGCGCTACCGCCGCCAGGACGAGATCGGCACCCCCTGGGGCATCACCGTCGACCACCAGACGATGGAGGACGACACCGTCACCCTGCGCGACCGCGACTCGCTGGAGCAGACCCGGGTCCCGATCGAGGGGCTCGGCGAGGAGCTCGCCGGGCGACTGACGCAGCCCTGGCAAAGCCCGAAGCTGTCCTGACTGGTCTAACCGTCCAGTTCGCCTGACGGGCGGCGGCGGCGTCCCTAGTGTCGGGGCTTCGTGATTCGAAGCAGGGCTCTTCTCATCGGCGCGCTTGCGCTGCTCGCCGCGGCCGTTCCGGCCGCGGCGCTGGGGGCAGGTGAGCCGGCGCCCAACCTCACCGTCACGGAGCTCTCGAAGCCGCCCGCTGCGCTCACCGTCGGGGGAAAGCTGAAGATCGTGATCGAGGTCCGCAACCGGGGCCGACTCGCCGCCACCAAGAGTCGCGCCACGCTCTACCTAGCGCGGGGCGCAAAGCACACCTCCCGGGACGTGGTCCTGGGACACGCCAAGGTCAGGCCGGTCCCGGCAGGCCGGAGGGCGACGACGAAGCTGATCGTGGACTTGCCCAAGGGGAAGCTCGGCAGCTACCGACTGATCGCCTGTGCCGACAGCGGCAAGCGGATCAAGGAGGCGAGGGAGGACGACAACTGCACCGCCGCGCGCCTGTTTCGACTAACGCCCCCGCCCCCCCGGCCGCGGCCGGGGCGCCCGGTGACGGATTCCGGCACCTTGGCGATCGCGCCGGCGTTCACGATCAGCGACGGGATCGACTGGGGCTTCGTCCGTGACGAGAGCGCGGCAGAGCCCGAACCCGGAGACCCGGTCACCCTGACCCTGCGCGCCGGCAACCGCATCGCCGGCCAGGCGGGCTACACCCGCGCCAACGTCGCACCGGCGCCACTGCTCGCCGGCACCGCCACCACCCTCGACTACTCCGAAAGCGGCGAGGACGACGGCGTGGTCACGGTCGACCTCCCGTTCGCCTTCCCCTTCGGCGGGATCGCCGAGCAGAGGGTCAGCGTCTCGACCAACGGCTGGATCTCCTTCGGCGCACCGGCCTGGGATTTCTGGAGCCTCCGCCAGCTCACGGACTACCGAGGCGTCGCCGCCCTCGTCGGCGAGCACGACCGCGGCATCATGCCCTACTGGACCGATCTCACCCTGGAGGACATCGGCGTCGGGGCGGGCACTGTGCGGGAGGTGATCGCCGCGGACGGCTCGGCCATCGCCTTCCAGTGGAACAGCGGCCAGCTCAGCAACAACGGCGGGGGGCCGCGGCGCCTCTTCCAGGTCGTGCTCTTCCGCGATGGCAGCTTCCGCCTCGACTATCCCGGCGTAAACGAGGCCGGCGGTCTGAGGTCGTTCGTCGGCTTCTCCCTCGGCACCGGCCCCGACAGCGCCACGATCCTCGCCGAGGACAGCCTCGAGGTTCCCGCCGGCAGCGTCCTCTTCACGCCGAAACCGCTGCCCGCGAGCTCGATCAGCGGAAACCTGCCCGCCGGCGAGGTGACCGCGACGCTGCCGGTGCGCAGCGACCTCCTCGAAGCCGGCCCCGGCTGCGAGCTGACGCTGCCGTCGACCGCCTTCTCCACGGGTCTCGTCACCTGCCCGATGCCGACGCTCGCGCTGGGCCGGCAGGCGTCCCAGACCGTGACCTTCTCGATGCCTCCCAACGCACCCGGGGAGCTGGAACCGGCGAACTTCCGCCTTAGCGGCACCTACGAGAGCGCCGGGGCCACGCTGGGGGACGGCGAAGAGATCAACGCCCTCGACGGTCGCTTCCCGCCGGCGACGATCGACGTCTTCGCCGAGTTCGACTCGCCCGTGATCCCGCGGCCCGGCGTCCCGGCGCAGTTCGGCGTCGAACTCGAAGTGCCGACCACCGAAGCGGCGCTGGACGAACCGATCGCCACCTTCGAGCTCCCCGACGACGTGGCTCTCGACATGATCCAGATCGCCGGTGAGGAGATCCCCTGCGGCCCGGTTACGGACCGAACCGTCGCCTGCGGGCTGCCCTCCGGAACCAGCTTCACTGCGATCACCGTCTCAGTCACCCCGAGCGTGGCATCCGTCGGCTCGGAGCTGACCCTCGGCGTCACCGCCGACGCACTCAACACTCCGCCCGCGAGCGTGAGCGTGACGACGCCGCCCGTGCAGGCGCCGTAGCAACGTTGCACTCCTGATTTTCTCGCATAGTGTCTGACGCAAGTCCGCGACAGAACGGAGGGCCCATTGGCCTACGAGATGCAGATTCGCGGCACCCAGAGCGAGGTGAAGGTCCGCAGCCCGTGGGCCGTGGCTCTGCTGCCGATCATCACCCTCGGGATCTACCACCTTGTCTGGTGGTACAAGATCAACAAGGAGCTGAAAGCGTACGGTGAGTCGAAGGGGTTCGACCTCGGTCAGAACCCGACCAACTCGCTGCTGGCCCTGTTCCCCGGCGGGATCATCATCATCCCCGCCCTGATCTCCTACTGGAACGGGACCAAGCGAGTCCAGGGCGCCTCGAAGCTCGGGGGCAAGGAGCCGGTCAACGGCTGGATCGTGCTGCTGCTCTACGTATTCCTCTCCCCCGGCATGTGGGCCTACCTGCAGGTAGCCCTCAACCACGTCTGGGAAGCGGAGGCCGACCCCGTCCCGGGCGCCGAAGCTCCGCCGGCGCGGTCTGACATGCCGCCACCGATGCCGAGCGACCAGTAGTCACGCACTGAACGGGCGGGTCGTGGGACTCACGGCCCGTCCATGTACTCCAGCACCGCCTCGGCGTCGGCCTCCAGCGCCGCCATGTCCTTCTTCGCGATTCGGCCGAGCGGCGTGATCGTCACCTTGCCGCCGGCCAGCCCCCAGGTGGCGACGGCGCGGCCGCCGACCAGGGCGAACGGCTTGAAGATGCCGTTGATCGTGACCAGCAGCTTGTGCGGGCCGACGATGTCGTCGCGAGAGGTCCAGCCGAGGAGCAGCGGCTCGAAGGCGCCGAGCAGGCGCGGCCCGGGCAGCGGCTCGGCCGGGATCCGTTTTTTGAGCTCGACGAGGCCGTCCGGTCGCTCGACCAGTTGCTTGGAGATCGCGGCAAGGCCGGCGCGGGAATCGCGCAGCGGCAGGCCGGCCCAGCGGGCGAGGTCGCGGTCATCGGCCGGTCCGTGGCCGACCAGGTAGCGGCGGGCGAGCTCGGCCAGCGCCCGCTCGCGGTCGACCGGTTTCTGCGGGCCGAGCCAGTCGCTGACCAGCACGTAGGCGTGTTCGCGCCCGACCATCGGCCCGCGCACGGCGATCCCGCGCACGGCCGCCAGGAACAGCAGGTGGATCAGCGCCTGTTTCGCGGTCGGCACCTTCGCGGCTTCGAGGCGTTCGCGGAGCTGCACCCGGGTCAGCGATCCCTCGTCGGTTAGGGAGCGCTCGATCGTCACCATCGCCCGCTCGACCTGGGCCGGGCTCACCCCCTCCTGTCCGAGGCGGCGCTTGGCGGACGTGTGCAGCGGCGGCGTCATCAGCGTCTGCAGCAGCGGGTAGTCCTCGCTGGCGATCAGGTGCAGGGTGCCGCGGTTGAGCCAGGTGATCAGCAGCGAGCGGTCCTCGGTGAAGGCCCGGTCGACGTCGGCGGCGCTGAGGCCGGCGCTGCGGGCGCGGATCGCCAGCCGGGCGCCGCGCGGGTCCTGGCCCTGCACCGCGAGCAGCCGCTGGGCGACCGCGACCGGGTCGCGGGCGGGCTTGCCGCTGAGCCCCTGGGCGGCGACCCGCTCGGCGACGATCTGGGGGTCTCGCGGCATCGGGGACAACCCTCACAGATTCAGAGCCTCTGGGTATCGTCAGACGATGAAGTCCAGCCTCCTTCGCGATCGGGACTTCCGCCTGCTCAGCGGCTCGACCGGGCTCTCCGCCATGGGCGACTGGGTGGCGATGGTTGCGCTCGGGCTGCACGTGAAGGAGCTGACCGACAACGGCTTTGCCGTCGCCGGCCTCTGGATCTGCCTCTTCGGCCCCTCGGTCCTGGTCGCCGGCCACGCCGGGCTGCTCGTCGACCGGCTCGAGGCGACCCGGCTCCTGGCCGCGGTCTCGGCGGTCGGCACGGTGGTGGCGCTGGCACTCGGCTTGCTCGACGCGCTTGCCCCGGTGCTGGCGCTGACCGTCGTCCTCGGAGTCGTCTTCGCGATCACCCAGCCGGCCGAGTTCGCGCTGGTGCCGCCGCTGGCCGGCGAGGAGCGGATCCAGGTCGCCAACGGCCACATGGAGACGATCCGCTACATCGGCTTCGGCATCGGCCCGCTGCTCGGCGGGCTGCTCTTCGCCGCCGGCGGCCTGCAGTTGGCGATGGCGGTCGACGCCGCCACCTTCGCCGCCGTCGCCTGCGCGGCACTGGCGCTGCGGGTGCGGCGCAAGCCGGCCCCACTCGAGGAGGGCGCCCAGCCGCCGCGCGCCCGCGACGGGATCGCCTACCTCTTCGTCGACCGCACGCTCTCCCTGGTGATGACCATCGCCTTCCTCTCGCTGCTCTTCATGTCCGCGGTCTGGGTCGCCGAGCTGTTCTTCGTCGAAGACGTGCTCGGCCGCGGCGACGTCGCCTACGGCGCGATGCTCTCCTTCTGGACCGCCGGCATGGCGATGGGCGCGCTGCTGCTCTCGCCCCGGGTCGCGGCCCTCGCGATCGCCGCGATTGGCCTCGCGGCGGCGACCGTGCAGGGGCTCGCCCTGGCGCTGCCGGCGATCTGGCTCAGCTTCGCCTTCTTCCTCGCCTGCTCCTTCGCCGGCGGCGTCGGCCACGGGCTCAAGAACGTGATGTTCCGCAGCCTCATCCACTCCCACGTGCCGGACCGCCTGCACGGCCGCGCCTTCGCCGCCTACAACGGCATCCGCAACTCGGCCGAGCTCGGCGCCTTCGCCGCCGGCGGCGTACTCGTCGCCGCGATCGGTGCCCGCGGCACCGTCGCCTTCGCCGGCGGGCTCTCCGCCCTGGCCGGCGCCGCCGGCCTAATGGTGCTGCTGCGCCGCAACCACGGCTGGAACTCGCCCAACCCGGAGGACGCCGAGCGCCCGCTCGCGGGCACGGCCCCCTCCGCAGCCGGCCCTAGTTGACCGCGACCAGGTCGATTACGAAGACGAGGGTTTCGTTCGGCGGAATCGCCGGCGGGTAGCCGCCGGGCCCGTAGCCGAGTTCGGGCGGGATCGTCAGCTCGCGACGTCCGCCGACCTTCATCCCCTCCACTCCCTGGTCCCAGCCGGCGATCACTTCGCCGCCGCCGAGGGTGAAGGTGAACGGTTCGTTGCGGCTCCAGGAGGAGTCGAACTCTTTGCCGCTCTTGTAGTTGACGCCGACGTACTGGACGCTGACTGCGTCGCCGGCTTTGGCCGCGGCGCCTTCGCCTTCGACCAGGTCCTCGCTCTCGAGTTTCTTCGGGGGCGGACCGCTCGGGACTTCGACCGTCGGTTTGGTGTCGGTCGATTCAGCCGGCGCCGAGGCGCTCGTAGTTTCGCCGCCACCATCGGTCGAGGTCGAGTCGTCGCCACCGCCGCAACCGGCGATCGCCAGCCCGGCGCAAAGCAGAATGGTCAGGAATAGTCCGCGCAACATTCGGAAGATCCTAGCCGAGCGCCCGCTCAGCCGAAGCGCGCGTAGAGGCCGGGCAGCAGCAGCGCCAGGTTGGCCATCTCTTCAGCGCTGTGCCGGGCCAGGCCGGGCGCGGCGTCGGGCGGCAGGACCAGTTTGCGCACGGCGCGGCGATTGAGGGCGCGGCCGCCGAGCCGGCCGAGGTGTCCGCGCAGATTCGGCCGCATCGCGGCGCCGAGCCAGTAGTGGGTGCGGAGGATCAGGCCGCAGGGCTCGGCGAGGAAGACGTGGGCCATCACCGAGTGGCGGATCCCGCGGCGGTCGTCGCCGAGGAAGCCGCAGACGACGGTGCCGACCGCCGGGTCGCCGATCGCGTCAGTGGAGAAGCCGACCGCGCGCGGCCTGGTGTAGGTGATGCGGCTGCGGACGACGCCGGTGCCGACGTCCTGGACCGGGTGGTGGACGGCGCCCCAGTGCGGTTTGGCCCCGGGGTATGGCGGCGCCTCGAAGGAGTTGCCGACGTGGGCCATCGGGTGCCAGATCCGGTAGCGCAGCGGGTCGCGGGCGTGCCAGTCGAACCACCAGTCGATCATCTCCGCGGTGATGCCCGGCATCTCGGTCTGCACAGCGACGTAGCCGACCCCGTTCGGCAGCGTGCACCACCCGGTTTGGGCGCCGAGCGGCGCCGGGTCGAGCAGGCGGTCGATCTCGGTCAGCGGCAGCGCCGCGCCACAATCGATCGGTCCCCGCTCGATCGCCTCCAGGACGATTGGATCCGCCGGCGCCAGCAGGCGCCGCAGGTATTCCTCGAGTCCACTCCCCTTTACCGCGATGTCCCGCTCACCCCAGTCCTTCCGACGTCCCCCGGGATCACGGTGAAAACTATAGATGTAGTCTCAGATCAGCGCCTGCCGGAGAGTGAATCCCAGGCGCGCTTCAGGAGGCCTCGGCCACCACCCCGGTCGAGGTCTCCTGGTTTTGCCGCGAGCGTGCCGGGGTTGGCAGTCGGCTTCGGCAACTGCGCCGCGGCGGCAGCATCGATCTTCAGCACCACCCCGCGTTCGAAGATCTGCCCGACCTCCGGGGCATCGACGAAACGGTGCCCGCCGGGGCCGGCGGTGGTGTCGAAGACGACGCCGTCGAACATGTTCGCCTCCGGCGCCGCGAGCACCTTGACGACCTTGCCCAGACGCTCGCCGTCGCTCGAGAACACAGCCGTGCCGGAGCCCAAAGTCAGGTAGGAGATCGGCTCGCCGAGGTCGTCCATCGGGCGAGCCTAGCGGACCCAGATGCCACGTAGACTCCCGCGCGGGAACTTCAAACGGGAGAGGATGAGATGGGTCTCAATCTGGCATCGATCGTCACCGACAGCGCCGCGCGGGCGCCGGAGCGGGTCGCCGTGCGCCTCGGCGATGTCGAACTCACTTACGCGCAGCTCGACGAGCGCAGCGCCCGCCTGGCGGCGCTGTTGCGCGAGCGCGGCATGGAGCAGGGCGACCGGGTCGGCGTGATGCTGCCGAACGTCCCCGAGTTCCCGATCGCCTACTACGGCGTGCTGCGCGCCGGCGGCGTCGTGGTGCCGATGAACGTGCTGCTGAAGCGGCGTGAGATCGCCTTCTACCTGGAGGACTCCGGCGCCAAGATCGTGCTCGCCTGGCACGGCTTCGCCGAGGAGGCGCGCGACGGCGCCGCCGACGCCGGCTCCGAGCTGATCGAGGTCGAGCCGGCCAGCTTCGCCGCGCTGCTCGACGGTGCCGAGCCCCACAGCGAGCTCGCCGACAGCGCCGAAGAGGACACCGCGGTGATCCTCTACACCTCCGGCACCACCGGCAAACCGAAGGGGGCCGAGCTGACCCACTTCAACCTCTCGCGCAACGCCGACATCTCCTCCCGCACCACCTGCGTGGTCTCCGAGGGCGACGTCGTGCTCGGCGCTCTGCCGCTGTTTCACTCCTTCGGCCAGACGGTCGGGATGAACGCCTCGCTGCGGGTCGGCGCGACCCTGACCCTGGTGCCGAAATTCGACCCCGCCGACACCCTGGAGACGATCCAGCGCGACAAGGTGACCCACTTCTACGGGGTGCCGACGATGTACGGGGCGATCCTCCACCACCCCGACCGCGAGGACTACGACACCTCCTCGCTGCGCACCTGCGTCACCGGCGGCGCCTCGATGCCGGTCGAGGTGCTGCGCGGGTTCGAGGAGGCGCTCGGGTGCGTCGTGCTGGAGGGCTACGGGCTCTCCGAGACCTCGCCCGTCGCCAGCTCCAACCACCCGGACATGGAGCGCAAGCCGGGCTCGATCGGGACGCCGCTGGAGGAAGTCGAGATGAAGGTCTTCGACGAGGACGACAACGAGGTCGCCCAGGGCGAGATCGGCGAGATCGTGATCCGCGGCCACAACGTGATGAAGGGCTACTGGCAGCGCCCCGACGCGACCGCCGAGGCGATGCGCGGCGGCTGGTTCCACACCGGCGACATGGCCAAAGTCGACGAGGAGGGCTACTTCTTCATCGTCGACCGCAAGAAGGACCTGATCATCCGCGGCGGCTACAACGTCTACCCGCGCGAGGTCGAGGAGGTGCTCTACGAGCACCCGAAGATCCGCGAAGCGGCCGTGGTCGGCATCGCCCACGACCAGTGGGGCGAGGAGATCGGCGCCGCGGTCGTCTGCCACGACGGCGAGGAGCTGGAGGCATCCGAGGTCAGCGAGTACGTGAAGGAGCGGATCGCCGCCTACAAGTACCCGCGGGTCGTCTGGTTCCTCGACGAGCTGCCGAAAGGCCCGACCGGCAAGATCCTCAAGCGCGAGATCGAGACGCCCGCGGCGAATCCTGGCTAGCCAGCCAGGATCGCGGTAACCTCCCTCGGGTCGGCAATGCGACACCAAAAGGAGAAGAGATGAGCGTCGCCTCCCAGAGCTTGATGGACAACATCACCTACGAGGACCTCTACCGTCGTTGGGAGGGGGGCAACTGGAGCGCGTATGACATCGACTTCTCCGGCGACCGCGCCGGCTGGGAGAGCCTGAGCGAGATCCAGCGCCGCTCGGCGATGTGGATCTACTCGATGTTCTTCTACGGCGAGGACCGGGTCGCCGACACCCTCGCCCCCTACATCACCGCCGCGCCGACCGAGGAGCAGGCCTACTTCCTCGCCACCCAGCAGGTCGACGAGGTCCGCCACTCGATCTTCTTCCACCGCTTCTTCAAAGAGGTGATCGGGGTCGGCGGCGAGACGCTGCAGCAGACCCTCGCCTCCACCCTGCCCCAGCTCAACTGGGGCTACCGCGGCATCTTCGACCGGCTCGACGTGATGGCCGAGGAACTGCGCAAGGACCGCTCGGTGCCGAAGTACGCGCAGGCGATCACGCTCTACCACCTGATCGTCGAGGGCAGCCTCGCCCAGCCCGGCCAGCACTTCATCGAGGACTTCTTCGCCTCCGAGGAGACGATGCCCGGGTTCAGCTCCGGCATGGCCAACGTCTCCAAGGACGAGCAGCGCCACATCGGCTTCGGCGTCAAGGTGCTCTCCGAACTGCTGAAGGAAGGCGCGCCCGGCGCCGAGGAGAACCGCGCCGCCGTGGTCGAGCTGCTGCAGGAAACCCTGCCCTACGGCCCCGCCGTCTTCTCGCCGCCGAACCTCGACCGCGAATACACCGAGTGCTACGGCTTCACGCTCGAGGACATCTTCGCCTTCGGCCTCAAACTGATCCGCCAGCGCTGGCGCACGATCGGGTTCCCGACCGAGGAGATGCCGCCCGGCACCTTCCCCTTCGACCCCGACGCCGACGAGGCCGAGATCGCCGAGCGCCAGGTGAAGCTGATGATGGCCGGCATCCTCGGCCCGCCCGACGGCCCCGCGCCCGAAGCCACCCCGGAGCTGATGGGCCTCTACTTCGACGTGATCACCCGCGTCGCCGACCCGGCTGCCGCCAACGGCACGCCACTGGTCTACCAGTGGCGCTTCAGCGACGCCGAGCCCTGGCACCTGATCATCGACAACGGCTCGACCCGCGCCCAGGCCGGCGAAGCGCCGAACCCGACGGTGACGATCGAGTCAAGCTGGGCCGACTGGGTCGCCTCTGGCAAACCCGACGCCAACCAGCTGAAGATGCTGCTCCAGCGCCGGATCCGCCCCAAGGGCCCGATCCGCGAGCTGGCGCGGATGCGGCGGGTCTTCAACCCATGAAAATCACCGCCATTCCCTCAGCGATTCCAGCGCCTCACATCACCAAGGCGACCTAAGAAATCGGCGGGCGGCGGTCCGCCCAGGGGCGGGCCGACTCGAGCTGGGCGGCGAGGGAGAGCAGGGTGGCCTCGTCGCCGGGGCGGCCGATGATTTGGACGGCGAGGGGGAGGCCGTCGGCGGCGATGCCGGCGGGGACTGACATCGCCGGGTTGCCGAGGTGGTTCCAGGGCACGCAGTAGGGATAGAAGCGGCTCATCCCGATCACGGTTCGCAGCGCGCCCTGGCCCTCCCAGCGGCGAACCGGGAGGGCGGTGCCGCCCATCACCGGCATGACCAGCACGTCAGACGAGTCGAAGAGCGAGTTGACGCGCGCCTGGTCGGCTGCGCGTGCCTCGAGCGCCCGCTGGTAGAGGGAGTCGGGGAGCAGCCGACCGAGGCGGCCGAAGCCACGGGTGCGCCGTTCAAGCCGCTCTGGATGAGGTACCTCGGCGACGGTGTCGGCGACTCCGCGGAGGAAGCGAGGGGTGATGTTGTTGCCGATCCCTCCCCAGGCCGGATCGCGCTGGGAGACCTCGTGGCCGAGCGAGCCCAACAGCTCGGCCGTGTCCGCGACCGCCTGCTTCGCCTCGTCGGAGACGGTTGGCGGGGCGGCAGCCCTCGGCGCGAGCGTCGAGTAGGCGACGCGCAGCTTTCCCGGAGGCGTCTTCGCGGACTCGACGAAGGGGCGCTCCGGCGGGGCCGGGGCCTCGGACTCCCGCGATCCCCCCGAGGTGACGTCGAGCCAGAGAGCGGTGTCAAGCACCGAGCGGCTGAGGCAGCCGTATACCGCGAGCCCGTGCCAGCCTTCCAGTTCCGGCGCCAGCGATATACGGCCGCGCGAGGGCTTGAGCCCGAACAGCCCGCAGGACGCGGCCGGAATCCGGATCGAGCCGCCGCCGTCGCCGGCGGAGGCGATCGGCACCAGGCCGGCGGCGACGGCCGCGCCGCTGCCGCCGCTGGAGCCTCCAGGAGTGTGCTGCGTATCCCACGGATTGCGAGTGACGCCCCAAGTCGCCGACTCGGTGAAGCCGCAGATCGCCATCTCGGGCAGGTGCGTCAGGCCGATCACGATCGCGCCGGCCTCGCGCAGCCGACGGACCATCTCGCAATCGGCCTTGGCCGGCTCGTCGAAGGCATCGGTGCCGTTCATCCTCACCTCGCCGGCAACCTCGCATTCGTCCTTGATCGCGATCGGGACCCCGAGCAGCGGCCGGTCGTCGCCTCCCTTCAGCCGCGCCTCGGCCTGCTCTGCCTCCAGCAGCGCCCGCTCGGCGAGGACGACGCGGAAGGAGTTCAGCTTCGGGTCGAGCCGCTCGATCCGGTCGAGGTGCAGCTGCACCAGCTCGGTCGGCGAGATCTCCCCCGCCCGCACCATCTCGGCCTGCCGCGCCGCACCCGCGAAGGCGATGTCCTCTCCACCCATGGCGGCGATTCTATGCCTGCCGGGCCGGGACGCTCCTATTCCTCGGCGAGGACGATCACCCGGTCCTCGCCGGCGAGGGCGAGCCGCTCCGACTTGGCCGGGTTGATGTGGACGCCGAAGCCGCGCTCGGGGTCGTCGGCGTCGACCGCGAGCCGGTACCCGATCGCGCACTCGCGGCGGCGCCGGGCCGCCTCGACCACGGTCGCGTAGGAGGCCTCGCGGCCGGCGTGCACGTAGTCGCCGGCAGGGCGCAGGTAGATCTCGCTGCCGCGGGCCGAGAGCAGGGTGGCGAAGACCTTCGCCAGCTCCCGGTTCTCGGAGATCTGGGTCAGCATCAGGCTGATGATCTTGTCGCTGACGATCACGTCGTCGACCCGGGTCACCTCGGCAAGCTGGCGGTTGCGCTCGTCGATCATCTCGCTGACCACGGTGCAGGTGGCGCCGCGGCAGTCGGCGAGGTCGCGCAGGTGCAGCAGCGTCACCAGCGTGCGGGCGTCGGCGCGCTGGGCGTCGAGCTTGTGGTCGGAGAGCACGATCACGTGGTCGAAGCGCTCCAGCTCGATCGTCTCCAGGGTCTCGCGGTCGGTCGGGCTGCGGGGCCGGAACTCGAGCTCGGTGTTGGAAACGCGCCCCCGCTGGCGCTCCAGCCCGGGGCCGGCCTCGTCCTCCTCGGCGACCAGCAGCAGCGAGGAGCCGGCGAGCAGGAACTGGTCGAACTCGGAGATCACAGCCGCCGCGCCCTGGTTCCAGCCGAGCACGAGGATGCTGGTCGGGGTGCGCTCGGTCGCGCTGGCGTCGGCGATCGCCGCCTCGTCGACCTTGCCGCGGCGCGGGTCGGCGGCGCCGAGGTGAGTGTCGTCTGCGGCGATCGCGATCAGCCGCTCCCCTGGCTGCAGCAGCCGCGCGGGGTCGGGGTTCAGCAGCACCTCGCCCTCCCCGTCGATCAGGCCGATGGTCGAGCAGTCCTCGTAGGCCAGCAGCGCCTCGGAGAAGGGCCGGCCGGCGAGCGCATCGTCGCGGCGGAAGTAGATCTCGTCGCCTTTGAAGTCGAGCAGCTCGATCACCGCCACCGAGGCCCCGGACTGGCGGGCCGAGTGGACAACCAGCTTGGCGATCGTCTCGCGCTTGTCGACGAAGACCACCTGGTCGCCGCCGACCAGCTCGGCCGCACGCAGGTTGCGCGGCTCCTGGATCTCGGCGACCACGTGGTAGACGCGGTCGCGGTGGTCCCCGCCCTTGGTCAGGGCGAGGATCGTCTTGATCACCTGCGCGTCGGGCTCCTCGTCGTGCTCGGGCGAGAGCACGACGATCGAGCGCGCCTGCTCGGGCCGGACCAGGGCGAGGTCGCCGAGATCGATCGGGGAGCCGCTGCGGGTGACCACCCGGGTCCGCTTCGGCCGCACCTTCTCGCGGATCAGGTCGTCCATCTCGACCTTGTCGCGATCGGCGAGCACGACCGCCGAGGGCCGCTTCTGGTTCTCGTTGGCGATATCGAGCTCGGCGAGGACGGTGAAGATCGTGTCCGACCAGCCGAGGATCAGCGTGTGCCCCTCCTCCAGCACCACCGAGCGGCCCTTGCGCATGTCCTCGATCCGCTTGTCGAGACCGGTGGCGATGACGCCGATCAGGGCGCTGACGACAAAGAGGCCGCCGAGGGTGACCAGCAGCATCACCAGCAGGAAGGGCCACTTGCCGCCGTCTTCGGCCAGGGTACCGGGGTCGAGCGCGTGGGTGAGGCTGTCGAATGCCTGCCCCACCACGCCCTGGTGGCTGCCGGGCTCGTTCGGCGCCAGGTCGCCGATCAGGACGACCGCGGTGAAAACCCCGATCAGCGCCAGCGTCGCCAGCGCCAGCCACCCGATCAGCGCCGGGGTCCCCCGCGCCATCAGGTTGTCGAAGGCGTAGCGAAGGCGCTGGTGCAGGGTCGGTCGGGCCTTCACCGGCGGCAGGATATGCCGCGGCGCGGTCCCTACCGGGCGCTCAGGCCTTGGCCGGTTTCGGCTCGCCCGACTCGAAGCTGAGGTCGGGCAGGGCGCGATCGAGCCAGGCCGGCATCCACCAGTTCCAGTTGCCCATCAGCTTCATCGCCGCGGGGACGAGGATCAGCCGAACCAGGGTCGCGTCGAGGGCGATCGCGACGGCGCAGCCGAGGCCGAGCTCCTTGATCGAGGGCACGCCGGTGAGAACGAAGACGGCGAAGACCGAGGTCATGATCAGCGCCGCCGAGGAGATCGTGCGGGCGCTGGAGGAGAGGCCCTCGGCGACGGCGCGGTCGTTGTCGCCGTGGCGCATGTAGCGCTCGCGGATGCGGGACATGAGGAAGACCTCGTAGTCCATCGAGAGACCGAAGACGACGGCGAAGATCAGCGGCACGTTGATCGTGTCCAGCGCCCCCTGGCTTTCGAACCCGAGCAGGCTGTCGAGCCATCCCCACTGGAAGATCGCGACGAGCACGCCGAAGGCGGCCCCGATCGAGAGCAGGTTCATCAGCACCGCCTTCAGCGGCAAGAGCAGCGAGCGCAGCATCACCATCAGCACGAGGAAGCTGAGGGCGAGAACGAAGAGGATGATCTTCCACATCGAGCCGCTGATCTGCTCGCGGACGTCGTGGCTGCGGGCGGTCTCGCCGCCGACGTCGACGGCGGCGACCTGGGCCAGCGCACTGGCGGGGACGACCTGCTCGCGCAGGCGGTCGACCAGCGCCGTCGCCGCGTCGGACTCGCTGGGGGCGCTGGGCGTGGCCTGGACGAGGGCGCTGTCGGCGGCGAAAGCGGGCGCGGCGACTGAGGCGACGCCCGGGGTCGCCGCGACTTCGCGGGCGAGGCCAGCGACGGCGGCGCGCTCGGCGGCGTCGGGGGCTCCCTCGAAGGCAGCGACGATCTGCACCGGGTCGGTGCCGCCGCCGAGCTCCTCGGAGGCGAGTTCGTTGCCGATCCGCACGTCGGAGTCCTTGGGGAACTGGGCCAGGGCCTCGGTCCCGGTCTCCAGCGAGAGCAGCGGACTGGCGAGCACGAGCAGCACCGAGGAGACGCCGATCACCGCGACCCACGGCCGCCCCATCACCCGCGCCGTCCAGCGCTCCCAGAACGGGGTCGGCGGCGCCTGGCCGCTGAGCGGGCCGGGACGGCGGCGGTAGAAGCGGCGGCGGAAGAAGGCCTCGACCCGGCCGACCAGGCCGCCCGGGAGGACGCGGTCGCCGAGCATCGCGATCAGCGCCGGCAGCAGCGTCGTCGCGGTCAGGATCGAGACCGCGACCACGGTCATCGCGCCCAGCGCCATCGAGCGCAGCGCCTGGTTGTCGACCATCCAGAGCCCGGCCAGGGAGATGATCACGGCGAGGCCGGAGAAGCTGACCGCGAGGCCGGAGGTGGAGAGCGCCCGCGAGCGCGCGTCGTGCTTGTCCAACCCCTCCTCGCGCTCCTCGCGGTAGCGGGCGAGGATGAAGAGCGAGTAGTCGACGGCGACGCCGATCCCGATCATCGAGGCCATGTTGGTGACGAAGACCGAGGTCGAGATCTGCAGCGAGATGAAGTAGATGAGAGCGCCGGTGACGAGGACGCTGACAAAGCCGAGGGTCAACGGCAGCAGCGCCGCCGCCAGCGATCCGAAGACGACGAGCAGGATCAGGGCGACGATCGGGAAGCCGGTGGTCTCGGCTTTCGCCAGGTCTTCCTTGGAGATCTCCTGCATCCCGGCCCAGATCGTCGGCTGCCCGACCAGGTAGGGCGTGACCCCGCCGTCGGCGGTGCCGGGGTCGAGGTCTTCGCGCAGGGTCGCGGCGGAGTCGATCAGCTCGTCGGAGGACTGCTCGCTGCGCAGCGGCAGGAAGGCGGTGCCGGTGGCCTCGAGCTGCTCGCGCCCCTGCCGCGCGGCGGCCGGGGTCAGCGTCACTTCCTCCACCGCGGCGACCTCACGGCGGACCCGGGCGATGGCGACGTCGAGCTCGGCGGCGCTCGCGTCCGGCTCGGCTTTGAGCAGGACCGCGATCCCGTCGGCCTTGGCGCCGAAGTCGCGCTGCAGCGCTTCGGAGACCGCGACCGACTGGCTGCCGGGGACGTCAAAGCCGCCGCCGGTCAGGTGCTCGGTCTGTTTCGCCGCGAAGGGAAGGGCGATGAGGACGATCAGGACCCAGATGCCGACGACCCAGCGGCGCCGCCGCCCGAGCAAATCAGCAAGTTTCCCCATCGAGTCGCGCATGAAGTGGGGTCAACCTCTCGCACCCAAGGGGGTGCGGTCTGTGAGCGCGATCACTCCGTGATCACCGTCACTCGTACACGCGCGTATTCAACTCGCGGTTCCCTTTGCGCCTCTGGCGCGAAAAAGGAACCGGGTGCTACTCGGAGACCAGCAGGAACCGGGCCGAGGCGGCGCCGGCGGCGAGCGCGGCGGTGTTGTCGCGCTTGGGGTCGGAGAGCGCCTGCAGGGCGAAACCGTCGCCGAGCGCAAACAGGTAGGAGACCAGCGCGTCGGCATCGAAGCGCAGGCTGAGCACGCCCTCGCGCTCCTTCGCCCGCAGCACCTCGGCGACGTGGGAGCGGGTGCGCTCGAAGAGCTGGCCGACCTCGCGCTGGATGTCGGGGTTGCGGCGGCCGGCGCTGAACAGCTCGTAGAGGAGGAGGAAGAAGCCGGGTTCGTTCTCGATCATGTCGGTGAGGCTGGAGAGCAGGACGTCGAGCACGTCATCCACCGACTGGGCCTGGCCGAGCCGCTCGTCGAGCCGGTCGACCCGCAACTCGGCGTCGCGCCGCACCACCTCGACCAGCAGCCGCTCCTTGGTCCCGAAGTAGTAGTGGAGCAGGCCGCGGCTGACCCCCGCCTCGCGGGCCACGTGCTCGAAGGTCGAGCCGGCGGCGCCACGGTTGGCGACGCTGGTGCGCATCGCGTCGACGATGCGCTGAGCCTTCTCACCGCTCAGCTCGCGCTCTTTGGTTGCTGCCTCCATATAAGGCCAGTCTAGGGAGAGGGGCGGGCGAGCCCGCCCCTACCTATGACCCGTTGATGCTCGTGCTGCTGGTGTACTCGAACTCCTCTTCGGCGCCGAAGAGGGCGTCGAGCACGGTCTTGCGCGCGTCCTCGCTGACGACGAGGGCGACGATTCCGGCGACCACGGCGACGAGGATCAGGCGGCCGAGCTTGCTCTTCTTGCGCTTCTTCGGTGCGCGCAGGCGCTCGGAAACCTCGCGCAGGCTCTCAGCCGCGTCGCGCAGGTCCTTCTGCACCTTCTTGTCGCTGGTCACCGCCTTGACGGTGCCCTTGCCGTTGCCGCTGGCGCGGCCGTAGGCGCCGCGGGCCGACTCGTAGGCCTCACGCAGCTTGTCGCGCAGCTCTTCGTCCTCGACCAGACGCTGTACGTACGGGTTTTCGCGGGCGGTCTCGTAGATGTCGCTGGCGCGGGCGGCCTTCGTCTTGGTCATACCCTCTCCTCGCTGGATTCCGTGGCTGCTAATCAGGATAACCCTCTACCCGGGACCAACGCCATCCAGCAGTACCCCATTGGTACGGAAATTGAGCTGCGCACGCTTGATCTGGCCCAAACGCAGCCGGGCGAGGCCGGGTCCGGGGAGCGAGTAGCGGCGGATGAACAGGCGCCCGGTGTCTTCGCGGGCGCTTTCGCGGAAGTCCGGTCCGAGCAGGCCCTTGGGCGGGCGCGGCACCATGCCGTCGGAGACGAAGTCGACCTCTCCGACCAGCCAGTCGTAGCGTTCCCCCGCTTTCACCTGGAAGGCGCCGGTCGAGAGGTAGTAACGCAGCGGCGCCTCGCCCAGGGTCCAGGTGACCGTCGCCCGCGGCTCCGCCGGCTCGCCGAGGCGGTCGGCGACCGCGTTCCAGTCCGGCCGCTGCAGCTCCGGCGTGACGCTGGCCCAGACGCAGAAGCCGAGCGAGTAGGCGATCAGCCCGACGGCGATAACCGGGCCGAGCCGGCGCGCCGCCGGCAGCGTGACCCCGATCGCGACCGCGATCAGCAGCGGCACCAGGGCGGGGATCACATTGCGGGCGAGGAAGAAGTCGGTGCCCGAGGGTGCCAGCGCCAGAGCCAGGGGGACGGCGACCGCCGCCAGGCCGACCCCGAGCGGGATCAGGGCGGCGCGGCGCTCAGCCCGGTCGGCGCGGAGCAGCAGGGCGAGCCCGCCGAGCGCCAGGGCCAGCGGCACGACCGAGAGCTCCGGGCGCTCGGGGCGGCCGATGATGTCGGCGGTCTCGCCGGTGAGGAAAGTGGCGGCGGTTTCCCAGAGCCGGTGGCCGAGACTGAAGTTGCCGATCCATTCGGCGTGGCCGAGCGACATCTGGTGGTAGGCCAGCGGCGCCAGCAAGAGGCCGGCGCCGGCGACGATCCAGAGCCCGGGCAGGCTCTGGCGCCCGCGCCGGCGCAGCAGCACGATCGCCTCGGCGAGCACGGTGAAGACGGCGAAGTAGTGGGTGCCGAGCGCGAGCGCGGAGAAGACGCCCCAGAGGATGAAGTCGCGGCGGTTGCCCCGGCGCTGGGCGCGGACGCAGAAGAGCAGCGAGAGGGCGCAGAAGAGGACGAGCAGGGCGTAGGCCCGTGCCTCCTGCGAGTACCAGAGCAGCATCGGGTTGACGGCGACCAGCGCCGCCGCGACCAGGCCGGCGCTGCGGCCGCGCAGCTCGGCCGCGATCAGGAAGGCGACCGGGATCGTGACGACGCCGGCGATCGCCGAGAGCGAGCGCAGCCCGACCGGGCTGGTGCCGGCGACCTGGGTCCAGACCCAGGCCAGGGCGTAGTAGAGCGGCGGCGCCGACTCGCTGAACCCGACCGCGTCCATCGCGTGGGCGAAGCCGACGCGCAGAACTCGGCTGGCGGTGACGACCTCGTCGTGGTGGTAGCTCTGCAGGCCGAGGGTGGCAAAGCGCAGCGCCGCCCCCAGCACGGTCAGCCCGGCGACGATCCAGAAGGTGCGCGAGCGCGCCCGCACCGCCTCGGCGACCGCCTGCACCGGCCCACTACGCCCGCCTCTGGGAAGACTTGCTGCCTCCATCGGCTAGCGGGAGAGGGCTACGTCGATTGCCTTGGAGATCTCGTCGACGAAGGCGAACTCGAGCCCGCCGAGCTCGTGCGCGGGGATCTCGGCGACGTCGCCCTGGTTGCGCTCGGGGACGATCACCCGCTTGATCCCGGCCCGCTGCGCCGCCAACGACTTCTCCTTGAGGCCGCCGATCGGCAGCACCTGCCCGGTCAGGGTCACCTCGCCAGTCATCGCCACATCGTTGCGAACGGGCCGGCCGCTGACGAGCGAAGACAGCGCGACGGTCATCGCCACCCCTGCCGAGGGCCCGTCCTTCGGCACCGCCCCGGCCGGCACGTGGACGTGGATGTCGTGCTCGGCGAACCACTGCTCGCCGAGCTTGGGCGCGATCTCCCCCCAGTGGCCGCGCACGTAGGAGAGCGCCGCCTGCGCCGACTCCTTCATCACGTCGCCGAGCTGGCCGGTGATCGTCAGTCGGCCGCTGCCGGGCATCGCAGTCGCCTCGATGAACAGCACGTCGCCGCCGGCGGGAGTCCAGGCCAGGCCGGTGGCGACGCCGGGGACTTTGGTGCGGCGCCGCTGCTCGGCAAAGACGCGGCGGCGGCCGAGCAGCTCGCGCGCCCGTTTGGCGGAGATCGTGACCTTGCGCTTGACCTTGCGTTCGGCGACTTCGCGGGCGAGTTTGCGGCAGATCGAGCCGATCTGGCGCTCGAGGTCGCGGACCCCGGCCTCGCGCGTGTACTCCTCGACGATCGCGGTCAGGGCGGCGTCGGAGAAGGCGATCTGGGAGGGCTTCAGCCCGTTGGCCTCGATCTGGCGGCCGACCAGGTAGCGGCGGGCGATGTGGCGCTTCTCCTCCAGCGTGTAGCCGGCCAGCTCGATCGTCTCCATCCGGTCCCGCAGCGGCCCCGGGATCGTGTCGAGCACGTTGGCGGTGGAGATGAAGAAGACGTCGGAGAGGTCGAAGGGCAGGTCGAGGTAGTGGTCGCGGAAGGAGTCGTTCTGGGCCGGGTCGAGCACCTCCAGCATCGCCGAGGCGGGGTCGCCGCGGAAGTCGGCGCCCATCTTGTCGATCTCGTCGATCATGAACACCGGGTTGCGGGTGCCGGCGTCGCGCAGGGCGCGGACGATCGTGCCCGGCATCGCCCCTATATAGGTGCGGCGGTGGCCGCGGATCTCCGCCTCGTCGCGGACGCCGCCGACCGAGATCCGCTCGAACTCGCGGCCGAGGGCGCGGGCGATCGAGCGCCCGAGGCTGGTCTTGCCGACCCCCGGGGGGCCGACGAAGCAGAGGATCGGCCCGGGCGAGCCCGGGTTCAGCTTGCGCACCGCCAGGTACTCGAGGATCCGGTCCTTGACCTTCTCCAGGTCGTAGTGGTCGGCGTCGAGCACCTTGCGGGCGTGGGCGATGTCGAGGTTGTCCTCGGTCTCGCTCGACCAGGGCAGCTCGACCAGCCACTCCAGGTAGGTGCGAATCACCCCGTGCTCGGCCGCGGCGGGCGGCAGTTTCTCCAGGCGGGAGAGCTCGCGCTCGGCCGCGGTCAGCGCTTCCTCGGGCAGCTTGGCGGCCTCGATCCGCTCCCGCAGTTCGTTCACTTCGGCCTGCTGCTCGTCCCGCTCCCCCAACTCTTCCTGGATCGCTTTGAGCTGTTGGCGCAGGAAGAACTCGCGCTGGCCTTTGTCGATCTCCGACTGCACCTGGGTCTGGATCTGGGTGCCGAGCTGGACCACGTCGAGCTCGCGGGCGAGGATCTCGGAGAGGCGGCGCATCCGTTTGGCGACGTCGACCTCTTCCAGCAGCGCCTGCTTGTCGGCGATCGGGATCCGCAGCGAGCTGGCGATCAGGTGGCCGAGCGCGGCAGGATCGTCGATGTTGGTCACCGCGAGCTGCAGCTCCTCCGGCAGGTAGGGGATCTGCTCGACGATCTCCGAGAAGGTCTGCTGCACGTTGCGGGTCAGGGCCTCGAGCTCGGCGCTCGGCTCGACCACGTCGGTCAGCTCCTCGATCCGCGCCACGAGGTACGGCTTGTCGGCGACGTAGGGGCCGAGGCGGACCCGCTGCATGCCCTGGACGAGGATGCGCAGCGAGTCGTCGGGGATCTTGATCATGCGGGAGACAGCGCCGACGACGCCGACCTCGTAGAGGTCCTCGGGCCCAGGCTCCTCCAGCTCGGGGTCGCGCGAGGCGACCATCACCAGCATCCGGTTGGTGCCGAGCACGTCGTTGACCAGTTGCACCGAGCGCGGCTGGCCGACCGCCAGCGGGGTCAGCGTTTCCGGGAAGGTGACGGTGTCGCGCAGCGGCAGCACCGGCAGCGCCTCCGGCAGAGGCTGGTCGGCGCGGAGCGCGTCGTCGCCGTCCTCCAGCGAGTCGACGACCTCGAGCACCGGCGCACCCTCGAGCAGGCGCGGCCTCCCGCCCTCCATCAGCCCCGGCCTATCGGGACCCGGCGGGTGGTCTCCTCGGGATCGCGCAGCGGCAGCTCGATCCGCAGGATGCCGTCTTCATAAGTAGCGCTGGCGCGCTCGGTGTCGACCTCGACCTGCAGCTCCACAACCCGGCGGAAAGGACCAGAGGGGATCTCGATCTGCTGGTAGACCCGGCCCTCGGTCTCCTGCACCGGCCGTTCCCCGACGATCGCCAGGTGGCGCCCGGAGACCTCGATCCCAACCTCGCTCAGCGCGACCCCGGCGAGGTCGACCTTGACCACCGCCCGCTGCGGGTCGCCGCAGTAGTAGACGTCAACGTTGGGAGAAAACCCCGAAGACCGCCGGCTCACATACCGAGTCCGACTCCAAGAGTCCCCCAGCATCTGGTCCATCTCCCGGCGCATCCGCGCGAAGTCTGCAAACAGGTCCCGTTGGGGCATGGGGACAAAACATAGCCGCGCCCAGGGATCAGGCGGCGCGCGAGGCCCAGCGGGGGGCTCGCATGAGGAGGACCGGTTGGCGCGGGGGGACCAGGCCCTCGGGGCGGTTGGGCCTGAAGGTCGCGCAGGGCTCTTTCAACTCGAGGGCGCAGAGGAGGTTCTTGTGGAAGTAGCAGTCCTCGCAGGTGGGGGGCTTTGGCTTGCGCGGCATCGGGGCGGCCATAGTGGCACCAAAGCGAAGAGTGCGTGCGGGGCGTTTCCGCAAATCGCCATGACTTTGAAACGCCTCTGTCACGGAACGCATACGTCTTCCCCGCGTCTTGCGGGAGGCGCGTTCCGCCGCCGCTAACATTCGGCTAGATGGAGGCTCACGACCGCAGCGAGAAGCTCTCGGCTTCTCCCCCGCTCTTCAAGAGCGAATTCCTCAACTTCTTCTCCCGCGTCCACCCCGCCGTCCCGGCCGTGATCTTCGTCCCGGTCGTGGTCGCGATGGAGTGGCTGGGGATCGACCGCGGCGGCTACGGCGCCTGGCAGCTTGTCCTGCTGACGCTGGCCGGGGTCGGGGTCTGGACCCTGACCGAGTACTGGCTGCACCGGCTGGTGTTCCACTGGGAGCCCGACAACAACTTCGGCCGCCGCATGCACTTCATCATCCACGGGATCCACCACGACCATCCCAACGACAAGATGCGACTGGTGATGCCGCCGTCGGTCTCGATCCCGCTCTCCGCGCTCTTCTTCGCCGCCTTCTGGCTGCTCCTCGGCGACGCCGCCTTCCCGGTCTTCGCCGGCTTCATCGGCGGCTATCTGGTCTACGACTACACGCACTACTACGTGCACCACTTCGTGCCGAAGTCGGCCTTCGGCAAGCGCCTGCGCGAGCACCACATGCGCCACCACTTCCAGGACCACCGCTACGGCTACGGCGTCTCCTCGCCGCTCTGGGACGTCTTCTTCCGCACCCTGCCGCGCCAGCGCAAGAAGCGCGACTAGTTCCTGCGGCTGCGCAAGGCGAGCTCGATCTCGAACCTGGCGTCTGGGTCGTCGAGCTGCTCGCCGAGCAGCTCCCGCAGGCGGGCGCTGCGGTAGCGGGCGGTCTGGGGGTGGACGTGCATCTCCGCCGCCATCGCCACCGCGTTGCCGTCGTGGCGGACGTGGGCCAGGGCCGTCTCCAGCATCCGCGCCCGCGCCTTCTCGGTCAGCTCCGCCAGCGGCGCCAGGCGGCGGGCGGCGATGCGGTCGGCCAGGGGCGCGCCCTCGAACAACAGCAGCTCGGCCAGGTTCTCCTCGGCCCGCAGTAGGCCGGTGCCCTGCACCGCACCGGCGGCCAGCGCCCGCTGCAGCGCCAACGCCAAACCCCAGGACTCGGCGGCTGCGGCCGGGGCGACCGCCGGGCCCAGCGCCAGGGTCGCCCGCGAGGCGGCGCGCTCCAGCGCTTCCGCCCGTCCCGGCCCCTCCGGGTCGGCAATCAGCAGGCAACCGGTCCGCTCGATCGTCGTCGCCAAGGTCTCCGGGGGCAGCCGTCGCGCCACCGCCCCCAGGTCGCGCTCGGCGCAAGCGGCGATCGCGAGTCGGCGGGGGACGGTCCAGTCGGCGGCGCGCGCGGCGGCCGCGAGGTCGGCGGGCTCGGCGGCGGGCTCGCGCAGCAGCAAGGTCGCCAGCTCGCGCCGGCGCCGGCGGCGAAGGTCCTCGACTTCGGCCTGCGCCTGCGCGTAGCCCTCGGCCGAATCGGCGGAGAGCTCGTCGATGTAGGCGAACATCGACTCGGCCAGCAGGCTCAGCGGCTCGGCAGCGAGACCGGCGCGGCGGCCGGCGGCGGCGATCCGTCGCCAGGCGACCCGGGCGCCGACTCGGTAGGCGGCGAGCAGGGAATCGAGGGCGCGGCCCTGGCGCTGCTCGCCGCGGCCGAGCTGGACGTAGACGTCGCGGCCCGGCTCGCGGCCGGCCTCGGGATCGCGGATCAAGGCGACGAACTGGAGCAGCGCCTGGTCGACGCCGGTGCGGATGCCGCGGCCGAAGCGCCCCTCCAGCGGCCGCGCGTACTCGGGGACCTCACGGGCGATCGTCGCCAGGATCTCCTCGGTCACCCCCGGCATCTCCGGCTCGATCAGGTCGGCGACGTCGCTGGGCAGGCCGCGCCAGGGCTCGGAATCCAACGTTTTTGTCATCTAACTGACAAGTTTAGCCAGATAGACGTGGCACTGGAGCTAATACATATCTCAGGAGTGCTCGTATCTTTGCCGCATGGGCGAAATGACGAAACTTGAGAAAGGCGCCAACCTGGGGGCGGTCGTCGTTCCCTTTGCCGCCACGCTGGCCGCGATCGTGCTGCTCTGGAACAGCATCGTCACTCCGGCCGACCTGATCATCGCCGCGGTGATGTACCTGTTCACCGCGATCGGGATCACCGTCGGCTTCCACCGGCTGCTAACCCACCGTTCCTTCCAGACCTCGAAGCCGCTCGAGTACACGTTCGCGATTCTCGGCTCGATGGCGGTGCAGGGCCCGGTCATCTCCTGGGTCGCCGACCACCGCAAGCACCACGCCCACACCGACGAAGAGGGTGACCCGCACAGTCCACACGTCGGCCACGACGGCGGCGTCCGCGGCGTCTTCTCCGGTCTCTGGCACGCACACACCGGCTGGCTGATGTCGACCCAGGGACGTGCGGACTGGAAACGGTACGCAGCAGATCTCTACGAGGACGAGGGGATGCGCACGATCAGCCGCCAGTTCGTCCCGCTCGTGTTCGCCACCCTGGCGATTCCCGCCCTCGCCGGCTTCATCGTCACCGGCACCTGGGTCGGCGCCCTGACCGGACTGCTGTGGGGCGGCCTGGTGCGGATCTTCTTCGTCCACCACATCACCTGGAGCGTCAACTCCGTGTGTCACTTCCTCGGCAGCCGCCGTTTCGACACCGACGACCGCTCCACCAACGTCTTTTGGCTCGCCATCCCCTCGCTTGGAGAGTCCTGGCACCACAACCACCACGCCTTCCCGCGCTCGGCGGTACACGGCCTCAAACGGTGGGAGCCCGATCCCTCGGGCATGATCATCGCGGCGATGGAGAAGCTGGGCCTGGCCCGCAACGTCGTCCGGATCTCACCCGAGCGCCAAGCAGAACGCGCCCACTAGTCCCTACTCGGCGGCGTTTCTGTCAGTTTCACTATTGGCCACTTGGCCAAATGTCCAGTGGTCGACTTGAATGTGGGTAAATGGGTACTCACCGTCACAGTGACTCTGCCACACTCCTAGCCGGCACCAAAACTGGATGGATGGAAAGGAACCTGATGCCCCCTCAGAAGGACGTACTAAACGAGGCGAAACAACTGGTTGAGAAGCGCCTCGCCGAGCTCGACGAGGAGCGCAAGCGCCTCGAGCGCGCGCTCGCGGAGCTCGGTGGCAAAGTCACCGCTCGCGCTCCCGGCCGCCCCGGCCGCCCCAAAGGCTCGAAAAAAGCCTCTTCGGGTGGCGCCCCGAAACGCCGTCGTCGCCGTGGCGGTACCCGCGCCGACCAGGCCGTCAACCTGATCACGAGCCAGCCCGGGATCAGCGCCTCGGACGTCGCCAAGACGATGAAGATCAAGCCGAATTACCTGTACCGCGTCCTCGGCGACCTCGAGAAAGAGGGCCGGGTCAAAAAGGACGGCCGCCAGTACTACCCGGCCGGCTGACGCAGAGCCACTTTTGGGATTGAAAAAGGGCGGCCTCAGGGCCGCCCTTTTTCGTGCCCTAGATCAGGCCGAGCTGGTCTACGGCGTCGCGCTCGTCTTGCAGCTCTTTGACGCTGGCGTCGATGCGCTGGCGGGAGAGCTCGGGGACCTCTAGGCCCTCGACGATCGACCACTCGCCACCCGAGCAGGTGCAGGGGTGGCCGCAGATGATGCCCTCGTCGATTCCGTAGGAACCGTTCGACGGCACCGCCATCGAAACCCAGTCGCCGTCCGGGGTGCCGAGCACCCAGTCGTGGACGTGGTCGATCGCCGCGTTGGCGGCGGAGGCGGCGCTGGAGGAGCCGCGGGCGTCGATGATCTCGGCGCCGCGCTTGCCGACCCGGGGGATGAACGCATCGGCGATCCAGGCTTCGTCGTCGACCGCGTCCCAGGCGGAGCCGCCGTCGACCTTGGCGTTGACCAGATCGGGGTACTGAGTCGGCGAGTGGTTGCCCCAGGCGGTCATGTTGGTGACCGCAGAGACCGGCTTGCTGAGCTTGTTCGCGAGCTGGGAGATCGCCCGGTTGTGGTCGAGGCGCATCATCGCCGTGAAGCGCTCACGCGGGACGTCGGGCGCGTTCGACATCGCGATCAGGCAGTTGGTGTTGGCGGGGTTGCCGACAACAAGGACCTTGATGTCGTCAGCGGCGCCGGCGTTGATCGCTTCGCCCTGCGGCTTGAAGATGCCGCCGTTGGCCTCGAGCAGATCGGAGCGCTCCATACCTGGACCGCGCGGGCGTGCACCCACCAGCAGGCCGACGTTGCAGCTCTCGAAGGCCTGCTTCGGGTCGTCGAAGATGTCGATCCTGCGCAGCAGGGGAAAGGCGCAGTCGTCGAGCTCCATCGCGGTGCCCTCCGCCGCCTTGACGGCGTCTGGGATCTCCAGCAGGCTCAGCTCGACGGGGGTCTCGGGGCCGAGCATCTGTCCGCTGGCGATGCGGAAGAGCAGTGCGTAGCCGATCTGCCCGGCGGCGCCGGTCACGGTGACTTTCACAGGGGTGCTCACGAAATCTCCTTCTGCTGATTGGTTTAAGAGCCAGCCATCGCACGCTGCAGTCCCTCG
>DASUZL010000045.1:0-9846 GCA_036376895.1 Solirubrobacterales bacterium
GTTCGGCTACGCGACCGAGGAGACCGAGGCGCTGATGCCGATGCCGATCCACCTCGCGCACCGGCTCGCCGAGCGGCTCGCCGCCGTGCGCAAGGACCGCTCGCTCGACTACCTCGGCCCCGACGGCAAGACCCAGGTCACCGTTCGCTACGCCGACGGCCGCCCGGTCAAGGTGGAGAAGCTGCTGATCTCGACCCAGCACGCGGAGGGGGTCGAGTCGGAGTCGAAGATCAAGCCTGATCTCTGGGAGAGCGTGGTGCTGCCGGTGCTGGGCGCCGAGGCGGCGGGGCTCTACGACGCCGAGGCGCTGCACGAGAGCTTCCTCGTCAACCCGACCGGCAAGTTCGTGATCGGCGGTCCGGTCGGCGACGCCGGTCTCACCGGCCGCAAGATCATCGTCGACACCTACGGCGGCATGGCCCGCCACGGCGGCGGTGCCTTCTCCGGCAAGGACCCGTCCAAGGTCGACCGCTCCGCCGCCTACGCGGCCCGCTACGTGGCCAAGAACGTGGTCGCCGCCGGCCTCGCCGAGCGCTGCGAGGTCCAGGTCGCCTACGCGATCGGGGTCGCCCAGCCGGTCTCGCTGATGGTGGAAACGTTCGGCACCGGCAAGCTGCCCGACGCGCAGATCTCGCGCCTGGTCGAGGCCGAGTTCGACATGCGCCCCGGCGCCTTCCGCCGCTACCTAGACCTGCACCGGCCGATCTTCCAGAAGACCGCCGCCTACGGCCACTTCGGCCGCGAGGACGACGACTTCACCTGGGAGAAGACGGACCGCGCCGATGCCCTGCGCGAGGCCGCCGCAGGCCAGGCAGCGACCGCCGCTTAGCCGAAGCAGAGAGCCGTCTAGCTAGAGGGCGGCTGGGCCTCGCCGAGGCCGTGGGTGCCCGCTGCGTGCGTGCCGGTGGCTTGGTCGACCCGGTGGACGACGTCGGCGGGGTCGGCGACGCCGGCGAAGACGAAGTTGTAGTCGTCGGTGGCGGCGGTGTCGAAGTCGACGTCGCCGATCTGCATCAGGCGCTGGTAGACCGACTGGCGGTAGTTGACGTTCTGGACCCGCTCCAGCCGCGTCTCCTGGATCTCGCGGGAGATGATTCCGCGCTTGATGTTGAGGCGGCGGTTGGTGATCGTGTAGGTCGTCGCCACGCGCTTGACGAAGCCGATCAGCACGGTCAGGGCGACGATCACGAGGACGATCAGGAAGACGGTCCCGCTGCCGGCGTCGAACAGCTTCGCGATCACCCCGATGACGGCCGCGATTGCGATCCCTTTCAGGTAGAAGCCGAGGATCGCCCGCCAGGACGGGTGACCCTCGAAGATCACCTGCTCCCCGGGGCTGAGATTGAGGCTCATCGCGGGCCAGCATATGCCCTCCATCGGTGGCCGCCAAGGGCACCGAGCGACTCGTCCCCCTGCGCCCATACCCTCGCGGGGTGTCCATCCTCAGGGTCGAGCCGCTGACGACCGCCCGCGCTCTGCGGGGCCCGTTCGACTACCGCCGGCCGGAGGCGATGGAGGGGCTGGAGGTCGGCAGCGTGGTCCGGGTCCCGTTCGGGCCGCGGCGGATCCTCGGGGTCGTCGTCGAGCTGGCCGAGGCCTCGGAGCTGCCGCCGGAGCGCCTCGCCGAGCCGCTGGAGGCGCTGGAGGCGGGGGCGACGGCGGAGCTGGTCGAGCTCGGCCTCTGGGTCGCCCGCGAGTACTGCTCGACGCCCTCGCGCGGGTTGCAGCTGGTGCTGCCGCCGGGGACCGGGACCGGCGGCCGCACGGTCCGCTCCAAGACCGAGCTGCGGGCGGAGATCCTGCCCGCAGGCGAGGCGGCGTTGAGCGGCGGAGAGCGGCTCGGGGTCAAGCAGCGGGCGGTGCTGGAGGCGCTGCGCGCCGGCGACCTCTCCAGCGGCGAGCTGGCGGCGGCGGTCGGCTCGGATCGCGCGACCCTGCGGCGGTTGGAGGAGCGCGAGCTGATCGCGACCCGCGACTCCCACTTGCGCCGCGCCCCCGGCGAGTCCTCGCTGAAGGGGGCGGCGGAGGCGCCGCAACTGCTGCCCGAGCAGGAGGCGGCGGTGGCCTCAATCGTCGCCGCGCTCGACGGCGAGGCCGGCGCGTCCCGCTCCCAGCTCCTGCACGGCGTCACCGGCTCCGGCAAGACCGAGGTCTATCTGGCCGCGGTCGAGGCGGCGCTGGAGCGCGGCCGCGGCGCGATCGTCCTCGTCCCCGAGATCGGGCTGGCCCCACAGGCGGTCGCCCGCTTCCGCGCCCGTCTCGGCGACCGCTTCGCCGTGCTGCACTCGGCCCTCTCCGCAGGTGAGCGCTACGACGAGTGGCGGCGCCTGCGCAGCGGCGAGGCGAGCGTCTGCGTCGGCCCCCGCTCGGCCGTCTTCGCCCCGGTGCGGGACCTCGGCCTGATCGTGATCGACGAGGAGCACGACCCCTCCTACAAGCAGGAGGGCGACCCGACCTACGACGCCCGCGCCGTCGCCCGCCGCCGCGCGTCGGAGCGCGGCGCCGTGCTCGTCGCCGGCACCGCGACGCCGCGCCCGGAGACCTGGCTGGAGCTGCCGCGGATCGAGCTGCCGCGGCGGGTCGACGGCCGCCGCATGCCGCCGGTCCACCTGGTCGACATGCGCGACGGCGACCCCCGCTCGGGGCCGCTGCACGCGGAGACCTGGGAGGCCCTGGAGGGGGTCCGCCGCGCCGGCGCCAAGGCGATCGTGATGATCAACCGCCGCGGCTTCGCGCCCTGGCTCACCTGCCGTTCCTGCGGGCACCACTGGAGCTGCCCCAACTGCGACGTCTCGCTGATCGTCCACCGCCACAGCGGCCGCCTCGTCTGCCACCACTGCGCCCACGCCGAGCCGATGCCGCGCGCCTGCGGCGATTGCACCTCGACCACGCTCTCCCAGGCCGGCGCCGGGACCGAACGGATCGAGGAACTGCTGGCGGAGCGGCTGGCGCCGATGCCGGTCTTCCGCCTCGACTCCGACACCGCCTCCGCCCGCGGCGCCCACGCCAGCATCCTCGCCCGTTTCGGCGAGGCGCCCAGCGCCGTCCTCGTCGGCACCCAGATGGTCGCCAAGGGCCACGACTTCCCGGAGGTGACGCTGAGTGCGATCCTCGACGCCGACGCGACCCTGCGCTTCCCCGACTTCCGCGCCGAGGAGCGGACCTTCGCGATGGTCGCCCAGTTGGCCGGCCGCAGCGGCCGCGGCGAGGCCGGGGGAGAGGTGATCGTGCAGACGCTGGCTCCGGGCGCGGCCAGCATCTCCCACGCCGCCAACCACGATTCCGCCGGCTTTCTCTCCGGCGAGCTGGCCCGCCGCGAGGCGCTGCGCTACCCGCCCTTCTCGCACCTGGTCCGGGTCAACTTCGCCAGCGAGGCGGAGGCGAGGATGGACGGCACCGCCGCGGAGCTCGCTGCGGAACTGCGGCGGACGCTTCCGGAGGACTCCGAGCTGCTCGGCCCGGCGCCGATGTTCCGCGTCCGCAACCGCCACCGGCGCCGGATCCTGATCAAGTCGGTCGACCGCGAGGGCGGCGTCGCCGCGGTCCGCGAGGCGGTCGAGCGCCGCGCCGCCGACCGCTCCCTGCGCGGGATCGCGATCGGCGTCGACGTCGACCCGCAGTAGCCCCATCCCGTTGATGTCGTACTTCGTCCCGCTATCCGGGTGAAAGTACGACCTCAAACCGAGGGTCGTGCCCATACAATCGATTCGTGAGCGACGAGCAGGCGATAGACGCCGAGGAGCGCGAGCGCAAGGAACTCGAAAGCGAGCTGCTGGAGCGCCGCGAAGCGGCGCTTGCCCACGTGGTCAAGTTCGGCGACCCGGTGCTGAAGAGCAAGGCCTCGCCGGTCGCCGAGTTCGGCCCCGAGCTGCGGGCCGAGGTCGAGCGGATGATCCGGATCATGCGCGACGGCATGGGCGTCGGCCTCGCCGCGACCCAGCTCGGCGTGCTGCGGCGGCTGCTGGTCTTCCAGGCCGGTGCCGACGGCGAACCGACCGCGCTCGTCAACCCTGAGGTCGAGTGGATGTCCGAGGACGCGACGATCGCCGAGGAGGGCTGCCTCAGCCTGCCGCGGGTGACGATGGACGTCGAGCGCCCGCTGCACGTGCGGGTCAGCGGCCGCGACGCCGAGGGCGAGTCGATCGCGATCGAGGCCTCGGGCCTGGAGGCGCGGGTGCTCCAGCACGAGATCGATCACCTCGACGGCGTCCTGATCCTCGACCGCACCACCCGCGAACAGCGCAAGGCCGCCCTGCGCGCCCTGCGCGAAGGCGGCAGCTACAGCCCGCCGCCCGAGCACGAAGACGACGACGAGGGCGAGCTGCGCGAGCCACGCACCGACGCGTGAGGACCGCCTTCCTCGGCACCTCAGAGTTCGCCGCCACCGTCCTGCGGCGCCTCGCCGACTCTCCTCACCGCCCAGCGCTCGTCGTCACCCCGCCTGACCGCCGCCGCGGTCGCGGCCGCCGCGAGCTGCCGCCGCCCGCCGCCGAAGCCGCGACCGAGCTGGGGCTGGAGCTTGCTCAGGCCGAGAATGTCAACGCCGAGCCGGCCCTGGAGCGGATCCGGGCCGCCCGGCCCGAGGCGTTGGTCGTCTGCGCCTTCGGCCAGTTGATCCGCGAGCCGCTGCTCTCCGAGTGGCCGATCCTCAACCTGCACCCCTCGCTGCTGCCGCGCTGGCGCGGCGCGGCGCCGATCGAGCGGGCGATCATGGCTGGGGACGAGCGCACCGGCGTCTGCATCATGCGCCTGACCGAGGGCCTCGACTCGGGCCCCGTCGCCCTGCGCCAGGAGACCGGGATCGGGCCCGAGGAGGACTTCGAGGCGCTCTCGGCGCGGCTGGCCTCGCTCGGCGGCGAGCTCCTGGTCCAGGCCCTCGCCCTGCTCGCCGAGGGGCGACTCGAGTTCACCGAGCAGGAGGAGGACGGCCTCACCTACGCGGAGAAGATCGACCCGGCCGAGCGCCGGCTCGACCCGGCGCGCCCCGCCGCGGAGCTGGCCGCTGCCGTCCGTGCTCTCACCCCGCACGTCGGCGTCTACCTGGAGACCGAGGGCGGCGAGCGGCTCGGCGTGCGCAGGTCTGTCGCGGTCGACGGTGGACCGGCGGTGGGGGAGGTCAGCGTGGAGGATGGCGACCTGCTGGTCGGCTGCGGCGAGGGCGCGCTGCGGCTGCAGATCGTGCAGCCGCCCGGCGGCAAGCCGATGCCGGTCGACGCCTACCTGCGCGGCCACTCGCCGCCTCATCTCGCATGAGCGCCGGCCGCGCAGCAACGAGCATCGCCCCGGCGCGCACCCTCGCCTTCGAGACGGTGCGGCAGACCTTCGAGCAGGACGCATACACCGAGCGCGCCTTCCGCGCCGGCGCCGACCGGATCGAGCTCGACGGCCGCGAGCGGGCGCAGGCCCAGCGCCTCGCCTATGGCGCAGTGCAGCGGCGCGGCACCACCGATGCCGCGATCGAACGCCTCGCAGGACGCTCGATCCGCCTGCTCGACCCCCCGGTGCTGGCGGGGCTGCGGCTGGGCCTCTACGAGTTGCTCTTTGCCGATGGCACTCCCGACCACGCCGCGGTCGACCAGTCGGTGGAGCTGGTTCGGGCAGCCGGCGCCGGCCACGCCTCCGGCCTCGTCAACGCGGTGCTGCGCCGGGCGACGCGGGAGCGCGAGCGGCTGACCGCGGACCTGCTCGGCGACGACTCGACCCCTGAGGCCGCTGCCGTCGCCCACTCGGCGCCGCTCTGGCTGGCCCGGATGTGGTGGGAGGAGCTCGGCGCCGAGGTCGCGCGCTCGCTGCTCGCGTCTTGCAACGAGCCGGCCGAGGTGGCGATGCGCGCCGACGGCGACCGCGAGGCAGCGCTAGCGAAGCTGGCCGGGGCTGGGGTGTCGGTCCGGGCAGCCGATTCCGCCTGGCCGCTCGACGCGCCCGAGCAGATCGTCATCGAAGGCCGTACCGGCGGTGCGGTGCCCGCGGCCGTCGCGGCTGGCGAGCTGACCCCGCAGAGCCGCGGCTCGGCCGCGGTGGTCGAGGTCCTCGACCCCCAAGAGGGCGAGCAGGTCCTCGATCTCTGCGCCGGCCCCGGGATCAAGACCGGCCAGATCGCAAGCCGGATGGGCGGCCGCGGCGAGGTGATCTCGGTCGAGCTCGACCCCGAGCGGGCCGCCGAAGTCTCGGCCCAGGCGCAGCGCCTCGACCTGCGCAACGTCACCGTGATCGAGGCCAGCGCCGCGGCGGAGGGCATGGCCCCGGGCTTCGACCGCATCCTGCTCGACGCCCCCTGCACCGACCTCGGCGCCCTCGCCTCGCGGCCGGACGCGCGCTGGCGCAAGTCGCCGCGCCAGATCGAGCGCCTGGCCGAGGTCCAGGACCAGATGCTGCGCGAGGCGGCGAAGGTATTGGCGCCGGGCGGCGTCCTCGTCTACTCGACCTGCACGATCTCCCGCCGCGAGAACGAGGATCGGGTCGCGGCGCTGCTGGCCGCGGGCGAGGCGAGGGAGGTGCCGCGGCTGCAACTGGACGACCTCGGGACCCGCGCCCCAGAGCTGGCTTCGCCCGTCGAGCCGCGCTGCCTGCAGTTGCGTCCCGACCGCGATAACACCACCGGGTTCTTCATTAGCCGACTAAAGCGGGATGATTAGGCCAGTGAGCGACCTCGGTCCAGAGAGCGGCGCCGACAACCCCCTGGGGAGAGCGCCGTGCCCGAGCTGCGGAGAGCCCTGGCTGCGGCCGACGCAGCTCCCAGGCCGCCTGCGCTGCGTCAACTGCCTCAGCCGCTTCGAACTGGTCTCGCAGTGCCCCAACTGCGGCGAGCACCAGACGATCGCCCGCATGACCAACACCGCGGATATGGAATGCCAGTCCTGCGGGGCTTCGATGTTGCGAGCGGCCTGACCCGCCGCCGCTTCGACTAGCTTTGCGCCCATGAGCGAGCGCATGGGCGAGTTGATCGCCTCCCCCCGGATCGCGCCGTCGATCCTCTCCGCCGATTTCGCCCGTCTCGGGGCCCAGATCGAGGAAGTGATGGAGGCCGGTGCGCGGGTCATCCACTTCGACGTGATGGACGGCCATTTTGTCCCCCCGATCACGATCGGGCCGCTGGTCTTGGCGGCAATCGCCGACCAGGTCCACAACGCCGGCGGCGCCGTTGACGTCCACTTGATGATCGAGGCCCCCGAGCGCCAGATCGCCGAGTTCGCCAAGGCCGGCGCCGACTCGATCACCTTCCACGAGGAGGCGACCCCGCACGCCAACCGCACCCTCGGCGCGATCCGCGAGCTCGGCTGCCTGGCCGGGATCGCGATCAACCCCGGCACGCCGGTCGAGGCGCTCTCAGAGCTGCGCGGCCTCGCCGACGTCGTGCTCTGCATGAGCGTCAACCCCGGATGGGGCGGCCAATCCTTCATCGCGTCCTCGCCCGGCAAGGTCGAGCGGCTGCGGCCGCTGGTCGGCGAGGCCCGGATCGAGGTCGACGGCGGCGTTGACGCCAGCACCGCCGGCAGCCTCGCCAGCGCCGGCGCCTCCCTCTTCGTCGCCGGCTCCGCCATCTTCGGCGCACCGGACCCGGCCGCCGCCTACGCCGACATTGCCGCTGCAGCCGGCGCTGTCTGAATTCCCAGCTAGGGCGTTTCGGTCCGAGTGCATCGCAAGGCGAAGTGCATCCCGGAGACCCAGAAGATGCAGAACGCTGAACCCTGTCCGCCGCTCCACTAAGGCTGATGCACGATGACCAGGCTGATTGCAGAGGTACACAAAATTGAACTCGTTAGCAGCGATGGCTGGTGGAATGAAAGCGGTGGATCTCTGTTTGTCGCAGTAGCTGCCGTACTCGCGGCGAGTCTCGCGGCATTTGTAGCCATCCGCAATACCAGGAAGCAGCTCGAGCATGATCGGGAGCTGAGGAATCGTGAGCACATCCGAGATGTCTTGGACGAGGCGAGCAAGGTCGCTGGAGACTGCTATCAGGACACGGTGCAGTACCTCGCGCGACTGCTGACGCTCGATGAGGGCCTGAGGCGTGACCCTGATGCCCCGCACGCAGGTATACGTCTCGCCACGGTAGACGCACAGGAAGCGCTCACCTCCCAGCTCCAGACGATGAGCACGGAACAACGCCGTCTGCAAATCCGCATCGGTGGCGCGCATCCCATTGCAAGCGCTTTCGCGCGGGCAGCGCTAAGCATGGCTGAGGTCGTCACGACCGTGCCCATTCCCACGGTTCTTGATCCGAGGGCCATCGAGCAACGTGAAGCCAGAGCAGATGCGGTTTGCGAAGCCTACGCCCGCTACATAGACGCATGTCATGACTGGTTCAGTGAGTAGCCGCGCGCGGTAGTTGTGGGCTAGTCCGCGCGCAGGCAGATAGAAGCCCCGAGCGTTTACTGCAGTGCGCGGTTCTGACTGAGCGTGGGGATGCTTACGCCTCAGCCGCGCGCGATCAGCGCTCCGGTTACCTCCTGCCACCAGGCGCGCTCGGCGGCATCGATCCCTTCCCGCTCGGCCCGCTTCTCGCACCAACCCGCGACTGCCCTGCGGCCGCCGATCGCGATTACCTCGCTGCCGGTGACCACGTAGCGGCCGTCGGTCAGGGCGGCGAGGACGGCGCCGCTCTCGTCGCGGCGACGCAGGATCGCTGCCACCGCGACTCCGTCGACCTCGCGCTGCCCGACCGGGTCCTCGTTCCTGGCCGGGCGCACGGTGAAGACCTGGGAGGCGCCGCGGCGTGGCAGCGGCGGCGGAGCCGGCTTGCCGATCGGCCCCTTCACCCATAGCTGAGTCAGCTTCTCGACCTCCTCGCGCAGCTCGCTGCGGACGAGCACGTGCAGCTCGTCGCCCTCCTGCAGCTCGGTCGAGCCGCGGGGCGGGAGCGCGTGGCCTTCGCGCACGATCACGTTGACCAGGGCCTCGCGCGGCAGCTCCAGGTCGCGCACCGGGTGCCCGGCGGCGGCTGCGCCCTCGGGCAGCCGGAAGGCGATCACGTCGCCGCCCATGCGCTGGATCCGGCCCGATTCGAGCAGCCGCCGTGGCAGCGAGGGTTCGTCCGTGGTCAGCCCCAGCCGCTTGGCCAGCGGCTCGAAGCTGGCGCCCTGGACCAGGGTCGAGCTGACGACGACAAAGAAGACGATCGCGAACTCTTCCGGGGCGCCGCGGATGCCGGCGACCACGGGGAAGGTCGCCAGCCAGATCGGGGTCGCTCCGCGCAGCCCGGCCCAGCCGAGCATCAGCCGCTCGCGGGCGTTGAACGGCGCGAACGCGGTCGCAATCGAGGTCGCGATCGGGCGGGCGATGAAGATCAGCACCACCGAGAGTGCGATCCCCTTCAGGGCGACGTCGCCGAGCGTGCTGGGGAAGATCAGCAGCCCGAGCATGATGAAGAGCGCCATCTGCGAGACCCAGCCGAGGCCCTCGTGGAAGGAGACAACCGTGCGCTTGGCCGGGATCGCCGCCCCGCCCAGCGCCAGCGCGGTCAGGTAGACGGCCAGCAGGCCGGAGCCGTGGGCGACCTCGGCGAGGCCGTAGGCGAGGCCGGCGACGGCGATCGTCGCCACCGGGTAGATCCCGTCGGTTGGCAGCCGCACCCGGTCGAGAATCCGCACCGAGACCCAACCCAGCGCCAGCCCGATCGCGATCCCCAGCCCGATCTTCAGCGCCAGCAGCTCGGCCATGTCGGCGGCGCCGTAGCCAGGCCCCTGGATCCATTCGATGAAGCCGATCACCAGCAGCAGGGCGACCGGGTCGTTCATCCCGGACTCGCCCTCGAGCGTGCGCGCCAGCCGCTTCTTCAGGGTCGAGCGGCGTAGTACGGCAAAGATCGCGGCCGAGTCGGTTGCGGCGATCGCGGCCCCGACGATC